>NZ_JBVJJE010000004.1:0-304627 GCF_055585925.1 Streptomyces sp. NPDC052064
CACACCAGCAGACCGCCACTCTCTCCCGCGGCCTGGGAACGTGAAAGCCGCCAGCCCCCCACGAGCCACGGCCAACCGTGCACGAGGTCGTTAGAGTGAGGAAACTCGCGAGACTCGGGGGACCGGGGGTGTGGCGCCCGTTGTGCAAGCCCGTCGCTTCAGCGACGGGTAGGTGACACGGAACTCGTCGACCGGCCGGTGCTCGCAGCCGCTGCCCGGAACTCCTGCTGAGGATCGGCGGTGGCCGCCCGGGGCCCCGACAGCGCGTACGTCAGCGCGAAGCCCACGCCCACCACCACCGCTCCCCCGGCCGCGTCGAGGACCCAGTGGTTGCCGGTCGCCACGATCGAGCAGGCGGTGAACAGCGGGTGCAGCAGTCCCAGGGCCCTGATCCACCAGCGGCGCGCCAGCACGGCGATCACGACGCCGCACCACAGCGACCAGCCGAAGTGCAGGGACGGCATCGCCGCGTACTGGTTGGTCAGGGCGGTGAGCGTGCCGTAGTCGGGCCGGGAGAAGTCCTGGACGCCGTGGACGGTGTCGATGAAGCCGAGCGCCGGCATCAGGCGGGGCGGGGCCAGCGGGTAGAGCCAGAAGCCGACCAGGGCGAGCAGGGTGGCGATGCCCAGGGCGGAACGGGCCCAGCGGTAGTCGGCGGGGCGGCGCCAGTAGAGGAGGGCGAGGACGATCAGCGGGGCGGCGAAGTGGAACGACTCGTAGTAGAAGTCGAAGAAGTTCCGCAGCCAGTCGACCTCGACGACGGCGTGGTTGGCCCAGTGCTCGATGTCGAGGTGCAGGGCGCGTTCCAGGCCGAGGATCTGCCGGCCGTTCTCCTCGGCCTCGGCCCGGTCGGCCGAGATGCTGCCCCCGGTGGCGGCGAGCCGGACCTGGGAGTATGCGGCGTAGGTGACCCGGATGAGGAGGAGCTCCAGGAGGAGGTTCGGTCTGGTGAGGACCCGGCGCAGGAAGGGCACGAGCGGCACGTGCTCGAAGCGGGCCGGGACGGTGGGGGCGTACTCGGTCGGTCTCGGCGACCGGTAGTGCGGGGAGGTGCGGGAGAGGAAGGGCACGGCCGTGGCGACGGCGAGGGCGGCCAGCAGGACGAGGTTGGTGCGCAGCGGGTCCAGCGACGGCATGTCCGGCAGCATCATCCTGGCCGGCAGGGTCATGACCAGGACGACGGCGACCGGCCAGACGTAGCGGTCCGAGGTGCGCCTGCCGACCCGGCCGACGACCGCGAGCAGCACCCACAGCAGCTGGTGCTGCCAGGCCGTGGGCGAGACGACGATCGCGGCGCAGCCGGTGATCGCGACGGCGAGGAGGAGCTGGCCGTCGTCGAAGTAGCGCACGGCGCGGCGCAGGGCCAGGACGGCGACGACCGCGCCGAGCGTCAGGAAGAGCGCGACCTCCAGGGGGCCGCTCAGGCCGAGCCGCAGCAGGGCGCCGTGCAGGGACTGGTTGCCGAGGTCGTCGGCCCGGCCGCCGAGGCCGACGCCGGCCATGTGGTGGACCCAGTAGGTGTAGGTGTCGTGCGGCATCGCCGCCCAGGCGAGCGCGGTGCAGGCGGCGAAGGTGACGCCGGTGGAGAGCGCGGCGCGTCTGCGTCCGGTGAACCACAGCAGGGGCGTGAAGAGCAGCAGGGTGGGCTGGAGCGCGGCCGCGACGCCGATGAGCAGGCCGCTGGTCCGCCGGCCGTGGGCGACGAAGCAGCCCAGCAGGACGAGCAGGACCGGGATGATGCTGGTCTGGCCGAGCCACAGGGTGTTGCGGACCGGCAGGGACAGCATGAGCAGGCCGATGGCGACGGGGGCGGCCGTCAGGGCCGTGCGGCGGCCGATGGGCTGGGGCAGGGCGCGCGCGGCGATCAGGCCGAGGGCGACGACCAGCAGCAGCGTGCCGAAGGTCCAGCCCCAGCCGAGGGCCTGTTCGGCCGAACGGGTGAGGGGCTTGAGGACGAGCCCGCCGAAGGGGGTGCCGGTGAAGCGGGTGGAGTCGTAGAGCGAGCCGGTCACGTGCAGCACGCCGTTCGGCCCGAGCCAGGTCTCCAGGTCCGTCAGCCGTTCGCCACGTGGGCTGCCGAGGACGACGGCCACCTGCCGCGCGGCGAGGGCCGCGACGACCAGCCACAGTCCGAGGCAGGCCACGCGCAGGCGTGTGTGCCCGCCGACGGCTTTCGCTCCGAAGGCTTCCGTCGGTCGCCCGCTGCGTTCCGCGTCCGTCACGCCCCGTCGGCCTCCCGCCCCGTACAACCCCGGACGTACGTCCCCCTTTGTCTCTTTTATCCGGATGACGATAGTGCGGAGCGCGTGCGGTCGCCTCTCATGAACGCGAGAAGGATCACATCAAGATCGCGTGGGAACCACTCCCGGCCGGGCAGATGTGCCTGCACAGCCAGGATTTAGATGCACCCTGCAGCGAAATGTGCACTGCCCGTAAACGGCCTTTATCCACCTATCGTCGCTTTTCGGCCCGTACGACAGCGCCGCCGCGCGGACCGCGTCCCTGTCACCGTCGAAAGGTAGGCGAGCGAGTCTTGTCGACTGTCTCAGTCGTCGTCCCCGCGTCCGGCCTGAAGAGCCGCGCAGCGAAAGCCCCCGACACCACCGTCACCGACCCCGCGCTCGTCAAGCGCGCCGTGAAGGCGGCCGCGCTGGGCAACGCGATGGAATGGTTCGACTTCGGCGTCTACAGCTACATCGCTGTCACGCTGGGCAAGGTCTTCTTCCCTTCGGGCAACCCCACCGCGCAGCTGCTCTCCACGTTCGGTGCCTTCGCCGCGGCCTTCCTGGTCCGCCCCCTCGGCGGCATGGTCTTCGGCCCACTCGGCGACCGCGTCGGCCGCCAGAAGGTCCTCGCGCTCACCATGATCATGATGGCCGCGGGCACCTTCGCGATCGGCCTGATCCCGTCGTACGCGACGCTCGGCGTCGGCGCGCCGATCCTGCTCCTGGCCGCCCGCCTCGTGCAGGGCTTCTCCACCGGCGGCGAGTACGCGGGCGCCTCCACGTTCATCGCCGAGTACGCCCCCGACAAGCGGCGCGGCTTCCTCGGCAGCTGGCTGGAGTTCGGCACCCTCGCCGGCTACATCGCCGGTGCCGGCCTGGTCACGCTGATGACCGCCCTGCTCTCCGCCGACGACCTGACCTCCTGGGGCTGGCGCATCCCGTTCCTGATCGCGGGCCCGATGGGCATCATCGGCCTCTACCTGCGGCTGCGCCTGGAGGAGACCCCGGCGTTCGCGGCCGAGCTCGAGAAGGCCGAGACCAACCGCCCCAAGGTGCCGCTGCGCGAGATGATCACCGGCCAGTGGCGTGCGCTGCTGCTCTGCGTCGGCCTGGTGCTGGTCTTCAACGTCACCGACTACATGCTGCTGTCGTACATGCCGAGCTACCTGACCGGTCAGCTCCACTACGACGAGACGCACGGCCTGCTCGTCGTCCTCGGCGTGATGGCCCTGATGATGATCGTCCAGCCGTTCGCCGGAGCGCTGACCGACCGGATCGGCCGCCGCCCGGTGATCGCCACCGGCTGCGCGGGCTTCCTGCTGCTGTCCGTCCCGGCCCTGCTGCTGATCCGCGAGGGCAGCCTGCTCGCGGTCGCGCTCGGCATGGGCGCCCTCGGCCTGCTGCTGGTCTGCTTCACGGCGGCCATGCCCTCGGCGCTCCCGGCGCTGTTCCCGACGAAGGTCCGCTACGGCTCCCTGTCCATCGGCTTCAACGTCTCCGTGTCCCTGTTCGGCGGCACGACGCCGCTGGTGGTCACGGCCCTGATCGGCGCGACCGGGAACATGATGATGCCCGCGTACTACATGATGGCCGCGGCCGTCATCGGCGGTTTCGCGGTGTGGCGCATGGCGGAATCGGCCGGGCGCCCGCTGCCGGGTTCGGCGCCGTCCGTGGCCGGCTGAGACACGCCGGGGGGAAATCCCCCTGACAGTGCACCGGTGCACCACGTATCTTCGTCACGCCAGTAGTTAGGGATGCTAACTATGCGTACGAAAGGTAGAGGTGCATGAGCGAGTCGCACGTCTGGGACGAGGTCGACGCCTACTTCACCGACCGCCTCGCCCCGGACGACGAAGCCCTGGCGGCCGCCCTGCGGGACAGCGACGCCGCCGGGCTTCCGCACATCAACGTCGCGGGCAACCAGGGCAAGCTCCTCCAGCTCCTGGCCCAGATCCAGGGCGCCCGCCACATCCTGGAGATCGGCACGCTCGGCGGCTACAGCACCATCTGGCTGGGCCGCGCCCTGCCCGCCGACGGGCGGCTGGTCTCCCTGGAGTACGACCCCAAGCACGCCGAGGTCGCCGTCCGCAACATCGCCCGCGCCGGCCTGGACAAGCTCGTCGAGGTCCGGGTGGGCCCGGCCCTGGAGTCGCTGCCCAAGCTGGCCGACGAGAACCCGCCCCCCTTCGACCTGGTCTTCATCGACGCCGACAAGGCCAACAACCCGCACTACGTGGAGTGGGCCCTGAAGCTCACCAGCACGGGCAGCCTGATCGTCCTCGACAACGTCGTCCGCGGCGGCCGCGTGACCGACGCGGCGACCACGGCCCCGGACGTGACGGGCATCCGCGCCGCGATCGAACTGATCGGCAGCCATCCGCGGTTGAGCGGTACGGCGATCCAGACGGTCGGCATGAAGGGATACGACGGGTTCGCGCTGGCACGGGTGCTGGCGTGAGCCCCAGGGCCTGTCGTTCGGATCAGGTCCTGGCTGTCACACCTCGTGGTAGAAGCCCACGTTGACGCTGCGCGGGGCGGTGCGGTCCTGGACGATGACCTCGCCGCTGCCGCCCCTGGGCAGCGGGACGGTGCCGCCGTAGACGAGAGGCTGGGCGTACTCCCCCACCGTGAGCCGGACTTCGGAGGACGGGTCGGGCTGGGAGCCGCGCAGCCACGTCAGCTGCCAGGTCCCGTCGGGCCCGCACAGGAACTCCAGGTGGACGCGGGAGACGAACAGCCAGTCGTCCGGCGTGGAGAGCCGGCACACCGACTTGTCGCGGCCCACCCGCAGCACGGCACCCGGCTCGCTGGGCGCGTCGGCCATGAGCATGCCGGCCGTGGCACCCTCCTCCGCCGCGGACACGGCGGCCATGGTGAGTTCGAGCACGTGCGCTCCTCCTGAGACGTCCTGGTGGGTCTGCAAGCCCGCCGCATGATAGAACGCCCGGCTGCGCGGTGTCCGGCACAATGGGTTCATGACCGAGCGAAAGCCACCTGGCGTCGACTTCGAGTCCTGGGTCGACAAGCAGATCCGTGACGCGGGGACACGCGGCGAGTTCGAGCGGCTGCCGGGGGCGGGCAAGCCGCTGCCGGCCGATGTGGACGCCGCCTACGACGAACTGTGGTGGGTCAAGCGGAAGATGGCCCGCGAGGGCGTCTCGGTCCTGCCGCCGACGCTGGCGCTGCGCAAGGAGGCGGAGGACGCGCTGTCGGCCGCGTACGCGGCTCCGTCGGAGCAGGCCGTCAGGAAGATCATCGGCGAGATCAACGACAAGATCCGCGACATGATGTTCAAGCCGCCGCCCGGCCCCCCGCTCGGTAAGAAGCCGTACGACGTCGAGGACGTCGTACGGCAGTGGCGGGAGCGCCGGGCGGATCGGTGACCGGGTGACCGGTAACCGGGTGGTTCACCCGGCTCACACGTGGAGCAGCCGTTCCGCCAGCTCCCGGTAGTCCTTCATCGCCAGACGGAGCTGCTCGGTGTCGCCGCTCGACACGGGCTTGCCCGCGCCGCCCTCCACCGACTGCCAGGAGTGGCGCAGGGTGCGGCGGCGCTGTGTCACGGCCTCGGTGAACCGGGCCGCGATCTCCTCCAGCACGTGGTCGGCCTCCTCGACGGCGGCCCGGGGCGCGTCGACGAACTCGGCGACCGCGTGGTGCAACTGGGAGACGAGTTTGTCGGACTCGTCGTGGGGGAGCAGGTGCGTGTCGTGTGTTTCAGGGGTCCCGGAGGCCCTGGGGGTTCCGAGGGCCCCAGAGGTTCCGGAAGTCCCGGAGGTTCCGGGGGTCCCAAATCCCTCGGGGGTCCCAGAGGCCTCGGCGGCCCGGGAGGTTTCAGGAGTCCCCTGTCCGGTGGCGCGGTCCGTCGGGCCGTCGATGCCGTGCGGCGTCGTGCCGTGGCCGGTGCCCAGGGCGGTCTCACCTCGGGCGTCGGGGCCTGCGGAGCCGCGGGCGTCAGGGGTGTCGTCGCCTGGCGGTCGGGTCATGCTGGACATCGAATCTCAACTCTCCTTCGCCTGACGTCGGTGGAGCGCCCACGGCATGTGCCCACCGCGGGCGGCCGGAGCCTTGCGGCCGCCGTTCAGCCCGGCCTTGTGCCGTCCGCCGTCATGGCGTCCGCCAAGGTGCGGGCCGGCGGCGTGGCCTCCGCCGTCGTGGCGGGCCGGCCGCACCAGCTCCTCGAACAGGGCGCGGGCCGCCACCATGGCCTCACGCATGTCTTCCGTACCGGTGCCGCCGTCCCGGGCGTCGTCCGCGCGCAGGTGCGCCGCGCGGTGCACGCGCCGGTAGCCGTCCACGTGGTGGGCGTGGTGCACGGACAGCGCGGCGAGCTGTTCCTCGTACTGCCCGCCGTCCGGGAAGCCCCGGGCGTCGGCGAGCTCCGCGAGCAGTCGGTCCGCCTCGGCGACCGCCTCCCGCGGCGAGTCGACGAACCGCTCCTGGGCGGCCGTCCAGCGCGCCTCGTACTGCTCGCGCTGCGCCGGCTCCAGCGCTCGTTCGCGCAGGTCGCCGTGGCGCTCCACGCGCTCGGCAAGCTCGCGCTCGGCGGCCTTGGCGTCGCCGTCGTGCCGGGCGACGGCCAGGTCGTACTCGGGTCCGAAGCGCCGCTTCAGGTTCGGGCCGCGCCGAGGCCCGCGGGCGCGCAGGGTCATGGCGGCCGCGATGATGACGACGACCGCCGCGATCACGATCAGAGCAATGATCAGGCCAGTGGACATGAATGCCTTCCGGGTTCTCGGCCCAACCGGCTCTCCTGTCGAGCCGGTTCGCCGACCGGGTAGCCCGGAAGCAGGCCCCCAAACGGCGCCCGGGCCGTACTCGGGGCGCGGACGCCCCTGGGTTATTCGGTTGCGGACCCGGTACGGCACCCGCCGAGAATGCCGGTCATGACCTGGACCGTGGCCCCGGAACCGTACGACTCCCCCGTCGCCGCCGCCCTGTGGCGGTCGTACTACACCGAGGTCAGCGACCGCTGGTACCTGCTGCACGAGGGCCGCCGGACCGACCCGGACGAGCTGGAGCGGGAGATCGCCGCACAGCCGGGCACCGAACTCGCGCCGCCGCGCGGGCAGTTGCTGGTCGCCCGGTACGGCGGTGAGCCCGCAGGCACCGCGGGCGTACGGCTGCTGGACGGCACGACCGCCGAGCTCAAGCGGGTCTTCGTGCACGAGTCGATGCGCGGCAAGGGCGGCGCCGCGCTCCTGGTCGGGGCCGCCGAGAACGCCGCCCGCGCGCTCGGCGCCGGACGGATCGTCCTCGACACCCGCGGCGACCTCGTCGAGGCCCGCGCCCTCTACGCCCGGCTCGGCTACGCGGAGACCGAGCCGTACAACGACGACACGTACGCCGAGCACTGGTTCGCCAAGCACCTCACCTGACCGCCCCGCCGACGGCGCCTCAGACGAGGCGCTCCACCGGACGCGCCTCGGACGGACGCTCCCGCCGCGAGCCGCACAGTCCGCCGTTCAGCTCCCGTACGAGCTGCACCAGATCGGTCGGCCGGTCCGGCCCCCACCAGTCCCCGAGCAGCTCGGCGAGGGACTCCTCACGGGCCTGTGCCAGCCGCTCGGCGACCTCGCGTCCCTGGTCGGTCAGCACCATGTCGAGGCCCGTGCGCACGGCGAGCCTGCGCTCCTCGACCTGGCGTACGGCCGCCATGATCACGGGCAGTGACACGGGCACCCGCTCGGCCAGCACGGCCGGCTCCACCGAGCCGTACCGCCTGATCCGCAGCAGCAGCCAGCTCGCCGCGGGCAGCATGTCGTAGCCCGCCCGGGCGGTGATCTTCCGGTAGATCTCGCGCCGCCCCGCGCGGGTGCCGAGCACCGACAGCGCACGGCACACCTCGTCGTACGAGGAGCGCTGGACGGGGTTGCTGGCCAGGGTCTCCGTGACGTCGGGCGCGGTGACGGAGCCGCGCAGCCGGTCCTCCTTAAGGAACCAGGCCAGCACGAAGCCGAGGAGCGCGACGGGGGCGGCGTACAGGAAGACGTCCGTGATGGACACGGCGTAGGCGTGCAGGGCGGGCGGGCGCAGGCCGGGCGGCAGGGCGGCGATGCCGCGCGGATCGGCCTCCAGCGCGGCCACGGAGACGCCGGGCGGCAGCTGGGCTCCCCGGAAGGCGTCCGTGAGCTGGTCGCCGAGCCGGTTCGCGAAGAGCGTGCCGAAGACGGCCACGCCGAACGAGGCGCCGATGGAGCGGAAGAAGGTGGCGCCGGAGGTGGCGACGCCCAGGTCCTCGTACGGGACGGCGTTCTGCACGATGAGCACGAGGACCTGCATCACCAGACCGAGTCCGAGTCCGAAGACGAAGAAGAAACCGCTCAGCTCGGCGGTGGAGCTGTGCTCGTCGAGCTGGTGGAGCAGGAGCAGCCCGAGGGTGGTGACGCCGGTGCCGGCGATCGGGAACACCTTCCAGCGGCCGGTCCGGCTGACGATCTGCCCGGAGGCCGTCGAGGCCAGCAGCAGGCCCAGCACCATGGGCAGCATGTGCACGCCGGACATGGTCGGGCTGATGCCCTGCACGACCTGGAGGAAGGTCGGCAGGTAGACCATCGCGCCGAACATGGCGAAGCCGACGACGAAACTGATCACGGCCGCGAGCGTGAAGGTGCGGACGCGGAAGAGCTTCAGCGGCAGGACGGGTTCGGCGGCCCGCCGCTCGACGGCCACGAAGACGACGGCGAGGCCGACGCCCAGGACCGCGAGCCCGACGATCTGCGCGGACCCCCATCCCCAGGTCGTCCCCCCGAGGGAGGCGACGAGCACCAGGCAGGTGGCGACGGCCGCGATGAGGAAGGTGCCGAGGTAGTCGATGACGTGCCGCTGCGCCCGGCGCGGGATGTGCAGCACGGCCGCGATCACGACGAGCGCCACGATCCCGACGGGCAGGTTGACGTAGAACACCCAGCGCCAGCTCGCATGCTGGGTGAACAGCCCCCCGAGCAGCGGCCCGAGCACACTGGTCGCTCCGAACACGGCCCCGAACAGCCCCTGGTAGCGCCCCCGCTCCCGGGGCGGGACGAGATCGCCCACGATGGCCATCGACAGCACCATCAGCCCGCCGCCGCCGAGCCCCTGCACGGCCCGGAACGCGATGAGCTGGGTCATGTCCTGCGCCGTGCCGCACAGCGCGGAGCCGACGAGGAAGATCACGATCGCCGTCTGGAACAGCCGCTTGCGCCCGTACTGGTCGCCGAGTTTGCCCCACAGCGGGGTCGCGGCGGTCGCGGCCAGCAGGTAGGCGGTGACCACCCAGGACAGGTGATCCATGCCGCCGAGCTCGCTGACGATGGTGGGCAGCGCGGTCGACACGATGGTCTGGTCGAGGGCGGCGAGCAGCATCCCGAGGAGCAGTGCGCCGATGGAGACCAGTACGTTCCCGGACACCTGCTCCTGGTCGGCGGCGCCCTGGTCCGGCGCTTTCGTGGCGCGCGCATGCCCGGCCATGAGACCTCCCGAGGTCCTGTGACATTTTCCATCGTGACCGGTGTGACGTGGTATGGCCCGTCGAGTCCTTTTGGAAGCTTTCATTCCGGGGCTCGTCGAACGCACTGTGGAGAAGATCTGGATAATCTCTGGAGTTCGCGAGGGGAGGGACGAACGCGTGGAACAGCCGAACGACCACCCGTGCCCGGAGTGCGGCACGCCCAGACAGCCGGACAACACCCCGTCCTGCACCTGCACCCACCGCACCGCAGAGGCCCTCCGCACCGCCCGCACGACCCAGGCGGCAGCAGCGGAGGACTTCGACCCGCTCCGGATCCGCCCCTACGTCGAACTCACGCCCGACATGCCCACGCAGCCCCCTGAGGACGAGGGCGCCCCACGACGCCCCTCTGCGAGCGGCCCGGCCACGCCCTCACAGGCGGAGGCCTTACACACCGAGCCCCCCGGGCGGGCATCCGAAGGCGTCCGGGGACGGTCCCCGGCCCACTCGCCCGCCGACACTCCCGCCCGGGCAGCCGAAGGCGCACCGCGGCAAACCCGCCCGGACGGCCCGGCCTCGCCCTCGCGCGCGACGGCCTCGGGCCCCGAGCGGCCCACACGGCCGTCCGGCACCCCGCGACCGGGCCGGGCCCACCCTGCGGAGCCCCCGCATGCCGACGGCCCCCCGCGGGCGGCCGAAGGCGCCCAGCGGCAGCCCGTGACGACCCCCGGGCAAGCCCCGCGCGCCGAAGGTGCCGCGCCACCGCCCTCCCCCGCCGAGGCGACCATGCCCCTGCGCCCGGTCGACCCGGACGCGACCACCGTGCTGCCGACAACGCCGGCCACCTCCGTGCTGCCGACCTCGTCGGCCACCGCCGCGCTCCCGACACCCCTGGCCCCGGCGGCGACCGAGCCCAGCGTCACCGACCTGCGGCTTTTCGACGGCACGGGGGGACCGGACCGGGGCCTGCCGGAACCGGGCGAGGCCGGGCGGAGGCCCCGGCGCCGGCGGCGTAACGCGCTGCTCTCCGCGGCCGCCGGGGCCTGTGTCGCCGTGGTGGCCGCGGCCGGGTACGCGAGCGGGCTGTTCTCCTACGAGGCGCCGTCCCGGAACACCGCGCTGCCGGACGACCTCCGGGCGAGCGTGCCGGACGCCCCGTCGAGCAGCGCGGCGTCCACGCCACCGGTGGAGAGCGCCCAGGCCGCGCCGTCAGCCCCCGCGGCACCGCCGCCGTCGGCCACCCGGAGCCCGTCGGCCTCCCCGTCGCCGTCCGCGTCGAGCGCCTCGCCGAGTCCGTCGCAGTCGGCCTCCCCGTCGGCGCCCCGGACGTCCGCCACGGCCACCGGCCCCGGGAACGCGCCCCCGGACAACTCCCGCCAGAACGGCGGTCCCACCGTCCTGCGTCTCGGCGACCGCGGCCCGGAGGTCACCGAACTCCAGCTCCGGCTGCGCCAGTTGCATCTCTACGACGAGGACACCGACGGCGATTACGACAGCCGGCTCGAGGAGGCCGTCCGCACCTACCAGTGGTCACGCGGCATCCAGACCGACGATCTCGGCGTCTACGACCCGGAGACGCGGACGAAGCTGGAGGCGGAAACCAAGGAGCCGTGACCGGCCCGACCGCCCTACTGTGACGCCGTGACCACTCAGGTGATCGTCCTCAACGGCGGTTCGAGCTCCGGCAAGTCCGGAATCGTACGGTGCCTGCAAGAGGTGCTGCCGGACCCGTGGCTGGCCTTCGGCGTCGACTCGTTCGTCGAAGCGCTGCCCGCGAAGACGCGGGGCTCGGACGGCGGGATCAGCTTCGCGGCGGACGGCGGGGTGAGCGTGGGCGCGGAGTTCCGCGCACTGGACGCGGCCTGGACCGAGGGCATCGCCGCGATGGCCAGGGCCGGCGCGAGGATCATCGTCGACGACGTCTTCCTCGGCGGACCGCACTCCCGGCAGCGCTGGCAGAAGGCCCTGGACGGGCTCGACGTGCTGTGGGTCGGCGTCAGGTGCGACAGCGCGGTCGCCGCCGGGCGTGAGATCGCCCGAGGCGACCGGGTCCGGGGCATGGCCGCGTCACAGGCACACCTGGTGCACGAGGGCGTGCGCTACGACCTGGAGGTGGACACCACACACACCGAGTCCCTGGTGTGTGCGCGCACCATCGCCGCCCACGTCTGACCGACCCCGACGACGCCCCCGAGCGTTCGTCACCCGGCGTAGCGTTCGTCACCCGACGTGCAGACGGATCGTCCCGTCTCCCACGACCTCCACGCGCACCCGCGTGAGGTCGTCCACCACCACGTCCGGCGCGTGGAACGCGGCCCGGGACCCGACCCCGACCACTGTCATCCCGGCGGCGCGCCCCGCCTCTATCCCGGCTCCGGAGTCCTCGAACACGACACAGTCCGCTGGCGCCACACCCAGCTCGGCGGCGCCCTTCAGAAAGCCCTCGGGGTCGGGCTTGCTCGCGCCGACGGACTCCGCGGTCACCCGCACCTCGGGCAGTTCCAGCCCGGCCGCGGCCATCCGCGCCGTCGAGAGCGGAACGTCTGCGGAGGTCACGAGCGCGTGCGGCAGCCCCCGCAGCGAGGCGAGGAACTCCGGCGCCCCGGGGATCGGGACGACACCCTCGGTGTCGGCCGTCTCCTCGGCGAGCATCCGGGCGTTGTCCGCGTAGTTCTGCTCCATCGGCCGGTCGGGCAGGAGCAGCGCCATCGACGCGTATCCCTGCCGTCCGTGGACGACCTTCATGACCTCGCCCCCGTCGAGCCCGTGCCGCTCGGACCAGCGCCGCCAGACGCGTTCGACCGAGGCGTCGGAGTTGACGAGGGTGCCGTCCATGTCCAGCAGGAGGGCGCGGGCGGTGAGCACGGCGGTGGCCGTCATCGGCAGCTCCAAGGCGCGGGGCACGGACGAGGGCACGCGACAGCCCCCGGAGGGACAAGGCGGCCCCGCCCGCCGGTCAGGGAAAACGGGCGAGGGCCACTTTGTTTCTCCACGGTACAAAACAATCCCGGTTTCGCGCCAGGGCCTCCCGCGGACGTTCACCCACCGTTCAGCTCGCGCCGGGTCAGCCGGTCACGGCCTCCCACAGGCTCCACACCCCGAGAGCCAGCATCACCAGCGCCGCGATCTGCGTGATCAGCCGCAGCGGCACCTTCTTCATCAGCGCCTTTCCGCCGACGATGCCGATCCCGGCCACCGCCCACAGCGCGAGCACCGCACCCAGGCCGACGGAGAGCGGGTCGTCGTAGCGGGCGGCCAGGTTCGCGGTCATGATCTGGGTGAGATCCCCGAACTCGGCGACCAGGATGAGCATGAAGCCCGCGCCCGACACCTTCCAGAAGGACTGGTTCTCCGGCCGGCGGACCTCCGCGTCGTCCTCGCCCTTCTTCAGCAGCAGCATCGCGGCCCCGCCCAGGAAGAGCACACCCGTGAGCGCGTGCACGAGCTGCTGCGGCAGCAGCGTCAGCACGCTGCCGGCCGCGACGGCGAGCGCGACATGCAGCGCGAACGCGGCGGCGACACCGGCGAAGACGTAGGAGGCGCGGTAGCGGGTGCCGAGGACGAGGCCGGCCAGGGCGGTCTTGTCCGGCAGTTCGGCGAGAAAGACGACGCCGAAGACGACGGCCGTCACGGTCAGGCTGATCAAGGGTTCCTCAATCGGTCGGGGCTGCCCCACCGAGAGTGCTGGACCTTCGCGCATGACACCTCGGCACGGCAGCACACTCGGCACCCGTGCCGTGGGGCACGGGCGTGCACTGCTTGCCGAAGGTCTCGCTGGCGGGTCTCTGGACGGACCAGTAGGACCTGCCTCCGGGCGCCGGCTCAGACGAGCTGAGCAGTATGTCGACGGTCCGGCGAAGAGCTACTCCCCTTCTGCGCCGTCCATGGTACGCGACACCCCTGGAGCGAAAAGTTCCGCCTCGAACCTTGTCATGTCATGACCGCGTCACTAACTTCTCACCGGGCGCACACCTCCCCGCAACAGGACGCGACGAGCATTCCCTCGCTCGCAGCCCAACGCCCCCACCCCACAAGGGAGTTCGCATGCCGAAGTTCTACGCGCGTCGACGGCTCAGCATACTCGCGGGCCTCACCGGTCTCATAGCCTCGGCCGGCCTTCTCAACGGCCCGGCCGCCTCCGCCGCCCTGCCCACCCCCGTCAGCGGGGCCACCGCCCGCTCCTACCTCGCCTCGCTCACGGTGGCCACCGAGGACCGCACCGGCTACAACCGCGACCTCTTCCCGCACTGGATCACCCAGTCCGGCTCCTGCAACACCCGCGAGGTCGTCCTCAAGCGTGACGGCTCGAACGTCCAGCAGGACTCCTCCTGCGCCGCCACCAGCGGCAGCTGGTACTCCCCCTACGACGGCGCGACCTGGTCCGCCGCCTCCGACGTCGACATCGACCACCTGGTCCCGCTGGCCGAGGCCTGGGACTCCGGCGCCGACTCCTGGACGACCTCCCGCCGCCAGTCCTTCGCCAACGACCTGACCCGCCCGCAGCTCATCGCGGTCACCGACAACGTCAACCAGGCCAAGGGCGACCAGGACCCGGCCACCTGGATGCCCTCCCGGACGGCGTACCGCTGCACCTACGTCCGCGCCTGGGTCCAGGTGAAGTACTACTACGGCCTCTCGGTCGACTCCGCCGAGAAGTCCGCGCTCCAGAACCACCTCGCGAACTGCTGACACGCGCGATTTTGTGTCGGGGCCTCCCCGCTGACCTCCGTCGTTCCGTACCGTACGGGGCGACGGAGAGGGGTTCACGATGGCCGGACTGCGGCTCGGACCGCTGCTGAGGTACACCGACGGCTCGTCCGCGACCGTATGGGTCGAGACGAGCCGTCCGTGCACGGCCGCGGTGCGCTGCGCCGACGGCGCCGGCGGCACGGCTCCGACCTTCCAGGTCGCGGGCCACCACTACGCGCTGATCCCGGTGACCGGCCTCACGGCCGGTACGTCCACGACGTACGAGGTCCTCCTCGACGACACACCCGTGTGGCCGCTTCCCGACTCCCCCTTCCCGCCCTCGGCGATCCACGCACCGGGCGACGAGGGCGGCCTCCGCGTCGCCTTCGGCTCCTGCCGCTGGGCCGCCCCTCCGGCCGGCGGGCACGACCCCGTGGGCCCGGATGCCCTGGACGCGCTGGCCACCCGGCTCGTGGCCGACCCGGAGGGCGAGCGGCCCGACGTCCTGCTCCTGCTCGGCGACCAGGTGTACGCCGACGAGACCTCCGACAGCACCCAGCGCTGGCTGTCGGCCCGCCGGGACCTGAGCGACCCGCCGGGCAGCGGGGTCGCGGACTACGAGGAATACACGCACCTCTACTACGAGTCGTGGCTCGACCCCCGCATCCGCTGGCTGCTGTCCACGGTGCCCAGTTTCATGATCTTCGACGATCACGACGTCATCGACGACTGGAACACCTCCGCCGCCTGGCTCGCCGACATGCGGGCCACCGACTGGTGGCGGGAGCGGCTGCTGAGCGGCCTGATGTCGTACTGGGTCCACCAGCACCTGGGGAACCTCTCACTGGAGGAGCTGGCGGCCGACCCGGTGTACGAGGGCGTCCGCAAGGTCCACGACGGCACCGACGTACTGCGCACCTTCGCCGCCCGGGCCGACGCCGACCCGGCCACGGCCCGCTGGAGCTACCGGCGCGACTTCGGGCGCGTGCGCCTGCTGATGGTGGACAGCCGGGCTGCCCGCGTCCTCGACGAGGGCAGCCGCGCGATGCTCGTCCCGGGCGAGGACGCCTGGCTGCGCGAGCAGGTGCTGGACGGCCCCGGGGCGTACGACCACCTCCTCTTCGGCACCTCGCTGCCGTGGCTGCTGCCGCATCTGGTGCACGACGCCGAGGGCTGGAACGCGGCGCTGTGCCGGGGCGAACGCGGCGAACGCTGGGCGCGGGTCGGGGAGAAGGTGCGGCGGGCCGCCGACCTGGAGCACTGGTCGGCGTTCCCGGAGTCCTTCGCCGGGCTGGCGGAGCTGATCGCCGAGGCCGGCTCGGGGCGGGACGCCCCGGCGACGGTGTGCGTGCTGTCCGGTGACGTGCACCACGCCTACATCGCCGAGCCCTCGTGGCCCGGCCCGGGGCCCGACGCCCGGGTGGTGCAGCTCGTCTGCTCGCCCGTCCACAACTCCGTCCCCATGTCGATCCGGATGGCCTTCCGCGTCGGCTGGAGCGGGGTGGCGCGCGCGTTCGGCCGCTGCCTGGCCCGGCACGGACGCCTCCCCCGGCCGCCGGTCGGCTGGCGCAAGACGGGCGGCCCCTGGTTCGGCAACCAGCTGATGACTCTGACCCTGCGCGGCCGTTCGGCACGGCTGCGACTGGAGCAGGCACGGGCGCGGGAAGGAAAGGGCCCAAGCCTGACGACGCTCCTGGACTCCGAGCTCGCCCCATAACAGAACCGTTCCGCCCGTTTGTTGCCGCTGTGACCCGTGATGCTCGTGACGCATCCCACAGCGGGCCTCAATCCTTGGCCAGGGACCTCGGTTCCCCCTCCCGGCGACGGCATGATGAGGCGGACCGTCCGCTTCCCCACCGACGGACCACCGCACGCGCCCCACACGCCCGGGAGTCCCACCCTTGTCTGCGTCGACCGAGGAATCCGTACCGACCGAGGAACCCGCACCGTTCTCCGTCGCCCTGGTCGGCGCCGGCCCGCGCGGCACCAGCGTCCTGGAACGCCTCTGCGCCTCCGCCCCGGAGCTCCTCCCGCCCGGGGCCCGGCTGACGGTCCACGTGATCGACCCGGATCCGCCGGGTCCCGGTCGCGTCTGGCGTACCGACCAGTCGCCCGAGCTGCTGATGAACACCGTGGCCTGCCAGGTGACCCTGTTCACCGACGACACCGTGGACTGCTCGGGCCCGATCCGCCCGGGCCCGAGCCTGTACGAGTGGGCGCGCGGCACGCTCGGCCCGGACGAGTACCCGACCCGGGCCGACTACGGCCGTTACCTGGAGTGCGTGTTCGCACAGGTCGTACGGGACGCGCCGACGGCCGTCCGCGTCGAGACGCACCGGGCACGCGCGGTACGGCTCGACGACACCCCCGGCGGCCACCAGGCCCTCGCCCTCGACGACGGCCGCACCCTGACCGGCCTGTCCGCCGTGGTCCTGGCCCAGGGGCACCTGCCGACGACCGCGGACCCGGTCCAGCGGCGCCTCGCGGCCCACGCCGCACACCACGGCCTGCGCCACGTCCCGCCCGCCAACCCGGCCGACGTCGACCTGTCCTCCGTACCGCCCGGCGAACCCGTACTGCTGCGCGGTCTCGGCCTCAACTTCTTCGACCACACGGCCCTGTTGACGACCGGCCGCGGCGGCCGTTTCGTGCGGGACGCCCAGGGTCTGCGCTATCTCCCCTCCGGCCGCGAACCGCGGCTGTACGCCGGTTCCCGGCGCGGCATCCCGTACCAGGCCCGCGGTGACAACGCGAAGGGGGCGTACGGGCGGCACGTCCCGCTGGTCCTCACACCGGATGTGATCGCGGGCTTCCGCAAGCGCGCCGACTCCGGGGAGGCGCCCGACTTCCTGGCGGAGATATGGCCGTTGGTCGCGAAGGAGGTGGAGACGGTGTACTGCACCGCGCTGCTCCGGCGGGCAGGAGCCTCCGCGCGACGCTGTCAGGAGTTCACCGATCACTTCCTGTCCGTACCGCACGGGGATCCCGAAGAGGCGGTACTGCTGGGCGAGTTCGGCGTGGCGGACGCCGACCGCTGGTGCTGGGAGCGGATCTCCCGGCCGTATGCCGGACGGGACTTCGCGCACCCCGGCGAGTGGCGCGACTGGCTGCTGTCGTACCTGCGCGAGGACGCCGCACAGGCCGCCCTGGGCAATGTGCGCGGCCCGCTGAAGGCAGCCCTGGACGTGCTGCGCGACCTGCGCAACGAGCTCCGGCTGGTCGTCGACCACGGCGGCCTCCCCGGCGCCTCCCGCCGGGACCACCTGGACCGCTGGTACACCCCGCTCAACGCCTTCCTGTCCATCGGCCCGCCCCGGCGCCGCGTCGAGGAGCTGGCGGCCCTGGTGGAGGCGGGGGTGGTGCGCGTGCTCGGGCCGCGCCTGAAGGTGACGGAGGTGGACGGAGCCTGGGCGGCGCACTCCCCCGACGTGCCGGGTTCGGTCGTCCGTGTGAGAACCCTCATAGAGGCCCGGCTGCCGGAAACCGATCTGCGAAAAACAACCGACGGACTCCTCACGGAGCTGCTGCGGACCGGACAGTGCCGTCCGCACACCGTCGACGGTTATGAGACAGGCGGGTTGGATGTGACACCACGCCCTTATCATCTGATAGACCGTCAAGGATCGCCGCACGCCAGGCGGTTCGCTTTCGGGGTGCCGACGGAGGGCGTGCACTGGGTGACGGCCGCGGGGGCTCGCCCGGGTGTGGATTCGGTCATGTTTTCGGACGCGGATGCGGTGGCGAGAGCGGCTCTACGTGCGGTTGCGGCTGAAAGTGGGCCCCAGCCGGAGGTAAATCGGTGGCCAAATGTTGAACTTGCAAGCATCTATTAGGCAGACCTAACGTGGGTTACTGATCGGTTCTGTCCCCCGACCGGCCCTCCCCTGGCCGGCCGACCGAAGGAGACCCCCACATGACCGCACGCCTCAATGGCGCGCAGCCGTACGCTCTCGGACTGTTCCGGATCGTCATCGGCCTCCTCTTCGCCTGCCACGGCGCCGTCGCGCTCTTCGGTGTCCTCGGAGGCGTGGACGGCAAGGGCGGCACGGCGGCGACCGGTGCCTGGCCGAACTGGTACGCGGCCGTCATCGAACTCGTCGGCGGCATCCTGGTGCTGCTGGGTCTGGGCACCCGCGCCGCTGCGTTCATATCCTCCGGAGCGATGGCGTACGCGTACTTCAAGGTCCACCAGCCGCAGGGACTGTGGCCGATCGAGAACAGCGGCGAGGGCGCGGCCATGTACTGCTGGTCCATGTTCCTGCTGATCTTCACGGGTTCCGGTGCGTTCGGAGTGGACCGGCTGCTGGCCAAGCGCACATCGTCGCAGGGACGGCAGTCCACCGACCAGACGCCGGTGGCGGCCTGAGCCGCCGCCCGGACAGCGTTGCGCAGAGCGGCGCCTTCCCTCGCATGAGGGAGGGCGCCGTTCCGGTATATGGGGGGGGCCGCTCCTGTGCAGTGCGGGGCGGGTGCCGTTCGGTGCGGGTGACGACTCGGGACGAGTTGAACAGTCGGTACCGAACATACGAGCCCCCCGTGAATCACCCGTCACACCCCAGGCGTACGCTGTACGGCTGTCATCGGCCACTCCTGCCGCTCCGCCGCGACACCGCGGCACGGTCTGGCCCACGGGGGACCAACGGGGAGTTGCGGTGCTGGAGCATGTGGGGTCGCTGTTCGGCAGCCCATGGATCTACGCGGTGGTGGCCCTGTCGGTCCTGCTCGACGTGTTCCTGCCGGTGCTGCCCAGCGGCGTCCTGGTGATCACGGCGGCGACGGCGACGGCCGCGGGTTCGGCGGCCGACGTGCCCGACATCCTGGTGCTGACCCTCTGCGCGGCCACCGCCTCCGTCCTGGGCGACCTGGCCGCCTGGCGCCTCGCCTGGCGCGGCGGCGACCGTCTGGACCGGGCGATCTCCCGCTCCCGGCGCCTGACCACCGCGCAGGAACGTCTCGGCGCGGCCCTCGCGCGGGGCGGCGGCGCCCTCGTCGTCCTCGCCCGCTTCGCGCCCGCCGGCCGCTCGGTCGTCTCCCTCGGCGCCGGCGCCGCCCACCGCCGCGCCCGCGACTTCCTCCCCTGGTCGGCCCTGGCGGGTCTCACCTGGGCCACGTACAGCGTCGCCCTCGGCTACTTCGGCGCCCACTGGCTGGGCGCGAGCTGGCTGGGGACGGCGGTGTCGGTCGGGGCGCTGTTCGGGGCCGGGGCGGGGGCGGCGTACCTGATGCGCAGGGAGCCGCGGGCGGCGGGGGTGTCGTAGCGCCAAGGCGTTCCGAGGTGCCCTGAGCGTCAGCCGGCGCCGACTGCCCGCTGGGCCCCGGCGCCACGGATCTCCAGCCCGTCCAGCAACTCGGCCGTGGCCTGCGCGACGGCCTCCACGGCGCGTTCGAACACCTCCTGGTTGTGAGCGGCGGGGGCGCGGAAGCCCGAAACCTTCCGCACGTACTGCAACGCGGCAGCCCGAATGTCCGCCTCCGTGGCCTCTTCGGGCATCGCGGGCGGACGAAGGGTCTTGATACTCCGGCACATGCTCCCAGTCTGACCCCTGCGCCCATCTGCGGGGAACGAAGCAGGAACACTCGTTCGCATGAACCACGGGAACGAACTCGCCCGCTCAATTCGAACAGGCGTATCATTGGGCCGTGGCAACGACCTATGACTTTCCGAGTGACCTCCTCGCCGGTCAGGAGGAACTCCATCAGGTCCGGGCCGAACTGTCGGCCCTGCTGAAGCGACTCCCCTGGTCGGTGGAACCACTGGACGGCTTCAGCGACGACAACGGCTGGCGCAAGGTGGAGCGCCCCGCCTCCCCCGGCTGGACAGCCGACGAACAGGCCGAAGTGGAGAAGCTCCGGCAGCGTGAACACGAGCTCGCGGTGTTCGTCAGCACGCACCGCTACTGGTCCGAACTATCCGGCCCCGAGCGGGTGGTGGCCCGCTCGGAGCTGAAGCACGCACACGAGGCCCCGCCGGAGGAGACCGACGGCGCCTCGTAGCGACTGAACGTCAGCCGTTCTTCCCGAGGAGCTTGTTCATCTCGCTGATCTCGGCGTTCTGAGCGGTGACGATGTCGTCGGCCATGGCCTTGGCGGGGCCGTAGCGGCCCTTGCTCTTCTCGGTGGTGGCCATCTCCACCGCACCCTCGTGGTGCTCCACCATCAGGGTCAGGAACTTCGTGTCGAAGGCCTTGCCCGAGGACTTCTCCAGTCCGGCCATGTCCTCGTCGCCCATCATCCCGGGCATCCCGGAGTGCCCCGAGGCCGAGTGGTCCATGCCGCCCCCGGCCTCGGGAACGTCCTCGCCCCAGGCCTTCAGCCAGCCGGTCATGGTCCTGATCTCCGGATCCTGCGCCTTCTCGATCCGCGCCGCGAGGTCCTTGACCGCACCGGAGGCGGCCCGGCCGTCGGCCAGTCGCGCCATCTCCAGCGCCTGCTGGTGGTGCGGGATCATGCCCTGCGCGAAGGAGACGTCCTGGGCGTTGTGGGCACCGGCGGTGGTACCGGCTTCGTCACCGGCAGACGGGGAGGCGGAGGCGTGCGCCTCGTGCCCGCTGCCACTACCGCTGCTGTCACCACCGTTCCCGCCACAGGCGACGAGAACGGCTCCGGCGCCGACGGTCGCCGCGACGAGGACGACCCGGCGGGTGAGGGTCCGAACACTGCTCATAGGTGAACTCCGGCTTCTGCTGCTTGTGTTACTGACGGACTCCGGACACGGCGACGCACCGCACCGGCGCTGACGCCGACACGGCACGTGCGAGGTGTCTAAATCCGCAGAAGCTGGAGTTCGGCGAGGGAGGGCGGGGCGCGCGCACTGTCCGGTTCCACAACCCCGCACGCCCGTACGACGGCCTCCGGCCCACACCCGGAAACCGGGTCGGCGACAAGCGAGGGCAACACCGGCCCGCCCCCGACGGCGCCGGAGGCACAGGTCGCGTCGGCATGCTGGGCATGCCCACCACCACAGTGCCCGTCCTGCGCCTCGGAACCGTGCGGGCTGACCTGTCCGTGCCCGCACGCCATGGCCTGGACATGCGTCATGGCCTGGACATGCGTCTGCTGCGTACGCGCCTGGAGCATGTGCTCCTGCTGCGGAACACCACCCCCGGGCGCCAGCCCGTGCATCCCGAGCAGCCCCACGAACAGCCCCAGCACACACAGCACACGCCACCGCGGGGCGGCTGCTCGCAGGGTGCGCCGTAGGGAGCTGTTCACGACGCCCATCGTAGGGCCCGATGTGGGCCCGGGCGCTTCTGACCATCCGGTACCCCGGACGCGTATGCGGGCCCCCGCCAGGCGTGCGGCGACCCGCGCCCCGATCGAGTGAACTCGTTCGGGCTTCTACAACTGCACTTCTCCTGCACAGGTCGTACGTCCGCACGCCGCGAATGATCTCGAGGGGAACCCATGAGCCAGCAGTACCCGCAGCAGCCGAACCAGCCCCACCCGCCCCAGCAGCCGGGGTACGGGGCGCCGGCGCCCCAGCCGCCGAAGAAGCGCAGCGCCGGCAAGATCGCAGGCCTCGGCTGTGCGGGCATCATCGCCCTCTTCGTCATCGCCGGCGTCGCCACGGGCGGCGGAGGCGCCGACAGCCCGCCGACACGTTCGACTGGAGTCGCCGCCTGCGGGCCGATCCTCCCCGGGCCGGGTCCCGTAGGTGACGACGAGCCTGTGTCAGGCGCGCGGTGGGGAGCCGCGCCGTCCTCGTCGTCTCTGGGAAGCGTAGATCTCACGCCCCGACGATCAGGTCGCCCGATCGGTGATGGAGAAACATGATCGTTTGGGGTTGTGGACTCTATGTGGACTTCGATCACGGGAAAGGCCCCCAGGGTAGTCCCTGGGGGCCTCTGACCTGCTACTCAGTACCGTGGGCGCGGACGGTTTCGAACCGCCGACATCCTGCTTGTAAGGCAGGCGCTCTACCCCTGAGCTACGCACCCGGCTCCCGGGCCATACGCCCAGGACGAGTCGACAGCCTACATTGCCTGGGGCACGGTCCCGCAAACCCGTATCCGTGGGTCGGGCCGGGGGCTAACCCCACCTTCGATCCGGGAGTGACCCGGATCCCCCGGCGGGCCCTGGGTCCATACGGTCGTAGAGCGCCCGAGAGCGCGCTCGTCGTCCGTCCAGGGGGAGATCGTCATGGCCCGCAGCACGCGCACCACTGGCACCACTGGCACCACCCGCACAGTCTCTGCCCGCGCGGTCGCCGTCGCCGGTGCCGTCGTGGTGCTGGTCGCCGGTCTCAGCGCCTGCGGCGCGTCCGCCGGGGACGACAAGGACCCTGATCGCCGGTCCTTCGACCTCCAGAGCCGCACGCTCACCGTCGACTCCGACGACTCGGCCCTCGAGATCGTCGCCGCCGACTCGAACCCGTCGGGCCGGATCGAAGTCACCCGGTGGTTCCAGGGGTCGGTCGTCGTCGGCAAGGATCCCAAGGCCACCTGGTCCATGCGGGACGACCGGCTGGTGCTGCGGCTGAAGTGCTCCGGCGTCGTCGTCGACTGCTCGGGCAAGCACCGCATCGAGGTACCACGGGGCGTCACCGTGAAGGTCCAGGACGACGACGGCAGCGTGCGCGCCCGCGGCTTCCGGGACCCGCTGAGCATCCGCACGGGCGCCGGATCGGTCCGCGTCACCGACACCACCGGCCCCCTGGAGCTGCGCACCGGCGACGGATCCATTCGCGTCACCGACACCACCGGCCCGCTGCGGATGCGCACCGGTGACGGATCCATCCGGGCGGACGTCTCCTCCCGTGACGTCCGCACCCGCACCGGCGACGGCTCGGTCCGTCTGGAGCTCGGCGCCGTACCGGACCGCGTGCAGTCCCGCAGCGGCGACGGTTCCGTGACCATCGCACTCCCCAAGGCCACCTACCGCGTGACCACCGCCACCGGTGACGGCGGCGTGAATGTGTCTGTCCCCCGCGACGAGAGCAGCTCCCATGTGGTGTCCGCCCACACCGGCGACGGCAAAGTGACGGTCCGAACGGCGAACTAACCGGCCCGTGTGTTCGTCCTTAACCGGTGGGAGAATGACACCGGGCAGGGTGGACCACAGCACGGGAGAGGGATGTGACGGCGACTCCAGCGCAGCCGTACTCGCCGTCGGTGCCGCGCGCTCACCGCCCGCGCCGCCGCCTCCCTCGTACCCCCGGCCCGCTCCGTGACGCTCTCACCCTGATGGGACTGCCCCTGCTGGCCGCGCTGTCGCTGCCCGCCGCCTTCGCGGGCGGGGGGACCCGGCGCTGGTTCGGCGGCCGTGCCGAGAGCCAGCGGGCCGAGGCACAGGCCGCGAAGGACGCCGCCGCGGCCGCCTTCTACGAGCTCGACACCGCGCAACGCGACCTGCGCATCTCGATCGAGACGATCACCGCGGTCGACGATTCCCCCGCCGCCCGGCGCGCCGTCACCGACTTCGACGCGCTCGGCCGGCGCATCGACGAAGCCAGCCACCAGTACATCAGCGCGGTCGACGCCCATGACCTCGACCGCGACGACCTGGAGGCCTCGGCTGCCTCCCGCGCCCGCGCCGAGCTGACCGCCGCCAAGGAGGAACTCGGCCGGGTCAAGCAGGAGCTGGACCGCTTCACCGACGGCCTGGGCCCGCTGCTCGGCAAGGCCGAGACCCAGCTGGCCCGCCTCGCCCCCGCGGTCGAACGCGCCCGCCAGGCCCTGCTCGCCGCCTCCAACGCCCTCGACTCGGTACGGGCGACAGGGCTGAAGGCCGACGACCTCGCCGCCCGTCTCGCCGCCCTGTCCCCCGAGCTCACCAAGCTGAATCAGGGCGCCGGGCAGCACGGCGTGCCGCAGACCCTGGAGCGGGCCGAGCGGGTCACGCGCGGGGCCGAAGCGGTCCGCGTGGAGGCCGAGCGGCTGCCGGAGCGCGCCGCCGAGATCGATCACCGGCTCGTCTCCCTGCGCACCCGCGCCCAGGCCCTCACCACCCGCTCCGAGCAGGTCGAGCCGATTCTGAGCGAACTGCGCCGCCGTTTCACCATGGCCTGCTGGCAGGACCTGCAACGCGTGCCCGGCGTCGCCGCCGAGAACGTACGCCAGGCCGAGACGAAGCTGGCCGAGGCCCACACCGCCCGCGAGGAACAGCGCTGGGCCGATGCCACGGCCCTGCTGTCGACGGTACGAGCCCTCCTGAACACCACCGACGAGGCCGTCTCGGCCGCCGGCGACCGCCTGCACCGCCTGAACGCCGTGCAGAAGGACCCCCAGCAGGAGATCGACCGCACCCGTTTCGCCATCCGCGACGCCCAGCGTCTCGCCATGGCCGGCCGCAACACCCCGGACCCGCGCCACGCCCGCCCTCTGGACGACGCGGTGTCCCGCCTGGAACGCGCCATCGCCACCCTCGACGGCCGCCACCCCGACTACTGGCACTTCCTCACGGAAACGGAGACGGTACGCCGGGCGGTGTCCCACGTGGTCTCCCAGATCCGCGAGGAGCGCGGGTCCGCCGGCCATTGACCGCGCCGGTTAACCTGTGCGCATGCCTCGCTACGAGTACCGCTGCCGGACCTGCGGCGACACCTTCGAACTCAGCCGTCCCATGGCGGAGTCCTCCGCTCCCGCGGCATGCCCCTCGGGTCACGACGACACGGTGAAGCTCCTGTCCACCGTCGCGGTGGGCGGCTCGGCCTCCGCCCCGGCACCGGCACCCCGCGCGGGCGGTGGAAGCAGTGGCGGCGGCTGCTGCGGTGGCGGCTGCTGCGGCTGACGCCTCTCCTCAGGAGGTCTTCAGCTTCGGTTTCCTAGCCTGGCGGCATGACAGCCATCACCGCGGACGCCGGACCGCAGTGGGTCAACGACCTCATGGACGCGCTGGGCGCGCCGGGTGCCGGTCTCGCCATCGCCCTGGAGAACCTGTTCCCGCCCCTGCCCAGCGAGGTGATCCTGCCGCTCGCCGGGTTCGCCGCGAGCAGCGGGCGGATGAGCCTGCTCGCCGTCCTGCTGTGGACGACGGCCGGCTCGGTGCTGGGCGCGCTCGCGTTGTACGGAGTCGGTGCGCTGCTCGGCCGTGACCGGACGGTGGCGGTGGCGGCCCGGCTGCCGTTGGTGAAGGTCTCCGACATCGAGCGGACGGAGGCGTGGTTCCTGCGGCACGGCACCAAGGCGGTGTTCTTCGGCCGGATGATCCCGATCTTCCGCAGCCTGATCTCCGTGCCGGCGGGCGTCGAGCGCATGCGCCTGCCGGTGTTCCTCGGGCTGACCACGCTGGGCAGCGCGATCTGGAACACGGCGTTCGTCCTCGCGGGCTACTTCCTCGGCGCGAACTGGCACCAGGTGACGACCGTCGTCTCGACGTATTCGAAGGTGGTCCTTGTTCTAGCCGGGCTGGCAGCGCTGGCACTTGTCGGGGTGCGGTTGCTGGGGCGCCCCGAAAGGGGCGCGGGGCTGTGTCGATCTGCGGCTCCGCCGCGGGGCGCGACCAGCCACGGCGAAGCCGCACCCGCGCGATCACCGCACCCCCCGAGCTCCTAGGCGAACCGGCCAGGCCCAGCGGCAGCGAGGAGCTCCCGCAGGATCCGCTCCCCCGCAAGGACGCCCCGCTCGGGAAGCGCCCTGAGCGCGGGGGCCGTCCAGCCGGTGTCGGCCAGCTCGCCGTGGCCGGGGCGCCAGCCCTGGTCGGCCGCGAGGAGCAGGTCGGCGTCGAGCAGGGAGTCACCGGCGGCGAGGGTGAGATCGGCCCCGGTCCGGCGGGCGACCTCGCGCATCGCCGCGCTCTTGGTGAGCGGCTTGGGCACGGCGTAGATCTTGCGGCCCTGGAGGGACACGGTCCAGCCGCGGTTCTCCGCCCAGACCGCCAGTTCCTTCACCCAGTCCTCGTTCAGCAGTTCACGCTCGACGACGAGGTAGGCGAAGAGGTCGTCGGCGACGCGGTGCTTGCGCACCCAGACCGGGTCGGCGGCCCTCAGCAGGTGCTCCTGCACCTCGGCCAGGGGCGCGCACTGGTCGGCCAGCCGCGCGGTGACCTGCGCGTGCCAGTCGGGGTCGGACACGCCGTCCACCAGGATGTGTCCGCCGTTCGCGCAGATCGCGTATGTGGGCTCCGGGCCCGGCAGGTTGATGCGCTGGTACTGCTTGCGCGTGCGGGTCGTCGTCGGCACGAACACGGCCGCGTCGCCCAGGTCGGTGAGGAGCTGGGCCGCCGTCTCCGTCATGTACGACAGCGGCTTGCTCTCGTGCACCTCCACGCACAGCAGCCGGGGCGCCCGTGCGTCCGGCATGGTCAGCGCCAGGGCGGCAGAGGAGTAGATCAGGGTGCGATCGAGGTCGCTCGCGACGAGTGCGGGCATCAGACCGTCACCGCCTTGCCGTCGGCGCCGGTCGCGCCCCGGGTGTACTTGGGGTGGATCAGGCCGACGCAGGTGTAGGGCAGTCCGTCGACCTCCTCGACGGGTACGCCGCGTTGCTCGGCCAGCAGGCGTACGTGGTCGAGGTCGCTGCCCGCCCCGGCGCGTGCCAGGACCTTCCAGGGCACGCGGCGCAGCATCACCCGGGTGGTCTCGCCGACGCCGGGCTTGACGAGGTTCACGTCGTGGATGCCGTACTCCTCACTGATGCGCTCGACGGCGGCCCAGCCCTCCCAGCTGGGCGAGCGGTCGGCGGCGAGCAGTTCCTTGGCCTGGGCACAGGCCGCGTCAGCGACCTCGGGGAAGCGGGCGGACACGGCGTCCAGGAAGGTCACCGAGACGTCGGTGCCTGCGAGTTCGCGGTAGAACTTCGCGCCGTGGAAGTCGTGCGGTCCGACCAGGTCCGCCCGCAGGACGGTCCGCGAGATCAGGCCGGACACGGTCGAGTTGAGGCAGGCGGAGGGGATGAGGAAGTCCTCGCGGGTGCCGTAGGTCCGTACGCAGGAGCCCGGGTCGGCCAGGACCGCGATCTCGGGGCTGAAGCCGGTGATGCCGTCGGACTTCTCGAACTCCTTCAGGGCCTGGGCGAGTTCGCGGGTGATGGCGCCCTTGCCGGTCCAGCCGTCGACGAAGACGACGTCCCGGGGGTCGTGGTGCCGGGCGAGCCAGCGCAGGGCGTTGGCGTCGATGCCGCGGCCACGGACGATCGACACGGCGTAGTGCGGCAGGTCGAGGCCGTGCCGGTGCTGGGCCCAGCGGCGCATCAGGATGCCGACGGGGGTCCCCGCACGGGCCAGGGAGACCAGGACGGGGCGGGGGCCCCGCTCCGCCAGGACCGTCTCGGTGACCACGCCCACCGCCTGGGCGATACGGGCCGCCGACTCCTCCAGCGCGGTGTGGAACAGCTTCTGGTACTGCTCGCTCGGCTGGTATTCCACGGGCAGCGACTCCGCGTAGTGCGCGCCGCCGCTCTGGATCGCCTCCTCGCGCTCCTCGGTCGGCGCCTCCAGCGTCACGTCCGAGAGGTCCTGGAGCAGCCAGCCGACCTCCTCGGGCGCGTACGAGGAGAAGGCGGGGCCACGGAGGGGCTCGGGCAGCATGGAGGGCCTTTCGGAAGGCTGCGGGGTCTCGCGGACGGGCGCGGTCTCGGGGGCGTACGACGGCACGACGGCGAGGAGAACCAGCGGCGTGTGCGCGGCGAGCCGGGCCAGCAGGCCGTCGGGCGCGTGCAGCGAGGGCGTGTCCGCAGCCGAGTCGACGACGGCGATCACCGCGTCGAAGCCGGCACCCGCGACGTTGTAGGCATACCGCTGGCCCGGGCCGTCGGCGGGGTCGTCGTGGGCGGGGAAGACCAGGCGGGTGCGTATCGCGTAACCGGGGTCGTCGACGGCGAGGACGGGCGAGCGGGTGGTGGTGGAGTAGCGCACGTCGGCGCGGACCGCCTGTTCCAGCTCCCGGGCCAGCCTCAGCGGGGCGTACATCAGCTCCTCGAAGCCGAGGACGAGCACGCGGCGGGCATCGGCGGGCAGTGCCTCGGCGAGCCGGGCGGCCATGGCGGGCAGGGCGGCCTCCAGGCGCTCCCGGTGCGCGGGGGTGAAACCGTGCCGGCCCCCGTCGGGCAGACCCTCGGGCCAGCGCAGGTCTATGCGGGTGACGTGGGGGTCGGTGCGCTCGCCTTCCGGGTGCAGGCCGGTGAGGGCTGTTCGCGCGGTTCCCCGAGCCTCTAGGGGCTCGGCAGCCGACGTACGACCCTCCGCGGCACTCTCGGACTCGTACCGCGCCACCAACTCCTGCCCCTTCTCCAGCACCCCCTCGGGCAGCCGCACGGTCCCCGAGGCCGCCGCCACCAGGTCGACCCGGGCGCCGATCTCCCGGGCGAATTCCGCGAGGCGGCTCGCGTCGGCCACCGACCGCATGTCCACCAGCGCCACCACGACATACCGCCGCCGCGGGTACCGCTCATGAAGATCGCGGATGGTGTTCAGCACCGTGTTCCCCGTGGAGAACTCGTCGTCGACCAGGACCAGCGGCCCGTCGCCGGTGAGCAGCGCGGGATCCTCCGGCAGCAGCAGATGCGAGGTCGCGTGCGAGTGGGATTCCTCGAAGCCGCCGGCCGGGACGAGACCGGCGACGGGGCGGCGGGTGGAGTGCAGGTAGGGGGCGAGGCCCAGGCCGTCGGCGACGGAGTGGCCGAGGCCGGTCGCGGTCTCCGCGTAGCCGAGGACGACCG
Organism: Streptomyces sp. NPDC052064; assembly: GCF_055585925.1. NCBI lineage: Bacteria > Bacillati > Actinomycetota > Actinomycetes > Kitasatosporales > Streptomycetaceae > Streptomyces > Streptomyces sp. NPDC052064. The sequence goes on from NZ_JBVJJE010000004.1 coordinate 28,938, forward strand.
CGCGGCGCGCCTCGTCGGCGCCCAGCAGTTCACGCACGCGGCGGCCCAGCTCGAAGCCGTAGCCGTAGACCGCGGACGGCGACTGCGGGACGTGCTTGCCGAGCACGTTGGACACCAGCAGGTGTGCCCGCTTGGGGTTGCGGCGCAGGGCCAGTCCCAGCAAGTCGGTCAGCCCGTCGTCGCCGACGAGCTCGACGCCGAGCCGCTCGGCGACCCAGCTGCCCGACCAGACGCCGTCGGCACCGCCGACCGTCCCGGCCCGCACCCCGTCGCGCACCTGGTGGTGCACCCGCTCGTTCACTGCCTTCTCCATGAATTCCCTGCGTCGAAGTCGCCGTTCTCTCCGGCGAGCCTGCGTTCCTCGGATGCCGTGCGTTCAGTCGCGCAAGCCGGCCGCGAGCAGTTCCACGAAGCCGATGTCCTCGTTCGCCACGCCGAAAACCTCGGCACGCAGCAGCGTCCGCTCGGCCCAGGCCCGATGCGGCTTCACCTCGTTCATCTTGTTCGTGTACGCCGACCTCAGCACACCCCCGCCGCCGCGCTCGGGGCGCAGGATGTCCTGGGCGTCCGAGAACTCCTCGTGGCTGACGACCGACAGGGCGTGCACGGGCAGCACGTGCGAGGGGTGGATGCAGGTCTTGCCCAGCAGTCCGTTGGCGTGGTCCAGGGAGATCTCCCTGAGCAGGCCGTCCATGGCGTGCTCAATCAGCTTCTCGCGCAGTTCCGCGGCCTGCACCTCAAGGAAGGGGCTCTGCCGCAGCAACGGCTTGAACATGCGCTCCTGGACCCGGAAGTACTCCCACACCGGCCCGGTCACGGTGAAGCCGGTCCCGTCGGCGCGGCCCAGCATGTTCACCACGTCGGCGATCACGGAGGCGACGATCTGTACGTCGTAGGCCGTCATGTCGGGGCCTCTGCGCAGCCCGTACGAGGAGCAGAAGTCCGTCACGCCGAGGCGCAGGGCGAGCACGCGGTCGCGGTACTTGTCGACCGCCCGGGAGATGCCCTCCAGGGTCGACACGCGCGACTCGCGGTAGAGCAGCTCCGGCGACTCCAGCACCGGCATGGCGAAAAGGCGGCGGCCGCTTTCGGCCTCGGCCCTCGCCAGCGCCTCCAGGAAGGGGATGCCGCGTTCCTCGGTGAACTTGGGCAGTACGAATCCGGACAGCAGCCGGGCGGCGGACCCGAGGCGTCGTACCAGGTCGGGGATCTGCTCGGGGACGCGGACCCGGATGAAGAGCAGCGGCAGGTCCGCGCCCGGGCGGTCGGCGAGGGCCGTGAGCTGGCGGACGAGGTTCTCCTCGCCCGGGCCTACGTCCGCGTCGTCGATCGAGTCCTCCAGGCACAGGACCATGGAGACCACGCCGCGACCGGCCTGCTTGAGGATGTCGTCGGCGAGGCGTTCCCGGGTGGCCGGGCTGTAGAGCGTGGCACCGAGGGCGGCCGAGAGCAGCCGGCCCGGCGAATCCGCGGTGAACGTGCACGGCTCGCGATAGAAGAGACGCTTCCGCACCTCAGGGGCGACGTGCCCGAAATGACGCATGGAACTCCCCCGTGTGGTTGTGCGACCTGCGAATCGTCGAAAGCTGGCCGGTAATAGTACGTAGAAGTCCTAGCAGAGGTTCCCGTCAGGCATGAATTTCAGGTAACGCGGGCAAACACAGCCGGACCCGGTCATGACGACGGTAGTCCGCGAGGGCCGTCGGCGCCCCTCGTGGCACCGCGGGCCCCGCGTTGTCGTGAGCAGGACCGAGAAGGCAGGATGACCGCATGACGCACGCGATGCTGAAGGGGTCGAACGTCCCGCTGGAAGTCACCACGGTGCGCGCCGTGCTGCGCTGGACATCCGGGCAGGGGGTTCCGGACGTCGACGCATCCGCGCTGCTCCTCGGCCCCGACGGTCGCGTGCGCTCCGACGAGGACTTCGTCTTCTACAACCAGCCCCGGCATCCTTCCGGGAAGGTGTGGCGGCTCGGCAAGAAGCGGGTCGCCGAGGGCCTGACCGACACGATCCAGACCGATCTCGCCGGTGTCGAGTCGGGAGTCAGCCGGATTCTGCTGGTCGCTTCGGCGGACGGCGTCACGTTCGACCGCGTACAGGCCCTGCGCATTCTGCTGTACGACGCGGCGGGCACCGGCGCGGAAGCGCTGGCGTACTTCGACGTCAAGCCGGAGACGGGTGAGGAGACCGCGCTGATCTGCGGCGAGCTGTACCGGCGCGGGGAGGGCTGGAAGTTCCGGGCGCTGGGCGAGGGCTATTCGAACGGGCTTCAGGGGCTCGCGACCGACTACGGCATCTCGGTGGACGAGTCGGAGGCGATCGAGGAGACGGCCGGGCAACCGACCACCGCCGGCGCGGCCCAGCCCGCGACCACCGGCTCCGCACAGCCCGCGACCACCGACCCGGCACAGCCCACGACCTCCGCCCCCATCCAGCAGCCCCCGGCCCCGGCCTCCCCCGAGGTGTCCCGGCCGCTGCCGCCGGAGCAGCCGACCGTGGTGCCCCCGCAGCCCGCGTACGGCTACCCGACCCAGCAGCCCCCGGCGACCCAGCCGGCGTACGGCTACCCGCATCCCACCAGCCAGCCCGCGTACGGCTACCCCCAGGCGCCGGCGACGGCGGGCGTCACGGGGGCGCAGTCCGGCTACGGCTACCCGCAGCCGGTCGCCGCCGCGGCCCTCGACCCGGACTTCCGCCTGCCCCCGCAGGGCCCGCAGTTCATCGGGCGCTAGGCGGAACCAGGGCCGGCACCCGCAAGGGCCCGGCCCGCAGCCCGGCCCTCAGCGCTCGACCTTCGTCTTGTAGCCCCGGCCCCACTGGAGCCCCCACCCGTACAACCGGTCCAGCTCGGCCTGGAATCCGTAGACGAACTTCGCCTCGCGGCGCACGATGATCTCGTCCTTGACCTTTTCGATCATGACGACGGCGCAGGAGCGGGCCTGGGGCTGGCGTTCGTCGAGGTGGATCTCGATGCGGGGACCGTTGCTCGGGTAGAGGGTGACGATGGCGTGGGCGCGGTCGAAGGCGGGTGTCGCGTCGTAGATGTAGACGAAGACCAGGAGCCGCTTGATGTTGTCGCGGTGGTCGAGGTTGATGTACATCGTCTCGCCGGACGCGGAGCCGAAGCGGTCGTCGCCGCTGAGTTTTACGTACGGCGGGGCGTTGACGTCGCCGAAGTAGCCGCCGAGGGGCTGGACGACGCCCTTGCTGCCGTCCTGGAGTTCGTACAGGCAGCCCAGGTCGAGGTCGACGTTGACCACGCTCTGGCTGTGGCCGATGACCTCCGGCGGTTTGAGGGCCCTGAAGGGGTGCCGCAGCAGACTCTCGCGCTGCGGGCCGCCGATGTCGGAGGTGCGCATCCGCCAGCTCAGGTTGACCCGGAGATGGCCGGTGGCCGCGCCCTGTTTGGTGAGTGATATCTGCGCGTGCCGCTTGGTCAGTTCGATCGCGTTGGTTGCCGCGTGGCCCGAGTCGAACTGCACATCGCGCCCACGCCGGAGTCCGTCGAACAGGCCCATTCCGCCCCCACGTTGACTTGGAGACCGCGGGTCCTCGCCGTACCCACGGCCCTTGACGACCGACGGGGCGGCCGCCGAGGACTCGCCTCGGTGGCCGCCCCGCACAGAGCGTTCCTCACCCGGAGGGGTGTCACACCCCGGACGAGACCTCGGTCTTGTCGTCCGAGCCCGCCGCTTTCCCCTCTGCCGCTGCCAGGGCGCGGTTGCGGCGGACGGAGGACCAGAAGGACCAGGCGATCAGGATGACGCCGACCGAGCCGGTGATGAACTCGTTGATCTCGTACCGGATGGTGACGAGCAGGATCATGGCGAGCGCGCCGATCGCGTAGTGCGCGCCGTGCTCCAGGTAGACGTAGTCGTCGAGGGTGCCCTCGCGGACCAGGTAGACCGTGAGCGACCGGACGTACATGGCGCCGATGCCGAGGCCGAGGGCCATCAGGACGATGTCGTTGGTGATGGCGAAGGCGCCGATCACACCGTCGAAGGAGAAGGACGCGTCCAGGACCTCGAGGTAGAGGAACATGAAGAACGCGGCCTTGCCGGCCACGACGACCGCGGAGCGCGGTTTGCCGGCGCGGGCTGCCTCTTCCTCCTGCTCGTTTTCGCGTTCCTCCTCCTCTTCGAGCTTGTCCTCGAAGTAGCCGGAGAGACCGCCGACGATCATGTAGGTGATCAGGCCGCCGATACCGGAGAGCAGAACCGTCTCCGCCTTGTCGACGTGCGTGCCGCCGTGCTGGTGGGCGTGGGTCGCGAAGGTGATCGCCGAGATCAGCAGGATGATCAGCGCGATGCAGACCGACAGCATGTCGACCTTGCCGAGCTTGGCCAGCGGGCGCTCCAGCCAGCCGAGCCACTTGATGTCCCGGTCCTCGAAGATGAAGTCAAGGAAGATCATCAACAGGAACATGCCACCGAACGCGGCGATCGCCGGGTGCGCGTCGGTGACGAGCTCCTGGTAACGGTCCTTGTCGGTGAGCGCGAGGTCGACGGCCTCGATCGGCCCGAGCTGTGCGCTGAGAGCGACGATCACGACGGGGAAGACCAGCCGCATGCCGAACACGGCGATCAGGATGCCGATCGTGAGGAAGATTTTCTGCCAGAAGGCACTCATCTTCTTCAGGATTCCGGCGTTGACCACCGCGTTGTCGAAGGACAGCGAGATCTCGAGGACGGACAGGATCGCTACGAGCCCGAGGGCGGCCCACCCTCCGTAGAGGACCGCTGCGACCAGGCCGAGCGCGGTGACCGCGAACGACCACCCGAAGGTTTTCAGAAGCACTGGCTACCCAATCGTGTGTGTACGGGTCTCTCCCGTGCCGTACCCGGCTTTACGAACTTTTGAAGCCGAAGTCTAGTCGGCCCCCCTTCGCACCCCACCGGGCCCCGGGTTTTGCTCATATCGCGTTACGAGACGCTGACCCCGAAGTCCAGTGCGATGCCTCGCAGCCCCGACGCGTACCCCTGTCCGACGGCCCTGAACTTCCATTCGCTCTGGTGGCGATAGACCTCGCCGAAGATCATCGCGGTCTCCGTCGAGGCGTCCTCGCTGAGGTCGTAGCGGGCGAGTTCCTGGCCGTCCGCCTGGTTCACCACGCGGATGAAGGCATTGCTGACCTGGCCGAAGGTCTGGCCTCGTTCGTCGGCCATGTGGATGGAGACGGGAAAGACGATCTTGTCGCACTGGGGCGGCACCTTGGAGAGGTCGATCAGGAGCGACTCGTCGTCGCCGTCGCCCTCGCCGGTGAGGTTGTCACCGGTGTGCTCCACGGAACCGTCCGGGCTCTTGAGCTGGTTGTAGAACACGAACCACTCGTCCCCGAGCACGCGCCCGCCGCTGCACATCAGCGCGCTGGCGTCGAGGTCGAACGGGGCTCCGGTGGTCGAGCGTGCGTCCCAGCCGAGCCCGATCATCACCTGAGTGAGGTTCGGTGCGGCCTTGGACAGGGAGACGTTGCCTCCCTTGGCGAGCGTGACGCCCATGATTCCCTCCCCGGGTGGTGTTTCTCAGGTGGGTCCTGCACGTCCGGCGCCGCACGTAAACCGTGCGGCGCCGGACAGAGGGACCTTTGAGTGGCTCAGACGTTCACGCCGAAGTCCTGCGCGATGCCGCGCAGGCCCGAGGCGTAGCCCTGGCCGATGGCGCGGAACTTCCACTCCGCGCCGTGCCGGTAGAGCTCACCGAAGACCATGGCGGTCTCGGTGGAGGCGTCCTCGCTCAGGTCGTAGCGGGCGATCTCCGTGCCGCCGGCCTGGTTCACGACGCGGATGAACGCGTTGCGCACCTGGCCGAAGGACTGCTGGCGGGTCTCGGCGTCGTAGATCGAGACCGGGAAGACGATCTTCTCGACGTCGGCCGGGACACCGGCGAGGTCGATCTTGATCTGCTCGTCGTCGCCCTCGCCCTCGCCGGTGAGGTTGTCACCGGTGTGCTCGACCGAGCCGTCGGGGCTCTTGAGGTTGTTGAAGAAGATGAAGTGCGCGTCACTGGCGACCTTGCCGGAAGAGTTCAGCAGCAGCGCGCTGGCGTCCAGGTCGAAGTCGGTGCCGGTCGTGGTGCGGATGTCCCACCCCAGACCCACGATGACCGCGGTCAGGCCCGGGGCCTCCTTGGTCAGCGATACGTTGCCGCCCTTGCTGAGGCTGACTCCCACGAGTCCTCCATAGGTGTTCAGGGGCGGGATGCCCCGTGTTGCTCGGATGTCGGATCAACGAGTCGATCCTAGTGACGGGTTCCCGTCCCTCGCAGGCCCTGGAGCCGACAAATCAGCGGGTGTCGAGCGCATGACGCCCGACCGGCGTCACAGGGTGTCGAGCGCCTTCACGTAGTCGTTCAGGTCGCGCGCGTCCGGCAGGCCGTTGACGACGGTCCAGCGCACGACGCCCTCCTTGTCGATGACGAAGGTGCCGCGCACGGCGCAGCCCTTGTCCTCGTCGAAGACGCCGTAGGCGCGTGAGACGTTGCCGTGCGGCCAGAAGTCCGACAGCAGCGGGTACTCCAGGCCCTCCTGCTCGGCGAAGACGCGCAGCGTGTGGATGGAGTCGTTGGAGACGGCGAGCAGCTGGGTGTCGCGGTCGGAGAACTGCGGCAGGTTGTCCCGCAGCTCGCACAGCTCGCCCGTGCACACGCCGGTGAAGGCGAAGGGATAGAAGAGCAGCACCACGTTCTTCCGACCGCGGAAGTCGGACAGCTTCACGCTCGCGCCGTGGTTGTCCTTGAGCTCGAAGTCGGGGGCCTTCTCGCCGACCTGGATCGCCATCGTTGTGGGTGTCCCTTCATGGGGCTTCTCGAATGGGCCCCACCCTACGCAGGGACCGGCGCAGACCGGTGGGCGGGCCGACGATGCCGGCCCGCCCCTTCCGTACGACCGGCGCGTGAAAGCGCCGTACGGCTAACGCTTGGACTTGGCCGCTTTGGGCGTCGCCAGCCGGCTGCCGCTCCAGTCCTTGCCGACGCTGACGCTCTTCGACGCCGTCAGGCCCGCCGTGGTGGCGGCTTCCGAGATGTCGCTCGGCTCCACATAGCCCGAACGGCCCGTCTTCGGCGTGAGGAGCAGGATCGCCCCGCCCTCTTCGATGTACGTGGTGGCATCGACCAGCGCATCCGTCAGGTCGCCGTCGTCGTCACGGAACCACAGCACAACGGCGTCGGCCACGTCGTCGTAGTCCTCGTCCACCAGGTCGCCCTCGACGATGCCCTCAATGGCCTCGCGGAGTTCCTGGTCCACGTCGTCGTCGTAGCCGATCTCCTGGACCACCTGCCCGGGCTGGAACCCCAGCCTGGCGGCAGGGTTCGTCCGCTCCTCCGCGTGGTCCGCGGTCGCGCTCACGGGGTGCCTCCTGATCATGTCTTGGGAAATATCTCAGCCACGCGCGTGCGCGAAGCATTGGCCGTAGTCCACACGGGCGGGACGGATCGCGCAAGTACCCGGCCGTTGAGACCGCCGAAACGGTGACGATCCTGGCGGTGTCACCGCAACTCCAGGCACACCATCATGGACCTAGGTGACGCACACCACACCTTTCTGCCCTGTTTGGGCGTTTGGGAATCGTCTATGGGTACGAGACTCGAAGGTATTCACCCCATACGTCACGGAGTCGGTCCCACGCCCGGGTTACCGCTGGGTAGAGATGACGTTTACGGCCCCGAGGTGGACCATGGGGAGCGGCGCGGCCAAAGCGACACGCCCAGCGACCACAGCGAAACAGCGGCCCTCGCAGGCCCTCTGACAGGTAAGGAACAGCGTGGCTTCCGCATCCGATCGCAACCCGATCATCATTGGCGGCCTTCCGAGTCAGGTTCCTGACTTCGATCCCGAAGAGACACAGGAGTGGCTCGACTCCCTCGACGCCGCCGTCGACGAGCGCGGCCGCGAGCGCGCCCGCTACCTGATGCTGCGACTGATCGAGCGGGCCCGCGAGAAGCGCGTGGCCGTGCCGGAGATGCGCAGCACGGACTACGTCAACACCATCCCCACCAAGAGCGAGCCGTTCTTCCCGGGCAACGAGGAGATCGAGCGGAAGATCCTCAACGCGACCCGCTGGAACGCGGCCGTGATGGTCTCGCGCGCCCAGCGCCCCGGCATCGGCGTCGGCGGCCACATCGCCACGTTCGCGTCCTCCGCCTCGCTCTACGACGTCGGCTTCAACCACTTCTTCCGCGGCAAGGACGAGGGCGACGGCGGCGACCAGGTCTTCTTCCAGGGGCACGCCTCGCCGGGCATCTACGCCCGCGCCTTCCTGCTGGACCGGCTCAGCGAGCCGCACCTGGACGGCTTCCGCCAGGAGAAGTCCAAGGCGCCGTACGGCCTGTCGTCGTACCCGCACCCCCGCCTCATGCCGGACTTCTGGGAGTTCCCGACGGTGTCGATGGGCCTCGGCCCGATCGGCGCGATCTACCAGGCGCGGATGAACCGCTACATGCACGCGCGCGGGATCGCCGACACCTCGAAGTCGCACGTGTGGGCGTTCCTCGGCGACGGCGAGATGGACGAGCCGGAGTCGCTGGGCCAGCTGTCCATCGCCGCCCGCGAGGGTCTGGACAACCTCACGTTCGTGGTCAACTGCAACCTCCAGCGCCTCGACGGGCCGGTGCGCGGCAACGGCAAGATCATCCAGGAGCTGGAGTCGATCTTCCGCGGTGCCGGCTGGAACGTGATCAAGCTGGTCTGGGACCGCACCTGGGACCCGCTGCTCGCCCAGGACCGCGACGGCGTACTGGTCAACAAGATGAACACCACGCCGGACGGACAGTTCCAGACGTACGCCACGGAGACCGGCGCGTACATCCGCGATCACTTCTTCGGTGACGACCACCGCCTCCGCGCGATGGTCGAGGGCATGACCGACGACCAGATCCTGCACCTGGGGCGCGGCGGTCACGACCACAAGAAGATCTTCGCGGCGTACAAGGCGGCCGTGGAGCACAAGGGCCAGCCGACGGTGATCCTCGCCAAGACGATCAAGGGCTGGACGCTGGGCCCGAACTTCGAGGGCCGCAACGCCACGCACCAGATGAAGAAGCTGACGGTCGACGACCTCAAGCGCTTCCGCGACCGTCTCCACCTGCCGATCTCCGACAAGGAGCTGGAGTCCGGCGTGCCGCCGTACTACCACCCCGGCGGGGACTCGGAGGAGATCCAGTACATGCACGACCGCCGCAGGTCGCTCGGCGGTTACGTCCCCACGCGCGTCGTACGGTCCAAGCCGCTGTCCCTGCCCGAGGACAAGACGTACGCGACCGTGAAGAAGGGTTCGGGCCAGCAGTCGATCGCCACGACGATGGCCTTCGTACGCCTGCTCAAGGACCTCATGCGGGACAAGGAGATCGGCAAGCGGTTCGTGCTGATCGCGCCGGACGAGTACCGCACCTTCGGTATGGACTCGTTCTTCCCGAGCGCGAAGATCTACAATCCGCTCGGCCAGCAGTACGAGTCGGTCGACCGTGACCTGCTGCTCGCCTACAAGGAGTCGCCGAACGGCCAGATGCTGCACGACGGCATCTCGGAGGCGGGCTGCACGGCGTCCCTGATCGCCGCCGGCTCGGCCTACGCGACCCACGGCGAGCCGCTGATCCCGGTCTACGTCTTCTACTCGATGTTCGGTTTCCAGCGCACCGGCGACCAGTTCTGGCAGATGTCCGACCAGCTGGCGCGCGGCTTCGTCCTGGGCGCGACCGCCGGCCGTACGACCCTGACCGGCGAGGGCCTCCAGCACGCCGACGGCCACTCCCAGCTGCTGGCCTCCACCAACCCCGGCTGCGTGGCGTACGACCCGGCGTTCGGCTTCGAGATCGCGCACATCGTGAAGGACGGCCTGCGCCGGATGTACGGCGGCTCCGAGGAGCACCCGCACGGTGAGGACGTCTTCTACTACCTGACCGTCTACAACGAGCCGATCCAGCACCCGGCCGAGCCCGAGAACGTGGACGTCGAGGGCATCCTCAAGGGCGTCTACCGCTTCAGCGAGGGCACGGCCGGCTCGATCCCGGCGCAGATCATGGCGTCGGGTGTCGCGGTGCCGTGGGCGGTCGAGGCGCAGAAGATCCTCGCGGAGGACTGGAACGTCAAGGCCGACGTCTGGTCGGCGACCTCCTGGAACGAGCTGCGGCGCGAGGCCGTGGCCTGCGAGGAGCACAACCTGCTGCACCCCGAGGAGGAGCAGCGGGTGCCGTACGTGACGCGGAAGCTGGCCGACGCGCAGGGCCCGGTCGTGGCCGTGTCCGACTGGATGCGATCGGTTCCGGACCAGATCGCGCGCTGGGTGCCGCAGACGTACCAGTCGCTCGGCGCGGACGGCTTCGGCTTCGCCGACACGCGGGGTGCGGCCCGGCGCTTCTTCCACATCGACGCGCAGTCGATCGTGGTGGGAGTGCTGACCGAGCTGGCCCGTGAGGGCAAGGTCGACCGGTCGGTGCTCAAGCAGGCCATCGACCGGTACCAGCTGCTCGACGTGTCGGCGGCCGACCCGGGGGTTGCGGGCGGCGACGCATAACGCGCGGGCCCTCAAGGGGTGGTGAGCCTCACGGGTACACCGTGGGCACACCACCCCTTCACCTTTTCTACGATTCGGCCATGCAACAGCAGTCGGCCCAACTCCGTTGGGAACAGCACACGCAGCGGCCCCTCTTCGGCCTGGCCCTGGTTTTCGCCGTCGCCTATGCCGTGCCGATCGTCCGGCCGGACGCGAGCCGGGGCGTGGTGGACGTGTGCACGGCCGTCGAGTGGGTGGTGTGGGGCGCGTTCGCGCTCGACTACGCCATACGGCTCGCGCTCGCCGAGCAGCGGCTGGTGTTCGTACGGACGCACTGGCTCGACCTGGGCGCGGTGTTGCTGCCGATGCTTCAGCCGTTGCGGTTGCTGCGGCTGGTGTCGACGCTGCTGCTGGTCGGGCAGCGGGCGCGAATGGCCTCGCAGATAAGGCTCACGACGTATGTCGTCGGGGCGGTGGTCGGGCTGCTGATGTTCGGGTCGCTGGCGGTGCTGTCGGTGGAGCGGGGCTCGCCGGACGGGAACATCCGGACGCTGGGTGACGCGGTGTGGTGGTCGTTCACGACGATGACGACCGTGGGGTACGGGGATCATGCGCCGACGACCGGGTTGGGGCGGATGCTCGCGGTGGGGCTGATGCTGTCCGGGATCGCTCTGCTGGGTGTGGTGACGGCGAACATCGCGGCGTGGTTCATCGCGCGGTTCGAGAAGGACGATGTGGAGGAGCGGCGGCAGACGGAGGCGATTCGGGAGCTGACGGAGGAGGTTCGGGCGTTGCGGGGGGAGGTGGCGGCGTTGAAGGGGACGCCGGCTGAGTAGCACTGTCCTCTGCGGCTGAGCTCGGGGCGTTGCGCAACCCGGCGGAGCGGGGTGCCTCCCCGCAAGCTCTTCGAGCAGGGGGTACCCCCTGCGCCCACCCGTGCCGCCCTGGGGGCACCTCCCAGGCCCTTGAGGCGCTGGGGGGAGGCACGACTTGCCCGCAGCTGAGGCGGTTCGCGCCTGCGCGCAGCTGAGATGGAGCACAAAGGTGGGCCCCCGGCCTGTGGCCAGGGGCCCTTCCCTCAGTTCCCCGGGTCAGAACAGCATGCCGTTGCCCGGAGTTGTTGCTCCGGCCAGCCAGATGATGGCCAGGAGCGTGTCGATGGCGCCCAGGACCAGGGCGACCACGGCCGTGGCCGGGCGGGAGCCCGACCAGGTGCGGCCCATGGCGAGCCAGCCGCAGACGATCGCCACGGGGCCGAGGATGATCCCCAGCACGAAGAATCCGGCAATCGCGCAGATGACACCGATGATTCCGAGCGTCGCGCGATCCGGCCCGGTCCGTGACCACGTCCGGCCACGTGAGCGGGGGTGCCTGCGCGTACCGTGTCCGAAGCTCGCCATCATCAACTCCCGTAAACCCTCGATCGGTTGGGGTTCGGTTCGGGTACGACATGGCGAGTACCCCCAAAACGGGCCTCAATCCCGCTGCTTGCGCGCTGCCCCCCTCCAGCAGCGCGCCGCAGCGTCCAGCCTCCATGCCCTGCGGAGGACGTCACCCACTGTGACCTGCGATGCCCGCCGGAGGGGAGGGGTCGGCGGTCTTGTTCACCCTGATAGGCGAACACCCGGGAAAGACCGTCAGATGTGCGCCGCGCCCGCGCCGGCGCCCGCGTTCTCACCGCGCTTGGTGAGGAACGCCACCAGCACCGCGACCACGGCGACGCCGGCAGCGACGAGGGACGCCGCGCTCATGCCGGAGATGAACGTGTCGTGCGCGACGCCCGCGATCTTCGCGGCGATCGCGTCCGGCGTGCCCGGCGCCACCGGCGGGACACCGACCTGGACGGCCTCGGACGCCTGGTGCTCCTGCTCCGGCGTCAGCGGCGGAAGGCCCGCCTTCGTCCAGTTGCCCGCGAGATCGCTGTTGACCTTGGAGGCCATCACCGCGCCCAGCACGGCCGTACCGAGGCTGCCGCCGATCTGCATGGCGGCCTGCTGGAGACCGCCCGCCACGCCCGACAGCTCCATCGGGGCGTTGCCGACGATGACTTCGGTCGCACCGACCATGACCGGCGCGAGGCCGAGGCCCAGCAGGGCGAACCAGAGCGACATGACGCCGCTGCCGGTGTCCGTCTCCAGGGTCGACATCCCGTACATGGCGATCGCGGTGAGCGCCATACCGCCCGCGAGCGGGACACGGGGACCGACCTTGGTGATCATCGCGCCGGCCAGCGGCGAGCCGACGATCATCATGCCGGTGAGCGGCAGCAGGTGCAGACCCGCGTCGATCGGGCTCATGCCGTGCACGTTCTGGAGGTAGAAGGTCACGAAGAACAGGCCGCCCATGAACGCGATGGCCATCAGCACCATCAGCACGACACCGGCGGACAGCGCCACGGAGCGGAACAGCGCGAGCGGGATCAGCGGCTCCTTCACCTTCGTCTCCCAGAAGGCGAACAGCGCGAAGCCCAGCACGGAGGCACCGAGGAACGCCAGCGTCTTGGCGTCGCCCCAGCCCCACTCGGACGGCGGGGCCTTGATGAGCGCCCACACCAGGCAGAACACGGAGGTCGACAGCAGGGCGATGCCCAGGATGTCGAAGGAGCGCGGGGCGTTCTCGGCGCGGTGGTCGAGGAGGATCCAGACGCCGAGGACGACGGCGAGGACACCGACCGGCACGTTGATGAAGAACACCGACTGCCAGTTGACGTGCTCGACGAGCACGCCGCCGAGGATCGGGCCGCCCGCGGTGGACGCGCCGATGACCATGCCCCAGATGCCGATCGCCATGTTGAGCTTCTCGGCCGGGAAGGTGGCCCGCAGCAGGCCGAGCGCGGCCGGCATCAGCAGCGCGCCGAACAGGCCCTGCAGGACGCGGAAGACGACGACGAAGGCGATGCTGTCGGACAGGCCGATGGCGCCCGAGGCGGCGGCGAAGCCGACGACGCCGATGAGGAAGGTCTGCCGGTGACCGAAGCGGTCACCGAGCTTGCCCGCGGTGATCAGGGAGACCGCGAGGGCGAGGAAGTACCCGTTGGTGATCCACTGGACCTCGGCGAACGTGGCGCCGAGGTCCTTCTGTATGGCCGGGTTGGCAATGGCCACGATGGTGCCGTCGAGGGCCACCATCATGACCCCCACAGCGACGGTGATGAGGGTGAGCCAGGGGTGCCCTCGCAGCCCCTTGCCCGGCGTCGCGCCCGACGGCGACGCCGGTGTCCTGCCCCCCGACCCCGTCGTGTCGATGGTGGTCTGACTAGTCATGCCGCGAGGCTAATGACAGCCACTGACAATTGACAAACCAATTCACTAGTCGGTAACTGACACGACACCGTCCCTATAGCCTGAACAGGGCAAACCCTTCAGAGAAAGGCACCTCTTGAACCTGCGCGAACGCAAGAAACGGCGCACCCGGGACGCGCTGCTGCGGGCCGCCCTGGAACTGTTCGCCACGCGCGGGTACGAGGAGACGACCGTCGACGACATCGCCGCCGCCGTCGACGTCTCGCAGCGCACCTTCTTCCGCTACTTCGCCGGCAAGGAGGAGACGGCGTTCTACGTGACGCGGCTCGCGGAGACGCAGGTCGTCGAGGCCGTACGGGCCCGCCCACCGGGCGAGGCCCCGCTGGAGGCGCTGCGCCGGGCCCTGCTGGAGAGCTGGGACGCGATCAACGAGACGATCGAGGAGATCGTGCCGGTCGACCTCCACATGCGCGTCTACCGGGTGATCGAGTCGACTCCCGCACTGCTCGCCGCCCATCTGCGGCGGGCGGCGGAACTGGAGGAGGAGCTCGCGCGCATCATCGCCGAGCGAGAGGGCCTCGACGTGGACGCGGATCCGCGGCCCAGGATCATCGTGGCACTCTTCGGCGGGGTGATTCGCGTCACCGAGCGACTGTGGTCCGCGGGGGACGACCTCAGCCTCGAGGGAATGCGCCAACTGACCGCCACCTACCTCGATCAGGTGGGCCCCGCCCTGGCCGGGAACTGGCGTACGGAGCAGTCCCCTTAGCACATACACCGAAACGTGATCCCGGTCACTTGGTTAACGCGAGACCCCTTCGTTCTCCTAGTGTGTCCTTTCAGTGACTTCCTTCGACACCACCCCGCAGCTGAACGTCTGGCGCGCACTGCTCGCTCTGGCCGTCGTGTTCGTGATGCTGGCGACCACCGGCTGGACCGCCCTGCGCAACCAACGGGGCGACACACCGCTCCAAGCCTCGCTCTCCGCCTGGGAGCACGGGCGCATCGGCGGTCACCGGCTGCCGGACCCGCAGTCACAGCCGACGAAGCTGGCCCGTTTCTTCTCCTCGCTCACCGAGCGGGACCGCGCGAGCCTGGTCCGCGAGTACCCGCTCGCGGTCGGCAACATGAACGGCGCACCGGTCGAACTGCGCTACCGCGCCAATCGCATCGCGCTCGGCCAGGCACGCGAGGTCGAGCGGGAACGCCTGCACGACAGCCGTCTCACCGCGGCCGGGAAGCACGAGGCGAGCCGCCGGATGCACCGCTTCGACGACCTCACGGAGAAGGGCCGCCACATCCTCGCCTTCGATCCCGAGGGCTCGGGGCGGGTGGCGGAGGTCTTCGGCGACCTGCGCGAGGCGGACCGGGTCTCGGTCGTCGTGCCCGGCGTGGACACGGACCTGCTCACCTTCCAGCGCACCCGCCGCAAGTACTCGGCGCCCGTCGGCATGGCCGAGTCCCTGTACGCGGCCGAGCGGACGGCGAGCCCCTCGACCCGTACGGCCGTGATCGCCTGGGCCGACTACACGGCGCCCAGCGGACTCGGCATCGACTCGGCCACGGCGATGCGCGCCGAGGAGGGAGCCGTACGGCTGAACGCGTTGGTGCGGGCGCTGCCGGGCAGCTCTCCGGTCTCGCTGTTCTGCCACAGCTACGGCTCCGTGGTGTGCGGGGTCGCCGCTCACTCGCTGCCGGACCGGGTGTCCGACATCGCGGTGGCCGGCAGCCCCGGCATGCGCGTCGAGAAGGCCGCCCAACTGCACACCACCGCCCGGGTGTGGGCGATGCGGGACGCCGACGACTGGATCCAGGACGTGCCGTACCTGGAGGTCGGCGGGCTGGGTCACGGGGCCGACCCGGTGTCCATCGGGTTCGGTGCGCGGGTGCTGTCGGCGCAGGGTGCGAAGGGTCACGCCGGCTACTTCGAGCCGGGCACGGCAAGTCTGATGAATTTCGCAGAGATCGGCGTTGGCGCATACCGCTCGGTGCACTGCGCGCACGAAGACGGCGTCTGCCGGACCGGTTTGTCCGGCACGGCGGCGGCCTGACGCGCGTAGAGGCGAAGGAACTGCGGTCTGCTCGGGAGGGGGACGGAGGAGCGCGTGCCGCATACGATGAGCCGCATGGGTGACGTACTGGCCGGAATTCATGCCGCCTGGGAGTTCGAGTCCGACTCCATGCTCATCCGTTACGAGCGGGGGATACGAACACCCAAGCTCTTCCAGGCGCTGGGGGAACGTCGTGTGCCTCTGGAGGCGATCGCCGGGGTGACACTGACACGCGGGAAACGCGGCACGGTGGTGCTGCGCGTCGAGCCGCGGCCCGGTGCGGACCCGTTGATGGAGGCGGCCGCCGGGCAGCTCAAGGACAACGGCGATCCCTACCGGCTGGTGCTTCCCGCCGAGCGGGAGGTCCTCGCGGAGTACTACGCCGAGGAGCTGCAAGCCCTGCTGACGGAGTCCGGGCCGGCCGAGCGGTTCCTCGTGGAGCCGCCCGAGGGGCCGTTGTCGTTCAAGGCGTACGACGGGAAGGCCTCGTTCGACGGGCGGACCGTGAACTTCCGGTGGTTCTGGACGGGGGCGTCGTCGGCGAAGTGGAAGGCCGGGGACCAGAGCTTCTCCGTCGGGGAACTGAACGGAGTGGAGTGGCGGTCGCCCGAGGTCTTCGAGGGGCATCTGCGGTTGTTGCGGCGCGACGAGACCGGGGCAGCTGCGCAGGCTGACCAGGATCCCGCCGCGGTGGTGTTCGGGCTGGGGTACGGGCCTGTGCACGAGTCACTGCCGTTCGCTGCGGCGGTGTTGGCGGCGGTGCGGGCGTCGAGTCCGGTGGCTGCCGTGTCCGCGGCTGGGCCGCGCCGGGATCCTGCGGATATCGCCGAGCGGATTCGGCACCTTGGGGAACTGCATCAGGCTGGATTGGTGACCGACGAGGAGTTCTCGGTGAAGAAGGCGGAGTTGCTGGCGGAGCTGTAGCTTACGCCGGGTTCCGTGAGTGGGCGGGCGCGGGTTGTGCGTGGTTGTTCGCGCACACGCGGCGGAGCCGCAGATCGTCACTGCCCCGCGCCCCCAAAAACCTCTACTCCCTGCCCGCCGAAGTGAACGCCATGTCCGCGTAGCGGTTGCCCGCCACCTGGGCCGCGATGCCGTCCAGCAGATCCAGTTGCTCGTCCGTCAGGACGATCCTGGTCGCCGCCGTGTTCTCCTCCACCCTGGACGGCTTGCGGGTGCCCGGGATCGGGATGACCGGGAGGTCGTGGACCGTCGCCTGCTGGTGGGCCCAGGCCAGGGCGATTTGGCCGAGGGAGGCGTCGTGGGCCTTGGCCACCGAGCGGATCAGTTCCAGCAAGGCCGCGTTCGACGTCGCGTTCTCGCCGGTGAAGCGGGGCTGCTGGCGGCGGAAGTCGTCGGAGGACAGGTCCTCGGCCTTGGCGAAGGAGCCCGTGAGGAAGCCGCGGCCGAGCGGGGAGTAGGGGACCAGGGCCACGCCCAGGTCACGGGCCGCGGGGACGACCTTCGGCTCGATGTCACGGCTGAACAGCGACCACTCCGACTGCACGGCCGCGATCGGGTGCACCGCGTGGGCGGCGCGGAGTTCGTCCGCCGTCACCTCGCTCAGGCCCAGGTGCTTGACCTTGCCCTCGCGGACCAGGTCGGCCATGGTGCCGACGCTCTCCTCGATCGGCACGTTCACATCGCGCCGGTGCATGTAGTAGAGGTCGATGACGTCGACGTCGAGGCGCTTCAGGCTCGCCTCGACGGCCTGGCGGATGTAGGGCGGGTCGTTGCGGATGACGCGTCGCGTCGGGTCGTCCGGGGGGATCGACAGGGCGAACTTGGTCGCGATGACGACCTCGTCGCGGTGTGCCTTGAAGAACGGCGAAAGGAACCGCTCGTTCTCGCCGGCGCCGTACGCGTCGGCCGTGTCGTAGAAGGTGACGCCCAGTTCGAGCGCTCGTTCAAGGGTGGTTCGGGACGCGTCCGCGTCCGAGGGGCCGTAGCCGAAGCTCATGCCCATGCAGCCGAGGCCCTGGACGCCCACCTCGGGACCGTGGTCGCCGAGCTTCGCCGTCGTGATCCTGCCGTCCGTCATCGGGACCTCTCCGACGCCAGGGCACGCCCGGCGTCCGCGTAGAAACTGATTTTCCGGTCGAGCACGGCGAGCGTGCCCCGGAGTTCGTCGATCCTGGCCAGCACGTCCTCGCGGGTCGTCTTCAACAGCTCGAAGCGCTCGCTGTAGGTGTGATCGCCCTCACGCACCAGTTCCGCGTACCGGACCATGTCGGCGACCGGCATGCCCGTCAGGCGGAGCTTGCCCACGAGGTCGAGCCAGTCGAGGTCGCGGTTGGTGTAGCGTCGCTGGCCGGTGTGGGACCGGTCGATGTGCGGCATCAGGCCGATGCGCTCGTACCAGCGCAGGGTGTGCGCCGTCAGGCCCGTCAGGGCGACGACCTCGCTGATCGTGTAGCGGTCCTCGCCGTCCGGACGCCGGTTCTGCTGGGGCGGGCCGGCGCAGCTGTCGGTCCTGGTGCCCGTGGTCTCCATCACCGTCATGACCCCAACGCTAGAACCTTGGAGTGCACTCCAAGCAAGCGCGGACGGTAAGGAATCGGCAGGACGGTTCTTGATCCGGCTGGTTAGCGTAGGGCGTCATGAGTGCCGTACGCCGCGCCCTGCCCGAGGACGCCGAGGAAGTCCTCCGCCTGCGCCAGATCATGATCGACTCGTTGTTCGGTGACCCCTCCGCCGTCTGGCACGGGGAGTCGCTCCCCACACTGAGGGCCAAACTGGGCGCATCGGACGGGGACTTCACGGCGTTCGTGGTGGATCACCCCGAACGGCCGGGGACGCTGGCCTCGCTGGTGGCCGGGACGATCGACTACCGCATCGGCAAGCCGGGCGATCCGCGGGGCATGGTGGGCTTCGTCTTCAGTGTCGCCACCGACCCGTCCGCCCGACGCCGTGGGTACGCGCGCGCGTGCATGACCACGCTGCTGGAGTGGTTCCGCGAGCGCGGCGCCCGGCGCGTGCAGCTCACCGCCTCCCCGGAGGCCCAGCCGCTGTACGTCTCCCTCGGCTTCCGCCCCAAGCCCGACCCCTTGCTGGAGCTGACGCTCTGAGCGCATAGGCTCGAACGCATGTCGCTGAAGAGCCTCGCGCTGATCGAGAACTGGCCAGTTCCCACCGCCGCGGCGGGTGCCGTACGGGCGGACGGCACCGTCCTCGGCACCCACGGACCGGCCGGACAGCGGTTCCCGCTCGCGTCGGTGACCAAGCCGCTCGCCGCCTACGCGGTCCTCGTCGCGTACGAGGAGGGGGCCGTCGAACTCGACGAGCCCGCCGGTCCGGCCGGCTCGACGGTCCGGCACCTGCTCGCGCACACCTCGGGCCTCGCCTTCGACGAGCACAAGGTCACCGCCCCGCCCGGGGAACGGCGGCTGTACTCCAACGCCGGCTTCGAGCAGCTCGGCGACCATGTCGCGACGGCGACCGACATCCCGTTCGCGGAGTACCTGCGGCAGGCCGTGCTGGAGCCGCTGGGCATGGCCTCGACGACCCTGGACGGCTCTCCCGCCAAGGACGGCGTGTCCACGGTCGAGGACCTGCTGCGGTTCGCGGCAGAAGTGCAGGCCCCGCGGCTGCTGGACCCCCGTACGGTCGCCGAGGCGATGACCGTGCACTACCCGGGTACGAAGGGCGTCCTGCCGGGGTACGGGCACCAGAACCCCAACGACTGGGGGCTCGG
The DNA here is from genome assembly GCF_055585925.1 of Streptomyces sp. NPDC052064. NCBI lineage: Bacteria > Bacillati > Actinomycetota > Actinomycetes > Kitasatosporales > Streptomycetaceae > Streptomyces > Streptomyces sp. NPDC052064. The sequence continues at coordinate 48,413 of NZ_JBVJJE010000004.1, forward strand.
CTTCGAGATCCGCGACTCCAAGTCCCCGCACTGGACGGGCTCCTCGTCCTCGCCGCGCACGTTCGGGCACTTCGGGCAGTCCGGAACGTTCCTGTGGATCGACCCCGACGCGCGGGCCGCGTGTGTCGCGCTGACGGACCGGGCGTTCGGGCCGTGGGCGATCGAGGCGTGGCCGGCGTTCACGGACGCGGTACTGGCCGACCTCTAGGACATCTCCCGGACCAGCGACTCGGCGTCTAGGACATCTCCCAGACCAGCAACTCGGCGTCGGTCACGCCCTCGGCCTCCAGGCCCTTGGCGTCGGTGATCCGGGCCGCGTCGCCGGCGCCCAGCGTCTCGCCGTCCAGGCGTACATCACCGCGCACGACGTGCACGTACGCGAACGCCGCGTCCGGTACGGCCGTCCGCTCCCCCACCACCAGGCGCCGGACGTGCAGCATCGCTCCGGCCTCCGGGACGGCGTAGGGCGTCGAGTCGGCGATGCCGTGGACGACCTCGTAGTACGGGTCGCCGCCAGGTCGGAGCGGGGCCAGCCACATCTGGACGAAGGTGAGTGGACCGGGGCCGTCGTTGCGCTCCACGTGGCGCACCCCGCCCGCCGAGCTCAGCCGCTGCACGTCTCCATGGCGCACCACCGACTCGTGCCCGGTGGAGTCCCGGTGCGTCAGCTCGCCCTCCACCACCCACGTCACGATCTCGGTGTGGCTGTGCGGATGCTCGTCGAAGCCGGCGCCGGGCGCCAAGTGCTCCTCGTTGCAGGCGATCACCGAGCCGAAACGGAGGTTGTCCGGGTCGTAGTGGGGGCCGAAGGAGAAGGCGTGCCGGCTCTCGATTCCGGCCGCCGGGTCACCGCCCTGGTAGCGCTGATCAGCGCGCCGAATGTCCATCACGGAGTCCACCGTAGACCCGGCGACGCACCTTCCCGTCCGGATAAGGCAGTCTTGTCCCCGTGCCCGAACCCGAAACCGGCAAGAACGAAGCCGCAGCCCACGACGTCCACCCGCATGCCGCCACGCTGAAGCGGCTGGAGAAGTCGTCCGGATCGCTCGCCGCGCAGGCCATCGCGCGGATGGACGAGACGCTGCCCTGGTACCGGGCCATGCCCCCTGAGAACCGTTCCTGGATCGGTCTGGTCGCGCAGGCGGGTATCGCCGCCTTCACCGAGTGGTTCCGCCATCCGGACGCCCCGCAGGCCATCTCCACCGACGTGTTCGGAACCGCGCCACGAGAGCTGACCCGGGCGATCACGCTGCGGCAGACCGTGGAGATGGTGCGCACCACCATCGAGGTCATGGAGAGCGCGATCGACGAGGTCGCGGCACCGGGCGACGAGAACGTGCTGCGCGAGGCCCTGCTCGTGTACGCCCGGGAGATCGCCTTCGCCACCGCCCAGGTGTACGCGCAGGCCGCCGAGGCGCGCGGTGCCTGGGACGCCCGGCTCGAGTCCCTGGTCGTGAACGCCGTGCTCAGCGGTGAGGCCGACGAGGGTGCCGTGTCGCGGGCCGCCGCCCTCGGGTGGAACTCGCCCGAGCATGTGTGCGTGGTGCTCGGGACGGCGCCCGACGGGGACAGCGAGTTGACCGTCGAGGCCATACGGCGCGCGGCCCGGCACGCCAAGCTCCAGGTGCTCACCGGGGTGCTCGGCGAGCGGCTGGTCGTCATCGCGGGCGGCAGCGACAACCCGCTGGCCGTCGCCAAGTCGCTCATCGGCCCCTTCGCGGCCGGGCCGGTCGTGGCGGGCCCGGTGGTGCCGGATCTGCAGGCCGCGACCCGGTCCGCGCAGGCCGCCGCGGCGGGGCTGAAGGCGTGTTCCGCCTGGCAGGACGCCCCGCGTCCGGTGCTGGCGGACGACCTGCTGCCGGAGCGGGCGATGGCAGGCGACCCCTCGGCCCGTGAGCAACTGGTGGAGGAGATCTACAGACCGTTGGAGGAGGCCGGGGCCGCGCTCCTGGAGACCCTCAGCGTCTATCTCGAACAGGCGAGCAGTCTCGAAGGCGCCGCCCGGATGCTTTTCGTCCATCCCAACACCGTCCGCTACCGGCTTCGACGTGTGACTGACGTCACCGGCTGGTCACCCTCCGATGTACGCTCTGCCTTCACGCTGCGGATCGCGCTGATCCTGGGGCGTCTGGTCGATGGAGATCTCCAGCCCTAAGGTTTTGTGGAAGCTCGACAAAACCCCCTCGTGTTCTTCGTCCCTGTCCTCACGGGCGGCCGTGCCCGTACCCAAGAGAGAGTGTGAGAGTGCTCGTACTCGTCGCTCCCGGCCAGGGCGCCCAGACGCCCGGCTTCCTGACTGCATGGCTCGACTTCCCCGGTGTCCGCGGTGCCCTCGAGGCCTGGTCCGACGCCGTGGGACTCGACCTGATCCGTTACGGCACCGAGGCAGACGCGGAGGAGATCCGCGACACCGCGGTGGCGCAGCCGCTGCTGGTCGCGGCCGGCATGGCGTCCGCGGCCATGCTGTTCGATGACCCGGTCGACGGCCGGCGGAAGATCGGCGCCATCGCCGGGCACAGCGTCGGCGAGTTCACCGCCGCCTCGATCGCCGGGGTCCTCCCCCACGAGGAGGCCCTCCGTCTGGTCCGCACCCGCGGGCTCGCCATGGCCGAGGCCGCCGCCGTCACCGAGACCGGCATGGCCGCCCTCCTCGGCGGCGACCCCGAAGTGACGGTTCCGCACCTGGAGAAGCTGGGCCTGACCCCGGCGAACATCAACGGCGCGGGGCAGATCGTCGCGGCCGGCACCAAGGAGCAGCTCGCCGCTCTGGAGGCGGACAAGCCCGAGGGCGTGCGCAAGGTCGTCGCGCTGAAGGTGGCCGGTGCCTTCCACACCCACCACATGGCCCCCGCGGTCGAGACGCTGGCGAAGGCCGCCGCCGAGGCCCGGGGCACCGGTGACCCGAACATCACCTACGTGTCGAACAAGGACGGGCAGACCGTCGCCACCGGCACCGAGGTGCTCAACCGTCTGGTCGGCCAGGTCGCCAACCCGGTCCGGTGGGACCTGTGCATGGAGACCTTCAAGGAACTCGGCGTCACGGCCCTGATCGAGGTGTGCCCCGGCGGGACCCTCACCGGCCTGGCCAAGCGTGCCCTGCCCGGTGTGAAGACGCTGGCTCTGAAGTCCCCCGCCGACCTCGACGCGGCTCGCGAGCTCATCGTCGAGCACAGTGCCTGACAAGGAGCCCGAGAGCATGGCGAAGATCAAACCCAGCAAGGGCGCCCCGTACGCGCGCATCCTCGGTGTCGGCGGCTACCGCCCGACCCGGGTCGTGCCGAACGAGGTGATCCTGGAGACGATCGAGTCGTCCGACGAGTGGATCCGCTCGCGCTCCGGCATCGAGACGCGGCACTGGGCCTCCGACGAGGAGACCGTCGCCGCGATGTCGCTGGAGGCCTCCGGGAAGGCCGTCGCGGACGCGGGCATCTCCGTCGAGCAGATCGGCGGCGTGATCGTCTCGACTGTCTCGCACTTCAAGCAGACCCCGGCAGTCGCCACCGAGATCGCCGACAAGCTGGGCACCGACAAGGCCGCCGCCTTCGACATCTCGGCGGGCTGCGCCGGCTTCGGCTACGCCCTCACGCTCGCCAAGGGCATGATCGTCGAGGGCTCGGCGGAGTACGTCCTGGTGATCGGCGTCGAGCGGCTGAGCGACCTGACCGACCTGGAGGACCGGGCGACGGCCTTCCTGTTCGGCGACGGTGCCGGCGCGGTCGTGGTCGGCCCGTCCCAGGAGCCCGCGATCGGCCCCACGGTCTGGGGTTCGGAGGGCGACAAGTCCGACACCATCAAGCAGACCGTGCCGTGGACGGACTACCGCGACGGCACGGTCGAGAAGTTCCCCGCGATCACCCAGGAAGGCCAGGCGGTGTTCCGCTGGGCCGTGTTCGAGATGGCGAAGGTCGCCCAGCAGGCGCTGGACGCGGCCGGGATCACCGTGGACGACCTGGATGTCTTCATCCCGCACCAGGCCAACGTGCGGATCATCGACTCGATGGTGAAGACGCTGAAACTGCCGGAGCACGTCACGGTCGCCCGTGACATCCGCACCACCGGCAACACCTCGGCCGCCTCGATCCCGCTCGCGATGGAGCGGCTCCTGGCGACCGGCGAGGCGAAGAGCGGCGACACCGCGCTCGTCATCGGCTTCGGGGCGGGTCTCGTCTACGCCGCGACTGTCGTTACCCTCCCCTAGGCACTCTGTGCCGGATCATGCGATCCGGCACAGGAGAAACACCTGCCACACCCTCTGGAACATCTACGAAGGAGCGCCGACATGGCCGCCACTCAGGAAGAGATCGTCGCCGGTCTCGCCGAGATCGTGAACGAGATCGCCGGCATCCCGGTTGAGGACGTCCAGCTGGACAAGTCCTTCACCGACGACCTGGACGTCGACTCGCTGTCCATGGTCGAGGTCGTCGTCGCCGCCGAAGAGCGCTTCGACGTCAAGATCCCGGACGAGGACGTCAAGAACCTCAAGACCGTCGGCGACGCGACCGACTACATCCTCAAGCACCAGGGCTGATCGACCGATCAGGCCTTTGGGCTGACTGCCCCGCCACCCGGCGGTGGCGCCGCTTAATCCTCGTATCCGTTGGAGAAAGAATTCCCGTGAGCTCGACCAATCGCACCGTGGTCGTCACCGGTATCGGCGCAACCACACCGCTGGGTGGCGACGTAGCCTCTACTTGGGAGGGCCTGATCGCCGGACGTTCCGGCGTCAAGCCACTGGAGCAGGAATGGGCCGCCGAGCAGGCGGTCCGGATCGCTGCCTCGGTCGCCGTGGAGCCGACCGAGGTCATCCCCCGGCCGCAGGCCCGCCGACTGGACCGCTCTGCGCAGTTCGCGCTGGTCGCGGCCAAGGAGGCCTGGGCGGACGCCGGTTTCGAGGCGAAGGCCGGCGAGGACCCGGCCGTCGACCCGGACCGGCTCGGCGCGGTCATCGCCTCCGGCATCGGCGGCGTGACGACGCTGCTCGACCAGTACGACGTGCTCAAGGAGAAGGGCGTCCGCCGCGTCTCCCCGCACACCGTGCCCATGCTGATGCCCAACGGCCCGTCGGCCAACGTGGGGTTGGCCGTGGGTGCCCGGGCAGGCGTGCACACCCCGGTCTCCGCCTGCGCCTCGGGCGCCGAGGCCATCGGCTACGCCATCGAGATGATCCGCACCGGCCGTGCCGACATCGTCGTCGCGGGTGGTACGGAGGCGGCGATCCACCCGCTGCCCATCGCCGCGTTCGGCAACATGATGGCGATGTCCAAGAACAACGACGACCCGCAGGGTGCGTCGCGTCCCTACGACGTGGCCCGTGACGGCTTCGTCCTCGGCGAGGGCGCCGGTGTCGTCGTCCTGGAGTCCGCCGAGCACGCCGCCAAGCGCGGTGCCCGGGTGTACGCCGAGGCCGTCGGGCAGGGCATCTCCGCCGACAGCCACGACATCGTGCAGCCGGAGCCGGAGGGGCGGGGCATCTCGCACGCCCTGCAGCACCTGCTGGAGCGCACCGACCTGGACCCGGCGGAAATCGTGCACGTCAACGCGCACGCGACGTCGACGCCGGCCGGTGACATCGCCGAGTTGAAGGCGCTGCGGAAGGTGTTCGGTGACGACACCGACCACTTCGCGGTGTCCGCGACGAAGTCGATGACCGGGCATCTGCTGGGTGGTGCGGGTGGTGTGGAGACGGTGGCGACCGTGCTCGCGCTGTACCACCGGGTGGCTCCGCCGACGATCAACGTGGACAACCTCGACCCCGAGGCCGAGGCGAACGCGGATGTGGTGCGTGGTGAGGCCCGGAAGCTGCCGGTCGACGGGCGTATCGCCGCGTTGAACGACTCGTTCGGCTTCGGTGGGCACAACGTGGTGCTGGCGTTCCGGACGATTTGAGAAGGCCTGCTCTCCACCCGTACGACGTGAAGGGCCCTCACCGAGCGGTGAGGGCCCTTCACGCATTCCGAGAGGAAATCACACCACCTGGTGGAGCCAGCGGACCGGGGCGCCTTCGCCTGCGTAGCGGAAGGATTCCAGCTCGTCGTCCCAGGGCTTGCCCAGGAGTTTGTTGAGCTCGGCCTCCAGGTCCGTTTCCCCGCGCTGGCTGCGTTGCAGGGCTGCGCGCAGGCGGTCCTCGGGGATGAGGATGTCGCCGTGGATGCCGGTGACGGCGTGGAAGATGCCCAGGTCGGGCGTGCAGCTGTAGCGCTCGCCCTCCGCGGTGGGGCAGGGTTCCGCGGTGACCTCGAAGCGGAGCAGGTGCCAGCCGCGCAGCGCGGAGGCCAGCTTGGACGCCGTGCCGGCCTGGCCCTGCCAGGAGAACTCCGAGCGCCAGGTGCCCGGGGCGGCGGGCTGACGGATCCAGTCCAGGCTGACGCGCGTACCGAGCACCCCGGCGACGGCCCACTCGACGTGCGGGCACAGCGCGCGCGGCGCCGAGTGCACGTACAGAACTCCACGTGTCGTCACCGGAACCTCCGGGCAGAGCGGGACATCTTGGAAACGGGCGGAACGGCTGTGACCGGGCGGGTCACGTTGATGGCGAGGCTACCGTGCGGTGACGCAAGGAGTGTGACGTACGGTCGGTCCCGGTGCCGGGAAACGCCCGCCATTCACCCGGGGGGACGCTTGTACGGGTGTGAGCCGTTGCACCTGATCGGTCGGGAACCCTCGTGCGTTCTTATTGGTTGGGGAGACAGGCACGGCGCGGCGAGGGGATGGACCAGGGATGCGGAAGCGAAGCCACCGCTCATGGGTCGTTGTTGCCGTGGCCGTGGCGGCTGCCCTGGGGGTCGCCGGATGTGACGCCGTCGGGGGCGACTCCCCCGCCCCGTCCCGTACCGCCAAGCCGTCCCCCAAGCCCACGCCCCTCTGGGACCGCAGCCCGAGTTCCGTCGCGGCTGTGGGCGACTCCATCACCCGTGGGTTCGACGCCTGTGACGTGCTGTCGGACTGCCCGGAGGCGTCCTGGGCGACCGGTGCGAGCCCCGAGGTGGACTCCCTCGCCGTACGGCTGCTGGGGCGGGCCGGGGCCGCGGAGCGGAGCTGGAACTACGCCGTGACCGGGGCGCGGATGGCGGACCTGCCCGGGCAGGTCGCCCAGGCGGTGCGGCGGAAGCCGCAGCTGGTGACGGTGATGGTGGGGGCGAACGACGCCTGCCGGGCCACCCCCTCGGCGATGACCCCGGTCACCGAGTTCCGCGCCGACTTCGAGGACTCCCTGCGCAGCCTGCGCAAGGCGCTGCCCAAGGCCCAGGTGTTCGTGGCGAGCGTGCCGAACCTGAAGCGGCTGTGGTCCGAGGGCCGCACCAGCCCGATGGGCAAGCAGATCTGGCAGCTGGGCATCTGCCCGTCGATGCTGGGTGACGCGGATGCCCTGGACTCGGCGGCGAACCTGCGGCGGAACACGGTGCAGAAGCGGGTGGAGGACTACAACAAGGTCCTGAAGGAGGTCTGCGCCGAGGACAAGCGGTGCCGCTACGACGGGGGCGCGGTGTACGACTACCGCTTCGGCACCGCCCAGTTGAGCCGCTGGGACTACTTCCACCCGAGCGTGAACGGACAGGCCCGGTTGGCGGAGATCGCGTACCGGACCGTCACGGCGGAGCGACCCTGACCCGAGGCCTGACTTAGAGTTCCGCACATGAACGAACTCTTCGGCACACTTTCCGACGGCACTCCGGTGCACCGCTGGACCCTGGAGCGGGCGGGCGTCCGGGTGCGGATCCTGTCGTACGGCGGGATCGTTCAGTCCGTCGAGGTGCCGGACCGGGACCAGCGGGCCGGGAATGTGGTGCTGGGGTTCCCCGGCCTCGACGGCTATCTCACTCATCCGGATCCGTACCTCGGCGCCCTGGTCGGGCGGTACGCCAACCGGATCGCCGGTGCTCGATTCCCGCTGGACGGGCGGACGTACGCGCTCGAACCGAACAACGGGCCGAACGCGCTGCACGGTGGAGTGCGCGGCTTCGACAAGCGGGTGTGGGAAGGGACGCCCGTCGAGCACGGTGTGCGGCTCGCGCGGGTCAGTCCGCACGGGGAGGAGGGTTTCCCGGGGCGGCTGGAGGTCTCGGCGACGTACACGCTCCAGGAGAGCGGGGCGCTGCGGATCGTGTACGAGGCGGTGACGGACGCGCCGACCGTGGTGAACCTGACGAACCACAGCTACTTCAACCTGGCCGGTTCCGGTGACGCGGGCGGTCACGAGCTGCGGCTGGCCGCCTCCCGGTACACGCCGGTGGACGCGGACCTGATCCCGACCGGCGACCTGGACGACGTGACCGGCACCCGCTTCGACTTCCGTGAGGCCCGCAAGGTCGGCGCCGGCTACGACCACAACTTCGTGCTCGACAAGGGTGCGACGGACGTACCGGCGCAGGTCGCGGAGCTGCACGACCCGGCGTCCGGGCGGGTGCTGACGGTGGCGACCACCGAGCCCGGACTCCAGCTGTACACCGCCGACCATCTGGGCGAGCCCTTCGCGCCCGGCGACGGCATCGCGCTGGAGACCCAGCACTTCCCCGACTCCCCGAACCGGCCGGAGTTCCCGAGCACGGTGCTGCGGCCGGGTGAGGTGTACCGCTCGGAGACGGTGTACGGGTTCGGCACCCGCTAGGGGCCGGGCAGGGACGAGCCCCGGTCCAGGGGTCAGGTCCCGGACCGGGGCTGCTCGGTGGGGAACTTGTCCCGGATCAGACGTTAATCGTCGCGGTGATCCTGCGGTCCATGATCGAGCGCCCCACCTGGATCTCGTACGAACCCTTCACAAACGACCACGACATGGTCGTCTCGTCCCAGATCTCGAAGGCCCGGCGCGGCAGTTCGACCCTCGCTTCGGCGCTTTCGCCGGGTCCGGCGTCCACGCCCGCGAAGCCGGCCAGCCAGCGTGCCGGGCGGGTGGGGTCGGGCTCGCTCGGGGCGAGGTAGAGCTGGACGACCTCGTGGCCGGGGCGGTCGCCGGTGTTGCGGAGGCGGACCTTCGCGGTGGTTGCGCCGGCGGCCCCTTCGACCTCGACCGACTCGTAGGTCCAGTCGGTGTAGCCGAGGCCGTGGCCGAAGGGGTAGGCGGGGGTGCGGCCCTGCTTCTCCCAGGCGCGGTAACCGATGAAGACGTCCTCGTCGTACGGGAGTTCGCCGTTGTCCGGGACGACCCGGGTGACCGGGGCGTCGGTCAGGGAGCCCCAGGTGGTGGGCAGGCGGCCGCCGGGCTCGTGGGCGCCGGTGAGCACGTCCGCGAGGGCCGCACCGCCCTCCTGGCCGGGGAACCAGGTGAGGAGCACGGCGGCGACGTCGTCGCGCCACGGCATTTCCACCGGGGAGCCGGAGTTGACGACCACGACGGTATGGGGGTTGGCGGCGGCGACGGCGCGGACCAGGTCGTCCTGGCGGCCGGGGAGGCGCAGGTCCGTGCGGTCGAAGCCCTCCGACTCGACGCGGTCGGTGGTGGCGACCACGACGACAGCCGTGTCGGCGGCCCGGGCGGCCGTGGCGGCCTCGGCGATGAGCTCGTCGGGGTCGCGCTGCGGGTCCTGGTGGGCGAGGGTGAAGCCGATGGTCCGCATGGGGTGGTCGCTGGTCGGCGGGACGGTGTAGGTCAGGGAGACCTCGACCGGTTCGCCCGTGGTCAGGTCGACCCGGGCGTGGGGCACCGGGGACCCGAAGAACGCCGCGAAGGGGTCGCCGTCCTCGGCGGGGCGCTGGACGTCGTCGAAGTACGTGGTGCCCGCGACGGTCAGCCGGAAGGGGCCGAGGCCCTTGATGCCGAAGGTGTGCGTGCCGGTCTCGCGCGGGGTGAAGGTGCCCGTCAGCTCGACGGTCGTCAGGGTTTCGTGGGTGACGCCGTCCGGGAGGTCGTCGCCCATCCACTGGATGTGGCCGCCGGCGGCCGAGCGGGTGCCGAGGACGGTGCCCGCGCTGTCGCGGCAGACGGCGCGCAGGTCGAAGCCCTGGTCGGCGACGGGGAGTTCGGTGTTCGGGTCGGCGCCGAGGGCGTAGGTGAGGCTGCCGTCGGGGAGGGCGGCGGTGAGGCCGTCGAACGGGGAGACGGTCCGGGCGGGGAAGACGGTGGCGGAGCCACCGCCGAGGACGCGGGCATCGCGGGCGGCGGCGCCGATCAGCGCGATCCTGCCGGGCTTCAGCGGCAGCGCGCCGTTCTCGTTGCGGACGAGGACGAAGGAGCGGCGGGCGATCTCACGGGCGAGCGACTCGCCGTGGACGGGCGCGGGCAGGTCGGTGACGGCCGGTTCGGCGCCCTCCAGGATGCCGACGCGGGCGGCGAGGCGCAGTACGCGGCGGACCGCCTGGTCGACCCGGGCCTCGTCGGCCTCACCGTCCCGTACGGCCTGCGCGAGGGCCTCGCCGTAGACGGTCCCCGGGCCGGGCATGGCGATGTCGAGGCCGCCGGCGAGGGCGCCGGTGGTGGAGCGGGCGGCGGTCCAGTCGGAGACGTTGATCCCGTCGAAGCCCCACTCGCCGCGCAGGACCTCGTTGACCAGGTGGTGGTGCTCGGTCATCGTCGTGCCGTTGACCGTGTTGTAGGCGGTCATGATGCCCCAGGGGTGGGCGTTCTCGACGATCGCCTCGAAGGGGGCCAGGTACAGCTCGCGCAGGGCGCGTTCGCCGACGAGGTTGTTCACCGTGAGGCGGTCGGTCTCGGCGTCGTTGGCGACGAAGTGCTTGACGGTGGTGCCGACGCCGCCGGACTGGACGCCCCGGACGTATTCGGTGCCGATCCGCCCGGTGAGGTAGGGGTCTTCGCTGTAGGCCTCGAAGTGGCGGCCGCCGAGCGGGGAGCGGTGCAGGTTGACCGTGGGGGCGAGCAGGACGTGGACGCCCTTGCGGCGGGCCTCCTGGGCCAGCAGCACACCGGCCCGGTGGGCGAGCCCCGGGTCCCAGGTGGCGGCGAGGGCGGTCGGTGAGGGCAGGGCGACGGACGGGTCGTCGGCGCTCCAGTGCACTCCGCGGACGCCGATCGGGCCGTCGGACATGACCAGTGAGGCCAGCCCGGCCTCCGGCAGCGCGGGCAGGCTCCACATGTCCTGGCCGGCCAGCAGCCGCGTCTTGGCGTCCAGGTCGAGTTTGCCGAGGGCCGCCTCGACGGCCGCCTCGCGTCGTACGTCTGCTGTCTCCGCCACGTCGCCACCTCCACGTCGAGAGTCGCTGGATGCCGACATCGTGCCCGCGTTACCTGTAATGCGGTAGGTTTCGTTATCTTCTCGCAATAATTCGGCGTTCGTCATGTCGTACGGTGACGCCATGACGGCCAGGACCAGAAGCGAGGAACGGCGCGCGGAGATCGTGCGGGCCGCTCTGGAGGTGATCGCCGAGCGCGGTTACCGGGGAACGAGCCTGGCAGCGGTCGCCGAGCGGGTCGGACTCACCCAGCAGGGGCTGCTGCACCACTTCCCGGCCAAGGAAGCGCTCCTGGTCGCGGTGCTCCAGGACCGGGACCGCTGGGACGCGATGCCCGCCGGCCGGCTGCGGCTGGACCTGCTGGCCTCGCTCGTCGAGTACAACGCGATGCGGCCCGCCATCATCCAGACCTTCTCGGCACTGCTCGGCGAGAGTGTCACGGAGGGCCATCCGGCGCGCGCGTACTTCACGGAGCGCTACACCGACGTCCGCGCCGCCATGGCCGAGGTGCTGCGCGCCGAGTACGGCGACCGCCTGCCGAGCGGCCTCACCCCCGAGCGGGCCGCACCCCTGCTCGTGGCGATCCTGGACGGCCTTCAGTACCAGTGGCTGCTGGACCCGGAGTCGGTGGACATGGCGTCCGCGTTCCGGGACTTCCTGACGCTGCTGGGCGAGAGCACCGACTGAACTCGCCACGCGGGTCCCGCCCATGGCGTGGGCCCCGCCCGTCACGCGATACTGCGGCCTTCCGGCACCTCGCCACCGCAGACCCCACCGCGACGGAAGGCCTGAACCCCCTTGAATTCCATACGCGTTCGCCTCGGCGTCCTCGGCCTCGCCCTGCTGACCGGCTTCGCCACCCCGACGGCCGCCGGCGCCGCCGAGGCGGCCCCCTCCCCCACCGTCGAGGAGCAGCGGCTCGGCAGAGCCGTCCCGCAGGAGGTCCTGCGCCGTTCCGGATTCGACACCGTCGCCCCGCGGTTGGCCCGGGCACTCGATGCGGCCCGCTCCTACGGGGAGGCCCGCCGGGCCGTGACCCGCGAGGGAACGGAGCTGTGGCGGCGGGCCGTCGACAGGGCGCAGGGGCGTGGTCCGGCGGGCGGGGACCTCAGCCGGGACGACGACCGGCCGCTGTACTGGGCGCGGCTCGGCATGACGCGTGACGTGCGCACCTGGGAGCCGGAGTTCGGCCTGACGGGTGGTCAGCGCGCCGCGCTGCTGGATGAACTGGAGCGCACCTCGCGCGGCCAGACGGCCCTGAGCTACCCGCACGGCAAGGGCCTGAAGCGGATCCTGGTCACCGGCTTCGACCCGTTCACCCTGGACCGGGACATCCGTATCTCCAACCCGTCCGGCGCCACGGCGCTCGCCCTCGACGGCACGGTGGTCGAGACGGCGGACGGCCCGGCCCGGATCGAGACGGCGGTCTTCCCGGTGCGCTGGCAGGACTTCACGGAAGGCACGGTGGAGCGGACGCTGCGGCCGTACCTGCCGAGGGTCGACCTGTTCGCGACCGTGAGCCAGGGGCGGGTCGGGCGGTTCGACGTGGAGCGGACCAACGGGGCCTGGCGGGGCGGCTTCGCCGACAACGACGACATCGGCCGCACGGAGACCGTCCCCGTCACCGACCCGGCCTCGCAGCCGCAGTGGACGACGACCACGCTGCCGTACCGGGCGATCGTCGCCGCGGACACCGGCCGTTTCCCCGTGTACGACAACACCGGTGTCACCGAGATCCCGGCGGGCGGCACCGGGCCCGTCGTCCGCCCGGACGGGCCGACCCCCGGCTCGACCGCCCGGCAAGGCGGCGGCGGTGACTACCTCTCCAACGAGATCGCCTACCGGGCGACGCTGCTGCGGGACCGGCTGGGGCTGCACGGCGTCCTGCCGGGCGGGCATGTGCACACGCCCGTGCTCCAGTTCGGCGCCGGGAACACCACTGAGGTCACCGACCCGGAGTTCGTGCGGAACCGGCTGGACATCATCAGGCAGGTGAGGACGATCCTGAAGGTGGCCGCTGAAGAGTCGTGACGGACTGATCGTCCTCCTCGCCACCCTCTTGGATCTCCTCGCCCAGCAGGTCCCGCGCCATGAGGGTGGCGCCGGCGACCGCGCCGGGCATCAGGAACACCGCGACGAACGGGACCAGGAAGGCCACGGCCAGCGGCGTGCCGAAGCCCCAGACCAGGGTCTTGCGGGAGCGCAGCAGGCCCAGGCGGGTGCGCAGTTCGACGCTGCGGCGCTGGAGGGCGACGGCGGTCAGTTCCTCGGTGAGGAAGAACCCGGTGACGAAGAACCCGATCACCGGTACGACCGTCTGGCCGACGACGGGGATGAAACCGCACGCGAACAGCAGCACGCCCCACAGGGCGGCCCGTACGACGATCCGGAGGCTGTCCCGGGCCGAGATCCACAACTCGCGCCAGAGCGGCAGGCCCGACTCGGGGGCGTAGCCGTCCGGGGACACGTCCCGGTCGACCTTCTCGGAGAGGTTCTCGTAGAAGGGCTGCCCGACCAGCAGCGTCACCGCGGTGAACGTCACGACGGCGAGGAGCAGGGCGAGGGCGAACAGCACGGCGGTCAGGAAGCCGCGGAAGAGCCCGAGCCATGGGCTCGACCAGTCGTCTGCGAACGGAGTCGCCCAGGCGACGGCGTCCTCGCCCCACAGGGCCAGCCCGACGAGCGCCGCCGCGTACAGGACGAGGGTGATCAGGCCCGGGAGCAGCCCGAAGCCGTAACTCTTGCCGTGCCGGGCCACCCATCGCTGGCCCTTCAGCAGGTACCGGAAACCCACCCTGAGATCGCGCATGGGAAAACCCTATCGGTGCTGGTGTCGCACCCTTGACGCGTTCCGGTCACACCGAGGTCACAGGCCGCCCGGGAGGGGCCATCCGGGTCACCGGTGACACCAAGGCGGCCTTGTTGCCGTTGAGTCGAACCGGTACACCTCGCCGTACCGATCTCAGGAAGCCCCGGAGGAGGTACGCGTGCGCACCACGAGAACCGTTCCTGCGAGACCTGTACTGATCGTCACCCTCACGCTCGCCACGGCGGGTTCACTTCTGCTGGGCCCCGACGCCGCCGGCGCGGACCCGAAGCCCGTCACCCGCGAGGGCGCCGCCGTGGACGACCACGCGGCCCAGGCTCCGGCGAGCGCGGCCCGGCGCGCACTGGCCGCGGAGACACCCGCCGGGGCCTCCACCGCGGCGCCCGCCCGCGGCTACCCCCGCCGCCAGATCCTCTCCCCCGACCCGCGGAACCCCGGCGACAAGTCCCTGAAGCTGGGACTCACTCCGTACCACGCGATCGCCCCGAAGCTGAACTCTCTGCAACGCCTCGGCGACCGGGTCAGCGTGGAGGTGACCGGCCGCTCGTCCGGCGGCCACCGCCTCTACCTCGTCACCGTCACCGCCCCGGAGACCACCCGTCAGGCCCGCGCCCAGGAGCGCATGCGCGAACTGATCGAGAACGCGCCCGCGGCGGCCGCCAAGTCCCCTGAGATCAAGCGCGCTTACAAGACCCCGGTCTTCGTCAACAGCAACATCCACGGCAACGAGTGGGAGGGCACGGACGCCTCCCTGAAGCTCGTCGAGCAGCTCGCGACGGCGAAGGACGCCAAGACCCGCGACCTGCTGGCGCACAGCCGCCTGTACTTCAACATCACGGCCAACCCGGACGGTCGTATCGCGGGCACTCGCGCGAACGCCAACGGCTTCGATCTGAACCGGGACTTCGTCACCGCCTCCCAGCCCGAGACCCGCGCGATGCGGCGGATCGAACTGGACAAGCAGCCGGCCGTCCTGCTCGACCTGCATGGCTACGTCAACGGCACCCTCATCGAGCCCACCACTCCCCCGCACGGCGAGAACTACGAGTACGACCTGTTCCTGAAGAACAGCTACGCCAACGCCCTCGACATGGAGTCCGCCGTCAACGCCCTCGGCTACACACCCGCGAAGGACGGCGTCGAACCGGCCCAGATCCCGTTCCGCGACCAGGAGGAGGGCTGGGACGACTGGCCGCCGATCTTCACCCCGCAGTACGCGGCCTTCCACGGCACGGTCGCCGCGCACACGGTGGAGATCCCGCTGGCCGTGAACAACGAGGAGTACGACGAACTCCCCGTCGCGGAACTGCGCCGCCGCTCGGCGGTCAACACGGCCGTGGCGGGCGCGGCGATCCGCGCGACCCTGGACCACGTCCGGGAGCACCGCAGCTCGCTCATCGCCGACCAGATCGAGGTCTTCCGCCGCGGCGCGGCCGGCGTCCCGCAGGTACCGGTGTCACCGGAGACGGTCCCCGGCGTCCCCGGCATCGGCCCGGAGGACGTCTACACGACCACCTTCCCGCGCGCCTACGTCATCCCGCCCGGCGACTCCCGCACCCAGCGCTCGGCCCCGGCCGCGGCGCGCCTCGTCGACCACCTCCTCGCCAACGACGTCCGCGTCACCCGCGCCACCCGCCCCTTCCGGTTCGCCGGACGGACGTATCCCCGGGGCTCGTACGTCGTCGACATGCGCCAGCCCAAGCGCGGCATGGCGAACGTCCTGCTGGCCGACGGCCGGGACATCAGCGACAAGGTGTCGGTGATGTACGACATCTCCGGCTGGAGCCTGGGCCGCCTGTGGGGCGCCACGGTCGAGCAGGTGCCGTCGGGCAGCCTGCGGGGCGCGCCCCTGCGCCCGGTCACCGAGGCCACACCGGTCGCCCATGTGCCCGCTCACGGCAACCTCCGCCTGCGCCTGACCGACCCGCGCGAGGTCGCGGCCCTCAACTCCCTCCTCCAGCAGCGCGTTCCGGTACGCCAGGCACCGGACGGCAGCGCGATCGTCCCGGCCTCGGCCCGCCGCGAGGCGGTCGCGGCCGCCCGCACGCACGACGTCTCCTTCACGGCGACGCGGCTCAACGGCGGCACGCCTCTGCACCGCCTCCGGGTCGCCGCCGCCGTCACGCCGGGCGAGCTCTTCGCCCTGCGGGAGATGAACTTCGACGTCACACCGGTCTCGACGGCCGTCCTGAACGCGGGCTTCGACTGGTCCGGCACGGATGTGCTGTTCGTGTCCGCCGGCCTGGACCACTCCGCCCTGACCGCCCCCGCACGCAGGGCCCTGGACGCCTTCCTCGACGACCACGGCCTGGTCGGCCGGGGCGCGAGGGGAGCGGCGCTGAACGCGGCGGCGGACCGGCTGCCCGTCAAGCCTGTCGAGGGCAACACGGACGCGAACGGCGTCGTACGAACGGAGAACACCGGCCGCCTCACGCACGACGCTCCCGCGCACGCCTTCGTCTACGCCCCGTTGTGGTTCACCGACCTCGGCCCCGGCGTGCGAGTGGAGCAGTCGTACGCGACCGGGAATCCGCTCGTCTCCGGACACTGGCGCCCGCTCCGGGACGGCACCGGCGGCCCCGCGGCGGCAGCGGGACAGGCCTCGGTGGTCAGCGGTGGCCGGACGGTCCTGTTCGGCACCGAACCCCTCTTCCGACACCACCCCAAGGGGGAATTCCCGCAGGTGGCGAGGGCATTGTTCACAGTGGCACACAGCGGTTCAGTTGAGGAGAGCGGATGACGCAGGAGATCCACGGCACGGTAGCCGACGGCTTCCAGGGGGTGCGCGAGGAGTTCGCCGCGTTCGTGGCCGGGGAGCGCCCCGACTACGAGGGCCAGCTGTGCGCCTACGTCCATGGCCGCAAGGTGGTCGACCTGTGGGCGGGGACCGACGCGGACGCCCTCTACGGCGTGTTCTCGTCCACCAAGGGAGCCGCCCACCTGGTCGTCGCCCTCCTCGTCCAGGACGGCACGCTCGAACTGGACCGCAAGGTGACGTACTACTGGCCGGAGTTCGCGGCCGAGGGCAAGGGCGCCCTGACCCTGCGCGATCTGCTCGCGCACCGGGCGGGCGTGGTCGGCACGGACACCGGCTTCACCCTCGCGGAGCTGGCCGACGACCGCCAGCTCGCCGAACGCCTCGCCGACCAGCGGCCGTTCTGGCGCCCCGGCACGGCGTTCGGCTATCACGCGCTGGTCAGCGGGGCGCTGGTGGGCGAGGTCGTACGCCGGGCCACGGGCCGCACGCTCCAGGAGGTCTACCAGGAGCGGATCAGGGCCCCGTACGCCCTGGACTTCCACCTCGGCCTGCCCGCACCGCACGAGCCCCGCTTCCGCAGCACCCAGCCGATGGCTCCGACCCCGGACCAGCAGGCCCTCCTCGACGCCACGCCCACGGGTCCGCACACGCTCGCCTCGATCGCCTTCAACCGCAACGCCACGGAACCGACCGACCTCGCCTCGCTCCCCAACATGCCGCTGATCCGCGCCAAGGGCCCGGCGTCGGTGGGCGGAGTGGCGTCCGCGCGGGGCCTGGCCGGGATGTACGCGGCGGCGATCAGCGAGGTGGGCCAGCAGGCGCCGCTGCTGAAGCCGGACACGGTGGCGGAGTTCGGCCAGTTCCACTCGGTCGGCTACGACCTGGTGGCACGTGCCCACAAGTCGTTCGGCCTCGGCTTCCAGACCACGTCCGACGTGGCGCACCCGTTCCTCGGCGCCGGGACGATCGGGCACAGCGGCGCGAGCGGCTCGCAGGCCTTCGCGGACCCGTGGAGCGGCCTGGCGTACGGCTACACGCGCCGCCGTTTCGCCTTCCCGGGCGGCGCGGCCCCGGAGAACGACCGCCTGGCGCAGGCGATACACAGGGCGGCGCTCGCCCTCTGACGCCCGGGCACGGGCGGAGGCCGCACCCCACGTCCAAGGGTGCGGCCTCCGGTTACGCAACGACTGCGGTCAGACCAGCGTCACGGTGATGTTCCCGCGGGTCGCCTTCGAGTACGGGCACACCTCGTGGGCCTTCTCGATCAGCGACCGGGCGGTCCCCCGGCCCACCTTGGGAATGTCGGCGGAGATCTCGACGATGATCCCGAACCCGTCCCCGTTCTTACCGAGGCCGACCTTCGCGGTCACGGTCGAACCGGTGAGGTCGGCGCCCTCCTGACGGGCGACGACACCGAGCGCGCCCTGGAAACAGGCGCTGTAGCCGGCGGCGAACAGCTGCTCCGGATTGGTCCCGGCGCCGCTCCCGCCCATCTCCTTCGGCGGGTTGACGACGACGTCGAGCTGACCGTCATCGGTGGCGACCCGGCCGTCGCGCCCGTTCTCGGCGGTGGCGACGGCGGTGTACAGGACGTCGGACTGCTGGATCGGCATGCGGTTGTGTTCCTTCGGTCGTCCGCCGCGACTCGCGCCCGGGCCGGGACGGATTCGGAAATAAGTTACCGCATGCCGGAATCCTGAAGGAAGGCGTCAGAGCTTGACGATCATCTTCCCGGTGTTGTCGCCGCGCAGAACGCCCAGGAACGCCTCCAGGTTGTTCTCGATGCCCTCGACGACGGTCTCCCGGTACTTGAGCTCACCGGAGGCGACCCAGGGGGCGACCTCGCGCACGAACTCCGGCTGGAGGTCGTAGTGGTCCCCGACCAGGAAGCCCTCGATACGGCCGCGGGTCTGGATCAGGCGGGCGAGGTTCCTCGGGCCCGGGGCGGGCTCGGTGTTGTTGTAAACGGAGATCATCCCGCAGACGGCGATCCGACCGCCCTCGTTGAGGGACCCGATGGCGGCCTCCAGGTGATCACCACCGACATTGTCGAAGTACACGTCGATCCCGTCGGGAGCGGCGGCGCGGAGCTGCTTGCTCACGGGCCCGTCCTTGTAGTTGAAGGCGGCATCGAAGCCGTACTCCTCGACGAGCAGCTTCACCTTCTCCGCCGACCCCGCGGACCCGATGACCCGCGAGGCGCCCTTCAGCTTGGCGAGCTGCCCGACCTGGCCGCCCACGGCGCCGGCGGCACCGGACACGAAGACGGTGTCGCCCTCCTTGAAGGCGGCTGTGCGCAGCAGCCCCGCGTAGGCGGTGAGCCCGGTCATGCCCAGTACACCGAGGTACGTCGACAGCGGCGCGGCGTCCGGGTCCACCTTGACGGCGTTCTTCGCGGCCACGACGGCGTACTCGCGCCACCCGAGGAAGTGCAGCACGTGGTCGCCCACGGCCAGCCCCTCCGCGTTGGAGGCCACGACCTCGCCGACGGCACCGCCCTGCATGGCCTTGCCGAGTTCGAACGGGGCGATGTAGGACTTCGCGTCGCTCATACGGCCACGCATGTACGGGTCCACGGAGAGGTACTTGTTCCGCACGAGGACCTGCCCCTCACCCGGCTGCGGGACCTCCGCCTCGACGAAGGCGAAGTCCTCGGGCTTCGGCCAGCCGACGGGGCGGCTGGCCAGGTGCCATTCGCGGCTGACGGCGGGAAGGGTGGGCGTGTCGGTCATGGTGCGCCTTTCCACTGACTCGGTTGACTCGGTACAAATGTTTCAGCACCTGAAACAACCATGCTCCTGAAAATTTCAGCTTGTCAAATAACCGGGTACCCTCGATTCATGGCCTCCACCACATCCACCCCCCGGAACAGTCACCGCCACCGCCCCGATCCGCTGACGCTTGAGGTCGTCGAGCTCATCGGGGAGGTCGTGGCGCGGTTCCATGAGGACTACGAGGAGGCGGCGGCGGAACATGCGCTGACCGGGGCGCAGGCGCGGTTGCTGAGCCTGCTGTGCCTTGAGCCGCTGCCGATGCGGAGGCTTGCCAAGCGGTTGAAGTGTGAGCCGTCGAACGTCACGGGGATCGTGGATCGGCTGGAGGCGCGGGGGCTGGTGGAGCGGCGGCCGGATCCTGCGGACCGGAGGGTGAAGGTGGCGGCGGCGACGGATGAGGGGCGGCGGGTGGCTCGGAGTCTGCGGGAGTCGTTGCGGTTCGCCCGGGAGCCGCTGGCTGGGCTTTCCGAGGGGGAGAGGGTGGCTCTGCGAGATGCGCTGCGGGGGATGTTGGAGTGAGGCCGGGTGGGTCCGCAGCCCGGCGGAACGGAGTGCCTCCCCCAAGGCGGCTGAGCGGGACCACCACGTGCCCACAGGTGCCGACGCACGGAAGGG
This sequence comes from Streptomyces sp. NPDC052064, assembly GCF_055585925.1. Classification (NCBI taxonomy): domain Bacteria; kingdom Bacillati; phylum Actinomycetota; class Actinomycetes; order Kitasatosporales; family Streptomycetaceae; genus Streptomyces; species Streptomyces sp. NPDC052064. The sequence goes on from NZ_JBVJJE010000004.1 coordinate 68,508, forward strand.
GCCATGTCGGGGGCTGTCCGCCCGCGGCGCGGTTGGCGCGTCACCCTACGGTTGGTCGGTCACCCACCCCATCGCGCCGTTCCGAGTACGGACACCCCCCGGCGCGGCCCCGCCCCACAGCCACGTCGTAGGCGCTACGTGCACCACCACAGGAAGCGGTTGCAGGTCTCAGAGGGGGACGGTTCCGGTTTCGGGGGCGGGGTCGTCGGGTCCGTGGTTCGCGTCGGAGCCGGGGCCGGCTCCGGTGGGGCGGCCGTAGGGGCCGGTGCCGGGCGGGTGGGGGACGTGTCCGCCGGCGTCGCGTCGGAGCCCTTCGGCGTCTCGCCGTCCTTCGCGTCCTTGGACTTCTCGGCCTTCGGGGACTCAGAAGCCGACGGCGAGTCAGACACGCCGGGCGAAGGGGAAGCTGACGCCCTCTCAGCCCCGGAACCCTCGCCCTGGCCGCCTGTCCCGCCCGCCTCCGTCGACGCGTCGCCGTCCGCCGACTCACCCCCCGCCGCCGCCGGCTTCGGCGACGACTTCGGCGCGTCCATGCCGAGCTCCGCGAGGCTCAGCCCACCCGCCGCCAGCACGAATCCCGCCGCCACGAACAGCGTCCGGCGCCGCCGCCGACGATGCGCCGCGGCCTTCCGGTCCCGCCGGCTCGTCCCCCCGCCCGGGCCATCGGCGACCGGCCCGTGCTCGCGCCCACGCCCACGTCCACGCCGTCGAGCAGCACGCCCCGACGGCTCACCGTCGTCGCCGTGTTCACCATCGGACCCGTCGGGCTCATCGGGCCCATCCGACCCGTCGTGCACGCCCTGCCCGCCCTCAGGAACGGCGTCGTGTCCGCCGTACTCCGGCTCACGCCAGCGCAGCGCATCGGCTGAGGTGCCACACCCCGGGCAGGCGAGCGCGCCGTTGAGGTGCCGTCGGCACGGGTCGCAGTAGTCCATGACGCGGGAAGATTAAGTTCCGCGCCGGTCACGTTCCTAGATCCAGCTGTGAAGGTTCTGTAGGGACACGCCGCCCCCATGGTTTCGAAACTGTCGAAACCGTTATGCGCGCGACCCATTGACACTCGCACCGCCCCGTCCTTACTGTCACGCCAGCATTTCGAACGTGTGCCGAAATCTCGAACACGTCGAACTGAATGACTGACGGAACTGAGCCGACGAAGCTGCGAGGGACAACCGCCGTGCGCATCACCGGAATCAGCACACACGTGGTCGGGACGCCGTGGCGCAACCTGACGTACGTCCAGGTGCACACCGACGAGGGCATCACCGGAGTCGGCGAGACCCGGATGCTGGGACACACCGACGCCCTTCTTGGTTATTTGAAGGAAGCCGAGGTCAATCACATTCTCGGCTCCGACCCGTTCGCTGTCGAGGACCTCGTCAAGCGGATGAAGTACGGCGACTACGGCCGTGCCGGCGAGATCGTGATGTCCGGTATCGCCGTGATCGAGATGGCCTGCTGGGACATCAAGGGCAAGGCCCTCGGCGTCCCCGTCTGGCAGCTTCTGGGCGGCAAGGTCACCGACAAGGTCAAGGCGTACGCCAACGGCTGGTACACCACGGAGCGCACCCCGGAGGCGTACCACAAGGCCGCTCAGGGCGTCATGGAGCGCGGCTACCGGGCGCTCAAGATCGACCCCTTCGGCACCGGCCACTTCGAGCTGGACCACAAGGAGACCCTGTACGCCGTCTCCCTGATCGAGGCCGTCCGGGACGCCATCGGCCCCGAGGCCGAGCTGATGCTGGAGATGCACGGCCGCTTCTCCCCCGCCACGGCCGTACGCCTGGCCAAGGAGCTCGCGCCGTTCAAGCCGGCGTGGCTGGAGGAGCCGGTCCCGCCGGAGAACCTCAAGGCCCTGGAGAAGGTCGCCGCCAAGGTCGACATGCCGGTCGCCACCGGCGAGCGCATCCACGACCGGATCGAGTTCCGCGAGCTGTTCGAGAGCCAGGCCGTGGACATCATCCAGCCGGACGTCGGCCATATCGGTGGAATCTGGGAGACCAGGAAGCTCGCGGCGACGGCCGAGACCCACTACATGCTGGTGGCCCCGCACAACGTCGGCGGCCCGGTGCTGACCGCCGCCTCGCTCCAGGTCGGCTTCACCTCCCCGAACTTCAAGATCCTCGAACACTTCAACGACTTCGCGGACGCGGAGATCAAGAAGGTCGTCAAGGGCGCGCCGCAGGTGAACCCGGAGGACGGCTGCTTCCACCTCTCCGACGCCCCGGGTCTCGGCGTGGAGCTGGACGTCGACGCCGCCGCCGAGTTCCCACAGCAGCAGGCCCGCTTCGACCTGTGGGCGGAGGGCTGGGAGCAGCGCAAGCCCAAGGGCGCCCAGTGACCGTCCGGCCCCCGGAAACCCGGAACCGGCAACCGAAAGCTTCGAAACTCCCAGGAGCGACGTGAGCACCGCCGTAGTGATCGACGCCCCGGGCGAGCACCGTCTCGTCCCGCACGAGCCCCGGCAGCCCGAGGCCGGCGAAGCGCTCGTCCGTGTCCACGCCTCCGGCATCTGCGGCAGCGACCGCGAGGTCTACCAGGGCAACCGCCCCGAGGGCTACGTGCGCTACCCGCTCACCCCGGGCCACGAGTGGTCCGGGACGGTCGAGGCCGTGGGCGCCGGTGTCCCCGGGTCCCTCGTCGGCCGCAAGGTCGTCGGTGAGGGCTTCCGCAACTGCCAGGTCTGCGACCGCTGCCACGCGGGCGACACGACCCTGTGCACTGCCGGCTACGAGGAGACCGGGTTCACCCAGCCGGGCGCGATGGCGACCACGCTGACGCTCCCCGCCCGCCTCCTGCACGCCCTCCCGGACGACTGCGACCTCACGGCCGCGGCCCTCCTGGAGCCGGCCGCGTGCATCGCGGCGGCCGCGCTGAAGGGGAACGCACAGCCCGGCGAGCGCGTCGCCGTGGTCGGCACCGGCACGCTCGGCATGTTCGCCGTGCAGTTCCTGAAGGCGAACTCGCCGGGCGAGCTGCTGGTCGTCGGCACCCGCCGGGACCGGGAGGCGCTGTCGCGGCAGTACGGCGCGACGGACTTCCGGACGAAGGACCAGGAGCTCCCGGACGACTTCGACGTGGTGATCGAGACGGCCGGGTCCGCGGACGCCGCCCGGATCTCCGCCGCCCTGCTCCGGCGCGGCGGCCGGCTGGTCCTGACCGGCATCCCGGCACCGGGAGCCGACGGTCTGGACCCGACCGACCTCGTCGTGCGGCAGCTGGAGGTGCACACCGTCTTCGGTGCTCCGCCGGACGCCTGGGCGCACACGGTGCGGGTGTTCGCCGCCGGTCTGCTCGATCCGCTGCCGCTGGTGACGCACGAGCTGCCGCTCACCGAGTTCTCGCAGGCCATCGAGCTGGTGGGAGCCGGTGATCCGAAGGTGGGCAAGGTGTTGCTCCGCCCCTAGACGTACGCCGGTACGGGGGCAACCTGACGGCTCCCGTACCGGCGTACACCCAGCCTTGCCGTAAGTCCTGGCGTCACATTCCCGCCCGCCTGCCGGGCGGACGACGGGAATGTGACGCCAGGACCTACCCAGAGCCGCGAACCTCGTCCGAAATATCGAACCGAAGGACATTCCTGTGACCGACGCTTCCGCCACGGCAGCCCGCAGGCCCGGTGAGCAGGCGCTCACCACGCTGGGCCTGAACGCGCCCGCCCTCGACCCCGCCGACACCTCGCCGCACTCCTTCCCCGGCGGCGGCCGCTGGCGCACCGAGATCCCCTCGTGCGAGGGCCCCGAGGCACTGGCGGTGGTGCTGAAGGAGGCCTCGCGGCTGGACGTGCCGATCCACCGGATCAGCCAGGGCAGCGGCATCTGGATGCTGACCGACGCCGAGATCACCGAGATGGTCGAGGCGACCGGCGAGCGCGACATCGAGCTCTGCCTGTTCACCGGCCCGCGCGGCACATGGGACATCGGCGGATCGACGCGCACCGACTCGCGGGGGGCCGGCCTGCGCGCCCGCGGCCACGACGCCGTCGCCGGGTGTGTCGAAGACGCCGTGCGCGCCACCGAGTTGGGCGTCAAGTGCCTGCTCGTCGCCGACGAGGGCGTGCTGTGGACGCTGCACCGGGCGAGAGCCGCCGGCATCATCCCGGCCGACACGACCCTCAAGGTGAGTGCGCTCATCGGGCCGGTCAACCCGGCGGCGTACGCGGTGTACGAGCGGCTCGGCGCCGACTCCGTCAACGTGCCGAGCGACCTGACGCTCGATCACCTCACCGAGATCCGCCGGGTTTCCGGCGCTCCGATGGACATGTACATCGAGGCCCCCGACGACCTCGGCGGCTACGTCCGGATGTACGAGGTCGCCGAGCTCATCCGGCGCGGCGCACCGCTCTACCTTAAGTTCGGCCTGTCGAAGGCGCCCGGAATCTACCCCTACGGGCACCACATGCGGGAGCTGACCCTGGCCACGGCCAAGGAACGCGTGCGGCGCGGCCGGCTCGCTCTGGATCTTCTGGCCCGCCACGGGGCCGACGGTGACATGGCGCCGCTCGGTTCGCGGCTGCCGGGCGATCTACAACGGTTCGAAATCTCGTCATAACGTTCCGGATACTCGCCTTCACAAAAGAAGACACAGCCGACCACAATCCGACACATCTCTTCTCGGTCTTTCCGGCCCGACCCCCCGGAGCGACTTCGCGCCCCCAGACCGAGCCCTGCACACACATCAAGGATGATGATCATGCGTAACCGCAGAGCCGCCCTCGCCGCCATAGCCGGAGCCGCGTCCCTCGCCCTGACCCTGTCCGCCTGCGGGCAGAACAGCGAGGGTGGCAGCGAGGAGAGCGGGGACAGCGCCAAGGGCGGCACCATCGGCATCGCGATGCCGACGAAGTCCTCCGAGCGCTGGATCGCCGACGGCAACAACGTCAAGAAGGACCTGGAGTCCAAGGGCTACAAGACCCAGCTGGTCTACGGCGAGGACGACCCGGACCAGCAGGTCTCGCAGATCGAGAACCTGATCACCCAGGGTGTGAAGGCGCTGATCGTCGCGGCCATCGACAACAAGTCGATGAACAACGTGCTCCAGCAGGCCAAGGACGCCGACATCCCGGTCATCTCCTACGACCGCCTGATCCTCGGCTCGCCGAACGTCGACTACTACGCCTCCTTCGACAACGAGAAGGTCGGCGAGCTCCAGGGCAACTACATCGTCGAGAAGCTCGGCCTGAAGGACGGCTCCAAGAAGGGCCCGTTCAACATCGAGCTGTTCGCCGGCTCCAACGACGACAACAACACCCGCTACTTCTTCCAGGGCGCGATGAACGTCCTCCAGCCCTACATCGACAAGAAGCAGCTCGTCGTCCGCTCCAAGCAGACCAAGCTGAACCAGGTCACCACCCTGCGCTGGGACGGCGGCACCGCCCAGAAGCGCATGGACGACATCCTGACCTCGGCCTACAAGCGCGACCGGGTCGACGCGGTCCTCTCCCCCTACGACGGCATCTCCATCGGCATCCTCTCGGCGCTGAAGTCGGACGACTACGGCTCCAAGAGCAAGCCGCTGCCGATCGTCACCGGCCAGGACGCCGAGCTCGCCTCGGTGAAGTCGATCATCGCCGACCAGCAGTCGATGACCGTCTACAAGGACACCCGCCAGCTCGCCAAGGTCGCCTCGAACATGGTCGACGCGCTTCTGAACGACAAGAAGCCCGAGGTCAACGACACCAAGACCTACGACAACGGCTCGAAGGTCGTCCCGGCCTACCTGCTCGAGCCGGTCGCCGTCGACAAGACCAACTACCAGAAGGAAGTCGTCGACTCCGGCTACATCAAGGCAAGCGACCTCTAGAAACCGCCGGCACACTCTGATTGGAAGGCACGACCATGGCGGGACCCGTCCTGGAAATGCGCTCGATCGTCAAGACCTTTCCCGGCGTCAAGGCGCTGTCGGACGTCACGCTGACCGTCCAGCAGGGCGAGGTCCACGCCATCTGCGGGGAGAACGGCGCCGGCAAGTCGACCTTGATGAAGGTCCTCTCCGGCGTCCACCCGCACGGCACCTACGAGGGGGACATCCTCTTCGAGGGTGAGGTCTGTGAGTTCAAGGACATCCGGGCGAGCGAGCAGCGCGGCATCGTCATCATCCACCAGGAGCTGGCGCTTTCGCCGTACCTCTCCCTCGCGGAGAACATCTTCCTCGGCAACGAGCACGCCAAGGGCGGGTTCATCGACTGGAGGGAGACCCTGCGGCACGCCACCGAGCTGCTGCGGCGGGTCGGGCTCAACGACCACCCCGACACCCGCGTCGCCGACATCGGCGTGGGCAAGCAGCAGCTCGTGGAGATCGCCAAGGCCCTGTCGAAGAAGGTGAAGCTGCTCATCCTGGATGAGCCGACCGCGGCCCTGAACGACGAGGACAGCGACAAACTCCTGGATCTCATCCTGGAGTTGAAGAAGCAGGGCATCACCTCGATCATCATCTCCCACAAGCTCAACGAGATCCGCAAGGTCGCCGACTCGGTGACGATCCTCCGGGACGGCCGGACCATCGAGACCCTCGATGTGAAGGCCCCGGAGACCACCGAGGACCGGATCATCAGCGGCATGGTCGGCCGCGACCTGGAGCACCGCTTCCCGGAGCGGTCGCCGCACGAGCCCGAGGAGGGCGTGGCGCCCGCCCTGGAGATCCGGGGCTGGACCGTGTTCCACCCGATCGACCAGCAGCGCAAGGTCGTCGACGATGTGTCCCTCCAGGTGCGGCGCGGCGAGATCGTCGGCATCGCGGGCCTGATGGGCGCCGGCCGCACCGAACTCGCGATGAGCGTCTTCGGGCGGACGTACGGCCGGTACGCCGACGGCACGGTCCTCAAGGACGGCAAGGAGATCCGTACGAAGTCCGTCCCCGAGGCGGTCAAGCACGGGATCGCGTACGTCACCGAGGACCGCAAGCACTACGGCCTCAACCTCATCGACACCATCAACCGGAACATCTCGCTGACCGCCCTCGGCAAGGTCGCCAAGCGCGGTGTGGTCGACGAGCACGAGGAGCGGCAGGTCGCCGAGGGCTTCCGCAAGTCGATGAACATCAAGGCGCCGACCGTGTTCGAGCCGGTGGGCAAGCTGTCCGGCGGCAACCAGCAGAAGGTCGTCCTCAGCAAGTGGATCTTCTCGGGTCCGGAGGTGCTGATCCTGGACGAGCCGACGCGCGGGATCGACGTCGGCGCCAAGTACGAGATCTACACGGTCATCGACCAGCTGGCCGCCCAGGGCAAGGCGGTCGTCTTCATCTCCTCCGAGCTGCCCGAACTGCTCGGCATGTGCGACCGCATCTACACGATGGCCGCGGGGCGGCTGACCGGTGAGTTCTCGCGGGCCGAGGCCTCACAGGAATCGCTGATGCGTCAGATGACGAAGGACAAAGAGGTAACCCGATGAGCACGGACGTGACCGCCAAGACGCCGGCCCCCGCGCCGCCCGGCAAGGGAAAGGCGGCCACCGGCGACGGACTCCTGCAGCTGGTGCTGGACGGCATGCGACGCAACATGCGCCAGTACGGCATGTTGATCGCGCTCGGCCTGATCGTGGCGCTGTTCGCCGTGTGGACCGACGGCGACCTCCTGCTGCCGCGCAACGTCTCCAACCTGGTCCTCCAGAACAGCTACATCCTGATCCTCGCGATCGGCATGATGCTGGTCATCATCGCGGGCCACATCGACCTGTCCGTCGGCTCGCTGACGGCGTTCGTCGGGTCGATGGCCGCCGTGTTCATGGTCAAACAGGACATACCCTGGCCCCTGGCCGTGGTGCTGTGTCTGGCGGTGGGCGCGGCCGCGGGTGCCGTCCAAGGGTTCTTCATCGCGTACGGCGGCATACCGTCGTTCATCGTGACCCTGGCGGGCATGCTGATCTTCCGCGGTCTGACCGAGATCTTCCTGGAGGGCCAGACCCTCGGCCCCTTCCCGGAGGGTCTCCAGAAGGCCGCCAACGGCTTCCTGCCCGAGGTCGGCCCGAACACCAACTACCACAACCTCACGCTGCTGCTGGGCTTCGCGATGATCGCTCTGGTGATCTTCCAGGAGGTCCGTGACCGCAGGCGGCAGCAGGAGTTCAACCTGGACGTCCCGCCCGCCAAGCTGTTCCTGCTGAAGCTGGTCGCGATCTCCGCCGCCGTGCTGACGCTGACCATGCTGCTGGCCAGCTACAAGGGCGCCCCGATCGTGCTGCTCGTCCTGGGCGTGCTGCTCGTCGGCTTCGGCTACGTGATGCGCAACGCGATCATCGGCCGCCACATCTACGCGATCGGCGGCAACCTCCCGGCGGCCAAGCTGTCGGGTGTGAAGGACAAGAAGGTCACCTTCCTGGTCTTCCTGAACATGGGCATGCTCGCGGCCCTGGCGGGTCTGGTCTTCGCCGCCCGCTTCAACGCGGCCTCTCCCAAGGCCGGCCTCAACTTCGAGCTGGAGGCGATCGCGGCCTCGTTCATCGGCGGCGCGTCGATGAGCGGCGGTGTCGGCACCGTCCTCGGCGCGATCATCGGTGGCCTGGTCCTGGGCGTGCTGAACAACGGTATGAACCTCGTCGGCATCGGCACCGACTGGCAGCAGGTCATCAAGGGCCTGGTCCTGCTGGCGGCGGTCGGGTTCGACGTGTGGAACAAGCGCAAGGTCGGTTCGTAAGTCAGCTCGGGGCCCCGCCGGAAGGCGGGGCCCTCTCCTTATGCGGGAGCCGCACACATGGAACTGAACAGACGCACGATCATCGCCGGAGCCGCGGCGGCGGGCATAGCCGCCACCACGCTCGGCGGCACGGCGCACGCCACGGGAGGCAGGAAGCCGGTGAAGACGCTCTTCGGCAAGCTCGCCGACGGCACCAAGGTCTACAGCTGGTCGCTGGAGAACGGTGGCACCCGCCTGAAGGTCCTCTCCTACGGCGGCATCGTCCAGTCGCTGGAGATCCCCGACCGCCGCGGCCGCTACGCCAACGTCTCCGCGGGCTTCGACAACATCGACGACTACGTCGCCAAGAGCCCGTACTTCGGCGCCCTGATCGGCCGCTACGGCAACCGCATCGGCAAGGGCAAGTTCACCCTCGACGGCAAGGACTACCAGCTCTCCGTCAACGACGGCGAGCAGAGCCTGCACGGCGGCGCCAAGGGCTTCGACAAGCGCGTGTGGGACATCGAGCCGTTCACCAAGGGCTCCGACGTCGGCCTGTACCTGTACTACACGAGCGTCGACGGCGAGATGGGCTACCCGGGCACGCTCAAGACGAAGGTGACGTACACGCTCACCCGGCACGGCGACTGGCGCATCGACTACGAGGCCACCACGGACAAGGCCACCGTCGTCAACCTCACCAGCCACGTCTACTGGAACCTGGCCGGCGAGGGCAGCGGCACGATCGAGGACCACGAGCTCCGGATCGCGGCCTCCCGCTACACGCCCACCGACTCGGGCCTGATCCCCACCGGCGAGCTGGCCAAGGTCGCGGGCACCCCCTTCGACTTCCGCAAGGCCAAGCCGATCGGCCGGGACATCCGCGTCTCCCACCCGCAGCTGGTGACCGCCAAGGGCTTCGACCACAACTGGGTCCTCGACAAGGGCATCACCTCCCGCCCCGAGCACATCGCCACCCTGCGTGACCCGGCCTCCGGCCGCACGATGAAGATCGCCACGAACGAGCCGGGCCTGCAGTTCTACTCCGGCAACTTCCTCGACGGCACGCTGACCGGCCCCTCCGGCCGCACCTACCGGCAGGGCGACGCGCTCTGCCTGGAGACGCAGCACTTCCCGGACTCGCCGAACAAGCCGTCGTTCCCGTCGACCGTGCTGCGGCCCGGGCAGACGTACCGGACGACGACGATCCACACGTTCGGCTGCTGACCGGCTCCTGACCGGCTCCTGATCCTGGGGCCACTGACAAGCCTTCACAGATAGGACACAAGTTCTGGCCGGTTTCACGACGGTTGAACGGTGTCACTGTGGCCTCCGTATCTAAGGGCGGCCCGCGCTCCCCCGCGCGGGCCGCCCTTAAACGTCGGGTCCGGCCGTCCCCAACGGGCCCGCCCTATACGGAGGTTCCATGGCCGACAACGTCACGTCGCTGTTCCGCAGCACCGCGGCGCACAGCCCGTCGATGGCGGCGTTGACACGTGAGGGCGGCGACGGCGCCGGGCCGGTGGACTTCTGCATCCCCTGCAACCCGTACTTCCCCACCCCGGCCATGTTCGACGACATGTCGGCCAGACTGCGCGACATCATCACGTACTACCCGAGCAGCGCCGACACCATCACGGCCGAGCTGTGCAGCCTGCTCCAGCTGCCGCCGCAGTGCGTGGCGATGGGCAACGGCTCCACCGAGCTCATCACCTGGATCGACCACCTGCTCGTCCGCGAGTCCCTCGCCGTCCCCGTCCCCACCTTCGGCCGCTGGACGGACCAGCCCATGGAGACCGGCAAGCGGGTCGACATGTTCCCGCTCCAGGAGTCCAGCGGCTTCGCCCTCGACCTCGCGCAGTACGCCGAGTTCATCCGCGCCCGAGGCACGCGCGTCGCTGTCATCTGCAACCCCAACAACCCCGACGGCGGTTTCCTGCACAAGCACGCCATCGTCCAGTTCATGGACGCGATGGCCGACCTCGACCTGGTCGTCATCGACGAGTCGTTCCTGGAGTTCGCGGACGCCGAGGCCGAACCGTCCGTCGTCCAGGAGGCGATGCTGCGGCCCAACGTCATCGTGCTGCGCAGCCTCGGCAAGAACTTCGGCCTGCACGGCATCCGCTTCGGCTACCTGGTCGCCAACCCGGCCCTCGCGGGCCGTATCCGCTCGATGCTCCCCAAGTGGAACCTCAACTCCTTCGCCGAGCATGTCGTCTTCATGCTCAAGGAGCACGGCGCCGAATACGCGCAGAGCCTCCAGCAGGTGCGGCGCGACCGCCTCGACATGGCGAGCCAGCTGTCCTCCCTGCCGGGGCTGACGGTCTACCCGTCGCAGGGCAACTTCCTCTTCGTGCGCCTCCCCGTGGGCGCCGAGGGCACCGTGGTCCGGGACCGGATGCTCACCGAGCACCGGATCCTGGTCCGCGAGTGCGGCAACAAGATCGGTTCGTCCAGCCGCTTCCTGCGTCTCGTCGTGCGCCCCCAGGTGGACGTGCGTCGCCTGGTGTCCGGCCTGGAACAGGTGCTCTACGGGACGTCCAGGAGGGGAGCCGCCGTACCCGAGCTGGGCAACGGGACCAGCTACAGCTCGGGTACGGCGGCAGTGGACCGTCTGGTGAGCGAGACCAACGGATCCGGCATGCGAGGCCTTGCCGCTCAGGCCGTCGGTGCGGGTGGCCCGGGGCCCTCGGCCCCGGGCACCGGTACCGGCATGCCGCTCCCCGCCGCCGCGTCCGCCGTGCCGGCGGGTGCGGGTGCCGTGCCCGCCGGGCCGGGCGGTGGGATGCCGATGCCGGCGGCGGCGCAGGTTGGGCAGATGGGCCATGTTGGCCAGATGGGCCAGATGGGCCAGATGGGGCAGCAGCAGATGCCTCAGTCCGTGCCCCAGTCCGTCCCTCAGCCTGCGCCGCAGCCCGTGCCGCAGCCGGCGCCTCAGCCCATGGCCGCGCCGGCGCCGCCGCTGGCGCCTGTGGCGCAGGCGCCGTTCCCGGCTCCGGCACCTGCACCGGCTCCCGTGCCGACCGCCACCGGGCCCACCCCGCCGGGGGTTCCCGCGCGGGGTGGGTTGACCGCCGCGCAGGTCAGGGGGACGAACGGGTTGTCGCCTGCGCCGGCGACCGGGTGGCCGGGGGCGCAGGCGTGGCCCAACGCGGCGGGGATGGGGCAGGCCGGGTAGTGCCCTCTCGCCGTAGGTGGATTCCGCAAGTGGGTGGGTGCGGGTCTGTTGTGGTTGATCGCGCAGTTCCCCGCACCCCTGAAAGGCCGATCAGACTAAACCGGGTTCAACCTCCACTGTTGGCAAGCGTTGTTGAGCCATGACCACTGGCGTACGTCCGCGCTGTCTGTCGTCGAGCAGTTGGCCACGTCGGCTACTTTGCCCGTGGCCTTGTTGACGATGCGGACGTAGCCGCCGTCCGTGGCGACGAACTGGAACCGCTGGCAGGTGTTGTTCAGCCACGACCACTGGCGTAGGTCGGCGCCGTCGGCGGTCGAGCAGTCTGCCGTGTCGAGGACCTTGCCGGTGGCGGCGTTCACCAGGCGGTGGGTGTCGTCGCCCAGGTCCTCCAGGCGCCAGCGCTGGTTGGTCCCGCCGTTGCAGGTGTACTGCACGACGCCCGCGCCGTCGGCCGACGAGCTGCCGGCGGCGTCCAGGCACTTGCCGCTGTTGCGGTTGGAGACGGTGTAGGTCGTCGAGGCGGACGCCGGTTCGCCGGACGGCCCGGGCATGCTCGCCCCGAGTCGGACCGGTGTGCCGAAGTTCGGGGTGCCGTCGGAGTTCCAGGTGAACTTCTGGGCCCGGGTCGTACGGCCGTTGTCGCAGCCGTCGGAGGCGGAGTCGTTGGCGTGGTAGACGATCCAGTTCTCGCGGCCGTCCGGGGAGGTGAAGAAGCCGTTGTGGCCGGGTCCGTACACCCCGCCCGCGTCACTGCGCTGGAAGACGGGCGTGGACTTCTTCGTCCAGGAGGAGGCGGACAGCGGGTTGGAGCCGGTGAGCTCCAGTTGCCCGAGTTTGTAGTCGGGCGTCCAGCAGCCGCTCGCCGAGTAGATCAGGAAGGTCCGGCCGCCGCGTTGCAACACCTCCGCGCCCTCGTTGACGGTGCCGCCCTGCCGCTCCCAGGCGTGCGTCGGCGTCGAGATCGTCGAGTAGGAGCCGCTGACGGTGTACGGGTTGGACATCGGCGCGATGACGAGGTTCTGCGTGCCGCCCGTGACCGCGCTGCCCAGCATGTACAGCCGGCCGCCCACGTTCATCAGGCTCGGGTCCAGCATCCAGGTGGAGTTGAGCTGCCCCTTGTAGGTATAGGGGCCCATGGGGTCGGACCCGGCGCTCTCCAGCACATGGCTGCGCTGCGTGGGGTTGTAGTCGGACACGTTCTGCCCGGCGACGTAGTACAGGTACCAGCGGCCGTTGACGAAGTGCAGCTCGGGTGCCCAGATGTTGCAGCACCGGGAGGCGGCGTCGCCCTTCCACACCTGGACGCTGGGGGCGGTGGAGAGCCCGGCGAGGGTGGCGGACTTGCGGATGGTGATGACGTCGGTCCAACTGGTCGTCACCAGGTAGTAGTTGCCGTCGTGGTACGAGATCCAGGGATCGGCGCCCTTGACGGACTTGACCGGGTTGGCGAACGAGGCGGCGCTCGCGGTGGGCTGGCCGAGGCTGAGCGCGAGCAGCAGTACGGCCAGCAGGGTCAGTAGGCGACGGGCCATCCGCTGCTCCAGTTCAGGAGGTTGACGCCGAGCTTGGGCGTGCCGTTGGCGTTGCCGTCGTAGTAGTGGTAGACGATCAGGTCCCCGTCGGAGTCCTTGGTGATCGACTGCCCGCCCGGGCCGATGACGTTGCCGTGCGACTCGAGCACGGGCGTGCCACCGTTCTTCATCAGGTCGACGCCGTTCTTGTCGCGGTACGGCCCGGTGATGCTGGAGGCGCGCCCGACCTTGACCTTGTACGTCGAGCTCGTGCCGCTGCAGCAGGTGTCGTACGAGGCGAAGAGGTAGTAGTACCCGTTCCGCTTCACGATGAAGGGCGCCTCGACGGCCTTGGTCCCGGTCGGCCGGGAGGCGAGCGAGTACCGGGTGGTGTTGGAGGAGAGCTGCTTCCCGGTGGACGGATTGATCTGGATCATCTTGATCCCGGTCCACCAACTGCCGAAGGACAGCCACCACTTGCCGTCGTCGTTCACGAAGAGGTTCGGGTCGATGGCGTTGAAGTCGCTGGAGGAGTTCGACGTGTAGACCGTCCCCTGGTCGGTCCAGCTGCCCGGCTGGCCGGTGCTGGAGGTCGCGAGGCCGATGGCGGACGTGTTCGAGCCGAACTTCGAGACGGAGTAGTACATCAGGTACTTGCCGCCGTGGTACGAGATGTCCGGCGCCCAGGCCTCCGGGACGGAGGAGTAGTTCCGCCACCAGCCGGGCCTGCCGGCGAAGGCGTCGCCGCCGTTCCGGAAGGCCGTGCGGTCGCTGGACGTCTTGTTGGCGATGCCGCCGCCGGTCGCGTAGAGCAGGTACTGACCGGACGAGGTGCGGATCACCGACGGGTCGTGGGTGACGACGTCGCCGGTGACCCGGCCGGGGTTGGGGTACGCGGACGCCGTGCTCGGTACGAGGGCGAGCAGGGCGGCGGCGGGGAGGGCTAGCAGGGCGGTTTTCCTGCGGAGGATGGAGCGGCTCATCTGGTCCTCCTTGCGGTGGGGGTGACGGTGCCGACCGATGTCTTCGAAATGACCGATATATCGAACAGCGCTCGCAAGTTCGAACGGAACCTAGAATCGAACAACGTGCGCGTCAATGGTCCGCGCAGCACCAGTCCTCACACCGCCCCGCCGCCCGTCCGGCTCCCCACCGGACGGGCGTTGCCGCCTACAGCACGCGCAGGGCCTGGTCGGCGTCACGTTCGCGCCTGGCCAGCGCATGCAGCACAGCCTGATCGCCATGCCGGTCACGGGCAGCCGCGACGAGAACGTCGACCGCGATGGCGAGTGCGGCGTCGGGCGCCTGGCATCGAAGGCCCACGCTCAAGGCCAAGTCGTCGAGGTGGACCGCCAGTTCGACACAGCGGGTCTGCAGATAGCCGTCGAGCAGCATTTCCTCTCCCGGCCGGTGGAGGACGGCCACCCGCCGATCGGCCGGCTCCTCGTCCAGCCGCTGCGCCAGCCGCCGCCACGCAGCCTGCGCCTGTTCGGCCACGACGGCGGGACCGGCCGCGGCCGTCTCCTCGCTCCGCGCCCGCACGCCGACGTTGAGCGCCGAGTCGGGCACGGACGTGCCGACGAGCCTGGCGTAGTAGCGCACCGGGGACACCGGCTCCGCGCCGACCACCTCACCGTCGAGGAACCACTCGACCTGCAGAACGCTGCGCGCAAGGTGTCCAGCCAGTCCGCCCACCGACATCCCCGGCAGCACGGACTCGTCCCCCCAGCAGCGCGCCACCTCTTCCGTCGCCAGAAGTTGCACACCCCGTTCGGCAGCCAGGAGGTATGCCTGCCGTATCTCCGTAGTCATGCCGACATCTTGCCCGTACGAAGATCACGCCAGACGGTGTGTCCATATAGTGAACCGGAAGCCCACTATATGGACCCCTCGCCACCGGTCAGCGCCCGCTGGAGAGTTCGCCTCCGAAGCCGACGTCGTGCTGATCGGAAGCGGGGTGAAGACGCGAGACGTGGTCGCCGACGCCGGCTGACCTCCCGGCTGCCGCTCGGCCCTTCACGGGCCGCTCGTCACCGCCGTCCGCCGAACTCCCAAGCATGCGCCTCGATATCGTCGTACCTCTCCTGGCTCAGCACGGCACGCGCCGTCTCCGAGTCCGGGGCCCGGACCAGCGCCGCCGTGCCCAACCACACAGCACCGTCGTCGGACAGCAGCGGCCCGTACGCGATCAGTTCGTCCCGGTCGGCCGACACGTCGAGGTCGGCGGCGGGCCCAGAGCCGAGGCCCAGCACGAGGTAGCGGTTCCCGCTCGTCCGTCCGCCGGGAAAGTCCCACATGGCCCGCCCCAGCAGATTGCGCCACCGCCGCAACAGCACATCCCGGTACACCCCGGCCTGGTAGTTGGGCTCGTCGAAGGCGAAGGCCCGGGCGGCGGCGGCATCCGGCAGGTCGACGATGTGCACGCTGCCGGTCGGCGTTTCCCCGTCACTGCCGAGGGTGGGCCCACGGGCGATCAACTCCGCGGCGTACTGGTCCATATAGGCCCATGGCGCATCCATCCCGGGTAGCCGATCTCGCCTCTCCCGTTCGTCGCTGCGCCCCCCATGACGCGGGGCGCAGCACGTGGCGGGACGACGTCAGTTGCAGGAGCCCACAGTGAGGATGTTGTCGACGACGACCTTGCTCCCGGACTTCATGTAGGAGTACGCCTCGCCGCAGTAGCCGCGCTTCTGATAGACGGGCCCGGCGTAGGTGCTGAACGTGCCGAAGTCCTCGGTGTGAGGCGTGTCGGTGTAGTTGTCCTTCAGCCGGATGCCCATGTAGTGCGCGGAGCCGGTGTCGTTGAAGAACACGGCGCAGATCGGCTTGTCGTAGTACCGGTCGCCCGTGGTGGTGCCGTTGGTCCACGTATAGGTGGTGCCGTAGGTGCCATAGCGGGCAGCGCCGGTCGAGATGGTGTAGCCGGATCCACACACGTTGGCGGCGGCTGCGGCAACTCCCACGTTGGCCTCGACGATGCGCCGCGTCTCGGCTGATGCCTCCTTGGCGACCTTGACGCCCTTGACGTCCACGGTCTCGATCGCCGTGCCGCCCTTCAGATCGGGCTGGTCAGCCGCCGACGCGGCGGGCGCGATCATCGTCGCGGTCAACAGGGCGGCACAGACGCCCCCCAGGCGCATCACGTTCTTCACTTTCTCCCCTTAAAGTGACAGTCAGGTGATCCTGACGCACTGACCGTATCCCATCGAACGTGTAAGCGGTCAGGGTTTTGAATCTCACGGACAGTGAGGGGCTCACGCGACCGCGTGGACCTTGCGAGGAGAAACCGGCGGTGCGCCGCCGCCCGAACGCAGCACCCCAGGGGCAGGAATCGGCCAACGTACGGAACTGCCCTCTCCAGTCGACCCCGCTCTACCTCCACAAGAAAACCACAGCTCAGGAGGCGGGGGCACACTCCTCCCCGACGCTTCGTCCCCATGACTTGTTTTTGCCATGTCCCCGACCAGTGCTTATTTCTGATGGTGCCTCGTGTCTACAGTGACCCGGCACTCAGACGACCTGGTCTCACCACCCGGGTCTCTGTGTGTCGCTCGGGGGGAGCATGTGCTGCTGATGCAGCACCACATACGACCGCGTTCCTCCCGTCGCGTCGAGACGGGGGAGGCGGGAATGTGACACCTGCAACGAAGGTACCGGCGCTGCGGCCTGAGCCATTTCGGCCATCGAGCCCGCCGCACATCACATGAGCCGATGCTGTTCCGCGTAGCGGGGCCTGCGGACCATCGTCGTCCGCGTCTCCGCGACAGCGCAGGAGCTGCCCGCGTTGCTGCTCGCGGTCGGCGGCAACAGCCCCTGCACTGCCTTGTTTTCCGGTCTCACCACCGCACCGGCATCCACGCGTGCGAGTGACCGGTCGGCCTTCTCTTCCGGAGCGTTCCCATCCGCTCCATCGACGCATTCACCCTCGTGCGGAGGCTCCGCTGTGCCGCAGCACGAGCATTTCCTCACCGTTTACTCAAGGAGACCAGCGCTTTGAGACGTGTCAGCAGACACACGTACGCGCGTGTTCCCATAAGCTGCGCCATCGCCACCGCGATAGCGTTCGGAACCGCGACCCAGGCGCAATCCGTCCCGGAGGCGCCGACGCCACCCCCGAACGCCGCCGAAGGCTGGTCCGACGCCGCCGCACCCGGTGTGAAGGCCGACAAGGACGGCAACAAGGACCGCGTGCCCGCCAAGAAGCGCGGCAAGGTGCTCGGCAGCGGCTACACCAAGTCCTCCGACACCGCGTGGACCACCATCGGTGACGCCACCGGCTTCCACCTCATGACCGCCGACGAGGCCGACGGCTACCGCTGGAAGACCGCGGCGTCCCTCGTCGAACCCGGGTTCTCCGACACCGACACCTGGATCGGCAACGCCTGTGTCACCGCCTCCGGTGACCGCGCCCTGGTCGCCTACGCGCCGCGCACCTTCACCAACAAGCCCAATCTCATGGCCCGGGGCGCGTTCACGGCTGCCGTGGATCTGAACTCGGGCGAGGTCACGAAGCTGCCGTTCCAGGCGAGCCTCGCCTACTTCTCGCCCGGCTGCGGCGACGGCGAGCAGGCGGTTCTGTCGCAGTTCACCGACGAGAACACGTCGGACAGGAACGAGACCCGCCTGATCACCGTCGATGCCCGTACGGGCAAGACGAAGAAGAAGACCACGGTGAAGGGCCAGGTCACCTCCGCGGTCCCGACCCGCAACGGCATCGTCGCCGCGCAGGGCAACGCGATCGTCCGGATTACCGGGAGCGGGAAGTCCGAGCTGGTCACGCGCACGGACAACACGCCCTTCAGCCTGTCCGTCACCAAGGACGGCGGCATCGCCTTCCTGGACCGCACGCACGACGCGCGGGCCGCGAAGAAGGTGCTGGCCCACGCCGCCGACGCGAAGCCCGCCGAGGTCGCGTCCGCCGGCAACACGTCCCAGGTCAAGTACCTGACCGGCGGGCAGCTCAAGGGCAAGGCCGTCAAGGCCCGGACGGTCGCCGAGGGCGATCTGACCGGCATGGACCTCACCCGCGCCGCCGACGGGACCGCGGTCGTCACCGGCGCGGCGAAGACCGTCGGCACCCTGCCCAAGGACGTGCGGAACCCCGGCGGGATCGACAAGGACGCCACCGCCTCCACCAAGGCACGCGCCGTCGTGAACGCCGCATGGGCCGACGGCAAGGACAGCCGTATCCGCCCCTCCGAATACGAGACGGCGCGCACGGCCCGCATCGAGATGAAGCACCTGCCCACCGGCAGCAAGCCCGTGTTCGAGGCCAACCCGGCCGCGTCCCCGGTCAATCCGGACCGGGCCGAGGGCGAGGGCCGCTCCCCGGCACTCGGCACCGCACCCTCCGGAAGCGGTGGCACCGTGGGCGGCAAGAAGACGCCCCTGCTGAACATCGCCGAGCCGGAGTCCGAGCGCACCTGCGCCGTGGAGCGGGGCAACCCGCAGAAGCAGGCCTTCCAGCCGAAGCCGCGGCAGATCGAGTGGGCTGTCAACCGGTCCATCGAAGGCACCCTGGACAAGCACGTGTCCCGGGCCGCCAACTGGAAGAACATGGGCATGGGCGCCTACTCGCCGCAGGCCCTCATCGGCGGCCTCACCCCGCTGTCCGGCGGCGGGCGCATCCCGGCCCAGGTGTTCCTCGGCATCACCGCCCAGGAGTCCAACATGTGGCAGGCCACCCGCTTCGCCGCACCGGGCACCACGGCCAACAGCCTCATCGGCAACTACTACGGCCTCGTCCACGACGAGCACGGCCAGGTCAACGACCCGTGGGCCATCAACTGGCCCGCCGCGGACTGCGGTTACGGCATCACGCAGGTCACCGACGGCATGCGGCTGCCCGGCAAGCCGTACCCGAACGGCGAGGTCCGGGCGGCCAAGCCGCGCGCGTACCAGGAGGCCGTCGCGCTGGACTACACCGCGAACGTCGCGGCCGGCGTGAACATCCTCGCCGAGAAGTGGAACCAGACCCGCAACGCCGGCCTCACCGTGAACAACGGTGACCCGAAGGGCATCGAGAACTGGTTCTTCGCCCTGTGGGCCTACAACTCCGGGTTCTACCAGCAGTCGGCCGCGGGCCAGAACGGTGGCAAGTGGGGCGTGGGCTGGGCCAACAACCCGGCCAACCCGACCTACAAGCCCAACCGCACTCCGTTCCTGGAGAACGACAGCGGCGGCGACGACTACTCCCACGCCGCGAAGCCGCAGTTCTGGCCGTACCCGGAGAAGGTCATCGGGTGGGCCGCGCGCCCGCTGGAGGCCCTGGAGGCGCCGGGGACCCTCGTCCACGGCTTCCGGCCGGCCTGGTGGACCGAGCCCATGTTCCGCACCCTGGCCAAGCCGCCGGTCGCACTGTTCTGTGACGGCTCCAACGAGTGCGACCCGAACAAGATCAAGGAAGGCGCGTCGAACGACTCGCCCTCGTCGGGTCCCTGCCAGCGTACGGACTTCAAGTGCTGGTGGAACAAGAAGGTGGAGTGGAAGAACTGCCCATCCGGTGCCTGTGGCAATGAGATCTTCCGCTTCAACAACACCTACCCGGAAGAGGCGGACGGCAACTCCCACCCGCCTCGGTGTGAAGCCGGAATCCCGGGCACTACGCACATCGTCGACAACGTGAACTCCGGTCAGCGGATCGCGGGCAAGGACGGCAGACGCTGCTTCGACACCGGCAAGTCGGCCGGATCGTTCAAGTTCAACTTCGCCACACCCTCGGCGAAGATGGACACCCATCAGCTCGGTGTGGGATACGGGAACCACATCTGGTTCTCCACCACCCGTAAGGCCAGTTCCCCGGGGACGGATCAGCGGCTGAAGGCCACCGGCACCTGGACCGGCCCCAGCGCCGTCAAGGGCTGGACCCGAGTCCTGGTCCACATGCCGAACGTGGCCGCACGGTCCCAGCAGGCGACGTACTCGGTGTCGGGCACCGACTCCAAGTCTCCGCACCGTGTCGCCCCGCAGCGCATCCGCAGCAACGAGTGGCGGTCGCTCGGCGTCTTCAACTTCACCGGAACCCCGTCGGTGGCCCTGTCCAACATCACCGATGAGGCTCCGGGCGTCGACATCGCCTGGGACGCCGTCGCCTTCCAGACGCTCGGCGCCAACCCCACGCACGTGGTCGGCATGGGCGACTCCTTCGCCTCCGGCGAAGGCGCCGACAACGAGGGCGGCAAGGACTACTTCCGGGAGACGGACTACAAGGAGGACCTCGGCAACAGCGAGGTCGTCAACAAGTGCCACCGCTCCAAGCAGGCCTGGATCCGGCAGGCGACCCTGCCCGGCAGGTCCGAGTCCATCGGCAAGATCTCCGACGACTACGGCAATGTCGACCTGAGCTTCATCGCCTGCTCGGGCGCCCGCACCTACCACATCTGGACGGGCGGCAAGGTACAGCAGAACTCGCTGCCGCAGATGGACCTCGGTTACCTCGACCAGAACACGGACATCGTGACCATCGCCATCGGCGGTAACGACTCCATGTTCTCGGACGTGTTCCAGGAATGCGTCCTGTTTTCCAACCTGCAGGTCTGCCAGAACGACGATATCGACAAGCGGAACCCGGACACGGGCGACAAGACCGGCGAGTCGACCGGTCCGCTCAAGGACTTCATGCCGGGTTGGATCACCAATGAGGTCAAGCCGAGGATCGTCAAGGTGCTCAACCAGATCAAGGCCCGTGCGCCGCAGGCCAAGATCTACCTCGTGGGCTACCCCCCGCTTCTGTCCAGAAACGGCCAGTGCATGCCGGGTATCGGCACCGAGGAGGCACCGTGGCTGAACAACGAAATCGCTCCGAAGCTGACCCAGGAGATGAAGGCCGCCGCAACGTCGACGGGAGTCACGTTCGTCGACCCCACGTCCGACTTCAAGGACAAGGCGATCTGCGGTGACCCCGAATCCATCCACGGTATCGTCAACGACGGTCGGTCCGAGGCGGACGCCGAATTGCCCAACCCGTCGATGAAGTCGTTCCACCCGAAGATCTCCGGCGCCCGGCTCTATGCCAACGCCCTGGAGCGCGCCCTGTAGTAAGTGAGGGACAGGCCACCTGGTCGGTCTCCGTCCGCACACACCGTGGGCCCTGACGCACCCGCGTTGGGGCCCATCGGCCTGCCGAGAACGAGGATTCCCGCCATGGGGTACGTACGATTCGTCAAAGGCGCGGTCACCGTCGTCGCCGCCACCGCGGCCTGCCACGCCCTCATGTCCGCCGGTTTCGCGTCGGCACGCGAGAGCGCCGACGCGAGCGACGACGAGCCGTTCGCCGGCGCCTTCGAGTTCATACTCACCACGGCCGCTTCCTGGATCCTCATGCCCCTCCTGCTGTGGGCCGGAATGCGGGTGATGAGCGAGACCGGCAACGCATTACTCGTGCTCATCGGTGGGCTGGTCTGGTTGGGGTTGTCCGGGTACTTCACCGACGACATCGACCGCGCGGGCGGGCACATGCCGATCCCCGCCCTCGTTGTATTCGTTCTTCTCGGTACAGTGCTGGCCGGAGCCGACACAAGCCGCCGCAGCTGAGCCCCGGGCCATGTCCGCGCTCTGGGAGATCATTTGCCTTCTTGGTCTCGACCAGCCAGGACACGTTCGTCTTGACCGAGTGCGGGGCGTCGAAAGGTGACGACGCCTGGACGGGCTCGGTGGCGGCGCGGTGCCGGTCGGCCAACTGCGCGCCGGCCGCCCAGTCCAGGGCGTCACCGGGTCTTCGAAGTCGGGCGGGTAGAGGCGTCGACCGTCCTGGCTGACCACGCGCCCGATCTGTCCACCGCGCTGGAGCGGGCTGCCGCGGCCGCCGGCCCGAACGGCGCCGAGCTTCGGTGGTCTGGGAAACACGAGCATCACAGCGCGAACGCGCAGGTCGTCTCGGCCCCGGACGGCTGGCCACTGTGGGTCTCCCCGGTCCGGCCGGGCCACGAGCACGACACCAACGCGCTCGCGCCCACGGCCTGGTCGACACCCTGAACCGGCCGGCCGCCACCCTGGGCATCCTCACCCTGGCCGACCTCGGCTACGGCGTCCATCCCGTCGCCGAACGCGCCAACGCCCTGCTGAAGGTCACCTCCACCAGGGCCCTCACCGAGGCCGGGGTGTCCGTCGCCGCGATTCCCGACTGCGGACACAACCTCGTGCTGGACAACCCGGAGGCGTTCGTGAAGGCGACCGCTGCGGCGCTCGCAGAGCGGTAGCCGAGCGCGGCCCACGGCACCGGTGGGCCGCCCCCGTTCACTGTCAGGACTTCCCCGGGCACTCCTTCCACGCCATGTGGTACACCGTGCTGATGTCCCCGTCCGTCGAGTCCATCGTCATGAAGCTGACCTTGTCGGCCGACTGCGTGCCGGCGTTGACCCGGAGTTCGGTGTTGATGTTGAAGTTGCGCTGGACTCCGCAGGGGGCGTAGACCAGTTGGGCCCAGTCCGTCTCGTCGGTGGCCTGCCAGTTGTCGTTGTAGGGACCGCTGAAGGGATGGTTCCTGGACACCGTGCTCGAGGAGCCCTGGAAGTAGTACGAGGCTCGCTGGGAGCCGCTGGCGCCACGCTGGAGTGAGGCGAAGCCTCGGTAGTCGGCGCTGGCGATGGCGTACGTGAAGCCCTGGGGCACGTGGACGATCAGACTGAGCTGGCAGTTTCTGCGGAACGCGGTCGGGTCGGAGCCCCCGCCGGCCTGAGCGAGGTAGTCGCTGTAGGTGACCGTGAACGCCGTGTTGTCCTCGGAGACGGCGACCGCTGCCGTGCCCTGCGGACAGCCGGAGCCGTTCACCGTGGCGACCTTGATGACGATCTTGTCCGGGGGCGGGTCGACGAACCCGGAGGACGGGGATTGTGCGGGGAGTGCGCTGGTGAGGAGCGCGGCGATCGCGCCGCTCAGAAGCAGGCCACCGGCCATGGTTCTCCCATCCGTTCGTGGGGGGTGGAGCTTGGAATGGACATGAGCATGTCAAGACGACAGCGCATGTACGCCCGACCTGTGACCATTTCATGAAGGAGCCGTGAAGGCCGGGAGCGGTCGCATCGTACGCAGGGCGGAAGGAGTCGGCCAGGGCGGTCTCCGGCCATTCACAGTGGCGGGATCACACCAGCGGAGGGGCGCGGGGCCCGTCCACGAGGGCCCCGTCGGCACCAGCAGTACCGGCGGGCGCATATGGTGCGTTAGCAGTGCGTCAGACCAGGACACCCCGAGGACGCGATGAGGACCACCCACCGACTCCCCCGCGGACGCGGCCCGTCACGGGTTCTCCCAGGCCGCCGGTTCCGCCGCCAGCCGCTCCACCGGCTCGGGCAGCGTGCCGGCCGCGAGGTCGGCGATCGTCACGCCCTCCAGGATCCTGCGCACATTGGCCCGCAGGGCGATCCACAGCGGCAGCAGCGGCTCGGCGGTGCCGGAGTAGGCGAGGCCGGTCGGGCGCTCGCCGCGCACCGAGACGATCGGTCCGTCCACGGCCCGGATCACGTCCGCGATCGTGATCTCCGCGGCCTCCCGGGCCAGCCGGTAGCCGCCGCCCCCGCCGCGCCGGCTGCCGACGACACCGCCGCGCCGCAGATCGCCGAGGATCCCTTCCAGGAACTTGTGGGGGATGTCCTGCGCGGTGGCGACGGCCTCCGCCTTGACCGGCCCTTCGCCCTGCCGGACGGCCAGCTCCACAACCGCTCGTACCGCGTAGTCCGCACGTGCCGAGATCCTCATACGGCCATTGTCGCGGTCGGCCTGTGGACAATGACGCACCAGCACCACGTAAGCACCACGTACGGCACGGCAGCACAACAGGAGGCGCTCCCTTGGAGCTCAGCAGGCGTACCTTCCACGCTCTCGCCGGCACGGCGGCGCTCGGCTTCGCGCTGACCGGCAGCGGGTCGCCGACCTCCGCCAACCCGGCACGGAGCGTGCCCACGGGCCCGCCCCCACCGGTGCCGGGCGCGGACGGCAGGCGGCACGAGGTCGGCTTCGACCGGTACTCGCTGCTGGTCGACGGCCGCCGCCTGGTGCTCTGGTCGGGCGAGATGCACCCCTTCCGGCTGCCGAGCCCGTCCCTGTGGCGGGACATGCTGGAGAAGATGCGCGCCCACGGCTACAACGCGGTCAGCGTCTACGTGGCCTGGAACTACCATTCCGCCGCCCCCGGCCGGTACGACTTCACCGGTGTGCGCGACCTGGACCTGTTCCTGCGCATGGCCGCCGAGACCGGTCTGTACGTGATCCTGCGGCCCGGCCCGTACATCAACGCGGAGGTCGACGCCGGCGGCTTCCCCGGCTGGCTGACCGCGACCGAGGGCACGGCCCGGACCTCCGACCCGACGTATCTGCGCTACGTCGACGAGTGGCTGTCCGCCGTCAACGCCATCGTCGCGCGACGCCTGTTCACCCGGGGCACGGGCACGGTCCTGCTGTACCAGATCGAGAACGAGTACGACGCCCACGTCGACGAGCCGACCGGGCGCGCCTACATGTCCTACCTGTACGAGAAGGCCCGCGCCGACGGCATCGACGTGCCGCTGTTCCACAACGACAAGGGGCGGAACGGGGACTGGGCCCCGGGGTCGTTCGCCACCGGCGGGGAGAAGGGGCGCTGGCTGTACGGATTCGACGGGTATCCGGAGCCGGACGAGGTGCCGCCCGACTGGGGGCACTTCGGGACCGGCGGGGCGAAGGGCGGGGCCACGGCCAGTCCGCGGACCCCCGGGTTCGTGCCCGAGTTCGGCGGTGGCTGGTTCGACCCGTGGGGCGGGTCCTGGTTCGGCGGGAAGGGGTACGCCGAGTCGCGCCGGACCCGGGACGCGGCGTACGAGCGGCGCTTCTACCTCACCAACCTCGCCAACGGCATCACGCTGCACAACGTCTACATGACGTTCGGCGGCACCTCCTGGGGCTGGCTGCCCGCGCCGGTCGTCTACACGTCGTACGACTACGGCGCGGCCTTCGACGAGGCCCGCAACGCCACGCCCAAGCTCGCCCCGATGCACCAGATCGGGCAGTTGCTGCGCCACGTGCCGGACCTCGCCAAGCTGAACCGGGCGAAGGCCGTACGGGCCGCCGACGAGCGGATCAAGGTGTACCACCTGGTCAACCCCGACACCGGCGCCCACTTCTACGTCCTGCGCAACGACTCCGAGGAGGCAGTCACCTCGACGCTGCCCGACGCCGGGATCGACGTGCCGGTCACGGTCCCGGCGCGGGACGCCAAGCTGATCGCCGCCGGGCTGAGACTCGGGAAGCGGACGCTGGTGCACGCCACCGTGCAGCCCATGCTGAGCCTGACCGCCGGGCGGCAGGACATCGCCGTGTTCGCGGGCCGGCGGGGTGATCTGGCGCAGGTCGTGCTGGACTCCCCGGACGAACCGACGCCCATGCGGCTGGACGCGGAACCCGCCTGGGCCTACAACCTCGGCAAGCTGTACATCACAGCCCCGCTCGGCGCCGGCGGGCTGAGCCGCGTGCGGGTCGAGGGCGACGGCGTGGACACGCCGATGCTGCTGCTGTTCGCCGACGACGCGACGGCCCTGCGGCTGTGGCCGTACGAGACACCGTCCGGCCCGCTCCTCGTCTACGGCCCGGCGCTGCTGCGCTCGGCCACCCTGCGTGGCTCCACGGTCCACCTCACCGGCGACACCACCGGCGAGACCGGCCTGGAGGTGTGGGGGCCGCGCGGGATCACCCATGTCACGTGGAACGGGCGCCCGGTGCCCACCCGGATCAGCGCCTCCGGCAGTCTGCTGGCGCTCCGCCCGCTCGCCGGCGTGACCGCGCCGGCCCTGCCCGCCCTCGACGGCTGGCGGCGGCGGACCGAGAACCCGGAGGCCGAGCGCGGCTTCGACGACTCCGGCTGGACGGCGGCCGACAAGAAGACGTCGTTCAGCACGACGCCCGTGCCGGACGGGCAGCCCGTCCTGTTCGCCGACGACTACGGCTTCCACTACGGCGACGTCTGGTACCGGGGCGAGTGGACGGACGCGAGCGGCCCGGAATCCGTCTCCCTCGACTACAGCACGGGCACGCAGGGCCTGCTGATGGCCTGGCTGGACGGCGAGCCCCTGGGCACACACCGGATGCCGGTGCCGGACAAGGACCGGGCGCGGCAGGGCACTTGGACCGCCAAGGCCACCTTCGCCCTGCCGAAGGAACTGCGGAAGAGGTTCCGTGAGGACCGCCGTGAGCGTGGTGACCGGCACGTCCTGTCCGTGCTCGTCCGGCGGATGCAGCACGACATGGACGGCACAGCGCTCGACACGCACAAAGCGGCGCGCGGGCTGACCGCCGTCACCTTCGAGGGTGCCTCCCCGAAGGTGACCTGGCGGATCCAGGGCGCGTCGGCGCCCGATCCCGTGCGCGGGCCCATGAACAACGGCGGGCTGTACGGGGAGCGCGAGGGCTGGCATCTGCCGGAGTACGACGACCGGGACTGGCAGGACGCGGAACTGCCGCGTGCCGACCGGCGGCAGGGCGTCACCTGGTACCGGACGGACTTCCGGCTCGATGTCGAACCCGGTGTCGATCCCTCCATCGGGCTCGTCCTCGACGACGACCCGAAGCGGGCCTACCGCGTCCAGATCTTCCTCAACGGCTGGAACATGGGCCAGTACATCAACGACGTAGGGCCGCAGCACACGTTCGTGCTGCCGAACGGGATCCTCCGCACACGTGGTGCCAACACACTGGCGTTGGCGGTGTTGTCCGACGGGACCACACCCTCGGGGCCGGGGGATGTGCGACTCACCGTGCTGGGCGCGGCGGCGGGAGGGGTGCCGGTCAAACCGGTGTGACCGGATCGAGCCGTCCGTGTGCATTGCCTTCTCGGGCAGGCTGGTTCACGGTGTTGGCCCTTCAGGGCTGCCGACAGGGAGGGGAACCTCGTGCGAAGACGGCGTTTCATCGGTGGATTGGGCGGACTGGTCGGGGCCGGGCTCGGGCTCTCCTCGATGCGGGGCGGAACGGCCTGGGCGGCTCCCGGTCTCCTGGGTGAGGCCCGCGAGTGGCAGGCCGTCCCCGTCCCGGAGGCCACCCCGGCCGCGCAGTTGCTCGATGTGGCGGCAGCGGGTCCGGACCTCGCCTGGGCCGTGGGCGAGGAGGACCGCGGCGGCAGTGCCCGGGGCACGGCGCTGGCCCTCGTGTGGGACGGCACCGCCTGGCAGCGCACCGACCCCGGCTTCGGCGGCTATCTGGGCTCCGTCGCCGCCGCGTCCGACGGCCGCGCCTGGGCCGTCGGCACCGACACCTCCGGCACCGCCCGGCTGCTCGCCTGGGACGGACAGACGTGGCGGGAGGCCGACTTCCCCGGGCGCGGGGCGCCCGGCACGTCCCTCGCCGCCGTCACGACCGGCCCCCGGGGCCACGTCTGGGTCTCCGGCCGGAACAGCGACGGCTCGGTGCTGCTGCACGGCCACCGGGGCAAGTGGGCCTGGCTGGAGGCACCCCCGGCCACGACCACCATCCCGCCCTACGGCATCCACCGCGCGCCCTGCGGCGACGTCTGGGTCTACGGCAGCGAGCTCGTCGCCCGCTGGGACGGAGCGGCCTGGACCATGCTGCCGGCGCCCGGCGGGGTCCGTGCCGGCTTCACCGGGCTGCTCCCGGTCGCCCGCGACGACATCTGGATGACCGGCTACGACTACGGCATCGGCGGCCCGCCAGGCAAGCCCCCCGCCGTCCGGCTGCTGCACGGGGACGGCACCGGCTGGGAGTACGTCACGGCACCGTTCGGCGTGGGAGTGCTGACCGGCATCGTGGGCGACGCCCAGGGGCGTCCCGACCGTATCTCCGGGTGGGACTTCTGGGACCAGACCCGGGCCCACTACCTGCGCTGGGACGGCACGGCGTGGGTGAGCGAGCGGGGGCCGGTGGCCACGACCCCCGTCGTCGTGAACGCCCTTGCGACGGTGCCGGGCTCGGACGGCTACTGGGCGGTCGGCACCACGTCGCCTCCGCCGTCCTCGACCGCCCGGCTGCGCATCGAACGCTGACGCGTCGGACCGGCTGTCAGGCCAGCCGGATCACGTTCCAGGACAGCGGCTCCAGGACGGTGCTCAGCGTGCCGTCCTGGAGGGCCGTGCCGTCGGCCGGGTGCGGGGCGACCCGCTCGGGGGCGTCGAGGGTGTTGCGGGCGTCGGGGTCGGCGTCCGCGAGAACGCTGTGCTCGGCGACCCGGGTGAGGTCGAGGCCGTTCAGGGCGACGTCGAGCGGGAGGGCTTCGGTGCGGCTGCGGTTGACCGCGAAGACCGTGACCGTGCCGTCCTCGGCGCGTACGGCGGTGGCGTGCAGCAGGTCGGTCTCGCCGTACTTCTTCGTCTCGTGCGTCGGCGAGTCCACGCGGACGTCGAGGACCTGGCCGCGGCCGTACCGGGCGGCCTGGGCGAAGGGGAAGAACGTCGTCTGCCGCCAGGCCGGGCCGCCCGGCTCGGTCATGATCGGCGCGATGACGTTGACGAGCTGGGCGAGGCAGGCGACCGTGACGCGGTCGGCGTGCCGGAGCAGGGCTATGAGGAGCGAGCCGAAGACGACGGCGTCGGTGACGCTGTAGTTGTCCTCCAGGAGGCGAGGGGCCTCGGGCCAGTCATCCTGCTCGAATTCCTTCGCGCGCGCCTCCCACTCGGGCAGGTACCAGACGTTCCACTCGTCGAAGGAGAGGTTGATCCGCTTCTTCGACTTGAGGCGCGCGCCCACGTGGTCGGCGGTCGCGACGACGTTGTCGATGAAGGACTCCATGTCGACGGCGGAGGCCAGGAAGGAGTCGATGTCGCCGTTCTCGGGCCAGTAGTAGGCGTGCAGCGAGATGTAGTCGACGAGGTCGTACGTCTCCTCGAGGACGGTCGCCTCCCACTCGGCGAACGTCGGCATGGACTGGCTGGAGGAACCGCAGGCGACGAGTTCGACGCCGGGGTCCATCTGGCGCATGGCCCGGGCCGTCTCGGCGGCGACCCGGCCGTACTCCTCGGCGGTCTTGTGGCCGGTCTGCCAGGGGCCGTCCATCTCGTTTCCGAGGCACCACAGCTTGATGCCGAAGGGGTCCTTGTCGCCGTGGGTGACGCGAAGGTCGGACAGGGCGGTGCCCTCGGTGTGGTTGGCGTACTCCTGGAGTTCGAGGGCTTCCGCGACGCCTCGGGTGCCGAGGTTGACGGCCATCATGGGCTCGGCCTGGGGGCCGATCTTGCGGAGGAAGTCGATGTACTCGGAGAGGCCGAAGCGGTTTGACTCCGTCGAGTGCCAGGCGAGGTCGAGGCGGCGTGGGCGTTCTTCGGCCTGGCCCACCGAGTCCTCCCACTTGTAGCCGGAGACGAAGTTGCCGCCGGGATAGCGGACGGCGGTGACGCCGAGTTCGCGGACGAGGTCCAGGACGTCCTGGCGCAGGCCCTTGTCGTCGGCCGTGGGGTGGTCGGGTTCGAAGATGCCGGTGTAGACGCAGCGGCCGAGGTGTTCCACGAAGGAGCCGAAGAGGCGAGGGTTGACCTCGCCGACGGTGAAGGCTGGGTCGAGGGTGAAGCGGGCCTTGTGCATTTTCGCCTTTCGGGGTGGGTGGTTCTTTGTTGCCGGCGACTGCGGGTTCGTGGGGGTTGTTCGCGCAGTTCCTCGCGCCCCTTTCAGGTCCGTTACTGCCCGGCCAAGCCCGTGTGGGCCACGCCCGCCACTATCTGCCTCTGGAAGAAGACGAAGACGATGATCAGGGGCAGACCCGCCATCAGGCCGCCGGCCATGAGCTGGGCCCACTGGATGCCGTAGGAGTTCATGACGGTCGCGATGCCGTTCGGCATGGTCATCAGGTCGGGGTTGTTGGTCACCATGTACGGCCAGAGGAAGTTGTTCCACGAGGCGATGAACGTGAAGATGCCGACGGCGGCGAGGGAGGGGCGGGAGAGCGGGAGGACGATGGTGAAGAAGACGCGCCAGCGGCCCGCGCCGTCGATGAAGGCGGCCTCCTCCAGTTCGCGCGGGATGCCCTGGAAGAACTTGTAGAGGATGTAGACCATCGCGGCGGGTGCGCACTGCGGCAGGATCATGCCCCAGTAGGTGTCGACCATGCCCATCTGCTGCACGGTGGTGAAGAGCGGCACGCCGAGGACGGCGGGCGAGATCATCAGGCCGGCCATGACCAGGCCCATCAGGGGCTTCTTGCCGCGGAACTCGGTGCGGGCGAAGCCGTATCCGGCCAGTGCGCTCACGAGCAGCACCACGGACGTCACACAGACGGAGACGACCACGGAGTTGACGAACCAGTTGGTGATGTTGCCGGTCTCGAAGAGGGCCTTCCAGGCCTGGCCCGTCCAGTCCTGCGGGAGCCAGTGCGGCGGGACCTCCACCGCCTCGGTCTCCGACTTGAGGGAGGTGAACAGCGCCCAGGCGAAGGGGGCCAGGAAGGCGGCCGAGACGGCGGTGCCGAGGAGGGTCAGGACGATCTGGCTGGGGGTCCACGGCTTACGGGGCTTCACCGGTACGGCGGTGGTCATCGGGCGTTCTCCTCACGGGTGCGCAGCAGCCACATCCGCGCGAGGGCGACGGCCGCGATGATCACGAAGAAGATGACGGAGATCGCGGAGGCGTAGCCCACGCGGTAGCTGGTGAAGCCCTCTTCGAGGGTGTACTGCACGAAGGTGCGGGTCGATCCCTCGGGCCCGGGGAGGAAGTCCATCATCACGACGGCCTGGTCGAAGACCTGGAGCGAGGCGAGGATCTGGAGGGCGACGACGAGGCCGGTGATGTTGCGCAGCATCGGCAGGGTGATGTGGACCATGCGGTGCCAGGCGTTCGCGCCGTCCAGTTTGGCGGCCTCGTAGAGGTGGCCGGGGATGCCCTGGAGCGCGGCCAGGTAGAGCAGGAAGCTGAAGCCGACCGTCCACCACAGGGTCTGGATGACGATGGCGAGCATCGCGTACGACTTGTCGGTCAGCCACGGCGTCTCGCTGCCGAAGACGTAGTTGATCATTCCTGTGCCGGGGTTGAAGAGCCACTGCCACAGGTTGGCCGCGACGGTGGACGGCAGCAGGAACGGGGCGAAGAAGCACAGCCGCCACAGCCACTTGCCGCGCTCGATGTGGTGGGCGAGCATCGCGAGGAGGAAGGCGAGGACCGTGATGCAGGGGACGACCAGGAGCGTGAAGTACGTGCTGTGGCCGAGGGAGTCCCACACCAGCGGGTCGTCGATGGCCTCGCGGTAGTTGTCGAGGCCGATGAAACTCGCGCCCTCGCCCGAGATGTTGGCGTCCGTGAAGCTGAGGTAGACGCCGCGCAGCAGCGGCCAGATCACGAAGAGCGTGAACAGGAGGAGGAACGGGGCCACGAACCAGCCGCCGTGCTGGAAGCCCTGCCCGCGGCGGAGTCCGGCGCTGTCGGCGACGGTCCTGGCGCGGGCGGGTGCGGCGATGGTCTGGGCGCTGGTCGCCATCATGCGGTCGCACCTCCTTCTGCGGCTGTCCTGCCGTCCATGGGGTTCTTCATGGCGAGCAGTTGGGTGAGTGCGCCCTGCATCCGGCGGGCGGCGGTCTCCGGCTTGGCGGAGCCCATCGTCGAGGCGACGACGATCGGGCCGACTCGCTGGGCGAGGATGCCGGTGGAGCCCGCGAACCACACCTTCGGCTCGGTGGCCTGGTGTTCCATGGCGGAGACGTACTCGCTCTGCGGGTTCAGCGCCTTGTACGCGGCCGTGGAGAGGGTCGGCGTGTAAGCCGGGATGTGGCCGCCGGCGGCCCACTGCCGGGCGTGCCGGACGACGTAGGCGGCGAGCCGGTGGGCCGCCTCGTTGGTGGCGCCGCCGCGGTCGGACTGGTGCGGCAGGACGAAGGCGTGCGACTCGGCGTGGGTGGCCGGCTTGCCGAAGACGGGCGGCAGCGGGGTCGCGCCGTAGTCGACCTCGGCCCCGGAGTAGACCGGCACCGACCAGTTGCCCTCCCAGACGAAGGGAGAGCCGTTGACGAACTGTTCGGCGCCGGCGAGGCCCGCGAAGCGCGGGTTGGAGTACCCGTCGGTGATGTGCCGGCGCAGGAACTCCAGGACCTGGGTGGCCTTGCCGGTGTCGAAGGTGACCTCGGTGTTGGCCGCGTTGAACCAGGTGCCGCCGAGCTGGGTGTAGAAGGCGACGAAGAACCACCACTGGAAGTTCTGGTCGGTGGACCACATGCCGATGGTCTGGAGCCCCTTCTTCGTGGCCTTCTTCGCCTCCTTCAGCACGTCGAACCACTCGTCGGCGGAGGTGACGGGCACGATGCGGCCGTCGTCGCCGAGCAGCCCCGCCTTCTTCAGCACGTCCTTGCGGTAGAAGCAGAGCTGAACGTGGATGTCGAGCGGGAGGGCGTAGAGCTTGCCGTCGATGACGGCGCGCTTCCACAGCGCGGGGTTGAAGTCCACTTCCCGTACGCCGTACTTGGCGAGCAGGTCCAGGTCCCAGGGGTCCAGGAAGCGGCCGGGTGAGAAGCCGGTGACCCGGCCGAGGTGCATGACGCCGAGGTCGGGTGCGCGGTTGCCCGCGGCGGCCATGGCGAGTTTGGTGTAGAAGGGGCTGCCCCACTGGAGGGTGGAGTCCTTCACCGCGATGTCGGGGTTGGCCTTACGGAAGGCGTCCAGCATCGCGATCATGTTGTATCCGTCGCCGCCGCTGAAGAGGTTCCAGTAGCGCACGCGGGTGTCGGCGTCGGCGGCGAGTGCGTCGGCGCCCGTGCCGAGCGCGGCGAAACCGAAGCTGCTCGCGACGAAGAGTCCTCCGAGCCCGCCGAGAAGCTGCCTGCGATTCAGGTCAGGTCGTCCCATGCCCTGCCCTTGCTGTCGTGTTCGATATATCGGTAGGTGCTCGTGACTTCGAACGGGACCGTAGGTTCGAAGCGCTTGCGCGTCAATGGTCGGCTCGGAACTTCGGTCACGACTTTCGGGCAGGAACGGTCGTTCCCCGTTGAACTACGGGCGCCGGATCTCATGACGCGAACACTTTCGGGCGCGTAGTCTCGGACGCGCGGCCAAGCCGTCGGCCGGCGGTGAGAAGGGGGAGCGATGGACATCGCGGGCGCGCGGACCAGGGCCCTTGTCGCCGCCGCGCTCAGGTGGTCGCGGACTGGGCCCGCCATGCGAGGCCTGGCCGCCGAGCTCGCCGCCGCGGTCCGGGCGCGGGAGCAGGTCCCGGACGGCGTACGGTCGTTGTGCCGGGCGCTGTGCGAGGAGATGAGCGCGCGGCGGGGCGGGCGTCCCGTCGAGCTGCGTTTTGAACGGTTTCCGGAC
The DNA here is from genome assembly GCF_055585925.1 of Streptomyces sp. NPDC052064. Classification (NCBI taxonomy): domain Bacteria; kingdom Bacillati; phylum Actinomycetota; class Actinomycetes; order Kitasatosporales; family Streptomycetaceae; genus Streptomyces; species Streptomyces sp. NPDC052064. The sequence goes on from NZ_JBVJJE010000004.1 coordinate 101,998, forward strand.
GAGATCGAAGTGACCGGGCTGTGGGTGGAGTTCCAGGACTTCGACCTGGTCATCGTCGAGGAACGGGCCGAGGCGGTGCAGCAACTGGTCATCCTCGGGCATGAGTTGTGGCATCTGCACGCGGGGCACGGGCACCACCATGTCGCCGGTGCGGCGGCGGCCCGGGCCCTGGACCGCGAGCCCGGCTGGAAGTCCGTGGTGCTGGCCGTGGCGGCCCGGGACGGCTCGCGCGAGCGGGACGAGGCCGAGGCCGACGAGTTCGGGCACCGGCTGGCGGCCGTGTTCCGCACCTTCGCGGACAGCACTGTCCCGGACGATCCGGATGCCGCGCTCGACCCGGTGCGGCGGTCGATGGGCTACCGCGGACGCCGAGGCGGCGCGCGATGACCCACGCGCGGGACGGCCTCGACGCCTTGTCCGTCTCCTTCTGGCTGCCGATCGGGGCGCTGACGATCGCCCTGGTCATGAAACTGCCCAGCCTGGTGAGGATGTGGCGGGACCCGATGCTGCGGGCCGTCGGCGGACTGCTGCTGTTCGCCTGTGCCGTGTTCGTCTTCGCGTCCCCGTCGGTCATCGGCTGGACCAACCGCGTCACCGGCGTGCCGAACATCGCGGCCCCGCTGGTGTACTCGCTGCTCACCGCGCTGTGTGCGTCCTGGCTGCTGCTGATCGTCGCCTGGCGCAACGGCCTGTCCGACCGCTCGGCCTCGACCCGCCGCGCCGCCCGCTGGGTGGTCTTCGCCTACGCGGGCGTGGTCGTCGCCCTGTGGATGCTGTTCTGGCTCGCGGACGTCCCCGTGGAACGCCGCCGGGACCTGGACACGTACTACGCCAACACGCCCTTCATGCGCGAGGAGATCCTGCTCTACCTGCTCGCGCACACCGTGGCCTGCTCGGTCACGGCCCGGCTGATCTGGAACTGGGTCCGCACGGACGGCCTCGACGCCTGGCTGCGCTGGGGCCTCAGGTTCCTCGGCGTCGGCTACGCGACGAACCTGCTCTTCGACGTCGCCAAACTCACCGCCGTCACAGCCCGGATGACCGGCCACGACCTGGACTGGCTGAGCACCTACCTGGCGCCCTCGGCCGCCTGCCTGTCGGCCACCACGGTCGCGATCGGCTTCATCATCCCGCACGGCGGCCAGTACCTGCACGAGCGCTGGCGCATCCGGCTCGCCCACCGGCAGCTGCGCCCGCTCTACCTGCTGCTGCGCACCGTGAACGGCGGCGGGGCCCCCTTCACCCCGCGCGCCACCGGCGAACTGCGCCTGATCCGCCGCGAGACGTACATCCGCGACGTGCTCCTCCAGCTCTCCCGGCACCTCGACGAGGACCTGCGGGAACGCTCCCACGACGCCGCCCTGGGCCTCGGGTTCGAGCCCGGCCGGGCGAAGGCCCTGGCCGCCGCCGTCACGATCCTGGACGCCGTCGCCGCTCGGGAGCGGGCCCCGCAGACCGACAGCGCCGCCTCCCCGTCCGGTCCCGACACCGCCTACCTGCTCCAGGAGATCCAGGCCGTGTCCCTGGCCCTGCGTCACCGCGACCACATCGAGGCGGTACGCTCACGCGCGGCCGCCCCCGGGAGAGAGAACGCCCGCGCATGACTGACCGTCCCACCCCCGCCAGAACCGCCGTCGTCCTGGGGGGGTCCCACTCCGGCATGCTCGCGGCCCGCGCCCTGGCCGACGTCGCCGACCGGGTCGTCGTCGTGGAGCGCGACGCACTGCCCACCGCCCCCGGCCCCCGCAAGGGACTGCCGCAGGCCCGGCACGCGCACATGCTCTGGTCGGGCGGTGCGCAGGCCATGGAGGAACTGCTGCCGGGGATCACCGGGGTGCTCCGGGAGGCCGGGGCGAACCGGCGGCCGGTCACGACGGACGTCGTCGCCCTGGGGACGCGCGGCTGGTTCCGGCGCTGGGCCGAGTCCCACCACGTGATCCTCGCCGGCCGGGACCTGCTGGACGCGACGGTCCGCGCCCGGGTCCTGGCCGACCGGCGGATCGAGGTCGTCGAGCGGGCGGAGGCGGTCGGCCTCACCGGCACGGACGCGGCCGTCACAGGCGTACGGATCCGGCCGAGCGAAGGCCCCGAGCAGACCCTCTCCGCCGACCTGGTCGTCGACACCTCGGGCCGCGGCTCCCAGGCCGCCCGGTGGCTGACCGCCCTCGGCCTGCCCCCGGCGGAGCGACGCGAGGTCGACGCGGGCCTGGCGTACGCCAGCCGCCTCTACCTCGCCCCCGAGCAGGCCCGCGACGGCTTTCCCGTCATCAACGTGCAGCCCGACCGGCGGGACGGCGGACCGGGCCGGGCGGGCTTCCTGCTGCCCATCGAGGAAGGCCGCTGGATCGTCACCCTGTGCGGCACCCGGGGCGGCCGGCCCTCCCCGGAGAACGACGACTTCGTCCGCTTCGCCCGCGAGGAACTGCTGCACCCCGTCATCGGCGAACTCCTCGAACGGGCCGAGCCGCTGTCCGACGTGGCGTTCACTCGCACCACCGTCAACCGCCGGTACTTCTACGAGCGGATGCCGGTGTGGCCCGCGAACTTCGCCGTCCTCGGCGATTCCCTCGCCGCGTTCAACCCGGTCTACGGGCACGGCCTGGCCGTCGCAGCGCAGAGCGCCCTCCTCATGCGGGACACGGTACGGCGGCACGGCTGGGCGGCTCCCGGGCTGTCCCGGCTGATCCAGAAGGCGGTGTCCCGCCCGGTCGGCGCGGCCTGGGACCTGGCGATCGGGCAGGACGTCTTCTACCCGGGCGCGACGGAGCAGGGCCCCACGCTCCGGGACCGACTCGTGACGGCGTACGTCGACCGGCTGATGTACACGGCGACGGGCAACGGCCGCATCGCCCGCCGGGTGACGGACGTGACGTCGCTGGAGCGGGGAGCGGGGGTGTTGCTGACGCCTTCGGTGATGGTGGCGGCGGTGGTGGGGCCGCTGAAGCCGGCGCTGACGGCTCCGCCGCTGACGCCCGAGGAGCGGAAGGCCGTCGGGTTGGTCTAGGCGGGTGCGCAATCCGGCGCTGCGAGGTGCCTAGCCGGCGAACGCGGGCTGCACCAGCCCCTTCCCGGCCCCCGGCACCACGAACACCGACCCCGCCAACGCGGGCGGCTCCGTCAGCCCCGTCCTGGCCGTAGTGATGTACAGATCACTCAGCCCGGCTCCACCGAACGCACAAGCCGTAACCAAGGGCACAGGCAACTCGATCACCCGATCCAGCTGTCCCTCCGGCGTGTACCGCCGTACCGCCGCCCCCTGCCACAGTGCCACCCACACACAACCGTCGGCATCCACGGTCAGCCCGTCGGGCAACCCCGCGCCGTCCTCGATCTCGGCGAGGGTCCGCCGCCCGGACAGCCGCCCGTCCGCGTGGTCGAAGACGTCGACCCGCCGGGTAGGAGAGTCGATGTAGTACATGAGCCGACCGTCGGGGCTCCACCCCGTGCCGTTGCTCACCGCCACGTCGTCGCGGACCAGCTCGACCGAGCCGTCACCGGTGATCCGGGACAGCGTGCCACCCCCGGGTGCCTCGTCGTAGCGCATCGTGCCGGCCCACAGCGAGCCGTCCGGCGCGACGGCGGCGTCGTTGGCGCGGCGGCCGGGCACGGGCTCGTGGTGCAGCCAGCGGAAGCCGCCGTGGGAGTCGCCGTCGGGGTCGCCGTCGGGGTCGAGAAGGCCGACCCCGTCGCGCAGGTTCAGCACCAGTCCCCCGCCGGTGCGCGGCTTGACGGCTCCCACGTGCTGTTCCGTCCGGCGGACCGTGCGGCGCCCGGTGACGGGGTCGTACGTGTGCACCCGGCAGCCGAGGATGTCGATCCAGAGGAGCCGGCCGGCCGCCGCGTCCCAGGTCGGCCCCTCGCCGAGCTCGGCCTCGGCCCGTACGGCGACCTCGTACGGCGTCGTCGTCATGCCACGCTCCGGTGACCGAGGTGCTCGGACAGCTCGGCGGCGCCCTTCACGGCGAGCTGCTCCAGCTCGGCGCGGCGCTCCTCGCTCCAGCGGATCATGGGCACGGAGATCGACAGGGCGGCGACGACCTGGCCGGTGCGGTCGCGGACCGGCGCGGCCACGCAGCTCACGTCCGGGTTGGACTCGCGGTTCTCGACCGCGAGGCCCCGCTGACGGATCTCCGTCAGGGTCTCGCGCAGGGCGGCCGGGTCGGTGATGCTGTTGGGGGTCATCGCGACCAGCTCGGCGTCGTCGGGGAACCGCGCGGCGAGCTCGTGCTCGGGAAGGGAGGCCAGCAGCATCTTGCCGACGGAGGTGCAGTGGGCGGGCAGCCTGCGCCCGGCCGCCGACACCATCCGCACGGCGTGTGTGGAGTCGACCTTGGCGATGTAGATGACGTCCGTGTCCTCGAGGATCGCCACGTGCACCGTCTCGTCACAGGTCTCGGCGACGGACCGGGCGACCTGCTGCCCCTCGGCGGCGAGGTCGAGCTGCTCGGCGTAGCGGGCGCCGAGCTGGTACGGGCGTACGCCGAGCCGGTAGCGTCCGGGCTGGCCGGGCACGGGGACGATGTACTTCCGGGCGGCGAGCGTGGTCACCAGCTCGTGCACGGTCGTGCGCGGCAGTTGGAGCTTGCGCACGATGTCGGGGGCGGAGAGCGTCCCGTCCCCGTCGAGAAAGAGCTCGAGAATGTCGAGAGCCCGGGTCACGGCTGGTACGAGGCGTCCCACGACCGGCCCCCTCCCTATATGTCTCAGGCGCCTGTGTTCGCGATATCAACGTTCGAGATATCAACAGGCGATCGGCATGACGAACACAGGCTAGCCATAGAGGTTTGCCCGGGCAATGGGCAGAGACCTGGCGGGCGGAAACCCACGAGCACACCACCGGCACGTTCAGTGCACATTAAAGTGCCCTGTGTGCGACACGTCACAGGTGTCGCAAGGGTGGGGGGATCTCTGTGCGCGATATGACCATGGGCTCGAACGTGTCTCTGACGGCCCTGAGCGAGAACATCGAATCCGCGATCGTCAGTCTGGGCTGGTCCAGCCCGACCGGTGAGGGCGACGCCGACGTGTCCGTCCTGCTGCTGAACGCGGACGGCAAGGTACGCAGCGACGCCGACTTCTACTTCTACAACAACCCGGTGGCCGCCGACGGCAGCGTGCAGCTCCTCGGCAAAGAGCCGACGGGAGACGGCAGCGAGGACCGGATCAGCTTCGACCTGACCGCGGTCCCGGCCGAGGTGGAGCGGATCGTCGTGGCCGCGAGCCGGTACGAGGGGGCGCGCTTCGGCGAGCTGGACGACCTGAAGGTGACGCTGGCGGACGCCGGCGGCGAAAGCCTCCTCCGGTTCGTCATCGAGGACGCCGGACCGGTGAGCGCGATCATCTTCGGCGAGCTGTACCGGCGCGGTGAGGAGTGGAAGTTCCGGGCCGTCGGGCAGGGGTACGAGAGCGGGCTGGCGGGGCTGGCGACGGACTTCGGCGTCGACATCGAGGACGACGAAGCGGAGTCCGCGGAGGCCGTCGAGGAGGAATCATCCGCCGTCGTCCCTCCCGCCGCCGAGCCGCGGACGACGCTGGAGGCCGTGCCGGCACCGCGCCCGCCGGCCGACGAGGAAGCCGCCCCGAAGAAGCGGACGGCCCGGCCCCGGACCGCGAAGAAGAAGGTCACGCCGCCCAGGGCGCCCGTGAAGAGCCTGGCGGAGAACGAGTCCTGGAAGCAGGCCCGGCTCTTTCCGGTGTCGGCGCTCAAGAGCGACCGGGACCGGGAGATGCGCTCCACCTCGGTGCTGTTGTCGGTGATGGCCCAGGTGCCTCGGTTCGGCAGGCGGATCACCGCTCCCTTCGGTGCGCCGTCCGGCCGTATGGAGACCTTCACCGAGGTGTCCCTGCCGCACGGCGACACACCTCGGCGCCCCGACGGAGTGATCCGCGTGGAGCGCGCCGGGAAGCTGTGGACGGCGCTCGTGGAGACCAAGACCAACGGCAATCCCCTGAAGTCCGATCAGGTGCAGGCCTACATGGACATCGCGGCCCGCCGCGGCTACGAGGCCGTGATCACGCTGTCGAACGACGTCGCGCTGGAGGGCAGCCCGCTGGTCGACGTGAAGATCGACCGGCGGCGCAAGCATCAGGTGGCTCTCTGGCACCTGTCGTGGGCCGAAGTGGCCCATCAGGCCCAGATGCTGATCCGTCACGAGGGTGTCGGGAACGCGGCGCGCACCTGGCTGCTCCAGGATCTTCTGCACTACCTCCAGCACGAGAACTCCGGTTGCCACGGGTTCCAGAACATGGGCTCGGCCTGGGTGCCGGTCCGCAACGGCATCAGTGACGAGACGCTCTGCCAGGGCGACCCCCGAGCCCTGGAGGTCGTCGAGAGCTGGGAGCGGCTCATCCGCCAGGTGTGCCTGCGGCTCGGCGGTGAGCTCGGGCAGAAGGTACTGCCCGCCCAGCGCACCAGGCGCGGAATCGATCCCGGGGCCCGCCGCGCCCGCCTGGCCGACCAGTTGTGCGTGGAGGGCAGGCTCCAGGCGGAGCTGCGCGTCGAGGGCGCGCCCGGCCTGCTCACCGTCAGCGCGGATCTGCGGACCGCCAAGCTGCGTGCGTCCGTGGAGATCCCGGCACCCGAGCAGGGCTACCCCCTGACCTGGGCCAAGCGTCTGGTCCGGCGCCTCGCCGAGGCGCCGGCGGATCTGCACGTCGAGACGCTCGTGGAAGGCGGGGCAGGCGGCCCCCGGGGCACGCTGGAGCGGCTGCGGCCCGAACCGGCGGACCTGCTCCCGAAGGACAGCGCCACCCGCATCACCGGTTTCCGCCTGTCCCTCTTCAAGGGCATGGGCAGCGGGCGCGGCAACGCCGAGTCCGGCTTCGTCCGCAGCGTCGACGACGCCGTGCACCGGTTCTACACCTCGGTGGTGGCCCATCTGGACGCTCCGGCATCCGGGCGGGCCACGGCGAAGGAGCGGGCCGCGGTGTGACACCAGGGCGGCGGTGATCATCGCCGGGTGCGCAGCCCGGCTCACCGCCGCGGACGCACTGCCCCCAACTCCCCCCGCAGCCGCTGCGCCCGCAGCACCAGTTCCAGTTCGAAGCGCCGGTCGGGGTCGTCGATCTCGTCGCCCCACAGTTCCCGGATCTGGCGGAGCCGGTAGCGGACGGTCTGGGGGTGGACGCCGAGCCGGGCCGCGACCTCGGGCGCTCCGCCCCGGGTCTCCAGCCAGGCCAGGAGGGTTTCCGCGAGGCGGCGGCCGTGGGTGGGGCCGCAGTGGGTGAGGGGGGCCAGGCACCTGAGGGCAAGGTCGTCGATGAGTTCCTCGGGCTGGAGGAGGACCAGCGCCTCGGTGTGCTCGGTGCAGTGGAGGACCTCGCCCGAAGGGAGCAGGTCCCGTTCCATGAGGCGTACGGCGGCCTCGGCCCAGCGCAGCGACTTCGCCGCGTCGGTGAGCGGCACGGGCGGGCCGATCGCGCCGGACCAGCCGGCCAGGGCCCGGTGCAGGAGCTCGGGGCGGCCTGCGGCGTCCGGCTCGGGCACGACCATGCGGGGCTGCTCGTACTCCATGTCGAGCAGCACGCCCTGGCCGACCGCGGGCGCCATGGCCTCCCGGGCGGGGCGCAGCAGGACGCCGACCGCGACCTTCGCGGGTAAGGGCCAGCCGATCCGGGCGGCCCGTTCGGTCAGGGCCTCGACGGGGTCGCCGCGATGGTGCTCGGCCAGGAGCAGTTCCATCAGGCGGCGTTGCAGGCGCAGGCGTTCGCCGGCCTGGCGGGCCGCGGCCTCGGCGTAGCCGCGTACGGACTGGTCGACCAGTCCGTCCAGGTACTCGTAGCCCGCGTCGACGAGTTCGTACATCGCCGGGGGCGGGATCTCCACGCGCTGGCCGATGTCGGCGAAGCGGCGCCAGGCCAGGCGTACGCCCATGCGGTAGATGGCCTGGAGGGAGTCGAGCGAGCGGCCGTTCAGGCCCTCGCCGCGGCCGAAGTCCTGGAAGACACCGGGCGGGACGGTGGGCCGGCCCTCCGAGTGCTCCAGGTGCTGCACGAAGACCTCGATGGCGCGGCGGATGCCGACCAGGGCCATGGGCTCGCCGGAATCGTCGAGGACGACGGGCAGATGGGGGTACTCGCGCTGGATCTCGCAGAGGATCTCCTCGGCGAGCGCGGGCGCCTCGGCCATGGCGATCGCCGCGAACCGGCGCACCTGGAAGCGCGGTACGTCGTGCCAGGCGGAGCGCGTGGTGACGGTTCCGGTGCGGGCGGCCGTCACCGTCAACTCCCCTGCCCGGTCTGCTCGTAGGTGATCAGGGGGGTGTTCGGCTGGTCGGGTGTGGCTTCGAGCAGCGCGACGACGCCCAGCGCGGCGCACACGGCAAGGGCGGCGGCGAGCGCGACGGTCAGCGCGGCAGCGAGCAGTCTCGACATCGCAGGGTCAGCCTCTCTGTCCGGATTCGCCCGGAGATCGTCCGGAGGTTGCCCCACCCCGGCACCCCGTCCCTGCCTGTCGCGCCCCAGTCTCGACAAGCATTGACACCCCGTCAAGAGCCGCCTACGGTTCCCGGCCCAGCCGCACGCGCTGTTTTCTCCGCCGTGCCGGCCCTCTCGTACGTCGAGCCGTCCCAAGCCACTGGAGTGCCCGGATGCGCCGTACAACCTCTCCTTTTTCCCTGATCCTGCTGGGTCTCGGCACGTTCCTCCTGGTGCTGGCGCCACTGCTCGCCTGGTACGTGCAGCCGCGTGCCGCGGTGAACCCGATCGACATCGACACGACCGCCGTCTACACCGGCCGGGGCAGCGTCTTCGACACTGACCGGATCGAGACGGTGCCCGACCGGAAGATCACGGTGACCCAGCGGGTACGGGGCAACGTCGAGGACAGCGAACGCAGCGGCAAAGCCGTCTGGGACGTGACGACCACGGTCGACACCGACAAGTCGCTGCCGGCCGCCGACCCGCACGACGCGCTGGACTTCACGCCGCACCGCTGGGTGATGGACCGGAAGACCACCCGGCCCGTGCACTGCTGCGGGGAGAAGCCCTACATCGAGGGCGAGGCCTATCTGAAGTTCCCCTTCGACGTGCGGAAACGCTCGTACCAGTGGTGGGACAACACCCTCGGCGACACGGTCGTGCTGCGCTACCGGGGCACCGAGAAGGTCCAGGGCTACACGGGCTACAAGTTCACCGGCTCCGTGCCGCCGACGAGGACCGGCACGCGGATGGTGCCCGGCAGCCTCGTCGACCAGCCGGGGCGACCGCAGGTGCTGGCCGAGGAGTGGTACTCCAACCACGGCTTCGAGCTGGTCGTCGACCAGGCCACCGGCCGGGTGATCTACGCGCAGACCGGGCCCAAGCGGACCCTGCGGGCGCCGGGCGGGAAGAAGGACGCGGCGGTGCTGCTGGACAGCCGGAAGGTCTCGTTCACGGCCGAGACGCAGAGGGAGGCGGTGCGGCAGGCCAAGCGGGACAGCGGTCAACTGCGCCTGGTGGGAACGACGTTGCCGATCGGGGCCGGTGTGGCGGGTGCGCTGCTCGCGGTGGCGGGTGGCGTTCTGGTGGCGCGTGGGCGGAAGGAGCCGGAGCAGCCCACTCCATCCGATACGTCCAGTACGCCCCAGCCCACCCTCACGATGTGATGTGACGTCAGCTCTAACAAAGCCCGAAATTGTCACGCCGGTGAGTAGCCGTGGAGAACGTCCGGGCGAAAACTGTCCAACCCCACCCCAGCACAAGCCGTCCACACTCCCCTCCCAGGAAGGGCTCAGGCCCCCCACAGCAAGACCCCCCAGAGCCAGACCTGCCCCCACGCTGAGTTCCGCACCCCGAGACGAGTTGGAGCACCCATGCCCCAGCACGTGCCGTCCCAGCTGCGCGCCGCGTCCCCCAGCGCGCCGCAGCACCTTCCGGCGCTTCCCCCACATCCGCGCCGGATCGTCTTCCTCGCCCATCGCGATCTGGACAATCCGTCCGCCGGCGGCTCCGAGCTGCTGGTCGACAAACTCGCCGACGGCCTGACCCGGCTCGGCCACCAGGTGACCCTGCTGTGCGGGGGCCCTGCGGCCTTCCGGGACTACCGGGTCGTGTCGGCGGGCGGCCCGTACGGGCACTACCTGCGCGCCCGGTCGGCCTTCGCCCGCCAGGTCGGCGACTGCGATCTGCTGGTCGAGGTGTGCAACGGCATGCCGTACCTGGCGCCGTTGTGGCACTCCGGGCCCACGCTGTGCCTGGTCAACCACGTCCACACCGACCTGTGGAAGATGCGCTTCGGCGGGCCGCTGGCGCCGGCCGCGCGGATCGGCCGAAGACTCGAACACTGGGCCCTGACCGGGGCGCAGCAGCGCAGTCTGCTGGTCGCGGTCTCCTCCTCCACCGCCCACGCGCTGCGCGCGATCGGCGTCGAGCGGGACCGTATCCGGGTCGTGCACAACGGCGTCGAGGAGCCGGCGCCGCGGGCCGAGCGCTCCCCCGAGCCGTTGTTCGTCGCCATCGGCCGGCTGGTCGAGTACAAGCGGATCGATCTGCTGCTGCGGTTGTGGGAGCGGGTGCGGCCGGTCACCGGCGGGCGGCTCGTCATCGTCGGGGACGGACCCGAGCGAGCAAGACTGGAGCAACTCGCCGGGCCCGGTGTGGAGTTCACCGGCTATGTCTCGGAGGCCGAAAAGCATCGGCTGCTGTGCGCGGCCTGGTTGTTGCTGCATCCCTCCGCCGTGGAGGGGTGGGGTCTGGTCGTGACGGAGGCCGCGGCGCGGGAGACGCCGACCGTGGCCTTCGACGTGCCGGGGCTCAAGGACTCCGTGGTGGATGGTGAGACCGGAGTCCTCGCGCGCGGTGAGTCCTCGTTCGCCGCCGCGTGGTGTGCGCTCGGCCTGTCCGGGTCGCGGCGGGAGTTGATGGGCAAGGCGGCCCGGGAGCGGGCGGCGCAGTTCCGGTGGGACCGGACTGTGCGGCAGTTTCGGGCGGTGGCCGCGGAGGCGGTGAGGGGCTGGGCCCCGTGATACCGCCCAAGCGCCCACGCGGCGGAGCCGCCCATGCCACAGCCGCGCGCCCCCATGGGAGCGACCCCTCCTTGCGCCGGTCTCTCGCCCTGTTCCGTGCCTTCCTCCACGAACAGGACGATCCCGAGAGCTGCTACTCGCTGCTCGCCCGGGACGCCGCCGATCAGGTCGAGGCCTACGACGGTCCCGTCGCCGGGCGTACCGTCATCGACGTCGGCGGCGGCAACGGTTACTTCACCGAGGAGTTCCGGCGACGCGGAGCGCACGCGTTCCTCTTCGAGCCGGACATGGCCGAACTCGGCGAGAAGCCCCCCGACTCGGCCGTCGTCGCCGACGGATACCTGCTGCCCCTGCGGGACGGCGTCGCGGACGTCACGTTCTCCTCCAACGTGCTGGAGCACGTGGCCGACCCGGAGACGTTCCTGAGTGAGCTGGCCCGGGTGACACGGCCGGGCGGGCTGATCTACGTGTCGTTCACCAACTGGCTGTCGCCGTGGGGCGGGCACGAGTGGGCCCCGTGGCACTACTTCGGTGCCGAGCGGGCCCGGGCCCGCTATCTGCGGCGGACCGGCAGGCCCGCCAAGCACACGCTCGGCGAGAACCTGTTCGCGGTGCACATCGGATCCACCCTGCGGCAGGTGCGTGCCCGGGACGACGTCACGGTCGTCTCGGCGCGCTCCCGCTACTGGCCGTTCCTCGCGGAGGCCGTCGTCAAGGCGCCCGGCATCCGCGAGTTCGCCACCTGGAACCTCCTCCTCATCCTGCGGCGGTGTCCTACATGACAACCACGGTCCAGGCTCCTCCACCGGCAGCCGTCCCCACCACCGCGACCGCGGCGGGCCCGCCCGAGGGCCCGCGGTCGCGGCGCTGGCTGCTGGGTTTCTGGGCCGTGGTGTTCGTGCTGTTCCTGGCGGTGCAGCCGGGACGGCAGACGTTCGACACCAAGCTCGGTGTGACGGTCGACCCGGGTCAGTTCCTCGCCGACCTGGGGCAGTTGTGGCACGACCGGGCCGGGTTCGGTGGGATCCAGGACCAGTACGTCGGTTATCTGTGGCCGATGCTGCCGTTCTACTGGCTGTGCGACCTCGTGCAGTTGCCGGTGTGGCTGGCGGAGCGGCTGTGGCTTTCGATCGTCGTGTCGGTCGCCTTCTGGGGTGCGCTGCGGCTGGCCGAGCGGCTGCGGGTGGGAAGCGGGGCGTCCCGGTTGCTGGGTGCCGTGGCGTACGCGCTGTGGCCGGTGTTCACCACCGTCATCGGGTCGACGTCGGCTGCCGCGCTGCCCGGCGCGTTCCTGCCGTGGGTGCTGCTGCCGCTGACGAACGAGCGGTACGCGGCCCGGGTCGCGGCCCTACGGTCGGCGCTGCTGGTGCCGTTCATGGGCGGCGTGAACGCCTCGGCGACGCTGGCGTCCCTGCTGCCGGCCGGGCTGTATCTGCTGTCCCGGCCGCCCGGGCCACGGCAGCGCAAGCTGATCGCCTGGTGGGCCCCGGCCGTGATCGTCGTGACGGCCTGGTGGTGGGTGCCGCTGCTGCTGCTCGGGGTCTACGGCGAGAACTTCCTGCCGTACATAGAGACTTCGCAGACGACGACGGACACCATGTCGGCGACCGAGGCGCTGCGCGGCGCCGGGAACTGGGTCGCCTATCTGCACTTCGGTGAGGCGTGGCTGCCCGCGGGGTGGGCCGTGGCCTCGTCGGTCGTCGTGATCGTGTGCTCGGCCCTGGCAGCCGGGCTCGGTCTTGCCGGGCTCGCCCGGCGGGACATGCCCGAGCGGCGGTGGCTCGTGCTGACGGTGCTCGTCGCGGCGCTGGTGCTGCTCGCCGGGTACGGCGGGGCGTTCGGGGCGCCGTTCCACGGGGTCGTGCAGGGCTGGCTGGACGGGTGGCTGTCGCCGTTCCGGAACATCTACAAGTTCCAGACCGGCCTGGCGCTGGCGTTCGTGCTGGGCCTCGCCCATCTGGTGGGTGTGGCCGCCGAGCCGCGCGGGGCCCGCCCGGTACGCGGCCGGCGCTTCGCCCCGCTGGTCGTGGCGGTGCTGATGCTGCCGGGGCTGCTGTGGCCGTACCTCAACGGCTCGATCCTCAACCCGGGTTCCTTCCAGAAACTCCCCACCTACTGGCAGGCCACGGCCGACTGGCTGGAGAAGTACTCGCCCGACTCACGCGCCCTGGTCGTCCCGGCGACCGCCCACGGCGTCTACACCTGGGGCTCGCCCATCGACCAGCCGCTCGACGTGCTCGCCGAATCGCGGTGGGCGCAGCGCGACTACGTCCCGTTCGGCACGCCCGGCAACCGGCGCGCGATGGACGCCGTCGAGCAGGCGCTGATGTCGGGTGCCGAAGTCCCGGGTCTCGCCGACTACTTGAGCCGGGCCGGGCTGTACTACGTCGTCGTACGCAATGATCTCGATCCCGACCAGATCGGCTACGTGCCGACCGCGACCGTCAAGCGCACCCTCGAACAGTCGGGGTACGAGCGGGTGACGGGGCTGGGGCCGGTGATGACCGGTGGCCGGATCGCGCGGGACGCCCCGCTCCAGGTCGAGGGACTGTACCCGCGGCAGCGGGCGGTGGAGATCTACCGGCCGGCCGGGGACGACGTGCTCCGGCCCGGGCAGGCGGGACTCATGCCGGTCTCCGACACGGCCGTGGTGTCCGGCGGCCCGGAGGCGCTGCTGCCGCTGGCATCGCGACTGCGCGGGCGGGCGACCGTCCTGACCGGCGACAACCACCCGGGGCTCGGCACCCCGGCGGTGCAGGTGGTGGGCGACGGCATGCGGCGCGCCGACACCCGGTTCGGCGTGGTCAACGCCGGTACGTCGTACACGTACACGCGGGACGAGCGCAACGCGCCCGACGCCCAGCAGGACCCGGGCGAGAAGCCGCGCCAGATCCTGCCGACCGAGGGCGCGGACCACCAGACGGTGGCCGAACTGCGCGGCGCCCGCTCGGTGACGGCCTCCTCGTACGGCAACTGGCTTTTCCATCTGCCGCAGTTCGAGCCGGTGAACGCCTTCGACGGCAACCCGGACACCGCGTGGACGGAGGGCTCGCCGGACACGCCGGACGGGCAGTGGCTGCGCATCGGCTTCACCGGCTCCTACGACATGCCGTCGTCCTTCAAGGTCACGCCGCTGCCGCAGGAGGGCGTGCGGGCGGCCGCGACGAAGGTGCGGGTGGAGACTGAGAAGGGCGAGCGGACGAGCTTCCTCCGGCCGAACGGCACGGCGCAGAGCGTCAAGGCGCCAGAGGGCGGCACGCGGTGGATGAAGCTGACGATCGTGGACTCGGTGGAGCGCCGGGCCGGACTCACGGGCGCGGGCTTCTCCGAGATCGACCTGCCGGACGTCCAGGTGACGCGGCTGCTGCGGCTCCCGACGGACGCGGAGGACGCGACGTCGGACGCCACGGTCGTCTCCCTGCACCGGGCCTCCGACCCGACCGGCCTCTCCGCGGCCGGCACCGAGGCCGGACTGCACCGCCGCTTCACGACACCGGCCGCCGGGACGTACGAGGTGACGGCGAGCGCGGTGCCGGTGCCGGGCGAGGAACTCGACCGGCTGCTGTACGAGGCCGCGCCCGAGCAGCAGTCCCGGATCGTCGCCACCGCCGACTCCACGGCGGGCCTCGGCGCGGGCCTCGCGGCACGCAACCTCACCGACGGCGACCTGACGACGGCGTGGATCGCGGGCGACCGGCCGACGATCCACCTGCGCTGGGAGGGCAAGCAGCCGGTCGGCGAGCTGGTCCTGGCCCCCGCGGGGGGCCTGTCCACCCGCGCCTCCCAGGTGCACATCAGCTCCCCGGACGGCGCGACGATCGCCGGCGTCGACGAGAACGGCTGGGTCCGCTTCCCGCCGATCACCACGGACCGCCTCGACATCACGATCACCGAGACGGCCCCGCTGACCCTGCACAACCCGGTCGCCGACGAGGATCTGCGGCTGCCCGTGGGCCTGACGGAGGCGTACCTCCCGGCCCTCGACCAGTACCGCACCCCGCAGCCGGACGGCACTCGGAAGTTCTCCCTGCCGTGCGGCAAGGGCCCCGACGTGGCGCTGGACGGCGAGCTGTACCAGACGGGCGCGAAGGGCACCGTGCGTGACCTGGTGGAACGGCGGTCCGTCGAGGTGACGCTCTGCCGGCAGGGCCGGAACGACAGCGAGGTACAGCTGTCCTCGGGCGACCACCGGCTGGAGGGCGGCGACGCCGGTCCCCTCGCGCTGACGGACGTCACCCTGACCCGCGGGACGGTGCCGGAGGCCGCCGCGGTCGGACGTGAGCTGCGGGTCCGGGACTGGCTGGGCGACCGGCGCGAGGTGGCGGTCGGCTCGGGCGCGGCCTCCTACCTGACGACGTACGAGAACTACAACGACGGCTGGAAGGCCACCCTCAACGGCAAGGAACTCACCCCGCTGCGGCTGGACGGCTGGCAGCAGGGCTGGCGGATCCCGGCCGGGGCGGGCGGCACGGTCAAGCTGTCGTACGAACCGGCCACCACGTACGACGCCGGTCTGATCGGCAGCGGCGCCGGCATCGCGGTGCTGCTGGGCCTGGCGCTCTGGCGCCGCCGCGCCCCCAACCCCGACGCACCGCAACCGGCACCGCCGCTGCCCGGCCTGTGGCTCGGCACGGTGGCGCTGACGCTGGTCGGAGCGGTGATCGCGGGCTGGCTGGCGCTACTGGTCCCGGCGCTGGCGTTGCTCGCGGCCAGGCGACACACGCTGCTGGTGCCGATCGCGTTCGTGGCGCTGGCGGGAGCGGGGGTCGTTGCCGCGATCGGGGCCGGGGAGCCGGTGGGCGCGGGCGAGGGCACGTTCGGCCGTACGGCCCAACTGCTGGCCTTGATCGGCCTGTTCGCGGGACCGGTGAGCCTGCGAGAGGGGCCCTCCTCCGAGGCACCGACGCAGCAGCTGCCCAGGACGGCGGACACGGGGAAGGGCGAGCCCGTATGACGGCACCGGTACGCATCCCGTTCCCGGTGGTGGACGAGGTGTCCCGACACTGCCTCCAGGAGCAGGAACCGGAAACGGTCCACATCGAGGTCCACCTCCCCGGCCCCGTCGACCAGACCCGTCTGCGCAAGGCGTTCACGGAGGCCCTGCACCGGCATCCGCGCATTCTGATGCGGGAGGCGAAAGGGCCGTGGTACCGGCGGCGGTACGAGTGGGAGCTGACGCCGGAGCCCGACGTGGAGGTGGTGACCTTCGCCCCGCCGGGGCCGCGGGCGCTCCAGGACGCCAGGGCCCGGGCCCTGGCGGAGGCACCTCCGCTGTCGGTGTCCCCGCCGATACGGCTCGAAGTGGTGGACTCGGTCCTCTTCCTCACCATCAACCACACCGCCCTCGACGGCCCGGCCTGCCTCCGCGTCCTGGCCACGGCCGCTGAACTCTACGGAGGCAGGGACAACGCTCCCGCGGCACCCCCGGTCAGACCCGCGGAGCCCCGCCACGACCCCTCGGACACCCCGACCAGCTGGTCACCCCCCGCACGGGTGGCGCCAGGCACTCCGGCCCCCTCCCCCGGCAACGGCATGCTGGTGACGGAGCTCCCCCTCCCCCACCGTCCCAAGGGCTCCCCCTACACCGTCAACGACCAGCTCATGGTCACCACAGCCCTGACCATCGCCCACTGGAACAGGGAGCACGGCGCACGCCCCCGCCCCCTCCGCATCACCATGCCCGTGGACGACCGCCCCCGCGACACCACGATGCCCATCGGCAACGGCACCCGCCTGGTGGAAGTCCCCTTCGCACCGGCCGAGTTGGACCAGCCGGAGATGTCCGCCCTCCTCCGGCGCACCGCGGAGCGGACCCGGACGCTGAAGGCCCTCCCCCGCCCCCAACTGGGACACGGCGCCGCCCTCCTCACCGCACCCTGGGCCCCGGTCGCCGCCCGCGCCGCCCTCACCCGCGCCCTGCGCCGGGCCGCCGCGCCCTGGACGTCGACGACCCTGCTCAGCAACATCGGCCGTATCCCGTACCCCCTGGACTTCGGGGAGGAGACGGGCCGCGCGCACGCGGTCTGGTTCTCGGCACCGGCCCGGATGCCGCGCGGCCTCACCGTGACCACCGCCTCCACCGCCGGCCGTCTCCACCTGGCCCTGCGCTGGTCCCGGGCCCTGCTCGGCCACGGCGACGGCGCTCACCTCCGCGACCTGTTCGAGCACTATCTGCACACCACGGAGGTGACCTCGTGACGACGACCACCCCGGCGCCCCCGCCCCGCGACCTGCGCGACTTCTACGAGAACCCCGCCGTCCCCGTCGCCTCCGGCACCCCGCGCAGCGTCCGCCAGGCCCGCATGCTGGCCGGGGCACTCGGCCCGGCGGACCCCAAGCCGCAGACGATCCTCGACATCGGCTGCGGCGACGGCACGGCCGCCGCCACCGCCGCGCCCTTCCTCCCGGGCCACCGCCTCATCGGCGTCGACTGGTCCCAGGACGCCCTGAGGCGCGCCCGCACCCGCATCCCCTACGCGGTCCGCGGCGAACTCACCGGCGGCGGACTGCCGTTCGCACCGGAATCGGCCGACGCCGTGCTGTTCAGCGAGGTGATCGAGCATCTCGTCGACCCGGACGCGGCGCTCGACGAGATCCGCAGGATCCTGCGGCCCGGCGGGCATCTGATGCTGTCCACGCCGAACCTGGCCGCCTGGTACAACCGCGCGTTGCTGCTCGCCGGCGTCCAGCCCGTCTTCTCGGAGGTCAGCCTGCGCGGCATCCACGGCCGCCCGGGCCAGGAGGTCGTAGGGCATCTGCGCCTCTACACCGCCCGCGCGCTGCGGGAGTTCGTCGCCGCGTCCGGGTTCACGGTCGTACGGCTCGAAGGCGCCCCCTTCCACGGCGTACCGCGCCCGCTGCGGCCGCTGGACCGGCTGGCCTGTGCCCGGCCGCAGATCGCGTCGATCCTGCTGCTGCACGCCAGGAGGACGTAGCCCATGTGGTGGGGAGTGGCCGCGGCCCTGCTGGCGAACACCCTGTACAGCCTGGGCTTCGTGCTGGAGAAACGGGCGCTCACCTCGCTGCCCGAGGTGAGCATCCGGCAGCCGGCCCGTCTGCTGCGCCTCGTCCTCGGCAGCCCCCTGTGGATCGGTGGCTCCCTCGCCCTCGCCGCCGGTTTCGGCGCCCAGCTCGTCGTCTACCGCACCCTCCCGATCGCCGCCGCGCAGGGCATCTTCGTCTCCGGCCTGGTGCTGCTCGTGCTGCTGTCGGCCCGGCTGCTCGGCGAGGAGACGAGCGGCCGGGAGCGGTACGCGCTGGGTGCGATCCTGCTCGCGCTGCTGATGGTGGTGCTGTCGCTGCGCGAGGGCTCGGACACCGTCAGCCAGGACGCGCCGTACCAGCTGATCCTGCTGGTGTGCGTGCCGTCGCTGGCGGCCGGGTTGTGGCTGTACGGCTCCGCCGAGCGGCGGGCCCGCAACCGGCACCGGCGGCCGACGACCGGCGTCGAGTACGGCGTGGCGGTGGGCCTGCTGTACGGCGTCAGTTCGCTGGCCATCAAGGGCGTGTCCAGCCATCTGACGACCAGCGGGATCGGCGGCGCGGTCCTGGACCTGCTGAGCTCCCCCTATCCGTATCTGCTGCTGTTCACCGGTGTGTTCGGCCTGGTGATGTCGCAGGCCGCGCTCCAGCGCTGCCGGGCCTCGCTGATCGTGCCGGTGTGCACGACCGTGACGTCCCTGTTCACGGCGGTGCTCGGCACGCTGTCGTTCGGCGAGGCCCTGCCGGACGACCCGCTGCGGCTCACGCTGCGGGTGGCGGGCACGGCCCTGGCTGTGGCCGTGCTGCTGACCATGCCGAAACACGACCCCGCTCCCCAACCTCCCGCACCAGCCAAGGAGTTGGCATCACCATGAAGCCCGACGACCCGCTGCTGAAGATTCTGGCGTGCCCGCTCGACAAGGGCCCTCTGCATCTGCTGGCCGAAGCGGCCGAGCAGGAGGAGGCGCTGTACAACCCGCGGCTGCGCCGCCGCTATCCGATCGTCGACGGCATTCCGCAGCTGCTGCCGGCCTCGGGTGAGCAGGTCTCGGACGACGAGCACGAGGAACTTCTCCAGAGGATGACCCCATGACCAGCCTGGCCGCCCGCCTCGCTCCCTTCCTGCCCACCCGCCTGGTGGCCGCGACGGCCCGGGCGCTCTACCCCCGGTTCGAACCGGAGCTGGCCCGGCTCGCCGACCTGTGCCCGTCGGACTGCGGCACGGCGGTGGACGTCGGCGGCTGGTACGGGCCCTGGACGCACCGGCTGTCCAGCCGCGCCGAGCACGTCGTGACGATCGAACCGGTGCCCCATCTGGCCCGCCTGCTGGCCGCCGCCGTCCCGCCGAACGTACGGGTGATCCGCGCCGCCGCCTCGGACCACCCGGGCATCGCCCGCCTGTGGCTGCCGTCGGACGACTCGGGCGACCGGGGCGTGTCGTCGCTGGTGCGGCGCGACATCCACGGCCGGGCGCTGGACGTCCCCTGCGTCACGCTGGACGAGCTGGGCCTGCGGAACGTCGGCTTCATCAAGATCGACGTGGACGGCAACGAGCCGGCGGTCCTGCGGGGCGCGACGGGCCTGCTGGCCCGCGACCGCCCTGCCCTGTTCGTGGAGCTGGAGTCCCGTATCCAGCCGATCGCCCCGGTGGTGACCTACCTGTCCCTGCTGGGCTACGACGGCTGGGTCCTGCCCGGCGACACCTGGGTGCCGCTGGCGAAGTTCCCGCTGGAGGACCACCAGGCGGACGCCTCCTACGTGGTCTCGCACGGCCTGCTCCGCCGCGTCCTGCCGTACGACGTCCTGCGGGGCCCGCGCTACGTCAACTCGGTGCTCTTCCTGCCGGACGGCCGCCGCCCGGGCACCGCGCCGGTGGGCGACGATGGTTACCATGCCCTCCGGAAAGCGCCCCGCTAGCCCCTTCACACCGCTCGACTTCCAGCTGGTACTGCTGCGCCGCATGGCCGACCACAACCCCGGCCCGGTGGAGGACGCCCGTCACGAGCTGGGGGTGTCCCTCGCGGACATGCGCGAGGCCAACAAGCGCTGGCAGGCGATGGTTCGCTCCCCGCGATCCCGGGCGTCCCTCTCCCGCTACCGCTCGATCCTCGGCGACCCCGAGTCCCGTACGCCCCGCCGGATCGGCGACCTCGACTGCGAGGCCTGGCTCTGGCCCGTTCCCCTCTGGCCCGACCTGCGCTTCGAGGTGCTGACCGCCCCGAACGGCGCCGTGTGGAACGAGTGGCTGGTCCGCGCCCCGGGCGCCGAGGGGCCCGGCCTGCGCACGCTCGACGACCTCACTCCCTGGTCCTGCACGGTCGACGAGGCGGCCCGCGCCTTCGCCCCGGCCCGTCCCCTGGAAGGCACGGCCCCGACCCGCTGGGGGCTGGCGTTCACCGCGCCGGACGCGCGGGGGGCGTGGTGGGAGGTCGTCGCGGAGTTCACCTGGGGGCTGTTGCAGCGGGTGTCCGTCACCGGCCGTCAGGGCTGAGGCGGTCCGACCCGGTCGAGGGCCGGGAGGAACTGGGCGTCGCCCCTGCGCCGGCGGCGCCCGGCATGGTCAGCCGGCGGCGGCCAGGACCGCCTCGACCACCCGCGGCACGGACTCCGGGTGCAGCCACAGGAACAGGTTCGGCTCGATCAGCTCCAGTTCCATCACGCACGGCTCCCCGTCCGGCCCGGTGACGAGGTCCACGCGCGCGTACAGCAGCTCCGGCTGCCCGGGTACGGCGGCCAGTGCCCGCTCGGCCACGTCGAGTTCGGCGGCGGTCGGCTCCCAGGGCCGCAGCTCGGGGTGGGCGACCTTCTCGGCGTCGTACGGTGTGCCGGGCGCGAGGACCGCGCCCTTGCGGCTGGCGTGCAGCAGGCGTCCGCCGATGAACTGGAGGGCCCGCTCGCCGTGCGTGTCGATGCCGGTGAGATACGGCTGCACCATCACGGTGAACCCCTCGGCGTGCATCCGCTCAGCCTGGCGCAGGGCGCAGTCGCGTTCCCCGGCCGGGTAGCGGGCCGCGTACCGGGCCCCTCCCCCTGACGTGGGCTTCACGACGTACTCGCGGTCGGCGGGCAGTTCGACGGGCTCGCCGGGCGCGAAGTAGCGGGTCGGCACGGCGGGCACCCCGGCCTCCGCGAGCCGGCCCAGATACCTCTTGTCGGCGTTCCACCGCACGATGTCCACCGGGTTGGCCAGCCGCGTCACCTTCCCGCACCGCTCGGCCCACGCCGCGAACTCCTCGGCCCGCCAGCTGTAGTCCCAGGTGGAGCGTATGAGGGCCAGGTCGAAGCCGGCCCAGTCGACCGACGGGTCGTCCCAGTGGACGGCGGCGGCCTCGGCCCCGGCCTCCCGGAGCGCGTCCGCCAGCACCGGCAGGTCCCGGTCCTTGCTCTCCGCGTCACCCGGGTCGTAGGTGACGAGCGCTATGCGCGGGGTGCCGGCCACGGCGACTCCATCCTCGGACGAACGATCGATTCCGGCCGCAGGCTAACAATCCCGCCCGGAACCGCGACACCCTGTTTGACCTTCACCTTTGGTGAAGCCCCAGCATCGGTGGCGGAACGAGGGAGCGCGAGGAACGCGCGGAGCGCAGGGGATCGCATGGACATATCGCACGGCAATCGCATGGACATGCTCACGATCGGCGCGTTCGCGAAGGCGTGCCGGCTCTCGCCGAAGGCACTGCGCCTGTACGACGAGCTGGACCTGCTGCGGCCCGCCCGGGTGGACCCGGACACCGGATACCGGTACTACGCGGTCGGGCAGTTGGAGCAGGCCCGGCTGGTGGCGTGGCTGCGGCGGCTGGGCATGCCGCTGGCCGAGATCCGCCAGGTGTGCCGGCTCTACGACCGCGACTCCACGGCCGCCGCCCGGGAGATCCGCGCCTACTGGGCGCGTGTCGAGGCGGAGACGGCGGTACGGCGGGACCTCGCCGCGTTCCTGGTCGATCACCTGACAGCGGACTCGCGAGAGTCCGGAAAGGACACCGCCATGCTGGAACTGCGTTACTCAGCCCACTCGGACACCGGTCGCGTCCGCCCCGCCAACCAGGACACGGCGTACGCGGGCACCCGGCTGCTCGCCGTCGCCGACGGCTTCGGACCGGCGGGCGCACCGGCGAGCAGCGCCGCCGTGGAGGCACTGCGCTTCCTGGACACGGACGAGCTCCCGGCCGGCGGGGTCCTCAACCTCCTGGAGGACGCCGTACGGGGCGCGGCCCAGGCCGTCCAGGACGTGGCCGACGGCGCCGACGGCGCCGACGACATCGGAACGACCCTGACCGCCCTGCTGTGGACGGGCTCGCGGCTGGCCCTGGTGCACATCGGCGACTGCCGCGCCTACCTGCTGCGCGACGGCGAACTCTTCCTCATCACCCACGACCACACGGTCGTCCAGTCGATGATCGACGAGGGTCGCCTGACGCCCGAGGAGGCCGTCTCCCACCCCCAGCGGGCCTTCCTCCTCAAGGCCCTGACAGGCGACGGCACGCCCGCGATCCCGGACCTCCGCCTGCACGACGCCCACCCGGGCGACCGCTACCTGCTGTGCTCCGACGGCCTGTCGAGCGTGGTCCCCGAGGACCGGATCCGGGAGCTCCTCGCCCCGCCCACCGCCCCCGACGAGACGGTCCGGGCCCTGGTCACGGCGGCGAACGAGGCCGGCGGTCCGGACAACATCAGCTGTGTGGTGGCGGACGTGGTGCAGAGGGGAGAGCGCGCGGACGACAGCGCCTAGGACTCCTCCGGCTCCCAGTCCAGCAACCGCACCTTCGCCACCGTGCGGACATGGCGCCGCATGGCCGTGGCCGCCTGGCGGGGCTGCTGTGCGGCGATCGCGTCGAGGATGGCCTGGTGCTGGGAGAGGGAGCGGGACGGGCGGCCGGGCTGGCGGAGGGACTCGGTGCGGCTCTCGGCGATCTGCTCGGCGATGGAGCGCATGAACTCCGCGAGCAGACCGCTGTGGGCCGCCGCCGTCACGGCCGCGTGGAACAGCCGGTCGCCCTCGACGCCGTGACCGCCCGCCGCGATCTCCTCCGCCATGTGCGCGAGCGCCGAACGCATCGCGGCCAGGTCCTCCTCCGAGCGCCGCTCCGCGGCCAGTTCGGCGAGCTTCGTCTCCAGCGCCTCCCGGGCCTCCAGTACGTCGGGCAGGCGCCGGCGGCGCTCCACCATCCGCTCGACCGGTTCGGTGTCGAGGCTGTCCCGCACGAGGTACGTGCCACCGCCGTGCCGGGCCTCCACCAGGCCCTGGACCTCCAGCACCACGATCGCCTGCTTCACCGAGGCGCGGCTCACCCCGAGCCGCTGGGCCAGATCGCGCTCGGGCGGCAGCCGGTCGCCGGCCCGCAGGCCGCCCTCGGCGACGTACTGGCGCAGCCGCTCCAGCACCTGTTCGTAGAGGCGCTGTTTCGTCATGGGGCGCAGGGCGTCGGTCACGGGGTCCCCCTCTCGCCGGGAGCGTAACACCGGCGCCTCTCAGTGGCGGAGTGGCTGAACCAATTCTCGCGCGACCCCTTGACGGGCGGCAGGGCCGGACCCACGCTGTTCAGCCAACGCACCTCAAGTGGCTCAGCCACTCGGCCACTCTCCTGGGTGCTCCCAGCCGCTCCGGGGCCCAACGACGGGAGCCCGTATGTCCCCCGAACTCATCTCGATCCTCGTCCTCGTCGTGGTGTTCGTCATCGCCACCACCCGTTCCGTCAACATGGGCGCGCTCGCCTTCGCCGCCGCCTTCGGGGTCGGCGGGCTCGTCGCCGGTCTCGACGCGGACGGCATCTTCGCCGGCTTTCCCGGCGACCTGTTCGTCGTCCTGGTCGGCGTCACGTACCTCTTCGCGATCGCCCGCGCCAACGGCACCACCGACTGGCTGGTGCACGCCGCCGTCCGGCTCGTGCGGGGGCGGGTGGCGCTCATCCCCTGGGTGATGTTCGCGCTGACCGGCGCCCTCACGGCGATCGGCGCGGTCAGCCCGGCCGCGGTGGCGATCGTCGCGCCGATCGCGCTGAGCTTCGCCGCCCGGTACGGGATCAGCCCCCTGCTGATGGGCGCGATGGTGGTACACGGCGCCCAGGCCGGCGGCTTCTCCCCGATCAGCATCTACGGCTCGATCGTCAACGGCATCGTGGAACGCGAGAACCTCCCGGGCAACGAGGTGGTGCTGTTCCTGTCGTCCCTCGCGGCGAACCTGGTGATCGCGGGGGTGGTGTTCGTCGTCTGCGGCGGCTTGAAGCTGTGGGCCCAAGGGGCGGTGGACGAACGGGACGACGGCGCGGCGGACGGCGGCGGCCGCCCCGACCCCGCTGCGGGCAGTCGTGCCGCTGGGGCGATGGGGGTCCCCCCTGCTCGAGCGAAGTCGAGAGTTTGGGGGAAGGTGGGCGCTGGGGGTACCCCCTGCTCGAAGAGCTTGGGGGAGGCACCCGGCTCCGCCGGGCTGCGGACCGACCCCACCTCGGCAGTCGGCACGCTGAGCCCGGAAACGACCACCCTCACCCCGGCCCGCATAGCCACCCTCACCTCCCTCCTCGCCCTGGTGGTCGCCGTCCTCGTCCTCGACCTCGACGCCGGCCTGACCGCCATCACCCTCGCCGTCATCCTCAGCACGCTGTGGCCCGACGACAGCCGCAAGGCCGTAGGCGAGATCGCCTGGCCGACAGTCCTCCTCATCTGCGGCGTCCTCACCTACGTAGGCGTCCTCGACGAGATGGGCACCATCACCTGGGCAGGCGAGGGCGTGGGAAACATCGGCGTCCCTCTGCTGGCAGCAGTCCTGCTCTGCTACATCGGCGCACTCGTCTCCGCGTTCGCCTCGTCCGTGGGAATCATGGGCGCCCTGATCCCCCTGGCCGTGCCGTTCCTGGAACGGGGCGAGATCGGCGCGATCGGCATGGTCGCCGCACTGGCCGTGTCGGCGACGGTCGTGGACGTGAGCCCGTTCTCCACGAACGGCGCGCTGGTCCTCGCCGCCGCCCCGGACGTCGACCGCGAGCGTTTCTTCCGGCAGTTGATGGTGTACGGAGGGATCGTGGTGGCGGTTGTACCGGCTGCGGCCTGGCTGGTGATGGTCGTCCCCGGCTGGGGATAGCCGGCCGCTGACCGGTCCGACAGAAAACAGCTAAGGAGATGTGACGCGTGACCCCCCTCTTCCCGGCCCTGACCGAAACCCCGGCCGACCTCCCCGCCCTCCGCTTCGGCGAGCGCTCCCTGACCTACGCGCAGCTCGCCGCCGCGGCCGGTGCGACGGCCGGACGCATCCAGGAGGCCCGCCGGGTCGCCGTCTGGGCGACGCCCACGATGGAGACCGCCGTCGCCGTCGTCGCCGCGCTGCTGGCCGGCGTGCCCGCCGTGCCGCTCAACCCGAAGTCGGGCGAGAAGGAGCTCGGGCACATCCTGTCCGACAGCGCGCCCGACCTGGTGCTCACGGCGCCGGACGACCAACTCCCCGCCCCCGTACGGGACCTGCCCCGCCTCGACGTCGACGTGCGCGGCACCGGGCCGGTCCCCGAGGAGCACGCCGACGAGTCCGCCCCGGCGCTGATCGTCTACACCTCCGGCACCACCGGTCCGCCCAAGGGTGCCGTCATCCCGCGCCGGGCGATCGCCTCGACCCTGGACGCGCTGGCCGACGCGTGGCGGTGGACCGGCGACGACGTACTCGTCCACGGACTGCCGCTGTTCCATGTGCACGGCCTGGTCCTGGGCACCCTCGGCCCGCTGCGGCGCGGCGGCTCGGTGCGGCACCTGGGCCGCTTCAGCACGCAGGGCGTCGCCCGGGAGCTGAACACCGGGGCGACCATGCTGTTCGGCGTGCCGACGATGTACCACCGGATCGCGGAGGCGGTGACCGGCGACCCGGAGCTGGTGAAGGCGCTGACCGGGGCGCGGCTGCTGGTGTCCGGTTCCGCCGCGCTGCCCGTGCACGACCACGGGCGGATCGCGACGGCGACCGGGCGGCGGGTGATCGAGCGGTACGGCATGACGGAGACGCTGATGAACACCAGCGTCCGTGCCGACGGCGAGGCCCGCCCGGGCACGGTCGGTGTGCCGCTGCCGGGCGTGGAGCTGCGGCTGGTCGAGGAGGACGGCTCGGAGGTCACCGCGTACGACGGTGAGACCGTCGGCGAGATCCAGGTGCGCGGCCCGAACCTGTTCACCGAGTATCTGAACCGGCCCGACGCCACCGCCGCCGCCTTCACCGCCGACGGCTGGTTCCGCACCGGCGACATGGCGGTGCGCGACCCCGACGGCTATGTCCGGATCGTCGGCCGCAAGGCCACCGACCTGATCAAGAGCGGCGGTTACAAGATCGGGGCGGGTGAGATCGAGAACGCGCTCCTGGAACACCCGGGAGTGCGGGAGGCCGCCGTCACCGGGGAGCCGGACGCCGATCTGGGCGAGCGGATCGTGGCGTGGATCGTCCCGGCGGAGCACCGGTCCCCGCCGTCGCTCGACGAGTTGGCGGATCACGTGGCCCAGCGTCTCGCCCCGCACAAGCGCCCGCGGGTCGTCCACCACCTCGACGCCCTGCCCCGCAACGACATGGGGAAGATCATGAAGCGGGCGCTGCCCCATGACTGAGCGCCTCTCCGCCCGCGCGGTCGTCGACGCCATCGCCGACGACTCCACCTTCGCCGAACTGCCCAGCACCATAAGGGAGTCCAAGCCGGACGGCCCGCTCGCCTGGCCCGGCTACGACGCCTTGCGCGCCCGTGCCGCCGAACGCACCGGCGAGCAGGAGTCCGTGGTCTGCGGCACCGCCCGTGTCGGCGGCACCCGGGCCGTGCTGATCGCGTTCGAGTTCGGCTTCCTCGGCGGCTCGCTCGGCGAGCGCACCGGCGACCGGCTGGAGGCGGCGTACGCCTACGCCCGTGAGCACCGCCTGCCGGTCGTGCCGCTGGTCGCCACCGGCGGCAGCCGGATGCAGGAGGGCATGCTCGCCCTGAGCCAACTACAGCGCGTGGCCCGCGAGTCGGCACTCACCAGGGAGGCGGGACTCGCGCAGGTCGCCGTGGTGCGCGATCCGACCACCGGGGGCGGCTGGGCCACCCTGGGCGCGGGCGCCGACGTGGTCCTCGCGCTGCCCGGGGCCCAGGTCGGCTTCGCCGGCTCCCGGGTGCGGCCGGCGGACGCGGACCCGGCGGCGTACACGGCCGAGGCGCAGGTCGAGGCCGGGGCGGCGGACGCGGTCGTACGGCCGGAGGAACTGCGGGAGACGCTGGGCCGGTGGCTGCGGCTGCTGACGTGCCCGTCCCGCACGCCGGCCCCGCCGCCCGAACCGCTCGGCGACGACGCGGGCCTGCCCGCCACCGGCTGGGACGCCGTCCGGCGTGCCCGCTCGCCCCGGCGCCCGCGCGCCGCCGCCTACTTGGACGCCTACTTCACCCACCGGGCCGCGATCAGCGGCGATCGCTGCGGCGGCACGGACCCGGACGGCATGCTGTGCGGCTTCGGCACGCACGAGGGCCGTACGGTCGCGTACGCCGCGCAGACCGGAACCGCGACGCGCCCCGCCGGCTACCGCACCGCCGCCCGTCTGATCCGCCTCGCGGACCGGCTGGACATCCCGGTGCTGACCCTCGTCGACACCCCGGGCGCCGCCAACGACGCGGAGGCGGAGCGGCAGGGCGCGGGCGCCGCGATCGCCGACCTGTTCGGTGCGGTGGCGGGCGCCCGCACCCCGGTGACCACGCTGGTGATCGGCGAGGGCGGCTCCGGCGGCGCGCTGGCGCTGGCCGCGCCCGGCAACACCTGGGCCACCCCGGACAGTTACTTCTCGGTGATCGCGCCGGAGCTCGCGGCTGCCATCCTCAAGCGGCCGCCGCGCGAGGCGGAGGCGACGGCGGACCGGCTCCGCATCCGGCCGCAGGATCTGGTGGAGCTGGGAGTGATCCGGGGGACCGTGGGACCGTGAGTTCGGTGGATGCCCCACTCAACATCAAGTACCTTCCGTAACAATGGAAATGCTCAGTGCGGTGGGACGACGGGGGTGCCGTGGACGGGTTGGTCGAATTCAGGACCGGTGACGGTGCCGTGGTCGCGGTCGAGGCGGTGGAGGAGCGGTCCGGCTCCCGCCTGGTCTCCCGCGGCGACGGTACGGTCCAGGCGACCCGCACGTTCGAGGGCGCCCTGGACGGGGTGCGCTCGGCGGCGGAGTCCGCGTTGCGGGTGTTCCGGGACGGTTCGCTGAAGCCCGACGGCGTGGAGATCGAGTTCGGGGTGAAACTGTCCGCGGAGACGGGCGCGTTCATCGCCAAGGGCACCGCCGAGGGCCATCTGGTGGTCAAGCTGTCCTGGTCGCCGTCCGCACAGCCACCGTCCACACCGGGGGCCCCGTCCGCCCCGGAGGCCCCGTCCGCCCCGGAGGCCGGCGCCGCGTCATGAACAGCGCCGTGGACAGCGCACTGGTGAGCGCCCTGAACAGCGCCGAGTGGCACGCCCGGATCGAGTTGCGGGGCCGGGTGGCCGGAGCGGGTTTCCTGGTCGCGCCCGGCACGGTGCTGACGTGCGCCCACGTCGTGGGTGACGGCGAGGGACTGACCGTGACCTTCACCGAGCGTCCCGGCTCCCCGCCCGTGCCGGCCCGGGTGGTCGCCCACGGCGGCTGGAACGGCTCCAGCACCGACCTGGGCGACCTCGCCGTGCTGGAACTCGACCAGGAGGTGCCCATCGCCCCGGCCGCGCTGGCCCCGGTCGACGCCGCGCACGGCACGGCACCACGCAAGCTCGTCGTCTACGGCTTCCCGGCCGGCTTCGACGAGGGCACCCTCGCCGAATATCGCGTCACCGCACCCCAGTTGATCAAACGGGAGTGGATCCAGCTGGAGGCCTGGCACCCGGGCGGCCAGCCCCTGGCCCCCGGTTTCAGCGGGGCCGCCGTCACCCTGGCCGACACCGGCGAGGTCGTCGGCATGGCCACGGCCGCGGCCGGCACCCGGGAGGTGCGCAACGGCCGGATGATGCCCACCCAGGTCATGGCCCGCTACTGGCCCGGGCTCCAGAGCCTGGTCCCCACCTCGGACCACACCAGCGCCGACCGGGCCCGGCTGCGTGCCCTGGTCGAGAAGGCGGCCCGCGCCGGCGTGGACTGCGACCCGGTACGGCTCTACACCGCGGCGGCCGACCCGTTCGACCCGCCACCGCCCGAGGAGGGGTTCGACTCGCTGTGGTCGGCGGCCCTGTTCGTACTGTGCGAACTGGACGGCCCGGGCGCCGCGCGGACGGTGTCCCGGTTCGCCGACCGGCTTCAGGCCCTGCTGCACACCCCGGCCGTGGAGCCGTCGGCGCCCGACTGGTCACCCATCCTCGTCGAACTCGGGCACAGCGGCGCGGGCGACGGCCTGGTCCGCGTCGAGGTGTCCGCGTACAGCGAGGGGCGGCGGCACCCGGTGGACTCCGGCACGGTCGAGCAGCACCGGCTGCGCGCGTACGTCCAGGACCGTATCGAGGCGGCCTTCCGGTATCTGACGCCCGGCGCCGACGAGTTGGTCGCCTTCGCGCTGCCCCGGGACTGGCTGGACTGGCCCGTCGACCGCTGGGAGAGCGCCCCCGACGACGCCACCCCGCTCGGCTGCGTCTACCCGCTGGTCGTCACCGACCACGCCCGGCGCAAGGCCAGCACCCGGCATGTCCTGACCCGGGCCTGGAAGCGCCTGGACTCCTTGCCGGGCGCGCGGATGCACCGCGTGGAGTGCGGCGGCCCGGAGGAGCCCGGGCGGCTGCGGATGCGCCTGCGGCGGCCCGACGCCTGCCTCGCCGGGTTCGGCACCGCCCCGGCCGCCTCCCGCACGCGGCCGCACTTCGACACCTCGCTCACCGCGCCGGCCCCGGTGATCGTGTGGTCGCGCGACGGCTGCGGCTCGGGGCAGGAGGACTGCTCCGGCACGGACGGCTGCACCGGCAAGGCCTTCCTCGACGCGCTCGACGCCTGCCTGTCGGCCGTACCGCCCGCCGAACTGCCCCGCCAGGTCCTGGCCCTGCGCGAGGAGGCCGACGCCGAGGAGGACCACTGGGCCCACGGCATCCAGCTGCTGTGGGACGACCCGCGCGTCTTCACCGACCCGCACGCCGTCGCCGCGGCCCACGCCCGGACCCCGGTGGCCTGACCCACCGCGGACACGGCCCGGCGCGCCTGAGAAACACCAGCTCGAAAACGGAGAGCGGAGACCATCCCCCATGCCGCACTGGTCCGTCTACACCGGCGAGAACGAGCCGCACGACGGCATCGACCACCTCCCCGCCCCACCGCCCTGGCGTGCCTTCGACGGCGGGCCCGCCCTGCCGCCGCCGCACGACGGCGACGACGCGACGGCCGTCTCCCCCGACCGCGTACACCGGGCGAAGTCGTACGTGGCCACCCCGGAGAGCGTCCGGCTCGTCAACGCCGCGCTCTGCCTGCGCCGCCCCCTGCTCGTCACCGGCCCGCCCGGCACCGGCAAGTCCTCGCTCGCGTATGCGGTGGCGCGCGAGCTGCGCCTCGGCCCGGTGCTGCGCTGGAACATCACCAGCCGCAGCACCCTCGCCGACGGCCTCTACCAGTACGACCCGCTGTCCCGGCTGTACGCGGCCCGGGAGCGGCAGGACCGGCCCGGCCGTTCCGCCGGTGACGTCGAGGACCACCTCCGCCTCGGCCCGCTCGGCACGGCCCTGCTCCCCTACGAGCGGCCCCGCGCCCTGCTCGTCGACGAGATAGACAAGAGCGACCTCGACCTGCCGAACGACCTGCTGAACGTCCTGGAGGAGGGCCAGTACGAGATCCCGGAACTGGTCCGTGCCGCCCGCCACTCCGGCGACGGCGCGGTCGAGGTCCTCACGGACGGCACGGACACCCCGGCCACCGTCCACCGCGGGCGGGTCCGCTGCCGGGCCTTCCCGTTCGTCGTGCTGACCAGCAACGGCGAACGCGAGTTCCCGCCCGCCTTCCTGCGCCGCTGCGTCCGGCTGAAGCTGCGCCGCCCCGACCGGGACCAGCTCACCGACATCGTCCGCGCCCACCTGGACACCCCGGACGGTCACGCGGACCGTCTGATCACCCGCTTCCTGGAGCGGGCGGGCGGCGGCGAACTCGCCACCGACCAGCTGCTGAACGCCCTCTACCTCACGGGAGTCGCGGGCCTCGACGCCGAGTCCCGCGACGACCTCGCCGAGCAGCTGATGCCGTACCTCAGCGCGACGGCCGACGGCGATGGCTTCTGACCACGGCACCGGGCCGTCCCCGGTCGCCCGGCTGGCCGCGGCCCTGTCCGCGGCCGGCGCGTCGCCGACACCGCGGGAGCTGGCCGAACTGCTGTGGATGGCCGCCCAGTTGGACCCGGACCGGCAGGAGGAGGAGCCTCCGGGAGAGCCCGGCGACGGCACCGCCCCGTCGTCCACCGTGCCCGCACCCGAGGAAAGCGCCCCCAAGGAGTCGGACACTCCCGCCCCCGTCCCCCCACAAACGGAGCCGGTCCGCCCCACCCCCGACCGCGTCCCGCTGACCCTGCCCGCCCCCCGCTCCCCGCACCACCGGCACGACTCCCCGGGCGGCGGCGGATCCCCCCTCCTCGCCCCCGCGCCCCCGATGCTGCCCCACCCCCTCGCACTCCAGCGCGCCCTGCGCCCGCTGAAGCGCAAGGTGCCCTCCCCGCACGTCCGGGTGCTGGACGAGCGGGCGACGGCCGACCGCATCGCCCGGCTCGGCGCCCACCCCGACGTGTGGTTCCCGGTCCTGCGCCCGGCCCCCGACCGCTGGCTGCGCCTGAACCTCGTGCACGACACCGGCCCCACCATGCCGGTCTGGCGCCCCCTGGTGAGCGAACTGCACACCGCGCTCGCCCAGTCGGGCATCTTCCGTACGGTCACCCTGCACCCGGCGACCCCGGACGGCCGGGCCCGTCACGTCCCCGTCCTCGGCGACGGCCGCACCGTCACCCTGGTCGTCAGCGACTGCATGGGCCCGCAGTGGCGTCCGGGCGAGGCGGGCGACCGCTGGTACCGCACCCTGCGCCGCTGGGCCCGCCACATGCCCCTCGCCGTGGTCCAGCCCCTCCCGGAACACCTCTGGCCCACCACCGCACTCCCCGCCGAACCGGGCCTGCTGACCTCCCCGTCCACGGCGGCCCCCTCGGCGACCCTCGCCTTCACCCCCTACGAAGCCGCACCACCCCCCGGCCAGGCCCTCCCCATCCCGGTCCTGGAACCGGGCGCCCCCTGGCTCGCCCACTGGGCGGCCCTGGTCGCCGACCCGGGCGGCGCCCGCACCCCTGGCGCGGCGGCATGGCTGCCGCCCTCCCCCGCGCCG
The DNA here is from genome assembly GCF_055585925.1 of Streptomyces sp. NPDC052064. Classification (NCBI taxonomy): domain Bacteria; kingdom Bacillati; phylum Actinomycetota; class Actinomycetes; order Kitasatosporales; family Streptomycetaceae; genus Streptomyces; species Streptomyces sp. NPDC052064. The sequence continues at coordinate 134,188 of NZ_JBVJJE010000004.1, forward strand.
CCCGCCGAACCGACCCCCGACATCGCCTCGTCCTCCCCGGAGGACCTGGTCCTGCGCTTCCGCGCGACCGCGTCCCCGGAGGCCTTCCGTCTCGCCGGGCACCTCGCACTGGCGGTCCCCTCCGTCCCGGTGATGCGCCTCGTCCAGCGCACCGTGGGCCGCGACCCGCGCCCCCAGCACCTGGCCGAGGTGATCCTCAGCGGCATGCTCACCTCCGTCCCCGGCCCACCCGGCTCCTACGAGTTCCGCCCCGGCGTACGAGAGCTGCTCCTGCGCTCCCTCCCCCGCACGACCCGGGGCCGCACCCGCGAGTTCCTCGAACAGGTCGGAGGGCTGATCGACGAACGGGCGGGACTCGCGGCCGGCGAGTTCCGCGCCGAGACGACGGACGAACGTGGCGGCTCGGGCAGGGCGTTCGCGACGGTGAGCGAGGAGACGGTACGACGGCTCGGCCACCGCACCCGCCCCACGATCCTCTTCGAGGCCGACGAACTCACCGGCCACCCCGAGGCCCGTATCACCCTCGAATACGCGGTGCACGAGATGCTCTCCCGCGGCGCCCTCACCGCTTCCCAGTTCGACGTGAGGGTCCGCGGCAACGGCTACGTCGTCCACACCGAACCCGGCACCTATGTGCTCCCCGTGCTGGTCGCGGTCCTGCGCGGGCTGCCCGAGGTGCTCACCGGGCTGGTGGACCCGCCGCGTCTGACGGTGACGTTCTGGGACCGGCCCACCCCGCCGCCGGAGGCACCGCCCGTGCCCGCCGACATCCAGGTGGTCGTCTCCCCGGACGTCTACGAGCAGTTCGCCGACAGCTCGGCGGCGCAGGGGCCGCAGCGCTTCCAGCCCCTCTACCGGGGCGGCGCCACGGACACCCCGCCCGTCGCCTGGTACTGCCCGCTGTCCCCTGCCACGGCCGCCGACGAACCCGAGGCCCGCGACCTGGTGCGGGGCCCCTTCATCACGCACGACCTGCGCCGGCTCGGCATACCGGCCCCGGGCCGCACGGCCATCGTCCACACCCAGCCCGACGGCCCGCTCACCCTCCTCAACCCCGCCCAGCCGCACGGCGACCGGCCGCCGCGGCTCGAGACGTACTACGAGGTGGACCTCACCACCCACCAGTCCCACCACTGGGTCTCCCTGCCGAGCTCCGGCAAGGGCGCCTTCACCGCCGCGGTCGAGCTGTCCTGGCGGGTGGACGACCCGGTCGCCTTCGTGCGCGCCGAGGTCACCCGGGTGTCCGAGCCGCTGCTCGGCCATCTGCTGGAGGAGGCGGCCCGTATCACCCGCCGCCATCCACTGCGCCGGGCGGGCGCGGCCCAGCGCGCGGTCAACGCCGGGCTGCGCAGGTGGCCGGTGCCGGGGCTGTCGGTGGCGGCGTCGGTGCAGCTGGCCCGGGAGGGGGCGCCCCCGCCCGGCATGCCGCAGCAGGTCCCGGCCCGGTCGGCACGTCCGCTGTCCGGGCTCTTCGGCGAGGCCGAGACCGTGCTGCTCGGCTTCGACGGCCCCATGGCCCGCCTGTTCTCGGCGACCGCCGCCCGCGAGGCCGCGCTCGACCTGCTCGCCCTCGTCACCGAGCATCGCGACCCGCAGGACGCCCTGACGGGCCGGCCCCTGGCCGTCGCCGCGGCGCGAGAGACGTTCGTGCATCCGCTCGACGTCCTGCGGGCCTTCGCCCAGGACCGGCTCGGTCCCCTGCTCCGCGAACGTCTCGACACGCTCGAACTGCGCGCGGTCCCCGACGCGCCGACGACCCACAACTCCGTGCCGCTGGTCCGGGCCCTGCACGACTCCGGCCGCCGTGTCAGCGTGGTCACGGACGTCAGCGCACCGGCCGTACACCGCTACGTCGAGCCCTACGGCCTCCCCCTGGCCGGCATCCACGCCCGCGGCGAGGACCTCACCCTGCTGACCCCGCACCCCGACTGCCTCCTGCGCGCGATGCACTCCTTGGGCGGCGCCGCCGCGACCGGCGTACTGATCGGCTCCACGGTCGCCGAACTCACCGCCGCCCAGCAGGCCGGAGTGCGCTTCGTCGGCCTCGCCCGCAACACCACCGCCGCCAGGCAGCTCGACGAGGCGGGCTGCGAAACCACCGTCACCTCCCTGGCACCGCTCCTGGAGGCCGCGCGCTCCCTCTAGGTCCCCTCAGCTCGAACAGGGGGACCTCACTTGGGGGAGCGCGTGCCAGGCGCCGAGGTCGAGTCCCCCGTTCGGCGGCACCCCGCCCGGCCCCCTCAGAAAGGCGCCCCCATCCCCTCCCGCGCACGATGCGAAGGGAGGCCCGCCGCCTGGCGGCCCCACGTCTGCGAGGCCCGCCGCCTGGCGGCCTCCCACGGTCTGTGCTCTCGGGAGGACCTGCCATGACCGCCAGTCTGGAGCAGTTGCGCCGCTGCCACTTCGCCGTCGACCTGGGGGCGGCCCGCACACGCGTCTACGTCAAGGGCGCCGGGCTCGTCGTCGACCAGCCGTCCGTCGCCGCCGTGAACACCCGCACCGGCGCGCTGATCGCGGTCGGCGAGTTCGCGGAGAAGATGATGGGCCGCACACCGGACTTCATCCGGGTGGTACGGCCGGTTTCCGGCGGCACCGTCGTCGACATCGAGATGGCGCAGCGCATGCTGCGGCACCTGCTCGGCGACAAGATGCGCCGCAGCCTGCGCCGCAAGCCGATCCTGCGCGCCGCGGCCTGCACCCCGCACGACGCCGATCCGCTCGCCCAGCGCGCCGCCGTCGAGACGCTGGTCGGTCTCGGGGTTCGCCGCGTGGAGCTGGTCGACACGCTGATCGCCGCCGCCGTGGGCTGCGGACTGCCCGTGGAGCAGCCCGAGGCCACGATGGTCATGGTGTGCGGTGCCGCGGCGACGCAGGTGGCGGTGCTGTCCCTCGGCTCGATCGTCACCGCCGAGCGCATCCCGGTGGGCGGCGAGGCCGTCGACCACGCGATCGTGCAGCACCTGCGGCACGAGCACGAGCTGATGCTGCCCAGCCAGTCGGTACGGCCGTTGCAGCTCGCGTTGTCCGGCAACGGCCTCACCTCGCAGGGCCCGGCCTCGACGGAGATCCACGGGCGGGACGTCGCCACCGGCCTGGCCCGCTCCGTCCAGGTCGACACCGCCGCCGTACGGGACGCCATCCAGGCGCCGCTCACCGCCGTCCTGGACGGCATCGGCAAGGTTCTGCGGGCCTGCCCGCCCGATCTGGTCGCCGACCTCGTCGACCGGGGGATCATGATGGTCGGCGGCAGTGCGCTGCTGCCGGGCCTGGACCAGATGCTGCGTCAGGCGACGGGTATGCCCGTGCACATCGCCGAGCGGCCGGACGTGTGCGCCGTGCAGGGCCTCGGCGCGATGCTGGAGGGCAGGCTCGAACCGCTGGCGCTGGATCCGCTGGGTTCCTGAGCCGCCGGAGTGCGAGGCCCTCGGCGGGTCTCAGCGGGCGAACCAGCAGCGCACGGCCGTCCCGCCGTCTCCCCTGTGCACCCGCACCAGGTCGGCGATGAGATTCACCAGCAGCAGCCCGCGCCCGCCGCGCTGGTCGCGGGGCACGGGCCGACGCCCGGCCAGCGGGTCCGTGAGCCGCCCTTCGTCGCGCACCTCGCAGACCACGTACTCGTTCTCGGCCCACACCCGCAGCGCCCCGGAACCGCCGCCGTGCACCACGCTGTTGGTGGTGAGCTCGGCCGTGGCGAGGGCCAGGTCGTCCAGCTTGACGCCGGTGAGTCCGAGCCGCGCGCCCTCCCCGACGGCCACGTGCCGGGCCTGGGAGAGCGAGCCGGAGTCGAAGGCGAACGTCAGCGCGTCCGGCACGGGCGGCAGCGCCTCGTTGTAGCGGGTGACGACCTCCCCGGGGGCGTACGCGTCGCTGCCCTGCTCCAGCCGGGAGCCGGAGGGGATGACGGTCGGGTGGGTGGCGTAGGCGTCGGCGAGGACGTGCTCGGGGAGCTGCCCGACGTCGTACGGACACAGGATGGTCGCCGTACGGCCCTGGAAGGCGGCGTTGATGAGCGCCTCGTGCTGGACGCAGGCGGGGTACTCGGTGTCGGAGCGCCCGGCCCAGATGGGCTCGCCGATGATCCGCACCCGGCGTCCGGGCGGCTGGGCGTCGGCGAACGCGCGTAGCACGCCGGGGATGATCCGCCCGGGGTTGCGGCCGGCCTCGCGCATGTCCAGGAGCCGCACCGCCTCGGCGGCCTCGCCCAGGGCGTCCCGGATCAGCGCGAGGTTCTTGCCGGGCACCGCGACGGCCACGGGGTCGCCGGCCGCCAGGCCCTCGCGCACGAAGGACACGGTGACGTCGAGGTACTCCTCCTCGTCGCGGTAGAAGAGCGCGGGATGGACGAAGGGCTCCAGGGGGCCGAAGGGGTCGGCCACGGCAGCGGTCATGACCCCGATACCTCGATCCCGGCATGGTCGGGCCACAGCAGGTCCAGCGTCCGCCGCAGGGCCGGCGGCGGCCGCCGCACGACGAACCGCCGGCCGTCCCCGAGCTGTCCGGCCGCGGCCGCCAGCGCACCCGCTCCCGCGACGTCGACGAACGTCACGTCGGACAACTCCAGGTAGTACACGTCCTCATCCTCGCGAACGGCCTGCTCCAGTACGCCTTCCCAGATCGCACGTGTCGTCAGGACGACCTCGCCCGCCGCCCGGACACCCTGCCGTCCGGACAACGGGAACACCGCCAGGCCCGGCACGGGTCCACGAGACCCCGCCGCCGGCACCCGATACTGAGTGTTCAAGCCCCTCTCCCCACACTTGTGGACCACAGCGCTCGTACCCGTCCGGGAGAAGCTCATTCCCCGCAGTTGTGTGTAGTACGCCGTACGGGGGGCAGGCGCACCTCACACCGACGTCGACGGGGGCGAGTGACGTCGTGCGGTTCCTGCAAGGAGGAACACGACCGACGAGGACCGAGAAGGCGGTGACATGACGTCAGCGGCATCACCACATCGCACAGGAGGGCTGGACACACTGGTCATCAGTGGCCGCGTGGGCGCGGACCGGGCTGAGCTCACCCCGTGCGGTGAGCTGGTTCACGGCTGCGCGGACATACTGGCCAGGACCCTGGCCGAGCTGCCGCCCACGATCACGCGGGTGGACCTGGACATGGAGGGCGTGCACTTCATGGACACGGCGGGCCTGCAGTTCCTCGAGGTGCTGAGCGACTTCGCCCGGCAGCGATTCGTGACGGTCACGACCACGAACTGGAACGGCCAGCCGCGCCGGATCCTGGAACTGGCGGGCCTGGACCCGACCGACCCCCTGCGCGCCACGCCCCACCCCGACCCGGAGCCTGTCCAGCCGTCGGCCCCGGCCCCGTCCGCGGTCGCACTGGAACGCACGGAGCGTCTGCACGTCCTCCAGGAGGAGGTCGAGCAGCTGCGCCAGGCCATCGCCTCGCGCCCGGTCATCGACCAGGCCCGAGGCATCCTCATGGCCACGCACGGCTGCACGTCCGACGAGGCCTGGCACATCCTCCGCGAGACCTCACAGCTCTCCAACACCAAGCTCCGCGACGTGGCCGCCGCCGTGACGGCCGGCGCGAAGTCCGACGGCCCCCGCCCGTCCCCCGCCCTCCGCGAGGCCTTGCAGCGAGCCCTCACCCGCCGCCGCCGAGCCTGAGACCGAGCCCGAGGACTTCCCCCGGGCCGCCCGGGCCCCACCCCTGGCGGCCCCGGCGGCCGACGCGCACCCGCCCCACCGACCCCTCCCGACCGACCACCTGCCTCCCTCAGCCGACCACCTGTCTCCCTGGACCGACCGGGTACCGGCCAGGGCCGACCGACGGGTCCTCCCACCCCGACCGGCTGTCGATCCGCGCCGCGACGGCCCCTACCGGGCCGCCCCGGACCAATCGGCCATCACCTCACAGCCGGCATGACGGCCTCCGCTGTCGCTGACCCGCTCCCCGCCGGTCACAGCGCTCGTCTTCCCACCCGCGCGGGGCCGGGCCCTGGCCCGCCTCCACCCGGGCCGCTCGCCCCGGCCACGGTGCTCCGCAGCCCACCGGGGTACTCGGCCGGCCACGGCCGGAGCGCAGCGCACGGCCGCCCCGGTCCCACCGGCACCGGCAGGAGGCATCCCGATGAGCGATCACACCCCGTCCCAGGCCGAGGGCGACCGCGACGACCAGCAGGACACGCCCGACCGCACCGCGCCACCGCACCCCACGCCGTCCCAGGCCGAGGGCGACCGCGACGACACGGCCACCGAGGACGACGAGACCGGTTCCTAGCGGCACCCCGACCCACATGCACTAGCCCACTCGCCCGTCGCACAACCTGGACGTGCCGTCCTCGTTGTGAGCGATGTGCCTCGCGCGAACACACGACCGGCAGACCGACGAGCGACCACCGCACGGGCGGTGATCAACGACGATCCGGCGCTGCGGGCGGCCTACGGGCTGTGCCGGCGCCGGACCAGGGAGCAGGACCCGGCGGAGTACGCGCTGATCCAGCTGGTGCCCGCTGCGCTGCGCCCGGCCTGCTGGGCCCTGTGGGCGGCGGCCAACGCGCTCGACGACCTGGGCGACGACCGCACCGCGCCCGCCGCCGAACGGGCCGCCCGGGTCGAGGAGTGGATCACCGCCCTGCACCGCGAACTGCCCGCCGGCTCCAGCCCGGACCCGGTCCGCCACGCCCTGGTCGACACCGCGGCGCGCTGGCGCCTGGACCTGTCCGAACTGCACGGCGCCATGGTCCAGGTCCAGGACGACACCTCCGGCAGACACTTCACCGACTGGGCCGCGTGGCGTACCTGGGGCCGGGACAACCTGCTGCCCTGGTTCGGCCAGGTCCGCACCCTCTTCGACCGGGCCGGCGTCCCCGTGGCGCTCCGTCTGGACACCCGGGAGACCTACGAGGAGTTCCTCGACGGCGTCCGGCTCACGGACATCCTCACCGACCTGTCCGCCGACCTCGCCCAGGGCGACCTCCTCCTGCCCGACGAGGCCGTGCGGCCCTTCCCCGGGGCCGCGGACGACCTGGCGCACCGGCGCTGGAGCCCCGCCGTCGCCGCCCTGGTCACGCAGCTGACCGGCCTGGCCCGCCAGTGGGTGAGCCAGGAGGGCCTGAGCCGCGGCATGCACCCCGGGCCCGCCACCGTCCTGCACACCATGGCCGCCCTGCTGCGCGCCCAGCTCGACACGATCGGCTCCGCCGGCCCGGCCCTCCTGCGGCACCCGCCCCGGCCCCCGCTCCGCACCCGGGCCCGCATCCTCGTCCCCGCCCGGTCCCGCGCCGCCCTGGCCTGGAGCCTGACTCCGCTGACGGTGCCCCCCGCACCGCCCGCCGGGCACGGCAGCCCGCCCCCGGCCGACCGGACGTCACGCACCCGTGGCTTCCGGCCCCCGCCACCGCACCCCGACGGCCATCGGCCCCCGGACGTCCCGCCGGGCCGGCTCCCCGCCCACGTCGCCGTGATCATGGATGGCAACGGCCGCTGGGCCCAGCAGCGCGGCCTGCCCCGGCACGAGGGGCACCGGGCCGGCGCCGCCGCCGTCCGCGAGGTGGTGCACGGCGCCCTGGACATCGGCCTGCGGCACCTGACGCTCTACACCTTCTCCACCGAGAACTGGCACCGCGATCCGGAGGAGGTCGACGCGATCCTCGACCTCCTGCGCCGCGAGGTCGTCGACGACCCCTTCCGCGACCTCGACGTCCGGCTGCGCTGGCACGGCCGCACCGGCCGCCTGCCGCCCGACCTGGCCGACCTCCTCGACCTGCGGGAGCGCGGCACCCGCACCCGCACCGGCCTGACGCTGACGATGTGCATCGACTACGGCGGCCGCGACGAGCTCACCCGCACCGCCGCCGCCCTCGCCCGCCGGGCCCGGGCCGGCCATCTCGATCCCGACCTGATCGGCGAGGAGGACTTCGCGCGGTACCTGCCCCGTCCGGACATGCCGGACGTCGACCTGCTCTGGCGCACCGGCAACGAGCAGCGCATCTCCAACTTCCTGCCCTGGCACACGGCCTACGCCGAGCTGCACTTCACGCCGGACCTCTGGCCCGACACCGACCGCCGCCACCTGTGGCGGGCGATCACCACGTACACCCACCGCCAACGCCGCCACGGCACCGCTCCGGTGGGCACTCAGGGCGATGCGCAGGTCCGGGGTCTTACGGAGCGACCGGGTCGGTGAAGCCCTGGTCGCTCAGCGCCTTGTCGATGCGGGCACGGTGGTTCGCCTCCCAGGCGTCGAGGGATTCCTCGGCCTCCTTGGCCAGTTTCGCCCGAGCCGCCGCGAGGATCTCCTCCCGTCGGGCGGCGGGCGTGACGACGATGCCTTCCTCGTCGGCGACCACGATGTCACCGGGGTGCACGAGCACGCCGCCGACGCGGGCCGGCTCACCGAGCGCACCGACCTCCTTCTTGGTTCCGGGGATCGGGATGACACCGCGCGAGAAGACGGGAAAGCCCGCCTCGCGCACCTCGCCGAGATCACGGATGACACCGTCGACCACGAAGGCCGCGACACCGCGGCGCTGGGCGACGGCGCACACATTGCCGCCGGCCAGCGCGTAGTCCACGTCGCCCGATTCCACGACGATGACGGAGCCGGGCTCGGCGCGGTAGATCGCGGCGTGCAGCATCAGGTTGTCGCCGGGCACGCACCGCACGGTGTACGCGGGACCCGCGATGCGGGGCGAGTTCCACAGCGGACGGATGCCGGTGTCCATGACCTGTGCACGGCCCAGCAGGTCGGCGAGGGTGGTGGGAGGAACGTCCTTGAACGGAGAAGTCACACCGGGAATCCAAGCAACAAGGCACCAGCCCACGCCACTTGGTTCCAGCCAGTGATCACGGCAGGCCGGGCCGGAGTAGTACGCCTGCGGGGTACGGTGGCGACGTCGTACCAAGGGGGAGCGGAATGCGCTACATCTTCATCGGGTCCGGGGCGGTCGGCGGTTCGATCGGGGGGCGGTTGCACGAAAGCGGCCGGTCCGTCGTCCTGGTCGCCCGCGGCGCGCACTTCGAGGCGCTGCGCGACGACGGGCTGCGGCTGAAGGTCCCCACCGGCACGCTCACCCTCGACGTGCCCGCCGTGGCACGGCCGGAGGACGTCGAACTGCGTGAGGACGACGTGCTCGTACTCGCCGTCAAGACCCAGGACAGCGTGGCCGCCTTGGACACCTGGGCCGCGCGGCCGGTGGCGGGCGGCGGCACGGCGGGCGAACGCCTGCCTCTGGTGTGCGCCCAGAACGGAGTGGAGAACGAGCGCCTGGCGCTGCGCCGCTTCCACGAGGTGTACGGCATGTGCGTCATCCTGCCCAGCACCTACCTGAACCCGGGTGAGGTCGTCGCGCCCTGCGGCCCGTACACCGGCGCCCTGGTCATCGGCCGGTACGGGACGGGCTCGGACGAGACCGCCCGGCGGATCGCGGACGACCTGGAGAAGGCCCACTTGCTGGCTCCGGTGGTGACGGACGTGATGCGCTGGAAGTACGGCAAACTCCTCGCCAACGTGGTCGAGGCCGTGTGCGGCTCCGCCTCGGACGCCACGGCGCGGGATCTGATCGTCCGGGCGAAGGCCGAGGGCGCCGCGGTCCTCGACGCCGCGGGCATCGCCTACGCGAGCGAGTCCGAGATCACCGAGCTGCGCAGCGGGACGGTCGACCCGCAGCCGATCGCCGGCGAACGCACTCGCGGCTCGTCCTGGCAGAGCCTGGCGCGAGGCGCGGGATCGATCGAGACGGACTACCTCAACGGGGAGATCGTGCTGCTCGGCCGGGAGCACGGCGTGCCCACCCCGGTGAACGCGGCCCTGCAGCACGCCGCCCGGGAGAGCGTTGGCCGGAGCCGGGAGCCGGGCAGCGTGACGGCCGAGGAACTGAGCAGGCACATCGAAGCCGTATGAAAACGGCTCTGCGCGTGTAGCGCCTGGTGGGGCGGGTGGAACTCGAACCCACGGCCGACGGATCATGAGTCCTTTTCAGCTCTTCCGATCCGTCCCCAAGCTTGCCTCGATCTTCCTGTAACCGCAGGTCAGATGCTCTTTGCCGTTCTGGCTCTGCGCCAGCCTTCCTGATCCTTCCGGGCCCTTCCGTCCCCTGCGTGTCCCCTGGCGGTCCGCAGAGCCCTCCTGTGAGGAGAACGTCCGACGGGGAGAGCCGGCCCTGCTTCCGCCTGTGTTTCAGTTCCATCCGCAGGTCGGCGAGAAAGAGGGTGAACGCGTCCTCGGTCCCCAGCGCGCGATGGCAGTCACGGGCAGCCTGGAGCAGCCGTGCCAGGTGCTCGTAGGCGCGGTCACCCGTCGGCTCCTTCGACCGCTCGATCAGCCGCAGGTACACGCCGAGCGCCTCGGGGTCGTGGCGGGCGGCCAGCAGTCCGGCCAGGACGCGGCGTTGGACGTCGTAGAGCACATCGCCCGTCCCGCTGACGTAAGCATCCTCGTCCCCGGCGACCCGCCGCAGCACGCCGTGGCGCAGCAGCAGCCGTACGACGGCGGCGAGGTCCAGTCGCTCGTCGCGCCGCTCCAGCCTGAACGCGATCCCTGTCGCGGCCAGTTGCGGGTCGGCGGCCTCCAGCACCACCTGTTCGGCGAGACGGCCGAGCGCGATCTGCGCCTCCCCGCGCTCCAGTACGGCGAGCGCCAGGCACAGCAGCACATAGCGGCGGCGGGTGAACGGCGCACCGGCGCGGGACGCCTCGCGGGCCCGGTGGGTGGCGTCGGCGGGGGCGCCAGGTGCCTTGCGCAACCGGGCGACCTCCGCGTCCACGCGCAGCGACCAGCCGGTGTTGCGCAAGCAGCGCGTCGATCAGCACGGGACCGCCATACCGGCCGCCGCGCTCACGGCGGGCGTCCTCCCTCAGGACGGCCAGGCCCGGCCACACGCTCGGCCTCCAGCACTGCGCCGCCTGAGCCGCAGAGCGCAGCTGCCGGTAGGCGGCCAGAGACCGCCGGTGTCCACGATCAGTCGTTCCACGGATCGTCCAGGGTCAGCAGATCACGGGTGGCCAGCACATACCCCGAAGGCGTCGTCGAGGGTCGACGTAGGGCAGGACGGATTCCCCCCGTTGGGACCGAGAGGCGGTCCAACACCTCGGAAAGCGAGGCGAGTTCGGGCAAGCCGATGTCCCCGCGGTGGCCGTGCGGGACGTCATTCAGGGAGGAAGGCGCGCGAACGCGACCCCTATTTTGATCAACGTCTTCGAGAGGTCGCGTTCGTCACATCCAGAGACGGACAAGCGGGCTATCAGCGCATGTCCGCAGGCGAGTTGCCCATATCGCCAGGTGAGAGCGCACGAGCCCCGGACGGAAACCCCGAATCGTCTCACCCAGGGGGCGTGTGGTTAGATGGCAACTGCACGGACACCTGGATCCGCCGCGCGGTGAATTAGGAGCTTGGCCCTTCGATGTGGAAGGCTGCATTCGTCTCCCATTGAGTTGCCTGAGCGTTGTTGTGGGAGCGCATGGAAGTTCCGGAAGTCGTCCGTGCCGGATGACGTGCACGATATACCGCAATTCTTCCGCGAATCGATCGGGGTGAAGCTCTGCCGCCCGCAGCGTGGTCGGCGGAGTCTCTTGCAGACTCCTGCGGAGTCTGCGCGCGACAGGCAGATACGACTCGATGACGAGCGATCTGGTCAGTCGATCGTTGTTACGGTCCAATTCCGTACCGTCATTCCAGGTCAGCAGCGCCCAACCCACCGCTGACCGGCTGAGGTTGTGGCAGGAAGTGCCTCTGGCGCGCCACACCAGCAATGCTGTGTGGTGACTCATCCGGCATGAAAATGTGAGACGCAGCGTAGGAGTGGAATGTCTGACATCACTGGCGTGTCCGCACGCGAAATCGTCGATAGCCGTGGCAATCCCACTGTCGAGGTGGACGTTCGCCTGGCCGACGGCTCCCTGGGCAGGGCCGCGGTGCCCTCCGGCGCCTCGACTGGTACCCGGGAAGCGGTCGAACTCCGCGACTCCGACCCCTCCCGTTTCCGGGGAAAGGGTGTCACGCGGGCGGTTGCTGCAGTAAACGGAGAAATCGCGGAGGCGGTGCACGGGCTTCCGGCTGAAGCACAGTCCACTGTGGACCGGCTGATGATCGAGCTCGACGGGACGGAAAACAAGGGGCGCCTCGGGGCCAACGCTACGCTGGGCGTCTCGCTCGCGGTCGCCAAGGCAGCGGCCGCGTCGCACGAAATGCCCCTGTACCGCTATGTCGGCGGCACTTTCGCTCATGTTCTCCCGACCCCGATGATCAATATCATCAACGGTGGCGTCCACGCCGACAATGCGCTTGATTTCCAGGAATTCATGATCGCGCCGGTGGGTGCGACCTCGATGGCCGAGGCCGTCCGTATCGGCTCCGAGGTCTTCCACACCCTGCGGAGCCTTCTCCGCGCTGCCGGACACAACACCAATGTCGGCGACGAGGGCGGGTTCGCGCCCGACCTGGCTACGGCGGACGAGGCACTCGAGTTCATCGTCAAGGCCATCGAAAAGAGCGGATTCCGGCCCGGCCACGACGTCGCGTTGCTGCTGGACCCCGCATCCTCCGAGTTCTACCGCGACGGGGCCTACCACTACGCGGGCGAGAACCGCGTCCGGTCGGTCACCGAGCACGCCGACTACCTCACCGACCTGACGTCCCGATTCCCGATCGTGTCGATCGAGGACGGCATGGCCCAGGACGACTTCGAGGGCTGGAAGTACCTCACCGACGCCATCGGCTCCACCTGCCAGCTGGTCGGCGACGACGTCTTCTGCACCAACGTCCGCCTGCTCCAGGACGGCATTGACCGGGGCATCGCCAACTCGATCCTGGTCAAGGTGAACCAGATCGGCACCCTGACGGAAATGCTGGACACAGCGAACACAGCCTTCCGCGCCGGCTACTCCGTGGTGATGTCGCACCGCTCGGGCGAGACCGAGGACACGACCATCGCCGATCTCGCGGTCGCCCTCAACTGCGGTCAGATCAAAACGGGTTCGCTGTCGCGGGCCGACCGAACGGCCAAGTACAACCAGCTGATCCGGATCGAGGAGGAGCTGGGATCCGAGTCGGTCTACGGCGGAGTGAAGTTCTTCAACGGCATCAGCTGAACATGGGAGCCACGGCCGCGGTCGTCGTGCCCGGAAAGAAATGTAGAGATTGAGCATCCTCTTACTCCACAAATCCAACGCCAGCCGTCGCGGCCACCTGGCGAAAGCCGCAGAGTACGCGAAGAAGAACGGTGACCGGCTTCTTGTCGTCGTGAAGGATCCGACCTGGGAGAAGGAGTTCGCCGACGTCGTGGTGTCGGTGGACACCTCGGACATCGAGGCCTCGGTCGCCGCGGTACGCGCGCTCGCGGCGACGGAGCAGGAACCCATCCGGGCGGTCGCGGCGTTAGTCGGGCACAGCGTGCCCGCCGCCGCCGCGGTCGCCGCCGACCTGGGACTTCCCTTCGTCGGCGAACAGGCGGCGCGCACGGTGCGCGACAAGTACGCCATGCGCGAGGCCTTCGCCTCGGGGAACGTGCCGCAGCCGGCCTACGGACTGGCCCGGACGCTGGACGAGGCCGTGACGCAGGCCGCCCGCATCGGCTTCCCGCTGGTGCTGAAGCCGCTCATCGACAACGACAGCGGCTACTTCCGGCGGGTGGATGACGTCGCCGAACTCACCGAGCACTTCCCGGTGGTGCAGCGCGGCGCCTGGTCCGGAATCGCGCACAATCCGCTGTACGCCTGGATGGTAGAAACTTATGACTCGGCCATCCTGCTGGAGGAGTACCTACCGGGCGCGGAGGTCAGCGTCGAGTCGATGGTCGTCGATGGCCGGGCCCACGTGGTCGCCATCCATGACAAGCCCCTCGCCATGGAGGGCCCCTACTTCGTCGACGTCCACTACGCGACCCCCAGCCGGCTGCCGGCGGAGGTGCAAGAGCGGATCGTCGAGCTCACCGCTGCCTCGCACCGGGCCGTCGGCATCCAGACGGGAGCCGTTCACACGGAGTTCCGGGTCCAGAGAGATGGCACGCCGAAGATCCTGGAGACGGCGGCGCGACTCGGGGGCGGGCCGGTCTACCAGTCGGTTCTGTTGAGCACCGGGGTCGACATGGTCGCGGCGGTGCTCGATGTAGCGTCTGGCCGAACACCGGATCTCACTCCCAAACCCAAGCCCACGCCTGCCGGTTTCTACCTGTTCTTCGCGGAGAAGGCCGGGCGGATCAGTGGGATCAGCGGGGTGGAAGAAGCCTGCCGCAATCCCCGCGTGCATGAGCTCTCGCTCTACCGGAAGGTGGGGGACTTTGTCGATGTTCCGCCGCGCGTCTGGCAGTCGCATGGCCATGTGATCTTTACCGCTGACAGTGACAACGGACTCGTTGAGACCTTCGACGAGCTTGTGAAGTCCCTCAGGATCGAGATCGAATAATGCTTTCGACGAGGGTCCGGGCGTGTCACCTGAGGAGTTATCAGTGAAAATCAGGAACGAACTGGCGCCGTATCTTGCGGGCTATGAGGACAAATTCACGAGCAAGGGCGAGATCCGCTGGCTCCCGCATCTTCTCTTCTTCCACCCACAATCGCATCGTTCGGACGTGGTAAACACCGACTCGATCGGTTTCCGGTACGCCACGGACGGCGACCGCAGCTATTCGGTGGCCGACCAGGGGGACGCCGAGTCGGTACGGCTCCTGGCCGGCAGTTCCACCGTCTTCGGCATCGGTGCCAGCTCCGACGCCTGGACGCTGCCCTCGCGGCTGAACGCCCACGACGACCGGCCCGGTACCTGGCTCAACTTCGGCGGCCGCAGCTTCAACTCGACACAGGAGCTCCTCCTGCTCACGCTCTATCGCCACCTGCTGCCGAAGGTGGACGAGATCGTGCTGTTCTCCGGGTTCAACAACCTGAGCCTGGCCCGCATGCCGCAGATGCGGGAGGAGGACCACGGCACCTTCTTCCAGTACACGACGTACCAGGACATCTTCGCTCAGCACGCGAAGACGAAGTCCTCGATGCGCAGTCTGCTGCGTCGGGAGAAGGAAGCGCCCGCGCCGGCCGCGCCGAGCATCGACGAGCAGATCACCTACGCCGCCGACCTCACGCTGCGGCACCTGAGCGGCTGGAAGGCCCTGGCCTCCACCTGGGGCGCGAAGATCACCTACATCCTTCAGCCGCTGTCGGGCTGGGTGCGCGACAAGGGGAGTCGGGAAGAGGAACTCATCTTCGACGAGCTTGAGCAGCACGGCGGTTTCGCCGCGATGTACGGCGACATTCTGAGCCGCGAGGTGAACATCGAATACGCGGCGATGCTGGAGCAGGGCGCGAAGGAAATGGGCATCGACTTCGTCAACTTCAGTCCCATCCTGGCCGATTCCGCCCAGCAGGACCAGTGGCTCTTTATCGACCGGATCCACCTGACCGACCACGGTCATGATTTCGTTGCCAGCAAGATCTTGGAAAACATCTAACCCTGGAGCCCGCATGTCGTTCATCAAATCCTTGATCGGCCGCATTTTTCGCCGGAAGAAGTCCAAGAAGCCGGACGCATCCATTTACCCGATGTTCTGAGGCCGGTCGAGCACAGCAAGAGAGCACCCAATGTGGCGTGAGACGTACCGCCGGTGTGTCGACCCGGAGATCTTTCTGGGCACCACCGTGATCCAGACACTCATGGCCGAGGTCGCGTCTGTTGATCCCGAGACCGATCCTCCGAACCTGTCCGTCACGCTCGACGAGGCCTCCTCGTGGCGGAACGAACAGGGCAGCGCCTATCGAGAGTTAACAGACTCTGCCGACCGGACCGAGGCATCAAGAACCCTGGCGCACGCGCTGCTCCGCCAGTCCGGGCCCCTCGCCTCGACGCTCGGGGCGTGGCTGCAGGGCATGAGCGCACCCGGGGTCTTCGAGGACGAGGTCCACCTCAGGATCCTGGCCCTATTAGCCGACGACATCGGCGTCGGCGGGCCGCGCTCGTCGCGCTACGACGCCTTCAAAGCCCTCGCGACGCAGTACGGCCGTCCCGAACTGGCTGTGGACGCCGACGAACTGGCCGCCGAGCGGCCGGTCCGGGACCACATGTTCGCACTGCCCGCGGCCTTGTTCGCGATCAGCCGACGCAGCGACGAGTTCGCGCCTCTGATCGTCGGCATCGATGTAGTGCTGCGTTCCATCGGCATGCTCCCCTGCTGGGAGGCGCTCCGCGCCAGCGATGGCGCCCCGGCCGAGTGGGCGCGCCTGGACCTGGCGCAGTCCACGGGGGCCACCGACATCACGGCGCCCCAGGACCTCTCGCGTGGCGTGGCCGAGAAGTTCTGCGCGACCGGCGAGGCCGCGCGCCGCCAGGTCGCGTTCGGCGCGGCCTGGATGCTCGACGCCCTGCGGTCGTGGAACGAGCTGCTGCTCGACGAGGCCCGCGCCGCGCTGCACCCGCAGCGTGCGATGGAACAACTGATCCGGGAGCGGGCCCGAGAAGGCGCCGTCTACCACCAGAACTTCCGGATGGGCGACGGAGACTCGCTTTCCGAGCTGCTGGAGCGGGCTAAGACCGACCCAGGTCCGCTGCTGAAGAAGCTGGCCGCGACCCGCATGGTCAAGCCGGGCAACGCCGAGCGCAGCTCGCTGGTCAACGGCCTGATCGGCCCGAAGGGCCCGATGTTCCGGGTCTTCTCGGCCGACGACGTCGAGGTGATCTCGAAGTGGATCGACTCGCTGGCCGACTCCGAGCCGGAGCCCGCGCCGCCGTCGGCCGCGCGGGTCCCGAGCGCGCCGGCCCCCGGCCTCCTCGACCGGACGGCCGAGGCGGGCGTGGTGCCGACCGATGTCCGCGAGGCGTACTTCGTGCTGCAGGGACGCGTGCTGGCCCCGGGCACCCGCGACTTCGCCCTCCGGTACGTGAACCGCTGGCTGGCCCGGGCGAAGCGGTCGCTGGGCCGCACGGACCGTTCGCTGCCCGAGCGGTGGACGTCCGCCGGACTGCGTCCCTGGCTGCTGGACATGCACGACAAGCACGGCGTCGAGTTCGAGACCGGCAGGTTGGGCGACATGCCGACCCGCGAGCAGGTCATCGACGAGACCCTGCAGCTGGCGCCGCTGACGCTGATCGACGGTTCGTGGCTGCAGGGCTTCACCGACGCGGGGCTCGCCACCACCCGGTACGGTTTCCCGCTGTTCGAGACGTACTGGGACGAGCTGGGCAACGGCGACATCGAGCTCAACCACCCCAAGATCTACCGCGACGTGCTGCGGGAGATGGGCATAGAGCTCGCGCCCACCGGCAGCCGGGAGTTCGCCTACGACACCCGGTTCCGCGAGGAGTCGCTGGAGCGGCCGGTCTACTGGCTGTGCCTGGGTAAGCTGCCGCACACCTTCATGCCGGAGATCCTCGGCATGAACCTGGCGATGGAACTCTCCGGCGTCGGCGGCAGCTATCGCACCGCCCGGCGCTTCCTGAAGCACTACGGCTTCTCCACGCACTTCGTCGATCTGCACAACACGATCGACAACGTGTCCACCGGCCACTCGGCCTGGGCCGCCGACGCCATCGACACCCACATGCGCACGGTGTCGAAGCTGTCGACCCCGGCGGAGTCCGCCACCGAATGGGAGCGGATCCGCATCGGCTATGAGTCGCTTGCCCCGCTGCCGTCGTCCACGGTCGCCGATCGGATCAGCGACCGATTCCTTACAACTCCGTGGAAACCTCGATCGCAAGGCGGGTCGCTGTTCCACCACGCACCGGTGGGGGTGTCCTGATGTCCATGTATACGCTGGGAATTTCGGCCTACTATCACGACAGCGCGGCCGCGTTGGTACGCGACGGCGTTGTAGCCGCCGCCGCGCAGCAGGAGCGTTTCAGCAGGGTCCGACACGATTCCGCGTTCCCGACGGACGCGATCGCGTACTGCCTGGACCACGCAGGGATATCCCTGGCAGAACTCGACGCCGTCATCTACTACGAGGACCCGAACCTGAAGTACGGGCGGGTGCTGTCCTCGTTCGCCAGCGCCGGCCCGCGTGGCCTCCGACCGTTCTCGGCCGTCCTGCCGGAATGGCTGCGCTGGAAGCGCGACGTCCTGAAGCTCGTGGACGCCGAGCTCGTGGCGATGGGCCGCGGCACTGCGCCGCGGGCCGTCGCCTCGCAGCACCACCGCTCACACGCCGCATCGGCGTTCTTCCCGTCGCCGTTCGAGAACGCGGCGGTGCTCACGATCGACGGCGTCGGCGAATGGCAGACCACCACGATCTGGCACGGCCGCGGCAACTCCCTGGAACTGGTCAACTCGGTCTCCTATCCGCACTCGGTGGGAATGCTCTACTCGGCGTTCACCTACTACTGCGGCTTCAAGGTCGACTCCGGCGAGTACAAGCTGATGGGCCTGGCGCCCTACGGCGAGCCGCGGTACGCGGACGTCATCCGCCGGGAACTGGTGCACATCCGCCCCGACGGCTCGTTCACGCTGAACATGAGGTACTTCGAGTTCCACCAGGGCCGCCGCATGGTCGGGCGCGCCTTCGAGGAGCTGTTCGGCGCGCCGATCCGGGACGCGGAGAGCGAACTGGAGCAGCGCCACTGCGACCTGGCGGCCTCCGTCCAGGTGGTCACCGAGGAGATCGTGCTGGGCCTGGCACGGGCGGCGGTCGAGCAGACCGGCGAACGCGCGCTCGTCATGGCCGGCGGCGTCGCCCTGAACTGCGTCGCCAACGGCGTGCTCAGCCGCTCCGGCATCGTCGACGACCTGTGGATCCAGCCGGCGGCCGGCGACGCGGGCTGCGCGCTGGGCGCCGCACTCGACCACTCGGTTCCGGCGCACGGCCGACCGCACCTGACCGGCGGCGGCGACGGCATGTCCGGCGCGCTGCTCGGGCCGAGCTTCTCCGACGGCGAGATCGAGAAGTTCTTGCAGGAGAACGGCTACGTCTTCACCACGTTCCCGCCGGACAAGCTGTACGACGAGGTGGCCGGCCACCTGGCCGACGGCGCCGTGGTGGGCTGGTTCCAGGGACGCATGGAATTCGGCCCCCGAGCCCTGGGCGCCCGGTCGATCATCGGCGACCCGCGCGACCAGTCCATGCAGAAGCGCATGAACCTCAAGATCAAGTTCCGCGAGTCGTTCCGGCCGTTCGCGCCGGCCGTCCTCGCCGAGGACGCCAAGGACTACTTCGGTCTGGTCGGCGACAGCCCGTACATGCTGGTGGTCGCCGAGGTCGCGGACCGGATCAAGACCGAGGCCTCGCTGAAGCCCGGCGGGCCGAGCCGCGGCCTGGGCAGCATCAACGAGGCCCGTTCCGAGCTGCCCGCCATTACGCACGTGGACCTCTCTGCCCGGGTGCAGACCGTTGCCGAGCGCGACAACGCCCCGTACGCCCGGCTCCTGAGCGCCTTCAAGGCGGCGACCGGCTGCCCGGTCCTGGTGAACACGTCGTTCAACGTGCGCGGCGAGCCCATCGTGCACACCCCCGAGGACGCCTACCGCTGCTTCATGCGCACCGGGATGGACGTGCTCGTCCTCGGCAGCCACGTACTGCACAAGGACGACCAGCCGCCGTTCGCCGAATCCGTCGACTGGCGCGACGAGATCCCGCTCGACTGACTAGGAATGGTCTCCATGCGTTTTGCAGCATCCGCGGTGTTCGTCGCGGTGTTCGTTCCGATTTCACTGTACCGACGACTGCGGGGATCGAGCCGTTTCGGTCCGCGCTTCCACCAGGGTTCCTCGGCCTGGGACCTGCCGCGCGCGATGAATCCGCGCTGACGGCGCTCACTCACGGAATTTTCCGAGAAGCAGGGAATGATGTTCACCAGTAGAGAACCGTTACGGCTCCGTTGGGCCGCGGTCATGGACCACACACGGCGCGACCGCGCCATCGAGCCGTCGGCATGGCGGACGCGGTGCATTCGCGCGGGTGAGGTGCACGAGTTCATCAACGTGGGCCCCGGCCCCAGTTACCCCGTCGACCACGTCGAGTACTACGGATTCGCCACCTTCGAGACGTCGGGCGTCCTCGCGGTCGGCGACGCCCTGGTCAGCGAGGGGCGCACGCTCGGCACCATCAGCGGTTTCGACGAAACCCACATGCCGAACCACTACAACATTCTCGTCGAGGGCGCGGACCTCCGAAACGGCCACGCACTCGGACTGAAGGTCGGAATGGCCGTTGCCACGTGCCCGCGAGAAGACAAGGATTCCGGGGGGTCCTGATGTTTGACTACCAGAAGCTCTACGCGAACCACCTGCCGGACGACCGTCCCGTCTTCCTCTGCCTCGACTGCGAGAAGGAGACGGACGACAGGACGCACCGATGTCCCTCCTGCAAGGGCGCGATCGAGGTCCTGTACCCGCTCGACCGGGCCGAGATCGGGTTGTTCGACTCGAACCCCAACCCGCTGCGGCGCTACAAGGACGTCCTGCCCGTGGCCGAAGAGGACGACATCACCTGGCTGGGCGAGGGCAACACCCCCTGCACCGACGTGCCCGCGCTGGCCCGCCTCCTCGGCGTCCGTTCGGTGTACATCAAGGACGAGACGCGCAACCCGACACGATCGACCAAGGACCGCATCGCGTCGGCCAGCCTGAGCCGCTTCAAGGGCCTCGGCGTCAATGAGTTCGTCATGGCCTCCACGGGCAACAGCTCCATGGCCTATGCGAACTCGATGAGCCTCGTGCAGGGCTTCAAGCTCCACATCTTCGTGGGGGAACGGTTCGCCTACCGTCTGAACTACGCGGACCACCCCCAGATCGACACGCATGCCGTCGCCGGCACGTTCGTCGGTGCGGGCGCGGCCGCCCAGAAGTTCGCCAAGGAGAACGGGTACTTCTGGGAGGGCGGCTTCTTCAACTATGCCCGCCGCGAGGGCCTCAAGATGTCCTACATCGAGGCCTACCAGCAGATGCCGTCGGCGCCGACCCACGTCTTCCAGGCCATCAGCAGCGGCATGGGCCTGCTCGGCGGCTACAAGGGCGCCGTGGAGATGAACCACCTCGGCCTCCTGGAGAGCCTGCCGGCTTTCGTCGGCGTGCAGGAGGACAGCTGCGCCCCCATGGTCAGCGCGTGGAACGCGGGCCGCGCCGCGATCGCGGAGGAGGACATCGTCGAGAATCCCGAGGGACTGGCCCACGCCATCCAGCGGGGCGACCCGACGAACACCTACCCCTACCTGCGCTCGATGGCCCTCAACACGGGCGGCGCCCTGGTGGCTGCCCAGACGCAGGACATGCACATGGCCAAGGGGCTGCTGAAGTCACTTGGCTTCGACGCCTGCTACGCGGCCGCCGCGTGCCTCGCGGGCGCGATGCGGATGGCGCAGGAAGGCTCCCTCGAGAAGGACAGCGACCTGCTCATCATCCTCACCGGTGCGGATCGGCCCATGCTGCCCACGCCGACGAACATCCTGGCCGTGGCCTCATGACCACGGTCGCGGACGAGATCGCCCGCAGGCTGGCGGAGCGCGGCGTCTCCCGGGTCTTCGGATACCCCGGCGAGACCTCGCTCTCGCTGTACGCCGCCTTCCAGCGGAACGACGAGCTCACCCACGTCGTCGGCCGGTGCCCCAGGGGAGCGGCCTACGCGGCCGAGGCGTACGCCCGGATCAGCGGGGGCGTCGCGGTCTGCGACGCCCCGGGAGGAATCGGTTCTCCCTACGCCACCCCGGCCCTCCTGGAGGCCTACAACAGCGGCACGCCGCTGGTGCTGATCACCTCGGGGCCCAGCAAGAGCACCCCGCGGCCGTGGGCAACAGGACAGGTCGAGCACGCGCGGCTCTTCGACAGCGTCGCGAAGCACATCTACGTGGTCCGTGAGCAGCGGGGCGCACTGGGCGTCATCGACGCCGCGCTCACCCTCGCGGAGCGGCCCCGCCGCGGCCCGGTCGTCGTGGAGATCGCCCCCGACGTCCTGGAGGCCGAGGCCGACCCGACGCTGCTGGATGCGCCGTCCGCCGCGGCAGGCGCGACGGCGCCCGCGGACTCGGCCGCCACGGCCGACGGCGCGGTCGCGCGGGCCGCCGAAGCGGTCGGGCGCGGTGCGAGCGTCGCCCTGATCGCCGGTGGCGGCTGCCACGCGGCGGGCGCCGCCGAGGCCCTCCGGGAGTTCGTCGACCGGTTCGGCATCCCGGTGTTCACCACGCTCAACGGCAAGGGCGTCCTCTCCGAGGTCGGCAGCGACCTTCCCCGGGTGGTCGGGTCGAAGGGCGACACGCCCGCCAACGAGTACATCAGCGGCTGCGAGGTCGTCCTCTACGCGGGCTCCAAGATGGGCGACAAGTCGACCAACCAGTATGCGTGGCCGTCGCCCGACCAGTTCCTCGTCCGGATCGACGACGACCCGGCGATCGAGGACGCCGACCCGCTGCGCGGCTGCGTGCTACGCGAGGACATCGCCGACGGCCTCAAGCTACTCACCGACGAGCTGGGAGAGTGGTCCTACAGCGGCCCCCGTCCGTCGACCACCACCGCCGGCAACTGGTCGAAGACCGGCACCGCCTCCCTGGTGGCAACGGTCGACGCGGAGCTGTCCGGCCGGGACGTCTGCGTCGGCGAGGCCAGCGTCGCGAGCGGCTGGTTCGGCGCGCTGCTGCGCCTGACGCCACCGCAGCGACTCATCACCCCGCGCGGGACCGGAAGCCTCGGCTATGCGATCCCCGCGTCCGTCGGTGCGGCCGTGGCACGCCCCGACGCGACGGTGTGGACCCTGGTCGGCGACGGCGGACTCACCATGTCCATCGGCGAGTTGGAGACCATCGAGCGCCTCGGTCTCAACGTGAAGATCACCGTCCTCGACAACGGACGGCTCAATCTGATTGACCAACACGCCATCCACCATCACGGAGCCGCCGCGGTCAGCCGTGATTTCCACCGGATCGATTGGCCCACCATCTGTGCGGCGATCGGCCTGCCTGTGATGGCCTGCGACGACCCGGACCGCGACGCCTCGGAGATCGCGTCCTTCTTCTCCCGACAGGGCCCGGCCGTCCTCGTGCTCGACACGTCGGTCGACGAAGTCTCGCCGGACATGGCAATAGCAATTCGAAAGGTGCGCTGAAATGACCCTGATGATCCTGCACACCCGCAACGCGAGCCGCCGCAAGCACCTCGCCAAAGCGGCGGAAACCGCCCACGCGCTGGGCCACCGGGCGATCGTCGTCGTGGAGCAGCCCAGCTGGGAGCACGAGTACGTCGACGCGGTCTACGCCGCGCCCACCGGCGACCTCGATGCCACCGTCGCCCGGTGTGTGGAGATCGCCAAGGAAGAGTCCGAGCCCATAGCGGGCGTGATCGCGTTCGTTGAGCACAGTGTGCCGGCCGCGGCCGCGGTCGCCGCAGAACTCGGCCTTCCGTACATCTCTCCTGAGACGGCCGCGAAGAGCCGTGACAAGCTGAGCATGCGCAGCGCCTTCGAGACCGTGGGTATCTCGCAGCCGCGCTTCGCGCTCGCGTCCTCGGTCGAGGAGGCCCAGGAGGCCGCCCAGTCCATCAAGTACCCCCTGGTCATGAAGCCCATCATCGGGGGCGGCAGCATGTTCGTCCGCCGAGTCGACAGCCCGGAGGAGCTGGCCGAGCATTTCGAGGAGATCCGACAGGGCGCCTGGGCCGGGTTTGACTACGACCCGCTGTTTTTCCTCAAGTCGC
Source organism: Streptomyces sp. NPDC052064 (assembly GCF_055585925.1). Taxonomy (NCBI): domain Bacteria; kingdom Bacillati; phylum Actinomycetota; class Actinomycetes; order Kitasatosporales; family Streptomycetaceae; genus Streptomyces; species Streptomyces sp. NPDC052064. The sequence continues at coordinate 157,743 of NZ_JBVJJE010000004.1, forward strand.
GGTACTCAGAAGGGATTCTCCTCGAAGAGTTCCTCACCGGTGATGAGATCAGCGTCGAGAGCTATGTACAGAACGGCGAGACGACCGTTGTCGCTGTTCACGACAAGCCGGCGCCGATGGACGGCCCCTTCTTCGAGGAGACGTTCTACGCGACTCCGACCGTGCTGACGGGCGAGACGCTGGAGAAGGTGAAGAAGTTCACGGCGCTGGCCCACGAGGGGCTCGGCATCACTCAGGGCGCCACACACACCGAGTTCCGGGTCTCGCCGGAAGGTGAGCCCTACATTCTGGAGACCGGCGCACGCCTGGGCGGCGGCCCGGTGTACCAGAGTGTGCTGCTGTCGACCGGCGTCGACATGGTCGAGGTCCTCACCAAGGTTTCGCTGGGCGCGGACGCCGATGTCGTCGTGGACAGCGAGAACTTCCGGCACGTCGGCTTCTCGCTGCATTTCGCGGAGGAGCCCGGTGAGCTCGTCGCTGTCGACGGAGTCGAAAGTCTGGAAGCCAGTGACAGCGTCTCGGAGGTCATGATCTACCGCCAGCTCGGCGAGCACGTCGATGTGCCGCCGCGGGTCTGGCAGGCCCACGGACACGTGATCTTCACGGGGGAATCCCGTGAGGACATTCTCGAGAAGCAGCGGAACATCAATCAGACTCTCCGGTTCCATGTTCGGTAACTAATACGCAAGATTGTGTAGCCACCTATGTCTCCACTACTTCCCGACACCAGGCCACGCCGCGTTCTGGCGCTTGCGACGCTGGTCGGCACCATCGGAAAGGGAATATTCCTCACCGCGGGTGTGTTGTATTTCACGAGGTCGGCACATCTTCCCGTTAAACAAGTGGGCATCGGGCTCAGCGTTGCTGGTTTCATATCGGTGGCTATCGGGGTCTTTGCTGGTTATCTGGCCGACCGTCGCGGGGCCCGGGGCATCTATGTGGCAAGCCTGGTGCTCGGCGGCCTCGCGACTGCGGGCTTCTGCCTGGTGAGCAGCTTCTGGCCATTCCTCGTGGTGGCGAGTCTGGCCGCCGCCGCTCAGGGAGCGGGCCTCATCGCACGTGGCCCGCTCATCCGCCGCTACGGAGGCCGGCGACCGCAGGAGTTCCGCGCCTACATTCAATCCGTCACCAATGTCGGGATCTCCGTGGGTGCCGCGGTGGCAGGATGGGCCGCCCAGGCCGATACGCGCAGCGCCTATCTCCTCATCGTCGTCGGCAACGCGGTCCTACTCCTGGCCTCCGCCGCGATCATGCTCTACCTTCCGCCGGTACCACCGGAAGTTCCGACGGAAGGACCACGCTGGCTGGCTCTGAGGGATCGCCCCTATATCGCCCTGTCTCTGCTGGACGGCATTCTGTCCATCCAGTACCGGGTGCTGACGGTGGCCATTCCGCTGTGGCTGGTCAGTCAGACCTCCGCACCGCGCTGGCTCATATCGGCCATCGTCATCGCCAATACCGCCATTGTCGTGCTCTTTCAGGTGCGCGCCAGCAAAGGCGTCGGCAGCCCCCGGGCGGCAGGACTCGCCCTGCGCCGGTCCGGGGTCGCCTTCCTCATCTCGTGCGTGGCCATTGCCTGGTCCGCCGGGGTCCCCACGTGGGTTGCCGTCATCATGCTGGTCATCGCCACCGTCGTGCACAGCGTCGGCGAGTTGTGGCAGGCCGCCGGCGGATTCGAGATTTCCTTCGAGCTGGCGCCGAGCCACTCTCAGGGGCAGTATCTCGGCGTGTTCGGCATCGGGCTCGGTCTGGCTGAAAGCTTCGGTCCCGCCCTGCTCACTTCCCTGTGCATCGGACTGGGGAAACCGGGCTGGTACATCGTGGGCCTGCTCTTTCTGGTGGCGGGACTTGTCCAGCCGGCGACCGTGCGCTGGGCCGAGCGCACCCGGCACATCTATCGAGAGCAGGCGACCTCGAAAGCACCGGGGGATCCCCTGGAAAATTCTTCCACAGTGGCCTGACGGCCAGCTGATCCGTCTGGTTTCCACGTAGCCATCACACCGATTTCGCAAGGAGTTCCCCGAGTGAGCCCTGAACCTCCCGCCGCCGCATACCGTGGCGGGGAAAACGTCGCCGAGCTCGTCCGTTCCGGTTTCGTCGAGAGTTTCCACCGCGGCTCCGTCGCGGTCGTCGATCCCGCGGGCGTACTGGTTAAGTCGGTCGGTGACGCGGCCTCTCCGGTCTTCCCGCGCTCGGCCGTCAAGCCGGTGCTCGCCGTCGCGATGCTGCGCGCGGGGTGGAAGCCCGGCAGCGCCGCCGAACTGGCGGTCGCCGCGGCCAGCCACCGGGGCGAGCCGATGCACGTGGCGCAGGTCGAGGCGATCCTGTCGGGCGCGGGGCTCGGCGGGGACGCGCTCCAGTGCCCGGCGGACCTGCCCGGCGACCCGGCCGCCCACCGGGCGCTGATCGCCGCCGGAGCCGGGCCGCGGCAGGTGTACATGGCTTGTTCGGGCAAGCACGCGGCGATGCTCGCGGCGTGTGCGGCCAACGGCTGGGACACCGAGACCTACCGGGAGCTCGACCACCCGCTGCAGCAGCTGGCCGCGTCCGTGGTCGAGGAGCTGTCGAGCGAGCCGGTCACCGCGACCGGTATCGACGGGTGCGGTGTGCCGATCTTCGCCGTGAGCCTGACCGGCCTGGCGCGCGCGATGGCCCGTCTGGTCGAGGCCCCCAAGGGCACCCAGGAGCGGGAGGTTGCCGACGCGATGCGCGCCCACCCGCAGTTGGTCGAGGGCACCGACCAGATCGACGCTCGGGCGATGACGGCTGTTCCGGGCCTGCTGGTGAAGCTGGGGGCCGAGGGCCTGCACCTGCTGGCCTCGCCGCGAGCCGGGGCGGTGGCGGTGAAGATCGACGACGGCGCGAGCCGCGCCTCCATGCCGGTGGCGCTGCGTGCGTTCACCGAGTTCGCCGGGCTGCCAGTGCCCGCCTCGGCCAGGAGCACCGTCGAGGAGCTTCTCTCGCCACAGCTGTGGGGTGGCGGCCGGCCGGTCGCCCACCTGCGCACGCTGCTGTAAGGGCTCACCACCACCGGACAACGGACACCGCTGTCCGTCAAGACGTCCCGGGTGCCCCAGCGGGCCCGCGGCCAGCTCTGATGTCCTGTGTCCGTCCCACGCACCGCGCCGCCCACCGGGCCGGCACCCGCTTTCCCGCTCACTCTCGAAAAGGAACCGACCCGCCATGAGCGTCCTGATCCTGCACACCAGCACTCCCAACCGCAAGCCGCACTTCGCCCGTGCCCGGCAGCGCGGTGAGCGGCTGCTCCTGATCGTCAATGGCCCCACGTGGGAGCCGGAGTTCGTGGACCGCGTGGTGGACGCGGACACCAGCAGCATCGCGGAGACGGTGGCCGCGGCCCGGGAGCTGGCGGCCTCGGAGAGCGAGCCGATCGAGGCGGTCGTGTCCTTCGTCGAGCACAGCGTGCCCGCCGCCGCGGCGGTCGCCGCCGCGCTCGATCTGCCGTACATCACCGAACGGACCGCGCACATCGCCCGTAACAAGTTCGAGATGCGTACCGAGTTCGCCCGGCACGGCTCCGTCCCCGGCCCGGGGTTCGGCCTCGCGCACACCCTGGACGAGGCCCGCCGGCTGGGGTCGGACATCGGCTATCCGCTCGTGATGAAGCCGCTGATCGGCGGCGGCAGCATGTATGTGCGCCGCGTCGACAGCGAGGCCGAACTCGATGAGCACTTCGACATGATCCGGGGCGGGGCCTGGGACGGCTTCGACTACGACCCGCTGCACCAGGCGGACCGTGCGAAGTACGGCGCGGCACTGCTGCTGGAAGGCTATGTCGAGGGCAGCGAGGTCAGTGTCGAGTCCGTTGTGCGTGACGGGGAGACCCAGGTCGTGGCGATCCACGACAAGCCGCTGCCGATGCAGGGCCCCTTCTTCCAGGAGGTCTTCTTCCGCACGCCCTCCCAGCTCTCCCCTGAGATCCAGGCCCGAATCGTGGAGTTGACGGCCCATGCGCACGAGGCGCTGGGCATCCGCACCGGTGTCACGCACACCGAGTTCCGCATCCCCGCGAACGGCGAGCCGGTCATCCTGGAGACCGCCGCACGGCTCGGCGGCCTCCAGGTATACACCTCGGTGCTCACCAGCACCGGCGTCGACATGGTGGACGTCATCCTGGACGTCGCGCTGAACCGCGAGCCCGACTTGAAGGGGACCGGCGCCGCCCGGCCGACCGGCTTCTTCGGCTTCTTCGCCGAGAAGGCCGGCGTGATCACCGCCATCCACGGTGTGGAGGAGGCCCGCGCGACCGAGGGCGTCGTCGAGGTCGAGGTGTACAAGAGCGTGGGCGATATCGTCCAGGAGTCTTCGCACGTCGGGCAGGCGCACGGCCACGTGATCTTCACCGCCGACGACCCCGCGGGCCTCGACGCCCGCTTCAACGAACTGCGTGCCATGCTGCGGATCGACGTGGCGGCTCAGTGAACGTCCAGGCTACCGCCGGGCCGCTGCGGCCGTTCCGGGCACTGCGGTACACGACGGCGGCCGGTGGCTGCCCCGGCGACCTGCTCTCCCCTTCCGGCGACATGATCGGCGCCGAGCAGGCCGCGAGGCTCGCCGCACACCAGCACGCCTTCCTCCGCCTGATGCGTCCCGATCTCCTCGCACCGGACGAGGCCGAGGCCTCGGTGCGCGCGTGGACGTCCGACGGGATCCTTGAGAGCGCGACCCTGCTCCGTCGCTGTACGTCGTGGGGCAGCGCACCACCGATGGGGTTCAGCGAGCGGTGACGGGTGTGACGGACCTGGCTCATCCACGCGCGCGTGGAGTCGGCCACATGAGTCCGTCGACCCGCTGCGGGGTACGGGTCCAGGCCGAGCGCCGCCGGACGGCGGGCGCCGATCTGGAACCGGTGTTGCTGTGCTTCGACGGTGACACCTCGTCCGCTGCCCTGGCCGGCGCGGCCTGCCTCGAGGAGATCGTGGCCGAGAACTCTCCTCCCAGGGCGGCGGCATCCGCCGATGGCGGGTCACTGAAGCCGATCAACTCGCGGTGTCACAGCCCGGCGCAACGGGACGGTGGTGACGGGCACGCCGGTCGGCGCGGGCGCGCGGAACGTTGGTGATGAGATCGCGGCACACATCGAGTCCGTAGGAACCCTCAGCAACCCGGTCGTGGAGTCACCCCACTGACCATCTGGACACACTTCACCAGCCGGCTCCAGGGAAAGACAGGATCCTTGACTGCATCCATGCTCTTGTCCGCGCCGCCTGAGGCCACCGCCCAGGCGTCCGCCGCGTCGCGCACGGGGTGCCCGCGCGCCGGTGAGATCCACCTGCCCAGCCAGGTGAGCAGGGCGCCGGTCGGCGCGACGGGCACCGATGCCTGGGGATTCGTCAGGGATGCCGCAGGTACGCCGGCGGGCCTGCTCCTCGACGACGCCGGGCCGGGTGGCACCGCCTTCTGGCGGCCCACTGGCAGAGTGGGGTCATCGGGGGCGGCGGCCCCGTGGATACTTGCGGCCCGACATCGGCTCGAAGCCCGCCAGGGCGAACAGGCACCGGCGAGGCAGGTGCCTGTTGCAGACTGAATCAGAAGGACGCGCTGCCGGCTCGTCCTCGTCCGGCGGCATGAACACGATGGCCAGATCGGCCGCGCGCTCCGGCACGGTCCGGCTGCCCGATCGGACAGCCGGACCCGCCGGGGTTCTGCTGGACATGGACGACACTCTCGTCGACTTCAGCAGGGCGAGTCCTGCGGCTCTGGCCGAAGTTCTGGGCCCGGAGGCCGATCTCACGACGTGGATGACGCTGACCGACCACTGGTATCCACGATTCACCTCCGGACAGCTGAGCTATCAGGCCCTGGAGCGGAACCGTCTCGCCGAGATGCTCACCATGCTCGGCCGCCCTGTTCCTGACACCGCCGGTCTCGACGAGCTTGACGCGCGACGCAAGCAGGCTGTGGAATCCCGGCTTCGGCTCTACCCTGACGTCCTTCCTTTCGTTCGGCGCGTGCGCGCCGCCGGATACCGGATTGGGGTCCTCTCCAACTCCGACGGGCGCCAGCAGCGACGCCGCATCACCCGGTTGGGCCTGCGCCCGTGGCTTGACGCGATCACCGTCTCGGGCGAGTCAGGTCTGGCGAAACCTTCCCCGGAGTCCTTCGCCCTAGCCTGTGATCGGCTCGGCACCCTGCCCGAGCGCACGATGCACATCGGCGACAGCCTGGACAACGACGCCGTCGGTGCTCATCGTGCCGGTCTGACGGCGGTTTGGCTGCGCAGGAATGCCCCCGCCGAAGCACCCGCCCCCGCAGGTATCGCGGTAGTCACGAGCCTGGCCGCCATCACTCACTGAACCTTGGTACTTCGCGGCCGGCTTCATCGCCTGCGTCGGCGTGTACCGGTCCTGCTCCGCGTGCAGCAGATACCCGCGCGGCCGGTCGTCCCCAACATGGACTCCACCGGGAAGCCGCGTCCCGCCACGGTGAACGCCGTCATGTCCGCGTTATGTCCGCGTTCTCGTGGCACTTGGTCGCCGGATCCACGGCCACCGCGCCCCGCTGAGGGTCAGGTGCCCTCCACGTCCTCGAGTAGCTCCCCGGACAGCTCCTGCCGTCCCAGCCGGGTGCCGGCGTACTCCTCCAGCTCCTCACGGACCGCAGTCCGCCGCCCCGGCGACGGCGCGCAACTGCCGGTAGGCGGCCAGGGACCGCTCGAGACGGAGCCGGTCCCGGCGCACCGCGACCGCGTCGACCGCCCACCCCGTCTGCGCGTACCGCACACACGTAGTCAACCAGACGGCCGTCGATGTACGTCTGGGCGGCGCACGCCCACAGTCCGCGCTCCGCCCAGGCAAGCGCCTCGTCCGCCGGTCCCGCCGACTCCAGCTCCTCGGCGATGAGCAGATGGGTTGCACCGGTCGGGCCGAGGTCCTGCGCATGCAGGGCGACCAACGCGTCGACGTCACCCTCTGCCTTGATCAGACGCTCCATCAGATACCGCTCCGCCCAGCCGGACGGCCTGCGCCTGAGCGCCTCGGTCGCCAGCTGCCGTATACGGGCCAGCCCGCTCGGCCCCAGCACGTCGGCGTAGTCCAGCGGATCCAGGTCCGTCACGTCGTTGCTGCCGTCGAGCACCGCGCCGACCAGCCACTCGGCCAGCCGAGCCGGATCGGGGCGTGCGGCTCCGCAAGCCTCCAGACGGGCCTCGGCCACCGCGGCGGCGGCCTCTCCGACCACACCGTCGGAGTCGTCGATCTCCCCGTCAAACCGCGGAAGGCGGGGCGGGGAGTCCCGAAGATCTCGCACCGGTCCCGAAGCGCGCATGACGCTGAGCCCGACGCCACCCCAGAACCGCAGCAGCCCAGTACGCGAGACGAGAACACACACGCTGCGGTTCGAGATCCGCACCGTCGAGGCAAGCTGCCCTCGATGCCAGCCTGCGCGCCAAGGCGAACCGCCCGACGCTCTCCACCTCTGCCAGGAGGATCAGTGCGGTGGTGAGCGCCCCCACGCCAGGCAGCGCCGAACGCCCTGCCCTCGGGCCCGCGCCGGGCATCTCACCAGCGACCTGACGCGCCCCCTGTTCGCCTCCGCCACAGCAGACCCGCACGAGGCCGACCGGCCACGGAACGAGGCCCACCGCCGAGGACAGCGCGACCAAGCCGCACTACCGTTCCCGAACCTCGCGTCCCCTGCGTGTCCCCTGGCCACTGCAGGCAACCCCAGCCCCCAGGACTCACCGCAGTAACGGCCAACGGAGTGGAATCCGTCGCCCCAGAGTCCCGAATCCGGCCACCCGGAGAAACGTTTGCGCAGGTCAGAACGCTTCTCTGGCCTGCGAGTGGTGGGGCGGGTGGGACTCGAACCCACGGCCGACGGATTATGAGTCCGCTGCTCTAACCGGCTGAGCTACCGCCCCATAGCGGCGTGTCGCGTACATGTGTGCGCGCCGTCTGCCGCAGCATAGCCGCTCATACGATCTCCTGCTTCGGATGGTCGGCTTCGCACGGCCTTCGTGACCATGAGGACTGCGACCAGCCCCGCGCGGTTCCCAGGAGATCGGAACGGACATGAAAAAGGACCCCTGTGGGGGTCCTCTTTCACCATGCTCCCCCGACTGGACTCGAACCAGTAACCTGCCGGTTAACAGCCGGCTGCTCTGCCAATTGAGCTACGGAGGACCGAGCTCCCCGGACTGGACTCGAACCAGTAACCTGCCGGTTAACAGCCGGCTGCTCTGCCAATTGAGCTACCGAGGAAGGTCTCGTTTGCATCGAACGTACCTACCTGGGTATTCGCCAGGGGGCGCGCGCTCGCTGCGACACATACATTAGCGCAAGCAGGGGGGTGCTTCGCCAATCGGCACTCCCCGGCGCCCCACGCCGCACCGGAGACCCACGCAAGGGAAGGGTGACCGCCATGCGTTACCGGCTCACATTCGTCGCCGGAGTCGTCCTTGGTTACGTGCTGGGCACGAGGGCCGGACGCGAGCGCTACGAACAGCTGAAGAAGTCGGCCCGCCAGTTCGCGCAGAACCCCGCCGTCCGCAACACCGCGGAGTCGGCGGCCCAGCAGGGCCGCGAGTTCGCGGGCAAGGCGTACCACGTGGTGAGCGACAAGGTCGGCGACCGCGTCCCCGACTCGGTGGCCGACCGAGTCCGCCACCTCCGCGACCGAGCCACCCACAACGGCGGCGAGGACGACTGGGGCACAAGCAATACGTAACAGTTCTTTCTCAGGCACCGAGCACGCCCACGCCCCCAAGGGGCGCGAAGAACTGTGCGACCAGCCAGGAAGCACTCGCATCCGACACCCGGCGACGCGCCCCCACGGCGGCCACGGCTCGACTCAGCGCAGCGGTACGGCAGAATTTTGGCCATGGGGATAGTCGCCGGGTTGGACAGTTCACCCGATTTCACTCGTATCGTCGTCTGTGACACGGACACCGGAGCCGTGCTCAGGCAGGGATATGCGCCGCATCCGGTGGAGAGCCCCGACGCAGGCGGCCGGCCGTCCGACGTCGACCCGCAGGCCTGGCTGCTGTCCTTGGGCGAGGCCGCGGGCGGCGGATTGCTGGAGGGCGTGCAGGCCATCGGCGTCTCGTCGCAGCAGAACGCCGTCGTGCCGCTGGACGCGCAGGGCAACACCGTGCGGCCGGCGATGGTCGGCGGCGACAAGCGGACGCAGGTCGCCGCGGCCGACCTGATCGACGCGCTCGGCGGGCGCGAGGCGTGGGCCCAGGCGGTGGGGTGTGTGCCGCAGGCCGCGCAGCCGGTGACGAAGCTGCGCTGGCTGGCCCGGACGGAGCCCGAGAACGCGCAGCGCACCGCGATCCTCCTGCAGGCGCACGACTGGCTGGTGTGGCAGTTGCTGGGCCGCCCGATCCGCAGGACCACCGACCGGGGCGGAGCGTCCAGTACGGGGTACTGGTCGGCGGCGACCGGCGCCTACCGGCCCGAGCTCGTCGAGCTGGCGCTCGGGCACCAGGCCATGCTGCCGGAGGTGATCGGCCCGGCGGACGCGGCCGGTACGACGCCGGAGGGGCTGCTGATCTCCGTCGGGACCGGCGAGACCATGGCGGCGGCGTTCGGGCTCGGCATCGGCCTCGGGGACGCGGTCGTGTCGCTGGGCGCGTCCGGGTCCGTGATGGCCGTGCACCCCGAGGCGCTGGTCGACGGCTCCGGGATGATCACCGCCCTCGCCGACGCGACCGGCATGCACCTGCCCGTCGTCACCACGCTGAACGCCGTACGGACGCTGCGCGGGACCGCCGAGCTGCTGGGGCTGCCCGATCTGGAGAGCCTGTCCGAGCTGGCGATGAAGTCGACGCCGGGGGCGCACGGGCTGGTGCTGCTGCCCTACCTGGAGGGTGAGCGGACGCCGAACCTGCCGCACACCGCCGGGACCCTGGCGGGGCTCAGGCGCGAGTCGATGAAGGCGGAGCATCTGGCGCGGGCCGCGTTCGAGGGCATGCTGTGCGGACTCGCGGACGCGCTGGACGTGCTGCGCGCCCGGGGCGTGGAGGTGCGGCGGGTGTTCCTGCTCGGTCCGGCCGCCGAACTGCCCGCTGTGCAGGCGGCCGCGCCCTCGCTGTTCGGGACGCAGGTCGTGGTGCCGCAGCCGGCGGACTACGCGGCGATCGGCGCCGCCCGGCAGGCGGCCTGGGCGCTCGGGACGTCCCAGGGCACGCTCGACGCGCGGACCCCACCGGCCTGGCAGGGCGCGGTGGCGCAGGTGCTGGAGCCCGGGGAGGAGCTGGCCGTGGGGCAGGCGGTGCGGCAGCAGTTCGTGTCGGTGCGGGAGCAGACCCATCCGGGGGCGCTGCGGCCCTAGCGATCGGCTTCGGAGATCCGGTGAATCCCGGGGCGTTTTGACCGCCTGTTGGGTTAATTCGGTTGAGGTAACGCGGGTGGAGTGTTCGACGATAGGGGCCAGGGGCAACCAACCGCCCCGTCGTCCACTCCGAGAGAAGCAGCGTGCTCATACGACTTCTGCGGACCTGTCTCAGGCCCTACAAGAGACCCATCACCCTGCTGGTGCTGCTGCAGTTCCTCCAGACCTGCGCGACGCTCTATCTCCCCACGCTGAACGCGGACATCATCGACAGAGGTGTCGTGAACGGCGACACCGGCTACATCCTGGGGTACGGCGCCCTGATGATCGGCATCTCGCTGGTCCAGGTCGTGTGCAACATCGGTGCCGTCTACTACGGCGCCCGTACGGCGTCGGCACTCGGGCGGGACATGCGCGGGGCCGTGTTCGACCGGGTGCAGTCGTTCTCCGCGCGTGAGGTGGGTCACTTCGGGGCGCCGTCGCTGATCACCCGTACGACGAACGACGTCCAGCAGGTGCAGATGCTGGCGCTGATGACGTTCACGCTGATGGTGTCGGCCCCGATCATGTGCGTGGGCGGCATCGTGCTGGCGCTCGGTCTTGACGTGCCGCTGTCCGGGGTGCTGGTGGCGGTCGTGCCGGTGCTGGGCATCTGCGTGACGCTGATCGTGCGGCGGCTGCGGCCGCTGTTCCGGTCGATGCAGGAGCGGCTGGACACGGTGAACCGGGTGCTGCGCGAGCAGATCACCGGCAACCGCGTCATCCGTGCCTTCGTCCGGGACGAGTACGAGCAGCAGCGCTTCCGCAAGGCCAACACCGATCTCACGGACTTCGCGCTGGGCACCGGCAACCTGCTCGCGCTGATGTTCCCGATCGTCATGACGGTGGTGAACCTGTCGTCGATCGCCGTGGTGTGGTTCGGCGCGCACCGGATCGACAGCGGCGGGATGCAGATCGGTGACCTGACGGCGTTCCTCGCCTATCTGATGCAGATCGTCATGTCCGTGATGATGGCCACCTTCATGTTCATGATGGTGCCGCGCGCGGAGGTGTGTGCCGAGCGCATCCAGGAGGTGCTGGACACCTCGTCGAGCGTCGTGCCGCCGTCGGCGCCCGTGCGGGAGCTGCGCCGGCACGGTCATCTGGAGCTCCGCGGGGCGGGCTTCCGCTATCCGGGTGCCGAGGAGCCGGTGCTGCGGGCCGTCGACCTGGTCGCCCGGCCGGGCGAGACCACCGCTGTCATCGGCTCGACCGGCAGCGGCAAGTCCACGCTGCTCGGGCTGGTCCCGCGGCTGTTCGACGCGACCGACGGGCAGGTGCTCGTGGACGGTGTCGAGGTGGCGGAGATCGACCCGGAGCTGCTCGCGAAGACCGTCGGGATGGTGCCGCAGAAGCCGTATCTGTTCGCGGGCACGGTGGCGACCAACCTGCGCTACGGCAATCCGGACGCCACCGACGAGGAACTCTGGCACGCGCTGGAGGTGGCGCAGGCCAAGGACTTCGTGGAGCGGTTGGAGGGCGGGCTGGACGCGCCGATCGCGCAGGGCGGGACGAACGTCTCGGGCGGTCAGCGGCAGCGGCTCGCCATCGCCCGGACCCTCGTGCAGCGCCCGGAGATCTACCTCTTCGACGACTCCTTCTCCGCGCTCGACTACGCAACGGACGCCGCGCTGCGGGCCGCGCTCGCGCAGGAGACCGCGGAGGCGACCGTCGTGATCGTCGCCCAGCGCGTGGCGACCATCCGGGACGCCGACCGGATCGTCGTCCTCGACGAAGGGCGGGTCGTCGGCACCGGGCGGCACCACGAGCTGATGGCGGACAACGAGACCTATCGGGAGATCGTGCTCTCCCAGCTCACGGAAGCGGAGGCTGCCTGATGGCGGGGCCCATGGGGCGGATGATGGCCGGGGGCGGCCCCGACCAGCGCTCGTTGGACTTCAAGGGGTCGGGCAAACGGCTCGTCGCCCAGTTCCGGCCGGAGCGCATCACCATCTACGTGCTCCTGCTGTGCGTGGTGCTCAGCGTCGGCCTCAACGTCGTCGGGCCGAAGATCCTCGGCCAGGCCACCGACCTGGTCTTCGCGGGCATCGTCGGGCGGGACATGCCGGAGGGGGCGAGCAAGGAGCAGGTCCTCGACTCGATGCGGCAGCGCGGGGACGGTGACGTCGCCGACATGCTGCGCAGCACCGACTTCACCCCGGGCCAGGGCATCGACTTCACCGCCGTCGGGCACGTGCTGCTGCTCGCGGTGGGTGTGTTCACGGTGGCCGGGCTGCTGATGGCGGTGGCGACGCGGCTGGTGAACCGGGCCGTGAACCGGACCATGTTCCGGATGCGCGAGGACGTGCAGACGAAGCTGTCGCGGCTGCCGCTGTCGTATTTCGACAAGCGCCAGCGCGGTGAGGTGCTCTCCCGGGCGACGAACGACATCGACAACATCGGGCAGACGCTCCAGCAGTCGATGGGGCAGCTCATCAACTCGGTGCTGACCATCATCGGCGTCCTCGCGATGATGATCTACGTCTCCTGGATCCTGGCGCTGGTCGCGCTGGTGACGGTGCCGCTGTCGTTCGTCGTCGCCACGCGCGTGGGCAAGCGGTCGCAGCCGCACTTCGTGCAGCAGTGGCGCTCCACGGGCAAGTTGAACGCGCACATCGAGGAGATGTACACCGGGCACACGCTCGTGAAGGTGTTCGGGCGGCAGGAGGAGTCGGCGCAGCAGTTCGCCGAGCAGAACGAGGCGCTGTACGAGGCCGGGTTCCGGGCGCAGTTCAACAGCGGCGTCATGCAGCCGCTGATGTTCTTCGTGTCGAACCTCAACTACGTGCTGGTCGCGGTCGTCGGCGGGCTGCGGGTCGCCTCGGGCTCGCTGTCCATCGGTGATGTGCAGGCCTTCGTCCAGTACTCGCGGCAGTTCTCCATGCCGCTGACGCAGGTCGCGTCCATGGCGAACCTGGTGCAGTCGGGTGTCGCCTCGGCGGAGCGGGTCTTCGAGCTGCTGGACGCGGAGGAGCAGAGTGCCGATCCGGTGCCGGGCGTGCGGCCCGAGGAGCTGCGCGGGCAGGTGGCACTGGAGCACCTGTCGTTCCGCTACGACCCCGAGAAGCCGCTGATCGAGGACCTGTCGCTGAAGGTCGAGCCCGGGCAGACGGTGGCCATCGTCGGCCCGACGGGCGCGGGCAAGACCACGCTGGTGAACCTGCTGATGCGGTTCTACGACGTCACCGGCGGGCGCATCACCCTCGACGGGGTCGACATCGCGCGGATGTCCCGGGACGAACTGCGCGCCGGGATCGGCATGGTGCTCCAGGACACGTGGCTGTTCGGCGGCACGATCGCGGAGAACATCGCGTACGGGGCCGCCCGGGGCGTCACGCGCGGGGAGATCGAGGAGGCGGCCCGGGCCGCGCACGCGGACCGGTTCATCCGGACGCTGCCGGACGGGTACGACACGGTGATCGACGACGAGGGGACGGGGGTCAGCGCGGGTGAGAAGCAGCTGATCACCATCGCTCGGGCGTTTCTGTCCGACCCGGTGATCCTGGTGCTCGACGAGGCCACCAGCTCGGTCGACACCCGCACGGAGGTGCTCATCCAGAAGGCGATGGCCAAACTGGCACACGGACGTACCTCGTTCGTCATCGCGCACCGGCTGTCGACGATCCGGGACGCGGACGCCATTCTGGTGATGGAGAACGGGGCGATCGTGGAGCAGGGCGCGCACGAGGAGCTGCTGGCGGCGGACGGGGCCTACGCCCGGCTGTACAAGGCGCAGTTCGCGCAGGCGGTGGCGGAAGTCGACTAGGTCGGCGGAAGCCGGCTGGATGGGCGGGGGCCGCCGGGACAGGCGGCCTCCCTCTCAGTCCAGGTAGCCCCTCAGCTGGTCCGCGAAGGTGTGGTCGCGGAGCTTGTTCAGGGTCTTCGACTCGATCTGCCGTATGCGTTCCCTGGTGACGCCGAAGATGCGGCCGATCTCCTCCAGCGTGCGGGGGCGGCCGTCGGCGAGGCCGTAGCGGAGCTGGACGACCTTGCGCTCCCGCTCCCCCAGGGTCGACAGGACCGCCTCCAGGTGCTCCTTGAGGAGGAGGAACGCGGCGGATTCGACGGGGCTGGTGGCGTCGCCGTCCTCGATGAGGTCGCCGAGGGCGACGTCGTCCTCCTCGCCCACGGGCGCGTGCAACGACACCGGCTCCTGGGCGAGGCGCAGCACTTCGCTGACGCGCTCCGGGGGCAGGTCGAGGTGGGCGGCGACCTCTTCCGGCGTCGGCTCGTAGCCCCGCTCCTGGAGCATGCGGCGCTGGACGCGGACGACCCGGTTGATGAGCTCCACGACGTGCACGGGGACCCGGATGGTGCGGGCCTGGTCGGCCAGGGCGCGGGACATGGCCTGGCGGATCCACCAGGTGGCGTAGGTGGAGAACTTGTAGCCGCGGGCGTAGTCGAACTTCTCGACGGCCCGGATGAGCCCGAGGTTGCCCTCCTGGACGAGGTCGAGCATGGTCAGCCCGCGCCCGACGTAGCGCTTGGCGACGGAGACGACCAGTCGCAGGTTGGCCTCGATGAGCCGGCGCTTGGCCATCCGGCCCATGACGACGAGCCGGTCGAGATCCAGCGCCAACTGGCTGTCCAGGTCGGGGGCGAGCCGCAGCTTCTCCTCGGCGAACAGGCCGGCCTCGACGCGGCGGGCGAGTTCGACCTCCTCGGCGGCGGTCAGCAGGGGGATGCGGCCGATCTCCCGCAGGTACTGGCGGAACAGGTCCGAGGAGGGGCCGCCGGTGTCGGGGCGGACCCGCGGCGGTTCGACGGCTTCGGGAGCCTCGGCCGTCTCGACGGCCTCGGCGGGCGGCTCCTCCGGTTCCGTCTCGGGGCGGAGCACGACGCGGCCCTGCGCCGGGACCGCGGGGAGGACGTCGTCCTCCGCGTCCGGTGCGGCGCCGTCGGCGCCGACGGCGCCGCTGACGTCGGTCTGGGTGAGGGTCTGGGTCTGCACGGGGGCGACCTCCAGGATGATCGCTGCCAAGGCGGGCGGCAGCGGTACTTCGGGGGCGGAGTAGGCGGCCTCGCCGCTGTCCGTCCCGTACGCGATGAGCGGAACCGCGGGGGTCTGGGACCCGTCGGGGACGGATCGGCCGCGCTCCGAGGACTCAGGCACCGGAACCCAGTGTGGGGTAAGACACATCGTCGCCACGAGGGGCGTGCGATGACTTTTTGCTTCCGGTCCGTGACCGCGTGGTGACGTCAGAGCGCGGCGGCGCCGTGTCCCCGGAGGGCCTGGTCGTACTGCTGGAGGACCCAGAGTTCGTTCTGTACGGCGGCCAGCTGGGCCGGGTCGCCGTGGCTGCCGAGGCGGGTGAGCTGGCTCGTGATGTCGCGGATGCGGCGTTCGACGGCGCGACGGCGGACGGTGACCAACTGGGCGCCCGCGTAGGTCTCGTCGACGCCCTTCACGCCCTTGTGCAGCAGGATCGCCTCGACGGCCAGTTCCGTCACCATCGCGCGGACCGCGTCGTCCGGGGCGGCCTCGCGGACCTTGACCAGGTAGTCCTGGGGGTCCGCGACGCCCAGTTCGGCGCCGCCGGCGTCCAGGATGGCCTGGCGTACGGCGGCGTAGGGCGGGGCGGTGAACTCGTCGATGCCGTACGCGTCGAAGGCCGGGGAGACCAACTCGGGGCGCTGGAGGGCGAGTTTGAGGAGTTCGCGTTCGGTGGCGTAGACCGGGTTGCGGAGGTTGAGGGCCGGGCCGCGGGGGGCGGCGGACGGCTGGGCGGCGGCGTACTGCTGCGCCCCGTGCTGGTGCCGGTCCGGGGCCGGGCCCTTGCCGCCGCGGTCGCGGGCCCAGCGGGCCAGCTGGGCCACTCGCTTGACCACGAACTGGGTGTCGAGGATGCCGAGCATGCCGGCGAGCTGGACTGCGACCTCGTGCTGGGCGCCGCTGTTCTTGATGCGGGCGACGATCGGGGCCGCCTCGTCCAGGGCGGCGGCGCGGCCTGCGGGGGTGTCAAGGTCGTAGCGGACGACGATCTGGCGGAGGGCGAACTCGAAGAGCGGCGTGCGGGGTTCGACCAGGTCCGCCACCGCCTCGTCGCCCTTGGCGAGACGCAGGTCGCAGGGGTCCATGCCGTCGGGGGCGATGGCGATGTACGTCTCGGCGGCGAACTTCTGGTCGTCCTCGAAGGCGCGCAGGGCCGCCTTCTGGCCGGCCGCGTCGCCGTCGAAGGTGAAGATGACGCGGGCCGAGCCGTTGTCCATCAGCAGGCGGCGGAGGATCTTGATGTGGTCGCCGCCGAAGGCCGTGCCGCAGGTGGCGATGGCCGTCGTGACGCCGGCGAGGTGGCAGGCCATCACGTCCGTGTAGCCCTCGACGACCACCGCGCGGCTCGTCTTCGCGATCTCCTTCTTCGCCAGGTCGATGCCGTAGAGGACCTGGGACTTCCGGTAGATCGCCGTATCGGGCGTGTTGAGGTACTTGGGGCCGTTGTCCGCCTCGTACAGCTTGCGGGCGCCGAAACCGACGACGTCGCCGCCGATGTCGCGGATGGGCCACATCAGGCGGCCGCGGAAACGGTCGATGGGGCCGCGGCGGCCCTCCTGGGCGAGCCCGGAGAGCAGGATCTCCTTGTCGGTGAAGCCCTTGCCGCGCAGATAGCGCGTCAGATGGTCCCAGCCCTGGGGGCTGTAGCCGACGCCGAAGTGGACGGCTGCGGCCTGGTCGAAACCGCGCTCGGCGAGGAAGACCCGGCCGGTGTCGGCCTCGGCGGAGGTCGCGAGCTGTTCCGCGTACCACTCGGCCGCGATCTTGTGGGCCTCGACCAGGCGGATGCGTTCGCCGCGCTGGTGGGAAGGGTTGTACCCGCCCTCCTCGTAGCGCAGGGTGACGCCCGCCTGGCCGGCCAGGCGCTCGACCGCCTCGGAGAAGGAGAGGTGGTCGATCTTCATCACGAACGTGATGGTGTCGCCGCCCTCCTGGCAGCCGAAGCAGTGGAAGAGTCCCTTGCTCGGGCTGACCTGGAAGGACGGTGACTTCTCGTCGTGGAACGGGCAGAGACCCTTGAGGTTGCCGCCGCCCGCGTTGCGCAGCTGGAGGTACTCGGACACCACGGCGTCGATCGGGACCGCGTCCCGTACCGCCTTCACGTCCTCGTCGTTGATCCGTCCTGCCACGCGTGAATTCTACGGTGGCGGACCGACACCTACGGTGCGAGGTTTTCCAGCGGAACGTGCGGGTCCGCCAGCGACTCCGTGTTCACCCGGGTCTTGGTGCGGATCAGCCGCTGGATCTTGTCTGTGACGTCCCACACGTTCACGTTCATCCCGGCCAGCACCCGGCCCTCCTTCACCCAGAACGCGATGAACTCGCGCTTCCCGGCATCCCCGCGGATCACCACCTGGTCGTACGTCCCCGGGGGCGCCCAGCCGGAGTACTCCATCCCCAGGTCGTACTGGTCGGAGAAGAAGTAGGGCACGCGGTCGTAGGTCACGTCGCGGTCCAGCATGGCGCGCGCGGCCGCCGGACCGCCGTTGAGGGCGTTGGCCCAGTGCTCGACGCGCAGCCGGGTGTCGAAGAGGGCGTGCGGGAAGGAGACGACGTCGCCGGCCGCGTACACGTCCGGGTCGGAGGTGCGCAGCCGCTCGTCGACGACGATGCCGCCGCCGTGGGCGCGCTCGGCGATCTCGAGGCCGGCCGCCTCCGCGAGGTGGGTGCGCGGGGCCGCGCCGATCGCGGCCAGGACGTCGTGCGCGGGGTGCTCCTCGCCGTCGTCGGTGCGGGCCGCGAGGACCATGCCGTCCTGGCCGACGATCTCGGTGAGCCGGGCGCCGAAGTGGAAGCGGACGCCGTGCTCGCGGTGCAGGTCGGCGAAGAGCTGGCCGAGTTCGGGGCCGAGGACCGAGTGCAGCGGGGTCGGTCCTCGGTGGACCACGGTGACCTCCGCACCGTACTCGCGGGCCGCCGCCGCGACCTCCAGGCCGATCCAGCCGGCGCCCGCGATGACCAGGTGGCCGTTGTCGCGGCCGAGGTTGGTCAGGACGTGCTTGAGGCGCTCGGCGTGGGCGAGGCGGCGCAGGTGATGGACACCGGCCAGATCCGTGCCCGGGATGTCGAGGCGGCGGGGCTCGGCGCCGGTCGCCAGGAGCAGCTTGTCGTAGCGGACGACGGTGCCGTCCTCGCCGAAGCGGACCGTCTTCGCCGTGCGGTCGATGGCGTCGACGGTCTGGCCGAGGTGCAGCTCGATGTCGTTCGCCGCGTACCAGGCGGGCTCGTGCACGAAGACGCTGTCGCGCTCTTCCTTGCCGAGGAGGTAGCCCTTGGACAGCGGCGGGCGCTCGTAGGGGTGGTCCCGTTCGTCGCAGATCAGTATCACGCGGCCGGTGAAGCCCTCCGCCCGGAGCGTCTCGGCCGCCTTGGCCCCGGCCAGTCCGCCTCCGACGATGACGAATGTCTGATCCGCGTCGACCACTTGGTGCCTCCTCGTAAGGGTGTCGCCACTTGCGAGCGTCCCGCACGGAGCGTGATGCGGGAAGAGGGAGTGACCCGATCAGGCCACGGAGGGTCACATTCGGGGGTGCTCGCGTCCCGCGTGTCGCGTCAGTCTCATGCCTGCCCCGTCAGACGGGCGTGAAGCGAACGGGCCGACGTGTCGGTGAGGGAGGCGATCTGGTCGACGATCACCCGTTTGCGGGCCCGGTCGTCCGGCGCCCGGTCGTACAGCGCGCGGAACTGCGGGTCCAGGCCGTCCGGGGCGCGGGCGGTGAGCGCCTCGGCCAGTTCGGCGACGACGATGCGCTGGTCGGCGCGCAGGCGTTCCTGCTCGGCGCGCTGCATGACGTAGAGGTCGGCGACGGCCTTGAGGACGGCGCACTCCATCCGGGTCCCGCGCGGGACGACCAGTTCGGCGGCGTACCGGGTGAGCCGTCCGGCGCCGTACGCGGTGCGGGTCGCGCTCTCGGCGGCCAGGCAGAAGCGGCCGATGAGCTGGCTGGTGGCGTCCTTCAGCCGGGCCTGGGCGACGGCGGTGCCGTCGTAGCCGTGCGGCCACCACTCCTGGGCGAGGAGCCGGTCCAGGGCCTCGGCGAGTTCGGCGGGGTCGGTGTCCGCCGGTACGTACCGGCCGCGGGCGACCTGGAAGACGTCCTGCCGTTCGGGTTCCGCGTGCAGGCAGTTCGGGTCGATGTGGCCGGCGTGCAGGCCGTCCTCCACGTCGTGCACCGAGTAGGCCACGTCGTCGGACCAGTCCATGACCTGCGCCTCGAAGCAGGTGCGGGTGCCGGGGGCGTCCTTGCGGACCCAGTCGAAGACCGGGCGGTCGTCCTCGTAGACACCGAACTTGCGGGACGCCGGGTCGGTGGGGTGGGCGCCGCGGGGCCAGGGGTACTTGGTGGCGGCGTCGAGGGCGGCGCGGGTGAGGTTGAGGCCGACGGAGCCTTCGGGGGTGAACCGTTTGGGCTCGATGCGGGTGAGGAGTCTGAGGGACTGGGCGTTGCCCTCGAAACCGCCGCAGTCGGCGGCGAACTCGTTGAGGGCCTGTTCGCCGTTGTGGCCGAAGGGTGGGTGGCCCAGGTCGTGGGAGAGGCAGGCGGCTTCCACGAGGTCCGGGTCACAGCCGAGGGCCGCGCCCAGTTCGCGGCCGACCTGGGCGCATTCGAGGGAGTGGGTGAGGCGGGTGCGGGGGCTGGCGTCCCAGGCCGGGCCCATGGTGCCGGGCGTCACCACTTGGGTTTTGCCGGCGAGGCGTCGTAGGGCGGAGGAGTGGAGGACTCGGGCCCGGTCGCGTTGGAAGGCGGTGCGGCCGGGGCGTTTGTCTGGTTCCGGGGCCCAGCGGTCGACTGACGTCGGGTCGTACGCCGGGGGGGTTTGTGGGGTGCCTGCCATGTGTCGACACTACGGGCATGGGCGTGCCGTGTGCCTGAGCGTTTGCCGGGTTCGGTCGTGTGGCGGGTGCGGGGTGGGGGTGGCTGGTCGCGCCCACGCGGCGGAGCCGCATATCGACACAGCCCCGCGCCCCTTGGGTAAGTGCGGTACCCCGCGTCTTAAGCCGAAGCCAATTGCAGCTGTGTCGCCCCGGTTGCCAGCGCCTCGTCGTAGCGGTGGAGGAGGAGGTGGGCCATGGCCGGGTGAGTGCCGAGGGGGGCCGCGGCGATCCAGGGGGCCGCTTGGGCGCACTCCGTGGCGAAGCGGCCGGGGGCCGTGAAGTAGGAGGCCAGGGCTATGTGGTGGCGGCCCCTGGCGAGCAGGGTGCGGACGGCCGTTTCCACCGTGGGAGTCGCCGCGGAGGCGTAGGCCGGGATGACGGGCACGCCCAGGCGGGCCGCGAGGAGGTGGGCCGTGCGGGTGGTGTCCGTCTTCGCGTCCGGGTCGCGGGAGCCGGCCGCGGCGAGTACGACCGCGCTGGTGCGGCGGGGCGTGCCGCCCCAGCCGGCCTCCGTCAGGCGGGCCTGGAGGGCGTCCACCAGGAAGGGGTGCGGGCCCAGGGGGGCCGCCACGTGGGTGCGGGCCGGGGAGGCCGCGGCCATCTCGGGGATGTCCTGCTTGACGTGGTAGCCGCGGCTGAGGAGGAGGGGGACCAGGACGGCCTCCGTGTCTCCCAGGGCGGCGAGCGTGTCGGGGAGCAGGGGGGCGTTCAGTTCGATGTGCCCGAGGTGCACCGGCACGTCGGGGCGCAGCGCGCGGACGCGGTCCAGGAGCGCGCGTACGGTGCTCAGCGCACGGGGGTCACGGCTGCCGTGGGCCACGACCACGAGGGCGGGCGGGGCCGGGCGGCGCGTGGCGGGCTGCGGGACGAGGCTGAGCTGGCTGGGCATGCAACCGATGGTCGCCGTCGCACGTTGCCTTCCCGTTGCGTGGGCGTCACGGGTGTTTTCCAGCGGTTCACGATGTGGGACAGGCGCGGTGTGAGGCCGCTTGACCTGGGGCTTCCGTGTAACGAGTGAAGCTGGTCACGCATACGCGGATGAACCGGGCGGCCCGAGGGGGCGACCCTGACCGGACAGCAGGCCGGGTCGAGCAGGTGCCGCCATCGAGCGGCGGAACCGGCCAATCTGCCTCTCGCGCCCCCTGCCCCTCGTCATTCCGCTTCACAGGAACTCCACAGGTCAAGTGATGGTGCACTCTCCCTCCGGATGCTCGGGCCAGTGGGGCTGAATTGTTGCCATGTCCCGATCAGCCCTTGTTACGGGTGATCGCCTCGTGTCTACAGTGATCAGGCGCTCGGCGGATTGGGCCTGACCACCCGGTTCCCCGCGCGTCACTTTGGGGGAGGCGTTCGCGTACAGCACCACGCGTTGCCGCGTCCCCCGTCTGGCAAAAAAGGGGGATTCTGTGACGAGGTTGGTGGCGCCCGCCCCAAAGCGCTCGCTGTGGCCGGAACCGTCTGGGCCGGCAGGTCCGCCGCGCGTGACACCGATCGTGCCGGTGCTGGGCCGCACGCATACAGGCCAGGCGCACGCATGACCGCCGGACGGCGCCGGTAACGACGACGTCGCCCTCGCGCGACGCCCCATACACGTCTCCCCCAACCTCTCCTGCCGCCGCGCATTCGGGCGGCCGTCGGCACGCGCCGTAGTGGGGCCGCACCCGTCGGGTCGGTCCGTCGCGCGGAAGTGAGACCACGTCAGCGCCGGCACGCGGATTCGCTCAACCGTCGATGATGCCGTGCCGGAAATGTCACGTTCAGCAGGCTCAGTAACGTGCACGCCCCTTGGTCCTCAAATCCAGCCTTCCAGTGTCTAAGTTCCATAAGTAACCAAAAAGGAGGAATGAAGTGATAAGAAGTCGGCTTTCTGCTGTTCTTCTGGCTGCCGCAACCGGCACCGCGCTCCTGGCCGCCGTCCCGACAGCGTCCGCCGCCCCCACGAAGCGCTGCTACGACCGGATGGCGTGCTTCTACTACAACTCCAATCAGCAGGGGGCCCTCGCCACGATCGGCAACGGCGGCTACAACCTCGACGCCCAGATCTTCAAACCCGACTCCGGCCCCGGCTCTCGGCAGAAGCTTGAAGACCATGCCGCGTCCTGGGACTCCCGCACCCGCAACACCGCGTTCTGCGTCCACCGCGACCGCTGGTGGAAGGGCCCTTACAACTCCCTCAAGCCGCAGGGCCGCAAGAACCTCACCTCTGCGCTGAAGAACAAGAACTCCTCGACGAACTGGTACCCCCGCCATGAGGGCGGCGGCGGCCACTGACCCCGGAAGGACCCCCCATGCGTTTACTCAGGACTGCACCGATAGCCGCCGCCCTCACCGTGGGAGCGCTCGCACTGTCCTCTTGCTCAAGCCAGGGCACCAGCCCTCCCCAGGATCGTGCCGGTGCCACGAAGGTTTCATCGAAGCCCCAGGCCAAGACGGCCGACGAACGTGTCCAGGGCTCTCCCACCCGCGTCGTAGCCGCGATGAGTCTCCCCTTGGACGCCTACCAGCTCAGCCCCGAGGAATACGAGAGAAGTCAGCAGGCCCTGTGGCAGCTGACCACCAGCTGTATGCAGGGCGTCGGCTTCACTTCCTTCAATTTCGCCCCGTCGCCTGGCGCCTCGGAGGAGATCGAGGAGCACGAAGACCTCCGTTACGGCACGTACAACCAGCAAACCGCTGAGCGCCACGGCTACCGCCCCGACTTCGGCCAGCACGCTCGGGTGGCCGCCATCGGCGGCGAAGAGCCTCGCTTCACCTCGGAAGAGGAAGCCGCGCTCGACGGCCTCTCTCCCGAGCGAACCAACGGCGAGCCCAGGAAGGTCCGCACCACCCGCGCAGGGGAGCCCATCCCGGAGGACGGCTGCTATGGGCAGGCCCTCGACAAACTCACCGGTGGGCAGGGCGAGACGTACCTCAACGACACCCTTGTGGAAGAACTGGACGGCCAGTCCTACGAGAAGTCCTTGGAGGACCCGAAAGTAGCGGCGGTGTTCGCTCACTGGTCGGCGTGCATGGCCTCCAAGAGCTTCACCTACAAGTCACCGATCGAGGCGAACAACGACGCCTCCTTCACCGGGGACGCCGCCGGCGCCAAGGAGAAGCAGGTCGCGGTGGCGGACACCCAGTGCAAGAGCAGCACCAACCTGGTGTCCGTGTGGCACGACGCCGAGGCCGCGGTACAGCGCACCCTGATCAACGAACACGGACCGGAACTCGCCAAGATCCGAGCCCTCAACGCGGCGATCCGAGCGAAGAGCGACGCCGTCCTCAGCTGAACGGCCCGGGCAGGCGAACCCGTCCTGCCTGTGCGGTGATCAGGGAGGGCTGTGCCTTCCGCGAGGCCCGTGTGTCACAGCCCCGAGGGTGGCCTCGAATCGGCCGGCCGTCGCAGCACCGTCCCCCCTGGTCCTGCGGCGGTCGGCTCCCAACGACCAGGGGGGCGCCCTTCCGGCCTGCCGGGGGGCCGCTCCGATGGCCGTGTCCTGACCAGACACAGCCCCCCGGCTGTCCTGCGACCGTCAGCGTCCGTGGAAGCGCGGGGGGCGCTTCTCCAGGAACGCCGTCATCCCCTCCTTCTGGTCCTCTGTGGCGAACAGGGCGTGGAACACCCGTCGTTCGAAGCGGAGGCCGTCCCGCAGGCCCGTCTCCAGGGCCCGGTCGACGCACTCGCGGGCCGCCCTGACCGCCGTACGGCCGTACGAGGCGATGGCCGCCGCCGCTTCCAGTGCCTCGGCGAGGACCCGGTCGTCGGGGACCACGCGGGAGACCAAGCCGCAGCGCTCGGCCTCCCGGGCGTCCATCGTGCGGCCGGTGAGCACCAGGTCCATGGCCTTGGCCCGGCCCACGAGGCGGGTCAGCCGCTGGGTGCCGCCGATGCCGGGTATCACGCCCAGCTTGATCTCCGGCTGACCGAAGAGGGCCGACTCGCCCGCGACGACCAGGTCGCACATCATGGCCAGCTCACAACCGCCGCCGAGCGCGTAGCCGGCCACGGCGGCGATCTTCGGGGTGCGCAGGTCCGCGAAGTCCTCCCAGGCCGCGAAGTAGTCCTCGGACATCATGTCCACGGCCGACCTGCCCGCCATCTCTTTGATGTCCGCGCCGGCCGCGAAGACCTTCTCCGAGCCGGTGACGACGAAGCAGCCCACCTCCGGGTCCTGGTCCAGCGGGCCGAGGACGCCGAGGAGTTCGGCGAGCAGCTCGGAGCTGAGCGCGTTCAGGGCGTGCGGGCGGTGCAGGCGGACGGTCACCACGCGGCCGTCCCGTTCGACTTTCAGGTGGTTCATCTTCCCTCCATGGAAGGTCGGTCACGAGTCCCAGATCGCGCCGTACGCCGGAATCCCCCGCCGTTCCAGGCCGTGCACCACCTGCCAGGTCAGCCGCTTGTTGGAGATGCAGATGACCGCCTCCGCACCGAAGTCGCGGTACGCGGCGTGGGCGAGCCGCACCATGTCGGGCTTGCCGTGCCGGGAGGTGTCCCAGACCAGGGCGTGCGGCTGGACGGCGAGGATCTCGTCGACGAGGGCGTCCCCGTAGGTGGCGCGGGGGTCGCGGGTCGCCCAGACCAGGCGCGAGGGGACCTCGGCGGCGAGCAGGTGGGGCAGGCAGGGGCCGATGCCGCTGCCGGTCGCGACGTAGACCACCTTCCTGAACAGGACCTCGATGTTGGCGACTCCGGCCGTGGTGATGCCCTTCACCCACACGCGCGAGGGCATGTCGTCGATGAAGGACCCGGTCCAGTCACCGGCGCGGGAGATGGTGAGCCGGAAGCCGGAGCGGCCGGGGGCGGGGACGTTGGCGAAGGAGTGCCACTCCTTCAGCGGGCTCCGGCTGATCGCGGTCGAGGAGCCGGCGAAGGGGGTCTCGCCGTAGTCGAAGCGGGCCAGCGCCACGTGCGGCGAGGGGCGTTCGACGCGGACGTCCACCTTGCGCAGCCGCAGCCAGGGCAGCGCCACGCTGAACGTGACGACGGCGAGGACCGCGAGCGCCGCCGGTCCCTGACCGGACAGCAGGGTGTGGGTCCAGAAGAGCGCGAGGGCGCTCCAGCCGCCGAAGCGGTGGATCTTCTCGAAGTGGTCGTGGTGGCGGGAGCGGAAGGCCGGCAGCGCGGTGGCGACGATCAGGGCGAGGAGGGTCACTAGGGTCCAGCTCACCGTGATCAGCGGCACGTCCGTTCCGGCGCGTGTCACCGCGACCGTCAGGGCCAGGAACCAGGCCGCCCCGGCCAGCGCCCCGCCCACGTGCAGCCCGCCGAAGTGGTACACCTTGCCGAGCGTCCAGCGGACCTTCAGCGGCCAGCTCACCGGGGCCGAAGTCGCCAGCCGGAACAAGAGGTTGATGACGTACTGCTGGCGTACGAGGACGGCGAGGGCGAGGTTGGCGAGGGCTGCGTGCCCGAGGGTGGGCGTGGCCGGGGGCCCGGCGGCCCACAGGAACGCCGCGTTGGCCAGGAGCACCAGGGCCGCGAGGCGGTTGTGGTGCATCAGGCGGGGGTGCTTGAGCAGGCGGCGGGCGACGGGCAGGAGCGGCGGGAGCTCGCCCGTGTCCTGGTGGGTCCGGGCGGGGGACGTGGTCATCGGGCCACCGCCACGCGCTCGTCGAGCATTCCCAGCAGGGCTTGTTTGTCGACCTTGCCGCGGTCGGTCTCGGGGAGGAACGCGAGGGGCAGGACCCGCTCGGGGACGCAGTAGTAGGGCAGTGCGTCCGCGACCGCGCGGCGGGCCGTGTCCGGGTCGACGTCGGCCGGGCAGACGAAGGACACCAGCGTGCGGGCGTCGCGTTTCAGGGTGACGGCGCGGGTGCAGCCGGCGGCCGTCTCCAGGACGGAAGAGACGGAGTCCAGCTCGACGCGGAAGCCGCGCACCTTGACCTGGTCGTCGGTGCGCCCGAGGTGCTCCAGCTCACCGTCGGGGGTCCAGCGGCCGAGGTCCCGGGTGCGGAACATGCGGCGGCCGCCGCCGAGGAAGGGGTCGGGGGCGTAGCGCTCGGCGTTGAGGGCGTCGTTGCCGAGGTAACCCGCGGAGACGCAGTCGCCGCCCGCCCACATCTCGCCGGCCTCGCCGACGGGCAGGGGGCGCCGGTCGGCGTCGAGGACGTAGACCGTGTTGTTGGGAGTGGGACGGCCGATGGTGAGCAGCGGGGCGGCCGGGTCGTGGCGGCTCATCGTGTTGACGATCGTGGTCTCCGTGGGGCCGCAGCAGTTGTGGAAGGCGGCTTGCCGGGCCCAGCGGTCGGCCAGCGGGCGCGGGCAGGGCTCCCCCGCGACGGCGACCGTGCGCACGCGCGGGCAGGCGGCGGGGTCGAGGCCGGACAGCACGGTCGGCGTGGCGATGAGCACGTCGGCGGTGCGGGCCGCCGCGGCGATGTCCTTGCCGCGGATGACGAGGGTGCCGCCGTGGGCGAGGCAGCCCAGGATCTCCCAGGCGGCCATGTCGAAGGCGATGTTGAGGAGTTGGGCGACCCGGTCGCCGGGGCGGATGCCGAGGCCGCCCGGCTCGGTGAGCAGGAGGTTGGCGACGTTGCGGTGGGTGACCTTCACGCCGTTGGGGCGGCCGGTGGTGCCGGAGGTGAACAGGACGTAGCAGCCGTCGTCGCCGGTGACGCGCGGGCGCGGGGCCGGGGCGTACGGCTGCGGCTCGTCGAGCGCGAGCAGCAGGTGGCCGTCCGGCAGCGGCACGCGGTGGGCGTGCTCGGCGACCGTGAGGACGATTCGGGTCCGGGCGGTGCGGATGACGTGGGTGAGCTGTGCCGGGGGCGCGAGGCCGATGTCCTGCGGGACGTAGGCGGCGCCGGCCTTCAGGATGCCGAGCAGGCCGACGAGCATCGGGATCGAGCGGCGGACGAACAGGCCGACGTGGTCTCCGGGGCGTACGCCCTCGCGGACGAGGCGGGCGGCGAGGGCGTCGGCGTACCGGTCGAGCTCGCCGTAGGTGACGTGCGCGCCCTGGTGTTCGGCGGCCACGGCGTGCGGGGTGGCCGCGGCGTGCCGGGCGACGGCGTGGTGCAGGAGCGGGTCGGGGACGGTGACGGTGGGGCCCCGGCCGTATCGCCGGAACAGCTCTCGGTCCTGGGGGGTCAGATGGCGCAGAGGCATGATCGGTTGGCCTCCTGGCTGTTTCGAGTGTGGGAGTCGAACGCCGTACGGAGTCGTGCGAGCGCTGCGCGTAGCGAGAGCGTAGTGGCGCTGCTTCAACTCTCAACGAGGCCGGATCGGCCAAGAAAGGAGAGCAATGAGCCACATGTGGCGTTGTTCGTCACAAGGGCAACGTCCGTGCCGGTCGGCGGCAACGTGAAGGTGGGCAGGCGTGTGCCTCACGCGGGCGGGGCGGCGGCGGGGAGGTTGCCGTCCCTGCCGCGTAACAGGGAACCGTCCCGGGCGTAACACGGCCGAAGCACGCTGAAGGGTATGCAGACCACCGCCACGCCCACGCACTGCCCGTACTGCGCCTTGCAGTGCGGCATGAACCTGACTCCCGCGCCCGACGGGACCGTCGAGGTGAGCGAGCGTACGGACTTCCCGGTGAACCGGGGCGCGCTGTGCGGCAAGGGCCGTACGGCGCCGGCGGTGCTGGCCTCGAACGTGCGCCTGACCTCACCGCTGGTGCGCGACGGGGGCACGCTGGTGCCGGCCTCCTGGGACGAGGCGCTGGACCGGATCGCCGAGGGGCTGCGCCGGACCCGCGCGGAGTACGGGCCGGACGGGGTCGGGGTGTTCGGCGGCGGCGGTCTGACGAACGAGAAGGCGTACACGCTCGGCAAGTTCGCGCGGGTCGTGCTCGGCACGTCCCAGATCGACTACAACGGCCGTTTCTGCATGTCGTCGGCCGCGGCGGCCGGCATCAAGGCGTTCGGTCTCGACCGTGGGCTGCCGTTCCCGCTGGAGGACATCCCGAAGACCGGCTGCGTGATCCTGGTCGGGTCGAACCTCGCGGAGACCATGCCGCCGTCCCTGCGGTTCTTCAACGAGCTGAAGGAGAACGGCGGCACGCTGATCGTCATCGACCCGCGCCGCACCAAGACCGCCGAGCAGGCGGACCTGCACCTGGCGCCCCGGCCTGGCACGGACCTGGCGCTCGCCCTGGGCCTGCTGCATCTGGTGATCGCCGAGGGGCGGGTGGACGAGGGGTACGTCCAGGAGCGGACCGTGGGCTGGGAGGACGCCAGGGCCGCCGCGATGGCGCACTGGCCGGAGTACGTGGAGCGGATCACGGGGGTGTCCGTCCCCGAACTGCGGGAGACAGTACGGATGTTCTGCGAGCCCGAGTCGGCGATGGTGCTCACGGCACGCGGGCCCGAGCAGCAGTCCAAGGGCACCGACACGGTGGGCGCGTGGATCAACCTGTGCCTGGCGACCGGCCGGGCGGGCCGCCCGCTGTCCGGGTACGGCTGCCTGACCGGGCAGGGCAACGGGCAGGGCGGCCGCGAACACGGCCAGAAGGCCGACCAGTTGCCCGGCTACCGCAAGCTCGACGACCCGGCGGCGCGGCGGCATGTCGCGGAGGTGTGGGGCGTGGACCCGGATGCGCTGCCCGGCCCGGGGCGCAGTGCGTACGAGCTGCTGGACGCGCTGGGCACGGACATCAGGTCCCTGCTGCTGATGGCGTCCAACCCGGTGGTGTCGGCGCCGCGTGCCGCGCACGTCGAGGAGCGCATCAAGTCCCTGGACTTCCTGGCCGTCTGTGACGTGGTCCTGTCGGAGACGGCGGCGCTCGCGGACGTGGTCCTGCCGGTCACCCAGTGGGCCGAGGAGACGGGCACGACGACCAACCTGGAGGGCAGGGTCCTGCTCCGCCGCCAGGCCATCACCCCGCCCGACGGCGTCCGCAGCGACCTGGAGGTCCTGCACGAACTGGCCGCCCGCCTGGGCGTGGAGAAGGGCTTCCCGACCGACCCCGAGGAGATCTTCGAGGAACTCCGCCGAGCGAGCGCGGGCGGCCCCGCGGACTACTCGGGGATCACGTACCGCAGGCTGGTGGAGGAGAACGGGGTGTTCTGGCCGTGCCCGGCGGTGGAGCCGGTGCCGGCAGGGCCGGTGGGTGGCGGCCCGGGCGCGCCTGAGGACGGGGCGGGTGGCCCTGGCAGGCCCCAGGACGGGACAGCCGGCCCGGGCGTGGCCGCAGACCAGGCAAGCGGCCCCAGCGCACCCGAGGACAGGGCAGGCGGCCCGGCCGGGTCCGAAGACGGGGCGGGTGGCCCCGGCGCGCAACGGAGCACGGCGGGTCACCCGGCCTCCACCGGGGACGCGGCGGACCCTGCTGCCCACCCCGGCACCCCCCGCCTCTTCCTCGACCGCTTCGCCACCCCCGACGGGCGCGCCCGCTTCGTCCCCGTCTCGCACCGGGCCATCGCCGAGGAACCGGATGACGAGTACCCGGTGCTGCTCACGACCGGGCGGGTCGTGGCGCAGTACCAGTCCGGGGCGCAGACCCGGCGTGTGGCGGAGCTGAACGCTGCCGCACCCGGGCCGTTCGTGGAGTTGCATCCGCGGCTGGCGGCCCGGCTCGGTGCGGCCGAGGGCGATCCGGTGGCCGTCGTGTCCCGGCGGGGCCGGGCCGTGGCGCCCGCCCGGATCACGGACACCATCCGCCCCGACACCGTCTTCATGCCGTTCCACTGGCCGGGTGAGGGCCGCGCCAACTCCCTCACCAACCCCGCGCTCGACCCCACCTCCCGGATGCCGGAGTTCAAGGCGTGCGCGGTGCGGCTGGAGGCGGTGCGGCCCTAGGTTCGCCCTGTCAGGGCCGAGGAGCCGCCATGCCGGGATCGGGGATGTCGTCCCGGCTGCGCAGGGCCGTCGCCGCCGACAGATGGGCGCGGCGCAGCCGGGACTCCTCGTCGGCGTCCTCCAGGACGCCGGACAGGTACCCGGCGGCGAAGGCGTCGCCCGCGCCGACCGGTTCGACCACCTCGACCGCGGGGGCGGGGGCGAAGGTGACCTCGCCGCCCGCCGCGTACGACGTCGCGCCGTGCTCCGCGTCCTTGACGACGACGAGCGGCGCCGGGGCGAGCAGGCTCGCGATGTCGTCGGGGTGGTGCGTTCCCCACAGGGCCTCGGCCTCGTCGCGTCCTACGAACACGAGGTCCGCGGCCCGGGCCAGGTCGCGCAACGCCGCTGCCGCGTCGGCGTCACGCCCCCTCCACAGGGCGGGGCGGTGGTTGACGTCGAAGGAGACGACCGGCCGGGCCGCTGCCGCGCCCCAGGGCGTGCGGCGCACGACGATCTCCTCCAGCAGGCGGGCGCAGCTGTCGGACAGCGCCGCGGTGATGCCCGACACGTGCGCGATGCGCGGCCCTCGCAGCTCGGGCGCCCGGGCCAGTTCCGGTCCCATGTGGGCCGCGGCCGATCCGCTCCGGTAGTACAGCGGCCGGGTCGCGTCCGGCCCCGGGTCCTTGAAGTACACGCCGGTCGGATGCACCGGATCGATACCGACGGCACCCACCTCGACTCCCCGGGCCGCGAGTTCCGCGCGGACGCGCCGCCCGAACGCGTCGTCGCCCACCCGGCTCAGCCAGGCCGCGCGGTGCCCGAGCGCGGCCAGCCCGCAGGCCACGTTGGACTCGGCACCTCCGACGGAGAGGCGGAGCACGGACTGGTCGGCGAGCGGCCGGTCGTCCGGCGGGCTGAGGACGGCCATGGTCTCGCCCAGGCACACGACGTCCGCCGCGGTGTGCTCGGCGCGGGCGGGTTCGGCGGCCCGGGAACCGGCGGTCGAGTGGGGCAACGTGCTCTCCTGTTCTCCTGACGGGGTGGCCCGGGGGAATCCGTGTGTGCGGTCAGACCGTGACCGGCGTGCCCCCGCCGAGCCGCAGCATCACCTTGCTGCTCGCGCTCGCCGGGTCCGCCGCGACCGCGAGGGCCTGCTCGGCCTGGTCCAGCGGGAAGCGATGGCTGATGACCGGTGAGACGTCCAGGCCGTCGCGCAGGGCGCGCAGGGCGTCGTCGATCTCGTCGACGAAGCGGTAGGAGCCGATCCAGGTGATCTCGCGGGTGACGAGGTCGCCCAGGACGGCGGGCTCGGCCGTCCCCGGCAGGTTGCCGACCTGCACGAGGGTGCCGCCGCGGGCCGTGGCGCACAGGACCGCCCCCAGTGCGGCCGGTGCGCCGGAGGCCTCGAAGACGACGTCGACGTCCCTCGGCAGTTCCTCGCCCCGGGAGATGTCGACGGTCGCGTCCGCGCCCATCTCGCGGGCCACGGCGAGCGACGCGGAGGACAGGTCGGCGGCGCACACCGACCGCGCGCCGAGGTGCTTGGCGGCGGCTACGACCAGCGAGCCGATCGGGCCGGCGCCGTTCACCAGGACCATGCGGCCCCGCAGTCCGGTCGCCCGGCCCACGGCGTGCAGGGCGACCGCCAGTGGCTCCGCCAGGGCGCCCGACTGGGTGTCCACACCGTCGGGCAGCGGCCGGACCTGGACCGCGGGGACCGTACGGAACTCGCTGAACCCGCCGTCGGTGTGCGGGGTGAGGGCCGCCGAGCCGAGGTAGCGGACGTGCGCGTGGAGGTTGGTGCGCCCGGCGAGCCGCTCGGGGAGTTCGCCGACGAGCTGGGCCGGGTGGACGGTGACGGGCTGCCCCTCGGCGAGGCCGGTCACCCCGGGGCCCAGCGCCGCGACCCGGCCGGCGACCTCGTGGCCGAGGACCAGGGGGTGGGCGAGGGCGGCCGTGCCGGAGGCGCCCTTCCTCCAGTACGCGACGTCGGAGCCGCAGATGCCGCCCCACTCCATGGCGAGCAGCACCTCGTCCCGTGCGGGCTCGGGCCGGGGCCGCTCGTCGATCCGGACGTCACCGGCGCCGTGCACGACGACGGCTTTCATGGGGGTCATACGGCGTCCTCCAGCCGGACGAGGTCGCGCCCGCGCGTCTCGGGCGAGAGCAGCGCGCTGACGAGGGTGATGAGGGAGTAGACGACGAGCATCGCCGCGATGGGCCACCAGCTTCCGGTGGCGGCGGTGAGGCTCGCCGCGAGCACCGGCCCGATCGCGGTGGCGAGGACGCCGCCGATCTCCTTGGCCAGCGCGAGCTGGGTGAACCGGGTGCGGGAGCCGAAGAGTTCGGCCATCGTCACGCTCTCCAGCGCGAAGAGCCCGAGGACGCCGATGTTCAGCGCCAGGATCATGCCGAGCATCAGGGCGGGCGTGCTGCCCGAGGTGATCAGCATCAGCAGCGGGAAGGCGGCCACGGCCGTGAGCGCGGTGAGCGCCAGATACATCCTGCGGCGTCCGAAGCGGTCGCCGAGCAGGCCGATGGCCGGCACCGTGAGGAAGCCCAGCAGCGACCCGTACACGATGGCGTCGGTGGGGACGGAGCGCTCGGCCGCGAGTTCGGTCGCGATGTAGCCGACGAGGAACGTCTGGATCAGCCCGGAGTTGCCCGCCTGCCCGAAACGCAGCCCGAGTGCCAGGAAGAACGCCCGGCCCTTGCGCTGCTTCAGGCCCGCCTCCAGCAGTCCAGCGTCGCCGCCCGTCCCCTCCGTGACGGCCGACTCCACTTCACGCCGGCTCATCGCCACGCCGTCCACGACGTCGGGCCGCTCCTCGAAGACCGGGCTCTCCTTGAGGTTGCGCCGCAGCCACACCGCGAACAGCAGCAGGCCGAAGCTCATCAGGAAGGGCAGCCGCCAGCCCCAGGAGAGCAGTTGCTCCTCGCTGAGCACGGCGAGCAGCACCGCCCACAGCCCGGAGGCGGCCAGGGTGCCCGAGTTGGTGCCCAGCGACACCAGCGAGGAGACCAGACCGCGCCGCC
Source organism: Streptomyces sp. NPDC052064 (assembly GCF_055585925.1). Classification (NCBI taxonomy): domain Bacteria; kingdom Bacillati; phylum Actinomycetota; class Actinomycetes; order Kitasatosporales; family Streptomycetaceae; genus Streptomyces; species Streptomyces sp. NPDC052064. The sequence goes on from NZ_JBVJJE010000004.1 coordinate 190,686, forward strand.
GCGTGGGGGCGTACTCGGCGAGCATCACGGTCGCGCCGGCGATCTCCGCGCCCGCGCCGAAGCCCTGCGCCAGCCGCAGGACGACGAGCAGGACGGGCGCCAGGATGCCGATGGTCGCGTAGGTGGGCAGGACGCCGATGAGGGTGGTCGAGGCGCCCATCAGCAGGATGGTGATCGTCAGGACCTTCTTGCGGCCGAGCCGGTCGCCCATTCTGCCGAAGTAGACCGCGCCGGCGAGGCGGGCGACGTAGCCGACGCCGTAGGTGGCCATCGCGGCGATGAGGCCGATGGCGGGGCTGACGTCCGGGAAGAAGATCTTGTTGAAGACGATCGCGGCCGCCAGCGAGTACAGCTGGAAGTCCATGAACTCCATGGCCGTGCCCAGCCAGCCGGACACGGCGGCCTTGGTCAGGTCACTCGTGGTGCGCCGCACGGCACCGTCCGGCTCGGCCGTGGTCTTGGTGTCCTTCATCGTGAACTCCGTTGTTCGGCGGACAGGTTGGGAAGAGGGGAGGCGCTCGGATGGTGCTCAGATGTCCACGTGTCCGGCGCGCAGGGCGGGGAGATGCCGTACGACGGCGGTGACGAGCCCGGAGTCGCCGGCGAGGTCGGGCGCGCCGACGGCGGTGAGGAGCGCGCGGACGACGGCCGTGTCGTCCGCTCCGGTGCGCCAGCAGGCGGTGAGGGCGTCCTGCGCGGGGTCCGGGATGCCGTGGCTCCGGGTGAGGTTCACCCAGCCCGCCAGGGCGAGTTCGAGGACGGGCGTGGCCGCACCGCGCTCGCGCAGGACGCGCAGGGCCGGCAGCCAGCGCTCGGTGATCTTGAGCGAGCCGTCCGAGGCGATCTGCCGCAGCAGGTGCCGCATGGCCGGGTTGCGGAAGCGGGCGACCAGGTCGTCGGCGTACCGGCCGGGGTCCGGGCCGCCGTCCGGCAGCGTGGGGGCGACCTCGGCGCACAGGGCCTTGACGAGCCGCTCGCCCCAGCCGTCGGCCATCGCGTCGGCGACGGTCGTGCAGCCCGCCGCGAGGCCGAGCGCGGCGAGGGCGGAGTGCGAGCCGTTGAGCAGCCGCAGCTTGGTCAGCTGGTAGGGCGCGACATCCGGGACGAGGAGGGCTCCGTCCAGCTCCCACGGGGGGCGTGGGGCGGCGAAGCGGTCCTCCAGCACCCACTGCCGGTACGGCTCACCGCTCACGGGCAGCGCGTCGTGGACACCCAGCCGGGTGGCGGTGTCCGCGAGGTCGGCCGTCGCGGTGGCGGGGACGATCCGGTCCACGACGGTGGCGGGAAAGGCCACGTACCGGTCGATCAGCTCCAGGATCCGCTCCTGGTCCCGCCCTCCCGAGGCGCGCACGGCGTCCTGGACCGCGGTCCGCAGCACGGCGCCGTTGTCCGCCATGTTGTCGCAGGACACGACACTGACCGGGGCGGCACCGGAGCGCATCCGCGCGGCCAGCCCGGCGGCCAGGCGTCCGATCACCGTGTCCGGACCTGCGGTTCGGTAGCCCTTCTCCGTGATGGTGAGCGTCACCACCGTCACCTCGGGGTCGGTGAGCAGGGCATCGACGACCGCCCCGTCCCGCCCGAGCACGTACGCGCCGGTGAGCGCGCCGACGACACGGGGGACGCCGCCCTCGGGACCGCGCTCGGCCACCGAGTACAGGCAGTCCTGCGCACGCAGGGCGTCGACGGTCGCCGCCGACCGGGGAGCGACCGCGGCGGTGCCCCAGGGCTCGCCGGAGGACGCAGCGGCGTTCTCGGTGTAGACGGCCTGGTGCGCCCGGTGGAAGGCCCCGATGCCGAAGTGGACGATCCGGGTGCGGAGTCCGGCGGGGTCGACACGGGGACGCGACCCGGGCGGGAGGGCGCCGAGCGCGGCGCGGTTCAGCCGGTGCACGCCGCTCACCAGTCGTGCACGGAGCCGTCGAGCCGGCGCGCGACGGGGAGATAGCGCCGCTGGTACGGGAAGCGCTCGGCGGCCTTCGCGTCGTACTCGACGCCGAGGCCGGGCTCGTCCGACGGGTGCAGCATGCCGTCGGCGAAGGTGACGCCCGTGCGGAACACCTCCCGGGCCTCGTCCGGATGCCCCATGTGCTCCTGGATGCCGAAGTTCGGCACGGCGATGTCGAGATGCACGGCGGCGGCCATGCTGACCGGGGACAGATCGGTGGCGCCGTGCGAGCCGGTGCGTACGTGGTACAGCGCGGCGAGGTCGAAGATCCGGCGCAGGTGGGTGATGCCGCCCGCGTGGACCACGGTGGTGCGCACGTAGTCGATGAGCTGCTCGGTGATCAGGTGCTGGACGTCCCAGATGGAGTTGAACACCTCGCCGACGGCGATCGGTGTCGTGGTGTGCTGCCGGATGAGCCGGAACGCCTCCTGGTTCTCGGCCGGGGTCGGGTCCTCCATCCAGAACAGCCGGCAGGCCTCGACGCTCTTGCCGAAGCGGGCCGCCTCGATCGGTGTGAGGCGGTGGTGCACGTCGTGCAGGAGGTGGAAGCCGAAGCCGAAGCGCTCCCGTACGGCCTCCAGGTAGGTCGGCGCGAAGCCGAGGTAGGCCTCGGTGTCCCAAGGCTGCTCGTCGGGCAGGTCGGTGGCCGCCGGTTCGTAGAGCTTGCCCTTGCGGACACCGTACGTGCCGCCGACGTCCGGGACCGACGCCTGGGCGCGCACGGCCTTGTAGCCGAGTTCCAGGTGGCGCTCGACGTCGTCGAGGAGCGAGGGGACGTCGGTGCCGCTGGCGTGCGAGTAGACCAGGACGCCGTCCCGGGACCGTCCGCCGAGCAGTTGGTAGACGGGGAGCCCGGCGGTCTTGCCCTTGATGTCCCACAGGGCCGTGTCGACTGCGGCGATGGCCGTCATGGTGACCGGTCCGCGCCGCCAGTAGGCGCCCTTGTAGAGGTACTGCCAGAGGTCCTCGATCCGCGCCGGGTCCCGGCCGGTCAGCAGCGGGGCGACGTGATCGCGCAGGTAGCTCGCCACGGCCAGCTCGCGCCCGTTGAGGGTGGCGTCGCCGAGGCCGGTGACCCCGTCCGTGGTGGTGATGCGCAGGGTGACGAACGTGCGGCCCGGGGAGGCGACGAAGACCTCGACGCGCTCGATCTTGCTCACTGAGGGCTCTCCTTACGGCGGCTGAGAGCGGGCGGGGCCGACGGGAGCGGGCGGCTCCTGTCGTACAGCACTTGTATACAAGCACCTGTCGCACAGGCGAGCAATACCTCTGCTGCGATACGTAGGATGTGCACATGGCCCAGACGAACCGGCGGACCAGCCGGCGCTCCATCTACCTGAAGCTGCGACAGATGGTGCTGACCCTCGAACTTCCCCCGGGCGCCGCCCTGTCGGAGAACGAGCTGGCCGCATCCCTCGGCGTGAGCCGCACCCCGGTGCGGGAGAGCCTGATCCTGTTGGCCCAGGACGGGCTGGTGCAGATCTTCCCCAAGATCGGCTCGTTCGTGTCCCGGGTGGACCCGGCGCAGGTCGCGGACGCGCAGTTCCTGCGGGAGGCCGTCGAGCTGGCCTCGCTGGACGCCCTGCCGTCCGAGCCGGACCACTCGGTGATCGCGGAACTGCGGGACAACCTCGCGCGTCAGCAGCGCCCGAGCCTCGGTCTGGAGGAGTTCTTCGAGCTGGACGAGGCCTTCCACCAGGGCCTGATGCGGCTGAGCGGCCACGGCAACGTGTGGACCACGGTCGCCGCGGCCAAGGGTCACCTGGACCGGGCCCGGCGCCTGGGCCTGCACGAGAACGTCTCCCCCGCGGTCTTCGCCGACCAGCACCGGGAGATCTTCGACGCGGTCGTCGGGGGCGACCTGGCGTCGGCCCGGACCGCCATGCGCACGCACCTGCGCGCCGTCTTCAGCGACATCGAGCGCATCCGGGCCCATTCACCCGAACTCTTCGCGACCGGCTCCTCGTCCGTGCCGGTGCGGCGCAACGTGGTGGTCTGGGAGTAGCGGAGCGGGCGCACCTGCCGGTGCGCCCGCGAGGTCTCGGTGGGGCTCAGCCCACGTCGACCGCGCTCCAGGCCGCCGCCACGGCCTTCTGCTCCGTGCTGCCGCTGCCGTAGAGGTCCTTCGCCGCGTTCAGGGTCGCCGTACGGGCGCCCGCGTAGTCCGTCGAGGACGTCATGTAGACCGTCAGGGCGCGGTACCAGATCTTGCCCAGCTTGGCCCGGCCGATGCCCTGCACCGCGGAGTCGTCGCAGGTCGGGGAGTTGTGGCTGACGCCGTTGATCGTCTTCGCGCCGCTGCCCTCCGCGAGCAGGTACGCGAAGTGGTTGCCGACGCCCGAGGAGTAGTGGACGTCGAGGTCGCCCAGCCCCTTGCTCCAGCAGTCGGCGGACTTCCCGTCCGTCGACGGCTTGTCCATGCGGCGCAGGGCCTCCCGGCCGAGCCCGGAGCGGACGACCTTCTCGCCGATCAGCCAGTCACCCCGGTCCTCGGCGTTGTCCGCGTAGAACTCCACCAGCGTGCCGAAGATGTCCGACGTGGCCTCGTTCAGGCCGCCGGACTCGCCCGAGTACGTCAGCGCCGCCGTCTTCGACGTCACGCCGTGGGACATCTCGTGCCCGGCCACGTCCAGCGACACCAGCGGTCCGAGCTGCTTGCCGTCGCCGTCGCCGTACGTCATGCAGAAGCAGTTGTCGTCCCAGAAGGCGTTGTTGTAGTCCTTGCCGTAGTGGACGCGGTTGTACGAGCCCTTGCCGTCGCCGGCGATGCCGTTGCGGCCGTGCAGGTTCTTGAAGTAGTCCCAGGTGACGTCCGTGCCGTACTGGGCGTCCACCGCGACCGTCGCGCGGTCGGAGTCCGCGCCCGTGGCCCAGTGGTTGTCGGCGTCCGAGAAGACCGTCGCGGGGGCGCGGGTCAGGCAGATGGTCAGCAGGCACTGGTCCGTCTTGTTCGCCGCGTCGCCCGTGTACGTGCCGCCGCGCGTCGCGTCCTTGAGCCGGTACGTCGACCCGGACTTCGTCGTCTCCAGCGGAACGGTGCCGCCGTAGAGGGACTTGCCGTCGCCCGACGCCGACTCCAGGGTGTCCCAGGCGTCGATCCGGTCGCCGGTCGTCGCGTCCGTCAGCACCGTGTGCCCGACCGGGTTGCCGAGCCCGTCGTGCGCCACCGCATCGGTCTGCCAGGCCAGCTTCGGGGCGCCGTGCAGGGCGTCGACGACCAGCCGCGGCTTGGCGGTCAGCTTCTTCAGGGTCTCGCCGAGGTGCGCGGCGCGCAGCAGGCTCGCGGCCAGGTCGGCGGCCTTCGGGGCGCTCACCTTCGGGGTGACGCTCTTGAGGGAGAGCGCCGACTTCGTCGCCCGGCTCGTGCCGCGGTACGTGCCGTCCGGGTTCAGATGGAGTACGAAGTCACCGCCCAGGACCGGGAGTCGGTGGTACGTGCGGTCGTAGCGGACGTGCCGGGTGCCGTCCTCGTCGACGACCACGTCCCGGACCTTCGTCTGCTGGGCCGAGGTGAGGCCCAGTTCCGCGGCCCGGTCGGCGAGGACCGTCTCGGCGCTCTCGATCGCGTCGGACCGGGTCGGCCGGTCCTCCGCCAGGGCGGTGGGTGAGAGCGCGGCGGCCAGCAGGGCGGCGGTGCCGGTGACGGCCACGCCTGTGATGGCGAGACGGGACCCTCGGACGTGACGTATCCGACTCATCGGTCTCCTCATACGGGCGCACCCGGTCGCGTGGGGTCGACCGGGTGCGGCGTTGATGTTGACCGCGAGTTAAGGCGGCCCGGACATGGCATGTCCATAGGCCCCGTGTGCAGGTGTGTGAGGGTGGAGAATCGTTCCTGTGACCCTCCCCTTCTTCGTCTACGGCACCCTCCGCCCCGGCGAGGTCAACCACGACCTCTTCCTGCGCGGCCGCACCCGCTCCGAGGTACCGGGGCGGCTCTCGGGCGCGGTGCTGTACGAGGGGCCGGGCTATCCCTACGCGGTCGAGGAGCCGGGCGGCGGCGGGGTCGTGCGCGGGGAGCTGGTGACCGGACACCCGGAGACATACGGGGAGTTGCTCGCCGAGCTGGACCGGCTGGAGGACTACGTGCCGGGCGACCCGCGCAGCCTGTACGAGCGGGTCGAGCGGAAGGTCGTACGCGACGCGGACGGGGCGGCGGTCCGGGCCTGGGTGTACGTCGCCGCACCCGCCGTCGCCGCACGGCTCCGGACCCGGGGGAGGCCGATCACGGGCGGGGACTGGCGGGCGCGGGGATGAGAGCGAGGCCCGGGCGCGGATGCGGGTGCGGGTGCGGGTGCGGGTTCTTACGGTGCGCGCGGTCGGGAGCCGGGACGGCCGGTAACCGCGAGCGCCCGCCGCGGCGCCCGCGGGGGCCGCGGGCGCCGCGGCGGGCTGCGGCCGGCTGCGGCGCGGCGGTGGGCGGCAGCGGCGCGGCGGTGGGCGGCAGCGCACAGCCGGGCACAACGACGCAGAGCCGGGCTGCGGCGAGCGACGGCGCGAAGCCGGGCTGCCCGGCACCGCCAACACCCGCGAGCAGTTAGCCCGGCGGCCCCGGCACCGCGAACTTCCGCCAGCAGAAGCCCGGCCGCCCAGCACCACCAACACCCGCGAGCAGACACCCGGCCGCCCAGCACCGCGAGCAGAATGCCGGCCGCCCGACACCGCGCCCCCACTCAGTCGCAAGCCCGGGGCTCAGCCCGCGTACGGCGCCTTCGCCCTGGCCTCGCGCAACGCCCTCCCCCACCAGACGAGTTGGTCCAGCATGGTCTTCGCCGCCGCGTCCGGGCCGGACGGGTCGTGCAGGGTGCCCGCGTCGTCGAAGGACGCGCCGGCGTTGTGGAAGGAGACGGTGTCGCGGACCGTCACGGCGTGGAGCTCGGCGAAGACCTGGCGGAGGTGCTCGACGGCGCGCAGGCCGCCGGCCAGTCCGCCGTAGGAGACGAGGGCGACGGGCTTGGCCCGCCACTCGCCGAAGTGCCAGTCGACGAGGTTCTTCAGGCCTGCTGGGAAGGAGTGGTTGTACTCGGGGGTGAGAACCACGAAGGCGTCCGCGCGGGCCAGCTTCGGGGTGACGCCGGACAGCGCGGCGGTCGCCTCGGGGGTCGGTTCGAAGGACATCGGCAGGTCGACATCGGCGACGTCCACGACCTCGGCGACCAGGTCGTCCCGGTCCCGGAGGTGGTCGAGGAGCCAGTCGGCGACGACCGGGCCGAAGCGGCCGTGGCGGTTGCTGCCGACGACGAGGGTCACCCTGAGGGGTTCGGTCGCGGGCTGGGCAGGGGTGGGCGTGTTCGTAACGGCTGTGTTCATGCGGCACAGCCTCATACCTCAACCTTCCTCGAGGTCAAGCCCTGATGGGCACGGCACCCGGGTCACCCGTTCACACGCGCGCCCCGCGCTTTTCCACAACCCGCCCGCCGACCGCCCGTGACCTGCCCAAACGCCTTCGAGGGTCAGCCGGTCCGCCTCACCCTGACACCCATTCACCCCAATTCTGACGCCCCATCAGAAAGCGCGGCCACCCCGCTGCCCGTTACCTCGGAAAGGCAGGTGCACGAACGAACAGCTCGAAGGAGCACCGATGCGACGTACCGCCCGGCCGCTGACCGGCATCGCACTCGCCGTCGCCGCCGCGGCTCTCGCCGCCGCCCCCGTGTACGGCGCACCCGCCGGTGACGTGGAGGTGTACCCGTCCTCGGTCGTCCCGGGCGGACAGGTCACGGTGCGCACGGCGGCCTGCGGCGACGGCGGCACGGCGACGGGGGACGCCAGCGCGGTCGGGGCCGGCTCCCTCGGCCTCGCGCCGGGTCCGCACGATCAGGACGCGACCGGGCGGTTCAGGGTGCCGCCGAGCGCGCAGCCGGGGACGTACGAGATCACGGCGACGTGCACCGGGAGCGGCCGGCGGATCACCGGTGACCTGGTGGTCACGCTGACGTCCGGGCGCCCGCAGGTCCATCCCAGGGGGAGTGTGAAGACGGGGGTCGGCGGCGCCCTGGGCCCCGATCCCGTGCAGACCGCGGCCGGTGTGGCGGCCCTCGCCGTCGCCGCCGCGGGCGGTACCTGGCTCCTGCATCGCCGGGCGAGAGGCGACGGGTTCTGACGGACACCCTCCGCTGTCCGTCGCCGGTACCGCACGTCCCCTCCCCTTCCGGGTCCGACGCCCCTCGCGGCCCGGAGGGGGGCACGGGGCGGCCCCCGGGACAGAGGGTGGGAGGTCGGAAACCGGACGGCTATCGGGGATCAGGAAAGGGTCGGCCATGCGCAGGTTCCCCAGGTACGGCACCAGGTTCGGCAACCCGGCCAACGCCGCCATGGCGGCCGTCACGGTGTTCGCCCTGTGCTCCGGGGCATGGCTGCTGCGCAACGGCGCCGAGACGCACGCCCCGCCGCAGCCCTCCGCCGCGCAGGCCCACGCCGGGCAGGACGGCCGGGCCGGTGAGCGGCCCGCCGTGCCCGCGCTGCCGCCCTCGCCGCCCGGCCGCGTCCGCATCCCGGCGATCCGGGTGAACGCGCCGCTGACGGGGCTCGGCCTGACCAGGACCGGCAGTCTCGACGTACCGCCGGCCGCCCGGAAGAACCTCGCCGGCTGGTACGAGGCCGGCACCACACCCGGCGAGCGGGGCACCGCCATCATCGCCGGCCACGTCGACAACGCCGACGGCCCGGCCGTCTTCTACCGCCTCGGCGCCCTGGCCAAGGGCAGCACGATCGAGGTGGACCGGCGGGACGGCGGCGTCGCGGTGTTCACCGTGGACGCCGTGGTGGTGTACGCGGCGAAGGACTTCCCCGACGAGAAGGTCTACGGCGCCGCCCGCCGCCCAGAACTGCGGGTCATCACCTGCGGCGGCGGCTATTCACGCGGCTCCGGGTACCAGGGGAACGTCGTGGTCTTCGCGCATCTGACCGGCAGCCGGTGATCCTCCCAGGACGTTGGCCCTCCCCCAGGCCCCCAGCGGTTCCAGTGCCTCGTTCAGGGACACGCCCCGGGGTGTCAGCGAGTACTCCACGCGGGGCGGCACCTCGTCGTACGCCTCGCGGTGCACCAGCCCGTCGGCCTCCATCTCCCGCAGATGCGAGGCGAGCACCTTCTCGGTGATCCCGGGCAGCTCGCGGCGCAGCTCGCCGAAGCGGCACGGCCGTTCGTTCAGCGCCCAGAGAATCAGCACCTTCCACTTGCCGCCGATCACGTCCATCGCCGCGTCGATCCCGCAGACGTACACCCCCGGCCGCCGCCCCGTCGTCCCCATGCCGAGCCCTCCCCTTCTCCTGCCTGGACCCTTCCCCCGGGGTAACCACCCACTTCCAAGTGCGTACTTGAGCGGGCGCTCCCCTCGGACGAGCCTAAACGCCATGACCGACAACGCAGTTGCCTCCCGCACCCCTCTCACCCTCCTCGGCACCGGCGACATGGGCACGGCCCTGGCCCGCGCCTGGCTCGCCGCAGGACACCCCGTGACCGTCTGGAACCGCACCGCATCCCGGGCCGAACCCCTCGCCGCCGAGGGCGCCACCGTCGCCCGGACCGCCGCCGAGGCGGTGGCCGCGAACCGGCTCGTGATCGCCTGTCTGCTCGACGACGCCTCCGTGGGCGAGGCCCTCGACGGGGCCTCTCTCGCGGGACGGGACCTGGTGAACCTCACCACGGGCACGCCCGGCGAGGGCCGCAGCCGCGCCGCCTGGGCCGAAGCGCGCGGCGCCCGCTTCCTGGACGGCGGGATCATGGCCGTCCCGCCGATGATCGGGGCCCCGGAGTCCGGCGGGTACGTGTTCTACAGCGGCTCCCCCGAGCTGTTCGAGGAGCACCGGGACACCCTCGCCGTCCCGGCCGGCACCCGGTACGTCGGTGCCGACCCGGGCTTCGCCGCGCTGCACGACGTGGCGCTGCTCAGCGCGATGAACGGCATGTTCGCGGGTGTCACGCACGCCTTCGCGCTGATCCGCCCGGAGGACATCGCGCCGAAGGACTTCGCGCCGCTGCTCGTGGACTGGCTGACCGCGATGGCCCTGGCCGTGCACCAGACCGCCGACCAGCTTCAGAGCGGCGACTACACCAGGAACGTCGTCTCCAACCTCGCCATGCAGGTCGCGGGCAACGCCACGCTGCTGCGCACGGCCGAGGAGCAGCGGGTGAGCCCGGAGCTGCTGACGCCGTACCTGGCCCTGATGGAGCGGCGCTTCGCCCAAGGGCACGGCGACGAGGACGGCACGGGCATCATCGAGCTGCTGGACCTGCGGCCCCAGGGCCTGTCCGGCCGGCCCTAGGCCAGCCACTGCTCGTACGCCAGGTTCGCCACCAGCGCGAACACCACCGTCAGCAGCACGACGCGTACGAAGCCGCTGCCCTGCTTCAGGGCGGTGTGGGCGCCGAGGGTGCCACCGGCCAGGTTGAACACGGCCATCAGGGCGGCCAGTTGCCACAGGACCGCGCCCTGCCAGGCGAACGTGGCGAGGGCGCCCGCGTTGGTGCAGCAGTTGACGATCTTGGCGGTGGCGGAGGCCGTGACGAGGTCGAGGTGGAGCACGGCGGTCAGGGCGAGGACCAGGAACGTCCCGGTGCCGGGGCCGATGAGACCGTCGTAGAAGCCGATGCCGAGGCCCGCGAGGCCGATCGCCGCGAGGATCTGGCGCCGGGTGGCCGGGCCGGTCGCGGGGGCCGTGCCGAAGGCGGGCCGCAGGATCACGAACGCGGCGACCCCGAGCAGCACCACCATGATCACCGGCTTGAGGATGTCGGTGCTCATCCCGGCGGCGAAGAAGGCCCCGGCGGACGATCCGGCGAGCGCGGCCAGCCCGATGCGCACCGCCGTACGGACATCCACCGGGGCCTTGCGGACGTATGTCACCGCCGCGCCCGTCGTGCCCACGATGGCGACCGCCTTGTTGGTACCCAGGGCGTGCGCGGCCGGCGTGTTCGCCGGCAGCCCGAGCAGCAGCACCGGCAGCAGCAGGAGCCCACCGCCGCCGACCACGGCGTCGATCCACCCGGCGGCGAGAGCCGCGACGCAGAGCACGGCGATCATGGTCAGCGATATGTCGGGCATGATCGGGAGCCTATGCGACGGCTGTGCGACGCTGTCCTCACAGCCCGCCGTCGCCGCACCCCAGGAACCCTCACATCCGGCCCCGGCCCCCGCTGAGGGCAGCGTTCCCCGTGGGAAACAGTCGTGATGCTGCCGGGAAACACCGGCACCGCACGCTCAAGGACATGACCTCGAATGAGCGTGTGGTGGTGATCGGCACCGGCCTCGCGGGCGTACGGATCGCCCGGCGGCTCGGTGAGCTCGGCACGCCCGCGTTGCTGATCGGCGAGGAGGAGCACCAGCCGTACAACCGGGTGCTGCTCGCCGAGGTGCTGGCCGGACGTTACAGCCCCGAGGTGATCTCCCTGCCGGCGCCCGCGCGGGCCACGCGCGGCCGGGTCACCGGCATCGACCGCGACGGTCGGACCGTCGAGTGCGCCGACGGCACGGTGATCGCATACGACCGGCTCGTCCTCGCCACCGGATCCAACCCCGTCCTACCGCCCCTGCGCGGCCTGTTCACCCCCGACCACGTGCTGCCCGAGGGCGTCCACGCCTTCCGGACCATGGACGACTGCCTGGGCCTGTCCAAGGCGGTCCGGCCGGGGGCACGGGCGGTCGTCATCGGCGGCGGGCTCCTCGGAGTCTCCGCGGCCCGCGCGCTCGCCCTGCGCGGCGCCCAGGTCGTCCTCGCCCAGCAGTCCGAGCGGCTGATGGAGCGCCAGCTCGACCCGGCCGCGTCGAAGCTCGTCAAGCGGCACCTGACCGACCTGGGCGTCGAGGTGCACACCGAGTGCCGCGTACGGGACGTGCGCTGCGTCGGCGGCGCCGTCCGCTCCGTGGAGATGGCCGACGGGTTCGCCCTCGACGCCGACCTCGTCGTCGTGGCCTGCGGCGTCCGCCCCCGGGTGGGTCTCGCGCAGGCCGCCGGCCTGGACGTCCGCAAGGGCGTCGTCGTCGACGACGAGTTGCGCACCTCCGACCCGTACATCCACGCCATCGGGGACTGCGCCCAGCACGACGGTGTCCTCTACGGCCTCGCCACTCCCGCACTCGAACAGGCCGACGCGCTCGCGGAGCTGCTCGCCGGCAACGCGGACGCCCGCTACACCGGCACCCGCTCCCTGACGCGGCTCACGCTGAACGGGCACGACAGCCCCTTCGACCTCGCCGCGTTCGGCGAGACGGAGGCGCTCCCGGGCGACGACGTCGTCCAGCTCACCGACGCCACCCGCGGCACCTACCGCAAGGTCGTCGTCCGCGACGACCGCCTGGTCGGCGGGGTCCTCGTCGGCGAACTCGGCACCGTCGGCGCGCTCGCGCGCGCCTGGGAGGGAGCAGAGCCGCTCCCCTCCGACGGCGGCCCCCTGCTCCACCTGCTTACCAATGATGGAGGCTCCTGATGTCCACGGACACCCCCACGATCGTGCTCGTCGGCCATGGCATGGTCGGCCAGCGCTTCCTCGAAGCGCTCGCCGAGCGCGGCCTGACCGCCACGCACCGCGTGGTCGTGCTCTGTGAGGAGCCGCGTCCTGCCTACGACCGCGTGCAGCTCACCTCGTACTTCTCGGGCAAGACGCCCGAGGACCTGTCCATGACGGACCTGCGGTTCATCGAGGACCACGGCATCGAGCTGCGCGTCGGTGACCCGGCGGAGACCATCGACCGCGAGGCGCGCAGGGTGACCGCCCGCTCCGGTCTCGTCGTCGACTACGACGTGCTCGTCCTGGCCACCGGCTCGTACCCGTTCGTGCCGCCGGTTCCCAACAAGGACGCCGAGGGCTGCTTCGTCTACCGCACGATCGAGGACCTCCTCGCCATCGAGGAGTACGCCAAGAAGGCGACGACGGGTGCCGTGGTCGGCGGCGGTCTGCTCGGCCTGGAGGCCGCGGGGGCGCTGAAGGGTCTCGGACTCACCTCCCACATCGTGGAGTTCGCGCCCCGCCTGATGCCCGTCCAGGTCGACGAGGGCGGCGGCGCCGCCCTGCTGCGCACCATCGAGGAGATGGGCCTGAGCGTCCACACGGGCGTCGGCACGCAGGAGATCGTCGTCGGCGAGGACGGCGCCGTGACCGGCATGAAGCTGTCCGACGGCTCCGAACTCTCCACCGACCTGGTGGTGTTCTCCGCCGGTGTCCGCCCCCGCGACCAGCTGGCCCGCGACTGCGGCCTGACGGTCGGCGAGCGCGGCGGCATCGCGGTCGACGAACAGTGCCGCACGGTGAACGACCCGCATGTGTTCGCGATCGGCGAGTGCGCGCTGGCCGCCGACGGCCGGGTGTACGGCCTGGTGGCCCCCGGTTACGAGCAGGCCGAGACGGCCGCCGCGACGATCGCGGCGGACGAGGCCGCCTTCACCGGCGCCGACCTGTCCACCAAGCTGAAGCTGCTCGGCGTGGACGTGGCGTCCTTCGGTGACGCGCACGGCACCGCCGAGGACTGCCTGGACGTCGTCTACTCCGACTCCCGCGCGGGCCTGTACAAGAAGCTGGTCATCGGCCGCGACGGCACGCTGCTCGGCGGCATCCTGGTCGGCGACGCGGAGGCGTACGGCACGCTGAAGGCGTTCACCGGCTCGGTCCCGCCGGTCGCGCCCGAGGCCCTCGTCCTGCCCGCCGGCGCGGGCGCCCCGGCGCAGCTCGGCCCGTCCGCGCTGCCGGACGACGCGATCATCTGCTCCTGCCACAACGTCTCCAAGGGCACGATCCGCGGCGCGGTCACCGACCACCAGTGCACGACCGTGCCCGAGGTGAAGAAGTGCACCAAGGCCGGCACCGGCTGCGGCTCCTGCGTCAAGGTCCTCGGCCAGCTCGTCACCGCCGAGCTGGAGGCCAGCGGCGTCGAGGTCGACAAGGGCCTGTGCGGCTGCTTCTCGCAGACCCGCGAGGAGCTGTACGAGATCGTCCTCGCCCTGCGCATCAACAGCTACCAGGACCTGCTGGACCGCCACGGCCGCGAGGAGGCCAGGGGCGGCAGCGGCTGCGAGATCTGCAAGCCGGCCGTCGGCTCGATCATCGCCTCCCTCGCTCCGACGATCGGCGCGAGCGGCTACGTCCTGGACGGTGAGCAGGCCGCCCTCCAGGACACCAACGACCACTTCCTGGCCAACCTCCAGAAGAACGGCTCGTACTCGGTCGTACCGCGCATCCCCGGCGGTGAGATCGCCCCGGAGAAGCTGATCGTGATCGGCGAGATCGCCCGCGACTTCGGCCTATACACGAAGATCACCGGCGGCCAGCGGATCGACATGTTCGGCGCCCGCGTCGAGCAGCTGCCCCTGATCTGGGCCCGCCTGGTCGACGCCGGCTTCGAGTCCGGCCACGCCTACGGCAAGTCGCTGCGCACGGTGAAGTCCTGCGTCGGTCAGACCTGGTGCCGCTACGGCGTCCAGGACTCCGTCCGCATGGCGATCGACCTGGAGCTGCGCTACCGGGGCCTGCGTTCCCCGCACAAGCTGAAGTCGGCCGTCTCCGGCTGCCAGCGCGAGTGCGCCGAGGCCCAGTCGAAGGACTTCGGCGTGATCGCCACCGCCAACGGCTGGAACCTCTACGTCGGCGGCAACGGCGGCGCCACCCCGCGCCACGCGGACCTGCTCGCGCAGGACCTGTCGGACGCCGAACTGGTCCGGCTGATCGACCGGTTCCTGATGTTCTACATCCGTACGGCCGACCGCCTGGAGCGCACCTCGACCTGGCTGGAGCGGATCCCCGGCGGCCTGGACCACGTACGGGACGTCGTCGTCCACGACTCGCTCGGCATCTGCGACGAGCTGGAGAAGCTGATGCAGGCGCACGTCGCGCACTACCGCGACGAATGGGCCGAGACCATCAACGACCCCGAGAAGCTGGCCCGGTTCGTGTCCTTCGTGAACGCGCCGGACACCCCCGACCCGGTCGTCGCGTTCGTGCCCGAGCGCGACCAGATGAAGCCCGACCTGCCGCTGCTGTCCATCGGTATGCGACCCGCCGAAGACGTACTGGAAGGAAGCGCCCAGCGATGACCCTGGCACCCGAGACCACTGATCTGAAGGTCGAACTCGCTCTGGACGGTGACTGGTTCGCGGTCTGCGACCTGAGCATGCTGCTCCCGGGCCGCGGGGTGGCGGCACTGCTGCCGGACGGCCGCCAGGCGGCGATCTTCCGGGACCGCTCCGGTGAGCTGTTCGCCGTCGACAACCGCGACCCGTTCACCGGCGCGGCGGTCCTCTCCCGCGGCCTGACCGGCACCCACCAGGGCCGCCCGTTCGTCGCCTCCCCGCTGCTGAAGCAGCGCTTCGACCTGGAGTCCGGGCAGTGCCTGGACGACGAGGAGGTCCAAGTGACGACGTACAAGGTGCGCACCGCCTGACGGTCCGCCCCAAGAAAGCACCGCGCGCAGGATCCCCGTCGGCCTCCGTGGCCGGGCGGGGGTCCTGCGCGCGCAGGTTTCCGGCCGGGTAAATCGAAGCTTTACGGTTGCTTGGGGCATTGAATTGCTAAGGGCAAGTAATCCCCTTCTAGGGTTGCGGGATGACCGAAACCGCAGCCGTACCCGAGGAGGCGGCCCCGACGTCCCCGCCTGGCGGGCTGACCCACCGGCAGATCCTGACCATTCTCAGTGGTCTGCTGCTGGGGATGTTCCTGGCCGCCCTGGACCAGACGATCGTCAGTACCGCGATCCGCACGATCTCCGACGATCTGCACGGCCTGAGCCAGCAGGCGTGGGCGACCACGGCGTACCTCATCACCTCGACGATCACCACACCGCTGTACGGCAAGCTGTCCGACCTGCACGGCCGCAAGCCGTACTTCCTGACCGCCATCAGCATCTTCGTGGTGGGTTCGGCGGCGTGCTCGTTCGCCACGTCGATGACCGAACTGGCCTGGTTCCGGGCGTTCCAGGGACTCGGCGCGGGCGGCCTGATGTCGCTGGTGCTGGCGATCATCGGTGACATCGTGCCGCCGCGGGAGCGCGCCCGCTACCAGGGCTACCTGCTGGCGACCTTCGCCACCTCCAGCGTGCTCGGCCCGCTCATCGGCGGGTTTCTGTCCGGCCGGGGCAGCATCCTGGGGATCACCGGCTGGCGCTGGGTGTTCCTGGTGAACGTGCCGATCGGCCTGCTGGCGCTGGTCGTGGTCGCCAAGGTGCTCAATGTGCCGCACACCCGGCTCGACCGGCGGATCGACGTCTGGGGCGCGCTGACCATCGCCCTCGGCGTCGTGCCGCTGCTGCTGGTGGCCGAGCAGGGCCGCGACTGGGGCTGGACGTCGACGAAGTCCGTGGTGTGCTACGCGGTGGCGGCGGTCGGCCTGCTGCTGTGGGTCCTCGTGGAGCGGCGGGTGGGCGATGACGCGCTGATCCCGGTCCGGCTGTTCCGCAACGGGATGTTCAGCCTGGTCAGCGTGGTGCTGCTGATCGTCGGCATGGGGATGTTCGGCGGGATGATGATGATCCCGCAGTACCTGCAGATCGTGAAGGGAGCCACCCCGACCACCTCGGGCCTGCAGATGCTGCCGCTGGTCGTCGGCATGATGAGCGCCTCGATCGTCTCCGGCCAGGTCACGTCCAGGACCGGGAGGTACAAGTTCCTCCCGATCGTCGGCACCGCGCTGATGGTCGTGGCCCTGCTGCTGTTCGCCGTACGGGTGGACTGGGACACTCCGCTGCGGGAGACGATGATCTACATGCTCGTCCTGGGCCTCGGGCTCGGCTGCTGCATGCAGACGCTGGTCCTGGCGATGCAGAACGCGGTGCCGCCGCAGGACATGGGCGTGGCGAGCGCGTCGTCCACGTTCTTCCGGCAGATGGGCGGCACGGCCGGCACGGCCGTGTTCACCACCCTGCTGTTCACCCACGTCCCCGGGAAGATCGCGGACGCCTTCACGTCGGTCGGCCGCACCGCTTCCTTCCAGGCGGCCCTGCGGGACCCGGCGGTCCGTGCCGACCCGGCGAACCGGCCGGTGCTGGACATGGTGCAGGGGCACGGCTCGTCCGGCGCCACACAGGTGCTCAGCGACTCGTCGTTCATCCAGAAGCTCGACCCGCGGCTCGCCGCGCCGTTCAAGATGGGCTTCGCCGACTCGATGCACGTGGTGTTCCTGACCGCCGCGGCGGTGCTGGTGCTGGGTTTCCTGCTGGCCCTGTTCATCAAGGAGGTACCGCTGCGTCAGGTGTCCGGCCTGCAGGCCCGCGCCGCCGAGGAGGGCGCGGCGGCCCCGGCCTCGGCCCTGGTCGAGAAGACCCCGGCGGATGTCACGAAGACGCCGGTCGATGTCGAGAAGACGCCGGTCGATGTCACGAGGACTCCGGTCGAGAAGCCCCGGGCCGAGAAGGCCGCGGCCTCCGCGCAGGTGCCCGCGCCGGCCCGATCCGAGGCGGAACCCTCCGCCGGCGGGATCCCGGTGCGCGGCTTCGTCCGCCGGACCGGGAGCGCGCCGGTCCCGCGGGCCGCGGTCACGCTGATCTCCCTCGGCGGACGGCAGTTGGGCCGCGCGGTCGCCCGGGCCGACGGTGCCTACGCCGTGACCGCGCCGGGCACGGGTTCGTACGTCCTGATCGCCTCCGCCGACGGCTTCCAGCCGCAGGCCTCGACGGTCGTCGTGCACGAGGACCCGGTGGCGTACGACATCCTGCTGAGCGGCACCAGTGGTCTGAGCGGTGTCGTGCGGGCCGCCGAGACGTCGCTGCCCGTGAAGGACGCGATGGTGATCGTGACGGACGTGCGCGGTGATCTGCTGGCCACTCAGGCCACCGGCGAACAGGGCGAGTTCTCCTTCGGCGAGGTGGCGGCCGGGACGGTGACCGTCGCGGTGAACGCCGCCGGGTTCCGCCCGCGCGCCCTGCCCGTCGAGATCGGCGGCAGCGGGGCCACCCACATCGAGGTCGACCTCGACTTCGGCGCCCATCTCCAGGGCGTCGTACGGTCCCCGCACGGCCCTCTCGCGGACGCCCGGGTGACACTGGTGGACGCGGCGGGCAATGTGGTCGGCACGGCCGTCACCGAGTCGGACGGCGCCTACGCCTTCACCGACCTGGACAGCGGCGAGTACACGGTCATCGCGACCGGCTACCCCCCGGTGGCCACAGCGCTGACGGTGAGCGGCCGCGGCGTGGACGGCCACGACATGGAACTGTCCCACCCGGCCGAGTAGGCGGAACCCCGGCCGACTTGACCGGTCGTTCCAGAAAATCCTAGGCTCCGTTGCGTGGCCAGGACCAAGGAGTTCGATCCGGACGCCGCGCTGCAGGCAGCTCTTGAGCTGTTCTGGCGGCGCGGCTACGAGGCGACGTCGATGTCCGACCTCATCGAGCACCTCGGCATCGGGCGCGCCAGCATCTACGCGACCTTCGGCAACAAGCACGAGCTGTACCTGAAGGCGTTGGACCGCTACCGGCAGACCTGTGACCCGCAACTGCTGCGGGAGCTGTCCCGGCCGGGGCCGGCCCTGCCCGCCGTACGGGCGGTGGTGCGCCGTTTCGCCGCCGAGTCCGCGGCCGACGAACGCCGCCTGACCGGCTGCTTCGTCGCCAACACAGCCACCGAGCCGGCCCCGCACGACACGGCCGCGTGCCGCCGCGTGGAGCACAGCTGGGGCCAGCTGGAGACCCTGCTGCACTCGGCCCTGCTCCGGGCGCAGGCACAGGGCGAACCGGACGAGGGCCGCGATCCGCGCGCTCTGGCCCGGATGCTGCTCGTCCTGATGCAGGGACTGCGGGTCGTCGGCAAGGCGTCGGCGGACCCGGCCCGGGTCCGGGATGCGGCGGAACAGGCCCTGGCACTGCTCGACTGAGAACCGGGCGCCCGCGAGGGCGCCTTTTTCACGCCCTCATACTGAACCGATCAGTCAAGAATAGGGGAGATCATGACCCACCGTTTCACCGGCAGGACCGCACTCGTCACCGGCGGCGGATCCGGCATCGGACGCGGGATCGCGCTCGCGTTCGCCGCGGAGGGCGCGAACGTCGTCGTAGCCGGGCGCCGTCGCGAACCCCTGGACGAGACGAAGGCCCTGGTCGAGGCGGCAGGCGGCAAGGCCCTGGCCGTCACCGCCGACGTGACGCGCGCCGACGACGTCCAGGCCCTCGTCGACGCCGCCGTGGACCACTTCGGTTCGCTCGATGTAGCGGTGAACAACGCGGGCGTCCTGGAGGCCGGCGGGCAGCCCGTCGCGGACGTCCCCGAGGACGCCTGGCGCCGGATGCTCGACATCAACGTCACCGGTGTCCTGCTCGCCCTGCAGGCCGAGGTGCGCCAGATGCGCACCCAGCCCGCCGGCGGCGCCATCGTCAACATCGCCTCCCGGATCGGCGTCCACGGCCGCATCCCCGGCACCACCGCCTACGGCGCCACCAAGGCGGCCGTGTCGGTCCTCACCCGCGGCGCCGCCCTGGACCACATCGCCGACGGTGTCCGCATCAACGCCGTGTCGCCCGGCGCCACCGCCACGCCCATGTCGCTCAAGCCGGGCGAGACGGAGGCCGAACGCGCGGAGCGTATGCGGACCGCGGTCCCGCTCGGCCGGGTCTCCACGGTCGAGGAGACAGCGGCGGCCGTGCTGTACCTGGCCTCCGACGACGCGGCATCGGTGGTGGGCACGGACCTGGTGGTGGACGGCGGCTCCACGGCCTGAGCACGGAACGGCATCGCGGGCGGCCTGTGCTCCTGGCAGGCTGGGCGCATGGTCACGCAGCCGAACGACGGGCCCGCGCTCACCTGGTTGGGCCCTCCGATCGACGCCCGCGCGCTGTTCGGTCCCGAACTGGAGGCCCTGCTCGGGCTGCTGAGGGGGCTCGGGCCGGCGGAGTGGGCGCGGATCGCCGTGCCGGGGTGGACCGTCCACGACGTCACCGCGCACGTCCTCGGTGACTGCGCCGCCCGCCTCGGCAGCCGCGATCCGGGCGCTCCCGCGCCGGGAGAGACCCTGGAGGCGTTCATCCACCGCGCCAACCAGGAGTGGGTCGAGCGCCACCGGGACGTCGACTCCGCCTCACTCGTCGATGCCCTGGAGCGAGCCGGTGCCGAACTGGCGGACCGCTTCGCCGCCACGGACCCGGCCACGCCGTCGCTCGGCGTGTCCTGGGCCGGGGCCGACCCGGCGCCCATGTGGCTCGACTGCGCCCGGGAGTTCACCGAGTACTGGACGCACCGGCAGCAGATCCGGCACGCGGTCGGGCTGGACACCGACGCCGGTCCGCGGGCCCTGTCCGTCGTCCTGGACACCTTCATGCGGGCCCTGCCGCACACCCTGCGGGACACCCAGGCGCCGGGCGGTACCCAGGTGGAGGTGACGGTCACCGGGCCGGGAGGGGGAGTGTGGACCGTGACGGCCGAGGCGGGCGGCTGGTCCCTGGGCGAGGGACCGCAGGGGCGGCCCGCCTCCGCCGTACAACTGGACGCGGAGACGGCGTGGCGGCTGTGCACGCGCGGCATCGAGCCGGGCCCCGCCCTCGCCCGGGCCCGCGTCCAGGGCGATCGGCGGCTCGCCGAGGCCGTGTGCCGGATCGTGTCCATCGTGCACTGACCCGCACGGGACGCGCGCTGTCGAGTTCCTGTCGAGTTCGCCGACTCGGCGCGCCTCAAGGGCCACTTGGCGTTTCATCGGGTGCGTCGAGTCACGCCCCCACCTTCACGAAAGGCCCGACCATGACCCGGAACCACCCCCGGCCGTCCCGGCGCACCGTGCTCGGCGGGGCCGTCGCCGCGCTCGCGGCGACCGCCGGCACCGGCACGGCACAGGCAGCCCCCGGCACCGCCTGGCCCACCGAGTTCCCGCTGCCCGACGGCTGGCTCCCCGAGGGCATCACCATAGGCAGCGGGCCGTACGCCTACATGGGCTCCCGCGCCGACGGGGCCATCTACCGCACCGACCTGCGCACCGGCAAGGGCGAGGTCCTGCACGAGGGCGCCACCGGTCTCGCGTCCATCGGGCTGAAGCTGGACGGTGACGGCCTGCTCTACGTGGCCGGTGGCGCCGGGGGAACCGCGAGGATCGTCGACTCGCGCAGCGGCGAACTGCTCACCACGTACCGGCTCACCCAGGACGCCGCCCCCTTCATCAACGACGTCGTCCTGCACCGGGACCGCGCCTGGTTCACCGACTCCCGCGACGCGGTCCTCCACGGCGTCCCGCGCGGCCGCGCGGGCGAGGCCCGCGCCCTCGAACTCACCGGCGAGTGGGTGCAGGCGCCGGCCGGGACCAACAGCGCCAACGGCCTGGTCACCACCCCCGACGGCCGCGGGCTGATCGTCGTCAACGCCGGGCAGCTGTACAACGTCGGCCTCGGGACCGGCCACGCCACGAGGATCGCGCTGGAGGGCGGCACCGACGTGACAGGCGGCGACGGCCTGGTCCGTCTCGGCCGCACCCTGTACGTCGTCCAGAATCGCCTGAACAAGATCACCGTCTGGCACCTCGACGAGAAGGCCACTACGGCGACCCTGAGCAGGACGATCACCGACCCGCGCTTCGACGTCCCCGCGACCGCCGCGCGCTTCGGCAACCGCCTCTACCTGGTCAACGCCCGCTTCACCAGCCCGCAGACGCCGGAGACGACGTTCAACGCGGTGGCCGTGTCCCTGTGAGCGTCATGCCTTCAGGGCGTCGTACGTCACCCCGGTGAGCTCCTCGGACGCGGCCCACAGCCGCTGCCCCGCCGTGTCGTTGAGGGTCCAGGGCGCCCGCCAGGACGGTGCGGGCGCCCCGCGCCACATGGCGATGTGCGGGCCGGTGAAGGAGTCGGGCCGTACGCCGGGTGCTGTCGCGGCGTAGAGGATCGGCAGCGCGCCCGCCTCGGCCGGCTGGGCGGCGACCCGGTTGGCGATCCGCACGAGCCGCTCGGCGGCCGGGCGCCCCTCGGCGAGCGGTCCGGTGGTCTGGAGGTTGGTGGCCGCGTACCCGGGGTGGGCCGCGGCCGCCACCAGGTCCGTGCCGTGCGCCGCGGCCCGGCGCGCCAGTTCGTGCGTGAACAGCAGGTTGGCCGTCTTGGAACGGGCGTAGGCGATCCAGCGCCGGTAGCGCCGCTCGCTGTTGAGGTCGTTGATGTCGATGTTGGCGAGGGCGTGCATCCCGCTGGAGACGACCACGACCCGGGCCCCCGGCGCCGCCAGCAGCGCGGGCAGCAGCAGGCCGGTGAGGGCGAAGTGCCCCAGGTGGTTGACCCCGAACTGGCTCTCGAAGCCGTCCACCGTCGTCCCGTACGGCAGCGCCATCACCCCGGCGTTGTCGACGAGCACGTCCAGTCGCTCGTACGGGAAACCTGCCGCGAACTCGCGGACGGAGGCGAGGTCCCCGAGGTCGAGCCGCCCCAGCTCCACCTGGGCCTCGGGCAGTTCCGCACGGAGCCGGTCCACGGCCGCCTCGCCCCGGGCCTCGCTGCGGCACGCGAGCACCACCCGCGCGCCCTTGCGGGCCAGTTCCCGTGCCGTGACGAACCCGATCCCGCTGTTGGCGCCGGTGACGACGGCGACGCGGCCGCTCTGGTCCGGGATGTCCTGTGTGTTCCAGCCTGGCATGGCAGGCTCCCTCCGTCGGTGGCCGCGATCCAGCCTACGAGGAGGCCTGGAGGCGAGGCGGGCCCGGGCCACCGGCTCCCGGCCGCTCCGTCAGCCCACCGGGCTCGACCGCTGGTCGTCCGGGAGGGGCCGGGTGTCGAGGTAGAACCACTCGGCGTCGGCGGTGGGCCAGGGAGAGGGCGGGGCCGGGTCTCCCACGGGTTCGCCCCACGGTTCCTCGGCCATCGCCGCGATGGGCCGTTTGGGCAGCGGTGCCTGGGTGTCTCCGGCGGGCGGTGCAGCGGCCCGGTCGCCGGCCGGTTCCGCCTCCCCCGGCATCAGCAGCTCCACCCGCAGCCCCAGCCCCCGCTGCTGGGCGGTGAACTCCTCGACCTGGTTGCGGCAGGCGTGGTCCAGGTGGGTCACGCCGGTCAGGTCGAGCCGGATCCTCGGCTTCCCGGCCGCGGCGGCGGCCTCCAGCGCCTCGATCACGTTCGGCAGCCGCAGGAACGTCGCGTTGCCGGCCATGACGACCTTCGCCGTGTCGTCCTCGACGTGCTGGCGGATCGCGGTCCGGGACATCCGCAGCGCGGCCAGCACGATCCCCGCGGCGAGGCCGATCAGTACGCCCTCGAGCAGCGCGGTCACCACGATGACCAGTGTGGTCAGCGTCATCACCGCGAACTCGCCCTTGTCCTGCCGCCACATCTTCGGGAACTCGGCGGGCCCGAACAGCTTCCAGCCGCTGTGCACGAGGACACCGGCGAGCACCGAGATCGGGATCAGCGCGAGCACCTGCGGCAGCAGCAGCGCGAAGGCGAGCAGCCACAGGCCGTGCAGGGTGCGGGAGAGCCGGGTCTTGGCCCCCGCCTGGACGTTGGCCGAACTGCGGGCCACGACCGCGGTGATCGGGAGCGCGCCGAGGAGGCCGGCGACGGTGTTCCCGGCGCCCTGGGCGATCAGCTCGGTGTTGTAGCGGGTGCGCGGGCCGCTGTGCATACGGTCCACCGCGGCGGCCGTGAACAGGCTCTCGGCGGACGCGATGACCGTGAAGGTGAGGATGGCGGTGAGGATCGCCCCGTCCGCGAGTCCGGCGAACTGCTCGGGCCCGGGCACCGACACGGACGCGAGCAGGTTGCCCACCTGGAGCGTCTTCACGTCCACGCCGGGCAGCGCGGCGACCACGATGCCGATGCCCACGGCGACCAGCGCGGCCGGGATCTTCCCGGCCGGGCCCGGCACCTTCTTCCACACGAAGCTGAGCACGATCGTGACGACGCCGAGCAGCGTAGCGATCATCGCCTGCGGGTCGGTCAGGATCCCGGCCAGCAGTCCGGGGATGCCGGCCATGTTCTCGATCGCCGTGCCGGGGGCCTTGGCGTCGGCCATCGGATAGGCCTGGCTGAACATCAGCGGCACGCCGATGCCGGCCAGCATGCCCTGGACGACGGCGACGGAGATGGCCTGGAACATCCGGCCGAGCCGCACCAGTCCCAGGATGATCTGGAGAAGGCCGGCGAACAGCACGATCACGCCGAGCATGGCCACGCCGACCTCGGCGACGGTCTCCGCGACGAGCGCGGCGAGACCGGCGGCCGGCCCGCTGACCTGGAGCGTGCTGCCGCGTGCCGCGCCGACGACCAGACCGCCGATCACCCCGGAGATGATCCCGAGCTCGGCGGGCACGCCGGAGGCGACGGCGACACCGATGCACAGCGGCAGGGCGACGAGGAAGACGACGAGCGAGGCGGTGATGTCGGTGACGAGGTCAGCCTTGGCCCGGGCCTTGCCACCCCCGCCGCCCTTGGCACCACCCGCCACACGGCTGATCAGCCCGCCCAGCACACCGACCGCGGCCCCTCCGGCCGAACCGCCGGCCGGTTCGCCGTACGGGCCGGCCGATCGCCGACTCGCACCCCCCACCCGACTGTCCATGAAACCGCCCGCCGGTCCATCCGACCGCCGACGCACAGCACCTCCCGCCGGGTCCCCCGCCAGGCCGTCCCCCGGGCCACCCGACCGGCCGCCCATGAAACCGCCCGGCGGTCCGCCCGACCGCCGACGCACAGCACCCCCCGCCCGGTCCCCGACCAGGCCACCGCCGGGGCCACCCGACCGGCCTCCCATCACACCGCCCGGCGGTCCGCCCGGCGGCCGGCCCCCGGCAGCTTCGGCCGAACCACGCACCGGACCACCCGCCTGCCAGTCCCCCGAGCTCCGCGCGGAGCCGCCGGACTCCCAGTCCGCCGCACCCTCCGCGGAACCGCTCGT
Source organism: Streptomyces sp. NPDC052064 (assembly GCF_055585925.1). Classification (NCBI taxonomy): domain Bacteria; kingdom Bacillati; phylum Actinomycetota; class Actinomycetes; order Kitasatosporales; family Streptomycetaceae; genus Streptomyces; species Streptomyces sp. NPDC052064. The sequence continues at coordinate 215,398 of NZ_JBVJJE010000004.1, forward strand.
CAGCCACTCCGCGGCACCCCCGTCGGAACCAGCGGACCCCCAACCCGCCGCGCCCTCGCCACGACCGCCCGGCCCCCAGTCCCCCGAGCCCTCGACAGAACCGCCCGACCCCCGGCCCGAAGCACCCCCGTCGGAACCAGCCGACCCCCAACCCGCCGCGCCCTCACCGCGACCGCCCGCTCCCAAGTCGCCCGAGCCCCCCGCGAAGCCACCCGCTCCCCAGTCGCCCGAGCCCTCCGCGGAACCGCCCGAGCCCCACTCCGCAGCGCCCCCGTCGGAACCAGCCGTGCCCCAGCCCGCCGCCGCGTCTCCCGCCGGACCGGCCGCCCGGCCACCCCGCGCGGCGCCACCCCGTACCCGCCCCCGCGCATGCGCCCCGCTCACGCGGCATGCACCCGGAAGGCGCCGTCGTCACCGAGTTCGTAGACGAACGCCGTGTCGACCTCGTAGTACCAGCCGTGCAGGCGCAGCCGGCCCGCGTCGAGCCGCTGTCGCACCACCGGGTAACTCCGCAGCGCGGCGAGCTGGTTGACGACGTTGCCCTGGGACACCTCCGGCAGCGACGGGTCGTCCGGTGCGGACTCCAGCACGGGGGCCAGTTCCGGGCGGGCGATGTGGAGCCAGGCGTCCACGCCGGGCAGGGCGGACAGGTCGTCGCCGGACTTCAGCGCGCCCATCGCGCCGCAGTGTGAGTGACCGCACACCACGATGTCCTGAACCCCGAGCACTTCCAGTGCGTACTCGATGGTGGCCGCCTCTCCCGAGGCCCCGGGCCGTCCGTAGGGCGGCACGATATTGCCCGCGTTACGTAGCTCGAATATCTCACCGGGTCGTGCGCCCGTGATGAGTGCGGGTATGACCCGGGAGTCCGAGCAGGTGATGAACAGCGCCTCCGGATATTGCCCTTCGGCCAGTTTCCGGTATTCGCCGCTGTCGAAATCGACGCGCGTCCTGAATGTGCGGGCACGGTCCAGCAATGCCTTCAACTTGGCCTCCTGAGCTGCTATTTCCTTCGATGCGCCCCACCGTAGACGGACGACGTACAGAGGAAGGTTAAGCGAACTCCAGAGCCCGGCCAGGAATTGAACATTCTTTGTCCGGATACCCAGACGAACGGTCATCTTGTAGCGTGTGAACTCCAGGGCGGACCATGCGAATTCACGCTGCCCGGATTCATGCCGGTTTCACGGAGAGACAGGACGTATGGGCCTACGAGTGCTGCTCATCGAAGACGACGAGACGATCGCCGAGCCGCTCACCGAAGGGCTCGGCCACTTCGGGCTGACGGTCGACCACGTCGCCACCGGCGCGGACGGGCTGAGAGGCCCGTACAACGATGTCGTCCTGCTCGACCTGGGACTGCCGGACATGGACGGCATCGACGTCTGCCGCGGTATCCGGCAGGTCTCGGACGTGCCCATCGTCATCCTCAGTGCCCGCGGCGAGGAGGCCGACCGCGTGCTGGGGCTGGAGCTGGGCGCCGACGACTACCTGGCGAAACCGTTCAGCGTGCGGGAACTGGTGGCCCGCGTCCGGGCGGTGACCCGCCGCACGCAGCGCACCCAGCAGCCGTTCCCCGAGACTCCGGGCACACCGAACACACCGGCCGCGCCCGGCACCCCCGAGCCACCGCCGCCTTACGAACCGGCCCCCTCCCCCACGTACGAGCCGGCCCCGGCCCTCTCCTACGACCCCCCTGCCACACCGTCGTACGATCCGGCCCCCGATCCCCCGCACGACCCGGGCCCGCTCGTGGTGGACCGCCGTACCCGCCAGGTCTGGGTCGGCGACTCCCCCGTGCTGCTCACCCCCAAGGAGTTCGACCTGCTGGCGCTCCTCAGCGAGGACCCGGGCGCGGTCTACTCGCGCCAGCAGATCCTCGACCGGGTCTGGGATCCCCACTACGACGGCCCGACCAAGACACTGGACGTCCATGTGGCCGCGCTGCGCCGCAAGTTGGGGCACCCGGCGTGGATCAGGACACTGCGGGGCGTGGGCTTCCGGCTGGCGGTGCACACCGGGCCGAACGCCCCGCAGGTGGCCTCTCCATGACCCGTCGGCTGTTGCTCAGCTACCTCAGTCTCGCCGCGCTGGTGCTGCTCTGCCTGGAGATCCCGCTGGGCTTCGTCTACTCGCGCGGGGAGCGGGAGCAGGTGGTCAACGCGGCGAAGGAGGAGGCCGAGTCGGTTTCCGCGTACGCCGCGCTGTCCCTCGCGGCGGGGCGGGCCGAGCGTGACCTGCCCGCCCGGGTGGAGCACTGCGCGGAGCGCATCGGCGGGAAGGTGGTGATCGTCGGCGCTTCCGGCGTGCCGCTCGCCACCTCGCACCCGATGGACACCTCGGTATCCGGCGCCCTGGCCGACCGGCCGGGCATCGCGGCCGCGCTGCGGGGCACCTCGACGGTGGATGTGCGCACTTCCACGATCGGCGGGGTCGAGTACCTGTCGGTGGCCGCGCCGGTCGGCCAGGAGGCGCGGCCGGTGGGTGCCGTGTGGCTGACGGTGCCCACGCGGACGGTGCACGAGCGGGTCCACCACGTGTGGCTGCTGCTCGCCCTGGGCGGACTGGCGGTGCTGACGGCGGTGGCCGTGGTCGGCTTCGCCTTCGCCCGCTGGGCCGGCCGCCCCATCCGTGAACTGGAGCGGGCGACGCACGAGCTGGCGGAGGGCGGCGGCCGGTTCACCCCGGTGACGATCACGAAGGGCCCACCGGAAGTACGGAGCCTGGCCGCGGCGTTCAACCGCACCGCGGCCCGCTTCGCCCATCTGCTCGCCTCCCAGCGGGCGTTCGCCGGCGAGGCCTCCCACCAGCTGAAGACCCCGCTCGCGGCACTGCGGCTGCGCCTGGAGAACCTTGAGCCGGACGTCGCCGCCCGGGCCCGGGGCAGCCTCACCGCCGCCGTCACGGAGACGGACCGGCTCGCCCGGATGGTCGAGCACCTGCTGGCCATGGCCCGGCTGGAGGAGCACGCGGCGATCCCCGCCACCGTCGACCTGGGCGCGGTCTGCGCGGAACGGCACCGCACCTGGCAGCCGCTGTTCGCCCGGGCGGACGTCTCCCTCGTGCTCTTCGCGGGCAGCGTCGGCCCGGTGCTCGCGGTGCCGGGAGCCGTCGAGCAGATCATGGACAACCTGCTGTCCAACGCCCTGCGGGCGTCCCCGCCCGGCAGCACCGTCACGATCGAGCTGCGGACGCCGGCCCCGCCCCGCCGCGCCCTGCGCGACAGCCGCCCCCGCTGGGTCGACCTGCACGTCACCGACGAGGGCCCCGGCATGACGGAGGAGCAGCGGGCCCGCGCCTTCGACCGTTTCTGGCGCGCCCCGGGCGCTCCCAAGGGCGGCTCGGGACTCGGTCTCGCCCTGGTGCAGCGCCTCTCCCACGCCAGTGGCGGCGAGGCGACCCTGCACGCGGCGGCGACGGGCGGCCTGGACGTGGTGATCCGGCTGCCGTCCGTACGCCCGCCGGCCGAGGGGCACGGACCGGGCACGGACCGGCCGAGGGGCGGCCGGAGACGGGAGGTCCCGGCGCTGCCCGCGTGAGCCTGCCGCCCCACGGCCACGAGTTGTCCATGCCCCGTCAACCCTGCCCGTTTAGCGTCCCTCCCGCCTCCCCCCACGCACAACCCTGCCGTCGACCGGCGGCAGGGCGGTACGGCACCTCTTGGAGTGAGAGTGGAACGTCGTAGCCTCCTGCGTGCGGCCGTCCTCGGCGGCACTTCGGCCGCCCTCGGCGGAACCCTGTGGCGCGGCGCCGCGTACGCGGCCCCGGCCCAGCCCGGCACCGGCCCCTACGGGCCGCTGGGCTCCCCGGACGCCAACGGCGTCAGGCTCCCCAGCGGCTTCACCAGCCGGGTCATCGCCCGGTCGGGCCAGCGGGTCGGGACCACGTCGTACACCTGGCACAACGCCCCGGACGGCGGCGCCTGTTACGCCGACGGCACGGGCTGGATCTATGTCTCCAACTCCGAGATCAACCCGTCGGGCGGCGCGAGCGCGGTGAGGTTCTCCTCGACCGGCGCGATCACCGGCGCGTACCGCATCCTGTCCAACACCCGTCAGAACTGCGCGGGCGGCAAGACGCCGTGGAACACCTGGCTGTCCTGCGAGGAGGTGGACCGGGGCTACGTCTACGAGACGGACCCCTGGGGCGTGAAGGCGGCGGTGCGCCGCGACGCCATGGGCCGCTTCAAGCACGAGGCGGCGGCGGCCGACCCGGTCCGCCAGGTCATCTACCTGACGGAGGACGTGACGGACGGCTGCTTCTACCGCTTCCGCCCGACGACCTGGGGCGACCTGGCCGCCGGCACGCTGGAGGTCCTGGTGGCGGGCAGCGGCACCAGCGGCCCGGTCACCTGGGCCCGGGTTCCCGACCCCTCCGGCGCGACCGCCACCCGCGGCCAGGTCTCCGGCGCCAAGCACTTCAACGGCGGCGAGGGCTGCTACTACGCGGACGACACCTGCTGGTTCACCACGAAGGGCGACAACCGCGTCTGGCAGTACAACGCCGCCGCCCAGACCATCGAACTCGCCTACGACGACTCCCTGGTGACGAGCGGCACGGCCCCCCTCACCGGCGTCGACAACGTCACCGGCTCCGCCTCCGGCGACCTCTTCGTCGCCGAGGACGGCGGAAACATGGAGATCTGCGTCATCACCCCCGCCGACGTGGTGGCCCCGTTCCTCCGCGTCGACGGCCAGTCCGGCTCGGAGATCACGGGCCCGGCCTTCTCCCCGGACGGCACCCGCCTGTACTTCTCCAGCCAGCGCGGCACCAGCGGCAGCTCCTCGGGCGGCATCACCTACGAGGTGAAGGGCCCCTTCCGCTCGTAGCCGCACAACTCTCCTTCACGTGACCATCACAAAATGGTCACCTCTCCCTCATCCGGGGCCGCTCGGACCTACGGTCATCCCCTCACGCACCACCACTGGGGGGATGACCATGACCAATCCGTACACCGGCCCGCACGCCAACCCGTATCCCATGCCGCCCGCGCCGCAGCCCGCACGCCCGGCGCCCCGCTGGGCCCGGAAGCGCTACGTGCTGCCCGCCCTCGGCCTGGCCTGGTTCATCGGCGTCGGCATCGGCGCCTCCGGCGACACGACGGCCGACGCGAAGCCGGCGGCCGCGAAGCCGCAGCCGACCGTCACGGTCACCGCGACCACCACCGCCACCGCGACACCGCTCGCGAAGAAGCCGGAACCCGCTCCCACGGTCACCGCCACCAAGACCGTCAGAGCCACCACCACGGTCACCGCACGACCGGCCACGGGCGGCGGCTCCGACGACAGTGGTTCGGGCAGTTCGGGCGGCTCAGGGGGCTCGGCGGACGTCTACTACGCCAACTGCGACGCCGTCCGTGCCGCCGGCGCCGCCCCCATCCACCGGGGTGAACCCGGCTACGCCTCCCGCTTGGACCGCGACAACGACGGGGTCGCCTGCGACACGTGACACGAGTACGCCGGTGACCATCGGCGCGTCCGGCCGTTCCACCGTTTGGGCAGCTCGTCCCGGGCTGCCCGGCCGACGGAAGGAACATCACCGTGGACACGACCGTGCCCGCCACCGACGTACCGCGCGTGCTGCCGCGTGACGAGTGGGTCAAGACCCTGCCGCAGTCCATCGTCGCGGCGTGCGTGCTGCTCCTCGACGCCGAGGACCGGATCCTGCTGCTGCGCTACGCCGAGGGCCAGCCCGGCGCCGGGCTCTGGGGGCTGCCGGGCGGCATGCTCGACCACGGAGAGGACCCCCTCGGCGCCGCGTGCCGGGAGCTGCACGAGGAGACCGGCATCGTCCTGGACCGGGAGCCCCGGTTCATCGGCTACGACCACCGGGCCGATGTGAAGGGCACGGGCCCGATGATCGACTTCTTCTTCCACGGCGGCCGCCTCGCCCCGGGACAGACCGTCAGGCGCAGCGGCGAGCACGACCAGGACGGCCTGTTCGTCCTCTCCGACCTGGAGTCCACCCCGCTCATGCCCCCGCTGCCGGCCCTCGCCGCCCTGCACAGGGCAGCCCTGACGGGGACCGTCGTCTGCCTGCGGGAAGGGCTGCCCCGGTGACCGCACCCCGCAACCCGTGCGCGCCTGGCCGCCGGGGCCTGTCGTTTGGATCAGGTCGCGGCACAGGGGGCGAAATGGAGTGAGGCGGCACCTCCGCACAAGGTGCCGCCCCTTCTCCCGTGCTCCGGAGCCGCCGCGATCGGTGAGGGTCGGGGACCGCCGACGGCTCCGGGTCCTGAGCGGCCCCGCGCGGGCCACGGTGAGGTGGTCCCGCGCGGGCCACGGTCTACCGGTGGTCGCTGCCCTGCGACTGCACCGCCGCCCGGCCCGCCTCCAGGCGGGCCACCGGGATGCGGAACGGGGAGCAGGAGACGTAGTCGAGTCCCGCCTCGTGGAAGAAGTGGACCGACTCCGGGTCACCGCCGTGCTCGCCGCAGACGCCGAGCTTGAGGTCCGGGCGGGTCTCGCGGCCGGCCTTGGCGGCGAGCTTCACCAGGGAGCCGACGCCGTCCTTGTCGATCGTCTCGAACGGGGAGACGCCGAAGATGCCCTTCTCCAGGTACGCGGTGAAGAAGCTGGCCTCCACGTCGTCCCGGGAGAAGCCCCACACCGTCTGGGTCAGGTCGTTCGTGCCGAAGGAGAAGAACTCGGCCGCCTCGGCGATCTGACCGGCGGTCAGGGCGGCGCGCGGCAGCTCGATCATCGTGCCGATGGACAGCTTGAGCTGCGTGCCCGAGGCCGCCTCGACCTCGGCGATGACCTTGTCGGCCTCCTCGCGCACGATCTCCAGCTCCTGCACCGTGCCGACGAGCGGGATCATGATCTCGGCGCGCGGATCGCCCTTGGCGGCCTTGCGCTCGGCGGCCGCCTCGGCGATCGCCCGGACCTGCATGGTGAACAGGCCCGGGATGACCAGGCCGAGGCGCACCCCGCGCAGACCCAGCATCGGGTTCTGCTCGTGCAGCCGGTGCACGGCCTGGAGCAGGCGCAGTTCGTTCTCGTGCGGCTCCTGGCGGGACTCGGCGAGGGCGACCCGCACCGACAGTTCGGTGATGTCGGGCAGGAACTCGTGCAGCGGCGGGTCCAGGAGGCGGACGGTGACCGGGAGGCCGTCCATCGACTCGAAGAGCTGGACGAAGTCCTGCTTCTGGAGCGGCAGCAGTTCCTTGAGGGACTCCTCGCGCTCGGCCTGGGTGTCGGCCAGGATCAGCCGCTCCACCAGCTCGCGCCGGTCGCCGAGGAACATGTGCTCGGTGCGGCACAGGCCGATGCCCTGGGCGCCGAAGCGGCGGGCGCGCAGCGCGTCCTCGGCGTTGTCCGCGTTGGCCCGCACGCGCAGGCGGCGCTTGCGGTCGGCGAACGCCATGATGCGGTGGACCGCCTCGACCAGCTCGCCGGCGTCCTCGGCACCGGCGTGCATCCGGCCCTCGAAGTACTCCACGACCGGGGACGGCACGACCGGTACCTCACCGAGGTACACCTTGCCCGTCGAGCCGTCGATGGAGACGACGTCGCCCTCCTCGACGACGTGCCCACCCGGCACGGTCATCCGGCGGCGCTTGGTGTCGACCTCCAGCTCCTCCGCGCCGCAGACACAGGTCTTGCCCATGCCGCGCGCGACCACGGCCGCGTGGGAGGTCTTGCCGCCGCGCGAGGTCAGGATGCCCTCGGCGGCGATCATGCCGTCCAGGTCGTCGGGGTTGGTCTCGCGGCGGATCAGGATGACCTTCTCGCCAGAACGCGACCACTTGACCGCCGTGTAGGAGTCGAACACGGCCTTGCCGACCGCCGCGCCCGGGGATGCCGCGATGCCCCGGCCGACCGTCTCGACCTTCGCGCTCTCGTCGAAGCGCGGGAACATCAGCTGCGCGAGCTGGGCGCCGTTGACGCGGGTGAGCGCCTCGGCCTCGTCGATCAGGCCCTGGTCCACCAGCTGGGTCGCGATCCGGAAGGCCGCGCCCGCGGTGCGCTTTCCGACGCGGGTCTGGAGCATCCACAGCACGCCGCGCTCGATGGTGAACTCGATGTCGCAGAGATCCTTGTAGTGGTTCTCCAGCGTCTCCATGATCTGCATCAGCTGGTCGTACGACTTCTTGTCGATCTGCTCCAGCTCCGCGAGCGGGACGGTGTTGCGGATGCCCGCGACCACGTCCTCGCCCTGCGCGTTCTGGAGGTAGTCGCCGTAGACGCCCTGGTGGCCGGAGGCGGGGTCGCGGGTGAAGGCGACACCGGTACCGGAGTCGGGGCCGAGGTTGCCGAAGACCATGGAGCAGACGTTCACGGCCGTGCCCAGGTCGTGCGGGATGCGCTCCTGGCGGCGGTAGAGCTTGGCCCGGTCGGTGTTCCAGGAGTCGAAGACCGCGTGGATGGCGAGGTCCATCTGCTCGCGCGGGTCCTGCGGGAAGTCCCGGCCGGCCTCGGTCTTGACGATCTTCTTGAACTTGGTGACGAGCTTCTTGAGGTCCGCGGCCTCCAGCTCGGTGTCGACCGTGACCTTCTTGGTCTCCTTGGCCTTCTCCAGCGCGTCCTCGAAGAGCTCGCCGTCGACGCCGAGGACGGTCTTGCCGAACATCTGGATGAGGCGGCGGTAGGAGTCCCAGGCGAAGCGGTCGTCACCGGCCTGCTTGGCCAGGCCCTGCACCGACTTGTCGGAGAGGCCGATGTTGAGGACGGTGTCCATCATGCCGGGCATGGAGAACTTGGCGCCCGAACGCACCGACACCAGCAGCGGATCGTCGGCCTGGCCGAGCTTCTTGCCCATGCGCTGCTCCAGCGCGTCGAGGTGCGCACTCACCTCGTCACGCAGTGCCGCCGGCTCCTCGCCGCTGTCCAGGTAGACCTTGCACGCCTCGGTGGTGATCGTGAAGCCGGGCGGGACCGGAAGACCCAGATTCGTCATCTCGGCGAGGTTCGCGCCCTTGCCCCCGAGGAGGTCCTTGAGGTCCTTGTTGCCCTCGGTGAAGTCGTAAACGAACTTCACGCCCTCAACGCTCTTACCGTGCTCAGCTACGTGGGGATCTTTGTTTTCCGACACGGGTCTCGACTCCTCGAGGACGCGGTGGCTGCCCTGACGGCGAGGAACATACCCAGATCAAAGGCGTCTGGGTACGTCCACTCGCGCGTCATACGCCTGTAACCACTCGGCCGCCAGCGGATCGAAAGTCAAGGGTCGGCAAGCGATCACAGCCGCACGTTTTCACTTCTTGAACGCATGAACCCTTCCTGAACCCCGCTGGGCGCTCATATGAGCGAGGTTCGGCACGATTGATTTCGCTCGATGAACGATCAACGGGTGGCACTCAGTGCCACCCTTTGGAGAAGTGCAGCCGCTCAAGATCCGCTCATCTGAGCGGAACCCTTATCAAGGGTGGCGAGAATCACGCTGCCACAGCCGACGGGATTTCACCATGCGGACGCGTCTCAGGACCGAAATGTCCCCGTCATACCCCGAGCGCGCGCAGCCGCTCCTCGACCCGCTCGGGGGCGTAGAGGTGCTCCACGACCATCGCCCCGGCCCCGACCAGCCCGGACCGCTCGCCGAGCCGTGACGTCACGACGTCCAGGTGGGCGGTGGAGCGGGGCAGCGCCCGCTGGTAGAGCAGTTCGCGCACGCCCGTGAGGAAGGGAGTTCCGGCCAGATCCCCGGCGATCATCAGCACCCCGGGGTTGAGCAGGGTCACGACGGTCGCAAGCACGTCCCCGACCCGGCGCCCGGCCTCCCGGGCGAGACCGACCGCCTCGGGATGCCCGGACGCCAGCAGGTCCCGCACGTCCGCGCCGGAGGCCGCCGGCACCCCGGCCTCCACCAGCCGCCGCGCCACCGCGCCACCGCTCGCCACAGCGGCCAGACAGCCGTACGAACCGCACCGGCACAGCGTCTGGGCGCCCTCCGGCACCCGGATGTGCCCGATGTCCCCGGCGCCCCCGTCGATGCCCCGGAACACCGCGCCGTCCACCACGACCCCGGCACCGATGCCGGTGGAGACCTTGACCAGCACGAAGGCGGAGCAGTCGGGGTAGCCGGTGCGCTGTTCGCCGTACGCCATGAGGTTGGCGTCGTTGTCCACCAGCACCGGCACCTCGGCGGCGCCCGTGTGCTCGGTGAGCGCCCGGGCCAGCCGGCTCCGTATGTCGTAGCCGTCCCAGCCGGGCATCATCGGCGGCTGGACGACACGGCCGGTCTCGGTGTCGACCGGGCCGGGCACCGCGAGGCCGACCCCGCACACCGACTCGGCGCCGCGGCCGGTCTTCTCCAGCAACTCGCCGAACCAGCGGCCGAGTTCTCCCAGCACGGCGTCCGGCCCGTCCTCGACGACGAGGGTGCCGGAGTGCTCGGCCAGGATCTCGCCGCTCAGCGACAGCACGGCCGCCCGCGCGTGCCGGGTGTCGAGGTCGGAGGCCAGGACCACCGCGTGCTCGTCGTCGAACTCCAGGGTGATGGAGGGGCGCCCGCCCAGCGGGGAGTCCACCGGCCCCCCGGCGCCCTCGCGCAGCCAGCCCGCGCGGAAGAGCCGGTCGAGCCGCTGCCCGACGGTGGCCCGGGACAGTCCGGTCGCCTGCTGGAGCGCACCCCGGGTCACGGCGCGGCGACTGCGCACCAGTTCGAGCAGTTCGCCGGCGCTCGCCTGGCCGACACCTCGCCCCGTTCTGACGGGCCGTCCGGTCATGCACACCCCCTTGTGTTTCTCAAGCTTGCATTACATAGTGGGTTTTGCGTGTTAAATAGACGTAACCCCACGGTAGCCGCAGCCGAACCGGTCGGCCGGACGTCTTTTCGGAGAGCCCCGAGTGGACAGCACCGCCCAACGCGCCCCTCGTCCCACGGGACGAACCGTTGCATACGATCCGTCCAGTGCCGCGTCACCCCTGCACGTCAGGGCCGCCGCCGTGCTGGAGGCCGGCTGGACGGGCACGTCCACGGTGCCCTCGCGCGGTCTGTATCCGCACCAGTGGTCGTGGGACTCGGCATTCATCGCGATCGGCCTGAGGCACGTGTCGCCGTTACGGGCACAGACGGAGCTGGAGACGCTGCTGGCGGCCCAGTGGGCGGACGGGCGGATCCCGCACATCGTCTTCAACCCCTCCGTCCCGCTCGACGCGTACTTCCCGAGCCCCGACTTCTGGCGCTCCTCGACCGCGGGAAGCACCGCGGGAGCCCCGCGCACCGTACAGACCTCCGGGATCGTGCAGCCACCGGTCCACGCGCTGGCCGCGTGGCTGGTGCACCGCGCCGACCCCGGGCTGTCCCGGGCGCGCGGCTTCCTCACCCGGGTGTATCCCCGGCTCGCGGCCTGGCACCGGTATCTGCTGCACCGGCGCGACCTGGGCGGGGGCGGGCTGGTGTCCGTCGTGCACCCCTGGGAACAGGGCATGGACAACAGCCCCTGCTGGGACCGCCCGCTCTCCCGGGTCACTCCGGCCCCGGCCCGCTCCTTCCGCCGCGCCGACCTCGCCCACGGCTCCCCCGAGGACCGGCCGACGGATCTGGACTACGGGCGGTACGTGCGGCTGGCGGCCGACTACCGGGATCGCGGGTATCAGGACGGACCGGGCGACTTCGCCGTGGAGGACCCGGCGTTCAACGCCCTGCTCATCTCCTCCGAGTACGCCCTGGCCCGGATCGCCCACGAGCTGGGCGCGGCGGGCTCGGCCCGGCAGGACCGCGCCGAGCGCCTCACCGCCGCCCTGGTGGAGCGGCTGTGGGAGCCGACGGCGGGGATGCTCCTGTGCCGGGACGTGCGCGCCGGGGAGCTGATCCCCGAGCGCGGTGTCTCCGGGCTCGTCCCGCTGCTGCTGCCGAGCCTGCCGCAAGACCTCGCGGCCACCCTGGTGCGCACCCTGAGCGGCCCGCACTTCGGGCTCGGCGGCACGACCCGGCTGGTGCCCAGCTACGACCTGCTCGGCGAGGCCTTCGACCCGCACCGCTACTGGCGCGGCCCGGCCTGGTTCAACACCAGCTGGCTGCTGGAGCGCGGGCTGCGGCTGCACGGCGAGCGCGGCCGGGCCGACGCCCTGCGCAAGGGGATCCTGCACACCGCGGGCGCCTCCGACTTCGCGGAGTACGTGGACCCGTACACCGCACAGGCCTGCGGCGCCACCGGCTTCGGCTGGACGGCAGCGCTCACGCTCGACCTGCTGCACGACCGGCCCGCATGGGACAGAAGCGGCGTCACGGCGATCAAGGGAGGGGGCCGGGGATGACGGACCGGCATCATCTGCTCGTGCACGGCGGGACGTTCGCCGCCGTCGGCGACCGCGGCGACATCAGCGGCTACCGGGGCGGCAGCGCCCCGGACGGAATGTTCGTACAGGACGCGAGGCACCTGAGCCGGTGGCAGCTCACCGTCGACGGGGCCGTGCCCGACACACTGACGCCCGTGGCCGACGGGGACACCGCGCGCTGCGTCCTCGTCCCGCGCGGCGGCCGCGACGAGCCGCCCGCGTACACGCTCTTCCGCGAACAGGCCGTCGGAGACGCCTCGTTCGTCGAGTCGCTGCGGGTCAGCAGCAACCGCCCGGCGCCGACGACGGTCCGTCTCGCGGTCACCGCCGACGCCGACTTCACCGACCAGTTCGAACTGCGCTCCGACCACCGCACCTACACGAAGGCCGGCGCCGTCCGCTCCCGCCAGGTCCTCGGGCACGGCGTGGAGTTCACCTACCGACGCGGCGAGTGGCGGTCCGTCACGACCGTGACGGCCGAGCCCCAGCCGGACGCCGTGGAGGAGACCGGCACCGGCGCCCGCCGCCTGGTGTGGACCCTGGACCTCGAACCGCACGGCACGGCCGAACTGGTCCTGCGAGTCATGGCCCGCCCGCACGGCGACAAGCGCGCCCTGCGCGTGCCCCGCTCCCCCGCCGCCCTCCAGGAGCAACTCCTCGCCCGGGAGAGCCGGTTCACGGAGGGCGTGGCCTTCCCGGCCGGCTGGCCGGAGCTGTCCGCGGCCTGCGCCCGGGGCCTCGCCGACCTGGCCGCGCTCCAGGTCCCGGCGACCGGCCCGGACGGCGAGGAACTGCGCGTCCCGGCCGCCGGTGCCCCCTGGTTCCTGACCCTGCTGGGCCGGGACGCCCTGCTGACCTCGCTGTTCGCACTGCCCTACCGGCCGCGGCTGGCCGCCGCCACCCTGCCCGCGCTCGCCGCGACCCAGGCCACGGACGCCGGTGCCAGCGAGGCCGCCCAGCCCGGCAAGATCGTGCACGAGGTGCGGCACGGCGAACTGGCGCACTTCGGCCAGGTCCCCTACGGCCGCTACTACGGCTCGGTCGACGCCACGCCCCTGTTCCTCGTCCTGCTCGGGACGTACACGGAGCAGACCGGCGACACCGGCCTGGCCCGCCGTCTGGAGCGGCATGCCCGCGCGGCCGTCGGCTGGATGCTCGACCACGGCGGCCTGACCTCGCGCGGCTATCTCGCCTACCGCGCCGACCGGGGCGGACTCGCCAACCAGAACTGGAAGGACTCCCCCGGCGCCATCTGCTCCGCCGAAGGCACCCGCCCCAACGGCCCGGTGACGGCCGCGGGTGCCCAGGGCTACGCGTACGACGCGCTGCGCCGCACGGCGTGGCTCGCGCGCACGGTGTGGCAGGACGGGACGTACGCGGACCTGCTGGAGCAGACGGCCGGTGACCTGCGCGACCGTTTCCAGCGGGACTTCTGGATGCCGGAGCACTCCTTCCCGGCACTCGCGCTCGACGGCCGGGGCCGGCAGGTCGACGCGCTCGCCTCCGACGCCGGGCATCTGCTGTGGTCGGGTCTGCTGGACAAGGAGTACGGCGAACAGGTCGGCCGGCGCCTGCTCGAACCGGACTTCTTCTCCGGCTGGGGCGTACGCACCCTGGCCGCCGGCCAGCCCGCCTACCACCCGCTCTCCTACCACCGCGGCTCGGTCTGGCCGCACGACAACGCCCTGATCGCGCTGGGCCTGGCCCGCTACGGGCTGCACGACGAGGCCCGCGCGATCGCCCGCGGCCTGGTCGACGCGGCGAGCGCGACCGGCAACCGGCTGCCGGAGGTCCTCGCGGGCTACGGCCGTGGCACCCACCCCGAGCCGGTGCCGTACCCGCACGCGTGCGTGCGTGAATCCCGGTCGGCGTCGGCCCCGTTGGCGCTGCTCACGGCGGTCGGCGGCGTCTGAGGGGGCTTGCAAGGGCCCCTCCGGGCCGGTTGGCCTGGCGCTGCTTCGTCACTTGGGTGATCGCGCCTGATGGTGGGCGTCTTCCCAGGTATGAGGTTGCGGGAAGCGGAACGGCTCCGGGGTGGAGTTATCGGAGTTCGTTGCCGCGGCGGGCTCGGCGGCGGGGGCGAGTGTTGTCTCCGGGGGTCTGATGCTGGACGGTTGGCGCCAGTGGATCCAGCCGATGGCCGCGCGGCTGCCGGACGGGCACATGCAGGCCCCGCAGCAGTTCGTGAGCCCGTCACCGCGGGATCCGCTGCCGGTGCGGCGGCGGTCTGCCCAGCGGCTGTCCGGGGCGATCATGCCTGGGGTGTGGGTGACCGACGATGTGCCGTCCCCCAGTGCGGCCAGGCGTCGGTCGGGGTGGTCCGCCAGCACTGCGGGGCGGGTCGAGGGATACCGAGGCGAAGGACCCCACGGCCAGGCCTACGGGTTCGCCGTCGTGGCCCAGATGATGTTCATGCTCAGGGCACTGATACGCCAGCCGTCTTCCGCGCGGGTCAGGCCGTAGCGGTACTCGCCGCCAGCGTCCAGGTCGGTCCTCCGAAGCGGTTCGGGAGCAGGTGGGTTGCCTGGAACATCGCGGTGGCGCCGGCGGTGTCCCCGGTCGAGCCGAAGAGGGCGAAGTTGAACAGGAAGCCCACGAGGTTGGCTCCGGAGAATCCGGGGCCGCGGAACAGCCGCCATGGCATGATCAGGTTGTCGGCCCGGCGTTCGCGGAGTGTCAACAGCGTGGCGGCGGCGACCATCAGGGCGTAGGCGGCCAGGACAGGGTCGGCCGTCCAGCCGAGTTGCGGGCCTTCGATCAGAGCGAAGCTCACGGCGGCCAGGGCGACGATCCAGATGATGTGGCCGGGGACGGCGAGCTTGGTGGCGCGGCTGTCCACCGCAGCGATGTAGCGGTAGGTCATGACCATGCCGATGGCACCGATCGGCAGGTTGAGCAGGAAGATGGACTCCCATCCGAAGGCGCTGACCATGAGGCCGCCGACGGTCGGGCCGAGACCCGAGGAGGTGGCCACGATCGCGGACCACAGGCCGAGCATCCTGGTGCGCTGTGAGGGGACGAGGCCAGCCGCCGGGGCCGTCGCGTGGCAGGAACTGGGAAGCGCGAGCTCCCTCAGTTCCTGCTGTGGCCGTCGCGCGCCGAACAGATCCCGCAGCCGTACGTCTTTGACCGCACGTCAGCCCGTCGAACCTGACCGCCCGGCACGGAAGGGCCAGAGCTACAGCCCCCACCAGTAGTGCTTCGTCTGATTCTGGGTCTGGCAAGGGGGCGGCCGCAGGTGGTGGGCTTTTGGGTCCAGCCCCCGGAGGGTGAGGAAGGCCCGGACTGCGGTGACGAGGGTGACGTGGTGGTGCCGGCCGCGCCAGGAGCGGCCTTCGAAGTGGTCCAGCCCCAGGCTGCCCTGCCGCCAGGTCACCTCGGTGAACCGGTCCACACTGGTCTCGCCAGCGTGGAGCGAGATTGCTTCCGGGGTCCGGTAGCGAGGCGGTGCCGGCGGCCCAGCCCGCCGTAGCCGCACCGGCCTCCTGCGGATGGGCGACTTCCTTGCCGGTCAGCGCCGGCACATACGACAGGCCCTAACGTTTGCCCGGAGTTTGCCGAGCGCTGGCCCGGCGGGCTGAACACACCTGCCGCACGCCCCGTACGGAACTGCGGCGGACCCGTACCCCCACGCGGGTCCGCCACCTCACCGCGTTCCGCACGGGAAGGACCTCCGGGTGCCTGTCTTCACACGCTTCAGCGAGTCATCGCAGCCGGGCAGCTCGGGGGCCGAGTCCGAGACGGGGCGTGGCGAGTGGGAGCAGGCCGTCGCAGAGGACGTGGAAACTTCCGAGGCTCCCGCCCCCGGATCCCGGCTCACCCGTCTCCGCACCTGGCGCACCCGTCACCCCCGAGCCGCCCGCGCCCTCCACCTGACCAGCACCGCCCTCGCCGCCGCTCTGGTCCTCGGTGCCCTGCTGCTGCCCAACACCCTCGCCGCCGTCGAGCCGGACAGCTTCGCGCGGATCCCGGCGGAGGCGGTCATCGGGGCCGTCGTGATGCTGGTGCTGCCGCGCCGGCCCCGGCTGGCGGCGGCGGTGCTGTACGGGCTCGGTCTCACCGCGCTGACCACGGTGAACCTGCTCGACATGGGGTTCAACGAGTACCTGGGCCGGGGCTTCAACGCCGCGCTGGACTGGGACCTGCTCCCGGACGCGCAGGCGTACGTCGAGGACACGCTGGGCGCGGGCGTCGCGACCGCCGCCGCCGTCGGCGCGGTCGTGCTCGTCCTGCTCATGGCGGCCGTCATGGTCGCGGCGACGACCCGGCTCGCCGAGGCGCTGGCCCGCCACCGGCTCCGCGCGACCAAGGGCGCCCTGCTCGCCGGCACCGTCTGGGTCACCTGCTCCGCCCTGAGCCTGACGCTGTTCGGCGGTCCGATCGCTTCCGAGCGCGGGGCCGGGGCCCTGCGGGTGCACGCGCAGCGGACGGTGGAGTCGCTGCGGGACGAGGCGGCGTTCGTGCGGCAGTCGAAGGCGGACACCTTCGGCAACACTCCGCCCGACCAACTGCTGCCGGACCTGCGCGGCAAGGACGTGATCTTCACCTTCATCGAGAGCTACGGCCGCAGCGCGATCGAGGACCCGATCATGGCACCCGGCGTCGACCGGACCCTCGACACGAGCACCGAGGCCCTGGCGAAGGCCGGCTTCCACGCCCGCAGCGGCTGGCTGACCTCGGCGACCTACGGCGGCAGCAGCTGGCTCGGCCACTCCACGACCATGTCCGGCCTGTGGATCGACAACCAGCGCCGCTACCGCACGGTCACCGCGGGCGACCACCTCACCCTCACCAAGGCGTTCCAGAAGACCGGCGCGTGGGACACGGTGGGCGTCATGCCGGGCGTGCAGAAGGGCTGGCCGGAGGAGAAGTGGTACGGCCTGGACAAGCTCTACGACGCCTTCGACCTGGGCTACCGGGGCCCGAAGTTCAGCTGGTCGACGATGCCCGACCAGTACGCGCTGGAGGCGTTCCAGCGCCAGGTGCACGGAAAGAAGCGCGACAAGCCGCTGATGTCGTTCGTCATCCTGACCTCCAGTCACCAGCCCTGGGCCCCCATTCCGAAGACGGTCGGCTGGGACGAACTCGGCGACGGCTCGGTCTTCGACGCCGTCCAGAAGGCCGGCAAGAAGCCCGCCGACATCATCACCGACACCACCAGATCCCGGCAGGAGTACGGCAAGTCCATCCGGTACTCGGTCACCAGCCTCACCCAGTGGCTGGAGCGCTACGGCACCGACGACACCGTCCTGGTCTTCCTCGGCGACCACCAGCCCATGGCCCGGGTCAGCGGCAACCGCGCCAGCCGGGACGTGCCGGTGTCGATCGTCGCGAAGGACCCGAAGGTCCTCGACAAGGTCGCCGACTGGAACTGGACGGAAGGCCTCAAGCCCGACCGCGACGCCCCCGTCTGGAAGATGAGCGCGTTCCGCGACCGCTTCCTCAAGGCGTACGGCTCCACACCGCACGCCTCGGGAGGCTGATCAGCCGCCGGAGGTGTCCAGCTCCGCGTCCTCGCCGATGCCCGCGCAGTCGTACGGGTCCTTCAGCCAGCCGTCCGGCAGCACCACCCGGTTGTTGCCGGACGTACGGCCCCGGGGCCCGTCGGCGCCGGCGGGCCAGGGCTGGTCGAGGTCCAGCTCGTCGAGACCGGTCCGCAGCTCTTCGAGCGACGAGGTGATCGCGAGCCGCTTGCGCATCTCGGAGCCGACCGCGAAGCCCTTCAGATACCAGGCGACGTGCTTGCGGAAGTCGATCACGCCCCGTGACTCGTCGCCGATCCACTCGCCGAGCAGGGTGGCGTGCCGGACCATGACGTCGGCGACCTCGCGCAGGGTGGGCCTGCGGAAGTCGGTCCTGCCCTCGAAGGCCGCCACCAGGTCGGCGAACAGCCAGGGCCGCCCGAGGCACCCGCGCCCCACGACCACTCCGTCGCAGCCGGTCTCCCGCACCATCCGCAGGGCGTCCTCGGCCGACCAGATGTCGCCGTTGCCGAGCACGGGGATCTCCGGCACGTGTTCCTTCAGCCGGGCGATGGCGTCCCAGTCGGCGGTGCCGCCGTAGTGCTGGGCGGCCGTGCGGCCGTGCAGCGCGATGGCGGTGACGCCCTCCTCGACGGCGATCCGGCCGGCGTCGAGGAAGGTGATGTGATCGTCGTCGATGCCCTTGCGCATCTTCATCGTCACGGGCAGGTCACCGGCGCCGCTGACCGCCTCGCGCAGGATGGCCCGCAGCAGGTTCCGCTTGTACGGGAGCGCCGACCCGCCGCCCTTCCGGGTCACCTTCGGCACCGGACAGCCGAAGTTCAGGTCGATGTGGTCGGCGAGGTCCTCCTCCGCGATCATGCGGACGGCCTTGCCGACGGTCGCCGGGTCCACACCGTACAGCTGGATGGACCGGGGCCGCTCACTCGCGTCGAAGTGAATGAGCTGCATCGTCTTCTCGTTGCGCTCGACCAGCGCCCTGGTGGTGATCATCTCGCTGACGAACAGGCCCTTGCCACCACTGAACTCCCTGCAGAGCGTGCGGAAGGGCGCGTTGGTGATCCCGGCCATGGGGGCCAGGACGACGGGGGGCTGGACGGCGTGCGGACCGATCTGGAGGGGCGTGGACATTCCTCCATTGTGCCGTGCAATGAGCTGGCAAAATTCATTAGTTAGCCACACTATCGAAATCGGCCTACGATGGTCCGCATGCCCGAGCTCAGTCACCGCCGCCGCATGCTGGTGCTCGCGATCTGCTGCATGAGCCTGCTGATCGTGAGCCTGGACAACACGGTCCTGAACGTGGCCCTCCCGTCCATGCAACGGGACCTGCACGCGAGCACGTCCGGCCTCCAGTGGACGATCGACGCCTACACCCTGGTCCTGGCCTCGCTGCTGATGCTCGCGGGCTCCACCGCCGACCGGATCGGCCGCAAGCGCGTCTTCACAGCGGGCCTGGTCGTCTTCACCCTCGGCTCGGTGCTGTGCTCGCTCGCGCCGAACCTGGAGGCGCTGGTCGCCTTCCGGATGGTGCAGGCGGTGGGCGGCTCGATGCTGAACCCGGTCGCCATGTCGATCATCACCAACACCTTCACCGACCCGCGCGAGCGGGCCCGGGCGATCGGCGTGTGGGGCGCGGTCGTCGGCATATCGATGGCCGCCGGCCCGCTGGCCGGGGGCCTCCTGGTCGAGTCCGTCGGCTGGCGCTCCATCTTCTGGATCAACCTGCCCGTCGGCCTGGCCGCCCTCCTGCTCACCCTGCGCTTCGTCCCCGAGTCCCGCGCCGCCGAGGCCCGCCGCCCCGACCCGGTCGGCCAGCTCCTGGTGATCGCCCTGTTCGGCTCCCTGACGTACGCGATCATCGAGGCGCCGACCGCGGCGTTGTCCTCGGCAGCCCCCTTCGCGGCGCTGGCCCTGGTCGCCCTGGCAGGCCTGCTCCGGTACGAGCCGCGCCGCGCGGAACCCTTGATCGACCTGCGCTTCTTCCGCTCGGCACCGTTCAGCGGAGCCACGGTCATCGCGATCGGCGCGTTCGCCGCACTCGGCGGCTTCCTGTTCCTGTCCACGCTGTACCTCCAGAACGTACGCGGCCTGACCGCCCTGGAGGCGGGCCTGTGGATGCTCCCGATGGCGGCCCCGACGTTCCTGTGCGCACCGCTCTCCGGCCGCCTGGTCGGCAGCCGGGGCCCGCGTCTGCCCCTGCTGATCGCGGGCTGTGCGATGACGGCGAGCGGCATCCTCTTCGCGGCGTTCGAGGCCGAGACCTCGAACACCACCCTCTTCGCCGGGTACGTCCTCTTCGGCATCGGCTTCGGTTTCGTCAACGCGCCGATCACCAACACGGCGGTCTCCGGCATGCCCCGCGCCCAGGCGGGCGTCGCCGCGGCCGTCGCCTCCACGAGCCGCCAGCTCGGCCAGACGCTGGGCGTCGCGGTGGTGGGCGCGGTACTCGCCTCCGGCGTGGGCGTGTCCTCGTACCGCGAGATGTTCGTCTCCGCCGCCCGGCCGGGCTGGTGGATCATCGCGGCGTGCGGGTTCGCGGTGCTGGTGCTCGGGGCGGTGAGCAGTGGGCGCTGGGCTCGGGGGACCGCCGAGCGGACGGCCGAGAGGCTGGAGGCGGCGGAGGTGCGGGATGTCGTGGCAGCTGCGGAGCGTGCCTAGCCGCGGGTGAGTTGTGGCTGGTCGCGCGGATCCCCGCGCCCCTGAAGGTCGGTTTCCCTGCTCAGCGCTATGGCTTGCAGCCTCTCCAGGCGCTCTCGCGAGTCAGGGTCCGCCGGAACGTACGTCACGATCCGCGGCCCCGCCCCCGGCGTCAGCCACAGGTCCGTGTGGTCGACGGTGACGCGGCCGACGTGGCGGTTGAGGAACTCCTTGCGTTTGCTGCGGTGGGCGACGACCTCGTGGCGGTCCCAGGCCGTGCGGAAGGCGGGGGACTCCGTGCGCAGCCGCTTCAGGAGCATCTTCCAGGCGGGCTCGGCGAGATGGCCGGCCATCGTGGCGCGGAAGCGGGCGGCCATCATGCGCTGCGTCTCCTCCAGGTGCACGATCGACGACTGCCACTCGGCGTGGGTGTAGGAGAGGAGCACGCAGTTGCGGTCCTCGGGCGGCACCGCGTCCAGGTCGCACAGCAGCAACCCGTACGTGCGGTTGTAGGCGAGGATGTCGTACCGGCTGTTCTGCAAGCACGCCGGGAACGGCTCGACCTGCTCCAGCACCGCCCGCATCGCCGGGGTGGCCGACGGGCACGTGGTCGCCGGTGTCGGATCCGTGGCCCCGGCCAGCCGGAAGAGGTGGGCGCGCTCGCTGGGGTCGAGCAGCAGCGCGCGGGCCAGCGCGTCGAGGACCTGGACGGAGACCTGGATGTCCCGGGCCTGCTCCAGCCACGTGTACCAGGTGACGCCCACGGCGGAGAGCTGGGCGACCTCCTCGCGGCGCAGACCCGGCGTACGACGCCGGCGGCCCCGGGGCAGGCCGACCTGCTCGGGGGCGATCCGCTCCCGGCGGCTGCGCAGGAACGCCGCCAGCTCGTGCCGCCGGACGTCCGCGTCGCGGGGGGCCTCGGGCGGGCGTGCCGCTGTCTCCTGCGCCATGGTCGTCATGCCCTTCAGCCTGCCGCCGCCCGGACCCTGTTTCCAGGTGGTGCTTCTACCAGGATAAGAACACTCTGGTACCAGCCTGGGTATCGCCGCAGGCTGATGACGTGACCACGGAATCCCTCACTTCACGTCCCGTCAGCTCCTCCGCCGCCCCGGCTCCCGTGCTCGGCGGACTCGGACTGTTCACGGTGCTGCTGGCCGCGGCACTCCCGCTCATCGACTTCTTCATCGTGAACGTCGCCCTGCCCACCATCGGCACCGACCTCGCCGCGAGCGAGTCGGTCCTCGAACTCGTCGTCGCCGGGTACGGGGTGTCGTACGCCGTCCTGCTGGTCCTCGGGGGGCGGCTCGGTGACCTGTTCGGCCGGCGGCGGCTGTTCCTCATCGGAATGGCGGCCTTCGGGCTGACCTCACTGGCGTGCGGACTGGCGCCCGACGCCTGGTCGCTGGTCGCGGCCCGGGTCGCACAGGGCGCGTCGGCCGCCGCGATGCTGCCGCAGGTGCTGGCCACCATCCAGGCCACCACGACCGGCCCCCGCCGGGCGAAGGCCATGGGGCTCTACGGCGCGACCGCCGGGCTGGCGATGGTCGCCGGGCAGATCCTCGGCGGGGTCCTGGTGGCCGCCGACATCGCGGGGACCGGCTGGCGCTCGGTGTTCCTCGTCAACGTGCCGGTCGTCCTCGCCGGACTGTTCCTGGCCGCCCGCGCGGTCCCCGAGACCCGCTCCGCGCGCCCGGAGCCGGTCGACGTCCCGGGCACGGTCCTCCTGGCGGCCTCGCTCCTCACGCTGCTCGTCCCGCTCACCGAAGGCCGGGCGGCGGGCTGGCCGCTGTGGACATGGCTGTCGCTGGTGGCGTTCCCGTTCGCGGCGGCGGCGTTCTACGTGGTGGAGCGGCGGGCCGACCGCGCGGGCCGCACGCCCTTGGTCCCGCCGAGCCTGTTCGAACTGACCTCCCTGCGGCGCGGGTTGCTGCTGGTGCTGCCCTTCTCCATCGGCTTCAGCGGCTTCATGTTCGTTATCGCGGTGGCGTTGCAGCAGGGCGCCGGGCTCGATCCGGTCGCCGCGGGCCTGGCGCTCGCGCCCCTGGCGGTGGTGTTCTTCGTCTTCTCGCTGCTGGGCCCGCGGCTGGTCGCCCGGTACGGCACGCGGGTGGTGACGGCGGGTGCCGTGCTCCAGGGCCTGGGTCTGGCTCTGATGGCGCTGGCCGCCTGGCGCTTCTGGCCGCACCTGGGCTTCGTCGAGCTGCTCCCGGGGGCGGCGGTCGCCGGCGCGGGCCAGGCGCTGCAACTCCCCGTCGTCTACCGGGTCATCCTCTCCGAGGTGCCGCCCGTCCGCGCCGGCGTCGGCAGCGGCGTGATGATCACCACTCAGCAGTCGGCGCTGGCACTCGGTGTGGCGACCCTGGGCACGCTGTTCCTTTCCCTGGTCCCGGGGATGGGCATGCGGAACGCCCTGGTCACGACGCTCCTGGTGCAGATCGCCGGTGTGGTGCTGACCGGCCTGCTGAGTCTCCGGCTGCCGCGTACGGTCGCTTGAGGTCCCTCACGGCCTGATAACCCGCATCCGGGGAAGCCCTGTTGATGTTGGTTCTGCTGCACACTCCTTGCTGCGAGCAGACCGGATCGGCCGGATTCCTGGACGCGGGAGGCGTCATGGCGCAGATCGACACCAGCAAGGTCAGCCGCTGGGACCAGCACGGCCGGGAGCACGTGGTGCGGGTGCGGCGCACGGGCGTGCAGCGCACGATCAGATGCGACACCTGCGGCTGGCGCAGAGGCGCCCAGTTCCTGCCCTGGCTGAAAGCGGAGGAACACCTGGCGGAGGCCCACCAGGCGACGGTGGACCCCACGGCGGCGTGAACGGCCGGACGGGGCCGGCCCTAGATGAATGATGCGAAGGGCTCGCTGTCGCGCATGACATGAAGCGAGGGAGTCCAAAGATCGGTTGTGACGCCCGACCCAGACTCCCTCGCTACCGCGCTCTACGTGAAGACCGATGACCTGCTGAAGGAATCGCCGCACCTGGCGCCGTGGCGGCCCAGGATCGGCATCGCGCCCCGGCTCAGTGACGCCGAGCTGGTCACCCTCGCCGTGATGCAGGCCCTGCTTGGCTTCACCTCCGAGCACCGATGGATCCGCCACGCCCGCGCCCGGCTGCGGCATCTGTTCCCCTACCTGCCAGGGCAGTCCGGCTACAACAGGCGGCTACGCAAGGCGGCCGACCTGATCGCCCACGTCAACCGCCTGCTCGCCACCGACACCTCGCTCTGGACCGACACCGTCCGGGTCGTCGACTCCACGCCCGTGGAATGCGGACGTTCACGCGAGACGGTCAAACGCTCCGACCTGGCCGGATGGGCCGAGTACGGCTACTGCGCCAGCCACTCCCGCTTCTTCTGGGGCCTTCGGCTGCACCTCGTGTGCACCCTCCACGGGCTGCCCGTCGCGTTCGCTCTGACCGGCGCGAAAGCCGACGAACGCCAGACCCTTCTCGGCATTCTCGACGCCGAGTCCGACCTCGTCGGCTCCCACCCAGGGCAGACCCTGATCAGCGACCGCCACCACTACGGCGCCGCGTTCGAACGCGAACTCACGCAGTGGGGAATCCGACTGCTGCGGCCAGCCCGCGAGGGCGAGCCCGCGCGGGCCGGGTCCGAGCTGTTCAGGCCGCTGCGGCAGACCATCGAGTCGGTCAACCAGACCTTCAAAGCCCAGCTCCCCCTCGAACGCCACCAGGGCCGTACCCCCGGCGGTGTCATGGTCCGCGTCCTACAACGCGTCCTCGCACTCACGGCCGGGATCTGGCACAACGACCACACAGGGCCCGTCATGCGCTCACTGACCGCTTACGACCACTAACTCCTCGGGTCATTCATCTCAGGCGGCAGGAGCCGGCGACGGCCTCAGGCCGAGTGGACGCTCGGCGAATGCCTTCTCCGAATCGACCTCGTAGCAGACGTTGATGCTCGAGTCACCGAGAGTTGTGTCGACGAAGCTCTGGACGTCTTCAACCGACTCTGACTCCCAGAGGCACGTCACGGCGGATCCATCGACGTGCGGGTAGACCTGCAGCACCCGGGTGCCACCGGGCGCTCCGATGCCGTCGGTAAGGGCCTGGGCGCGGGAAAACGCTGTCTCCGGGTTCAAGATCTTGTGCTGGACCACGACGTACATGAGGCCCTCCTCGTTTGGTGTCGTGTCGTTTGACGATTCGACGCTGGGCGTGCGGAGGTGGACGCCGCGTCGCGCATGTTCACCAATTCCATTGTGGACTGGGATCGTCATTCCTGGCCACGGAGCTCAGACCGGCTCGAACGCCACCAGGGCGCCCGGGACTGGCCAGCCCGTCATGTGCTCACTGACCGCCTATGACCGCTAACCCTTCGCATCATTCATCTAGTAGAGGATCGAGGGCAGGTACGCCCCGTCGGGCTGGTTGTACAGGCCGATGGTCATCAGGCTCATCAGCTGCACGACCTTGAGGCCGTTGGACAGGCACCACTTGAGCAGCACACTGTCGCCCGCGGGCACGAGGATGCCCGGGCCGGCGAACTGCGGGGCCGCCGCGATCAGGGCCTGGAGATCCGGGGTGGTCTCGCCGACGGCGTGCGCGAAGAAGGCGAGGTCGGTGGCGTACCCGGTGACGCGTCCCTCGCGCTCGACGACGCGGGCGGTGCCCTGTTTGAGCCCGTCGGCGACCTCGCCGCCCCGGTCGACGCCGTGGACCTGCCGGCACACGTCGTTGCAGGCGCCGATGTCCGCGTCCGTGGCCTCCCGCACCGCGTAGCCGGGCATCGCACGCCCGATCGGCGGGCCCTGCACACAGGCCACCGTGGCCCGGTGGACGAAGCCCAGACTCACGTACAGCGAGAACGACCTGTTGTGGTAGCCGCTCTGCAACAGCCGGATGCCCGGCGCCCCGCGCTCGTCGGCCCGCTGCATCACGTCCCGCATCAGACGGCGGCCCACGCCCGCGTTCTGCACGGTGGGGTCGACGGTGACGGGTCCGACCCCGACGACGGTCGAGCGTTCGTCTAGGAAGTTGCTGCCCACGATCCGCCCGTCGAGTTCGGCGACCACGCTGTAGAAACCGGGGTGCGTCAAGGCTCCCTCGATCACCGCGACGCCCACGTCGGGGCTCGGGAAGTCGGATGGGAAGGCGTGCTCCCCGGCGATGCCGGAGAAGGCCTCGTAGCAGATCCTTCCGCACTCTGCGGCATCGTCCGCCGTGCCCGGGCGCAGCACGAGATCCATGATCGCCATCTCCTTCTCAGCGCCCCCGCGCGGCGACCCACCCCTCACTTCCCATCCTGTGCCCCTCCGGGCCGGGGCGCACCCGGTACGGCGATCCCCTAGGCCCGCAGTCCCCGCACCACCAGGTCCGTGACCGCCGCGAAGTCCGCCTCGATCCCGGGCTCTTCCCACTCCCGGGCGTAGCACGGGTCGTGGAAGCGGCCCGTGGCGTGGAAGAGGGCGCGGGCGGTCGTCCCGGGATCGGTGGTGGCGGCGAAAGTGCCGGACTCGACGCCGGACTCGACGATCCGGGTCAGCTGAGCGGTCAGGTCGGCGATGTGCTCGCCGACCGCCGTGCCGTTCTCGCCGGTGAGGACCATGTACGTGGCGAACAGCTCCGGGTCGTCGCCCGCCTTGCGGCGCTTCGCGGCGAACAGTGCGGTGAGCCAGTCCCGCAGCCGGGTCTCCGGGTCGCGGTCCGCGGCGACGATCCCGGACAGTTCCCCGGACGTGCGGTCCAGCCAGCGCTTGGTGACCGCCTCGCGCAGCGCCGCCTTGGTGCGGAAGTGACGGTAGACACTGCCGTGGCTGACGCCGAGCGCGCGGGCCACGTCCACCACGGTGGCCTTGGCCGGACCATGGCGGCGCAGCACCTCCTCGGTCGCCTCGAGGATGCGCTCGGCGGTCAGGATCTCGCTGGTCGGTGCCATGTCCTGACCGTACCGTTCCTAGGATTGCTGGCCGCGGTTGGCCAACTCGCCCTGATCCGGACAGCAAGACGTCGCCCGCCCACCGTGATCGATGGCTGACCGGCCGCGATCCGCGCCGCCACCACCGCCGGCCGGGCCCCGAGTACCTGCATCCGTCGCTGCTTTTGCACCCGCTCGTTCTGATCGGCGTAGCCACGCACACCGTTGGCGGACCGCTTGCCACACGGAGCGGCCAGGCGACGGCCGATCGTGCGGATGGCCCGGCGCAGGCCTGCGCGCTCGTCGTACAGGCAGCGCATCGACAGTTGGTACTGGTCCTCGCTGGCACGGGTCATCGCCCCGCCCAGCGCGACGACGACACCGCCGTCAGTTTCTTCTTCCGCTCCGCCCGCCGCGTGTCCTTCACTGCGACCTGGCCAATCCTTACCCGCTCAGCCAGATCGCCCCGCTGACAGCGACCCAGATGCTCACCCACGAGACGCAGGACCTTCTCATCCGCCGACGCCAGACGCAGCCGGTCTCTGATCCGCGCCCCCGACGGCGCAGCCACGGTGAAGGGAGCTGCCAGCCCGCGCAGCTCACGTCTTCTCCCACGTTTGCGCGGCACGCCACTCCCTCCTCTCCCTGGTCTCGTCGAACTAAGTCGCCGCGACCGATCATGCGTCCCAACTGATCGCTCGTCCGGAAGAACCAACTTCGTTCACCCGCACGAGGGACACAACGGTCAGCCGTCAGCCAAAACCGATCCACAGCTGCTCGCCCGGAGCCCGGTTCAGCTCTCGAGGTGTGCCATCTGGGCCGCCGGGTAGCGGTCGCCGGCGGCGGCACCGGGCGGTACGGCCTCCTCGATCGCGGTCAGGTCGGCCGCGTCCAGCGTGACGTCCAGCGCGCCCAGCGCCTCCGTGAGCCGGTCGCGGCGGCGGGCGCCGACCAGGGGCACGATGTCCGTGTTGTGCCGCGGGCCCCGCGAGAGCACCCAGGCGATGGCGATCTGCGCGACGCTGACGCCCTTCTGCTCGGCGATCTTCCGCAGCGCCTCGACGAGGTTCAGGTTGTGCTGGAGGTTGTCGCCCTGGAAGCGCGGCGACATCGCCCGGAAGTCGCCGGCGCCGAGCTGCCGGTCGGCGGTGAAGTGGCCCGAGATCAGACCCCGGGAGAGCACGCCGTACGCCGTGATGCCGATGCCCAGCTCGCGCGTGGTGGGGAGGATCTCGTCCTCGATGCCGCGCGAGATGAGGGAGTACTCGATCTGGAGGTCGGAGATCGGCGCGGTGGCGGCGGCCCGGCGGATCGTGTCGGCGCCGACCTCGCTGAGGCCGATGTGCCGCACGTATCCCTTCTCGACCAGTTCCGCGATCGCGCCGACCGTCTCCTCGATCGGCACGTCGGGGTCGAGGCGGGCGATGCGGTAGACGTCGATGTGGTCGACGCCGAGCCGCTGGAGGGAGTACGCGGCGAAGTTCTTCACGGCGGCGGGCCGGCCGTCGTAGCCGGACCAGCCGCCGTCCGGGTCGCGCAGGGCGCCGAACTTCACGCTGACCAGGGCCTGTTCACGCCGGGCGGCGGGGGCCGCGCGCAGGGCCTCGCCGATCAGCATCTCGTTGTGGCCCATGCCGTAGAAGTCGCCGGTGTCCAGCAGGGTGACGCCCGCTTCGAGCGCCGCGTGGATGGTCGCGATGGACTCGGCCCGGTCCGCCTCGCCGTACAGCGCGGACATGCCCATGCAGCCGAGGCCGAGCGCGGAGACCCGGGGGCCGGTGGTTCCGAGGGTTCGGGTTCGCATCGTCATGCCCTCCACCATGCCATGACAGCTGACAGATTTCAATATCTGTCATTCGATACTTGTCACCTCCTGTCGCCCCCCCCGGCGGCCCGCCCCGGAACCCCCGCTACCGCGCCGTGAACGCCAGCTTCGCCCCCAGCGCCACGAACGACCCCGCGAAACCCCGCCGCAGCCACGCCATCACCCGTGGCCGCCCGACCACATGGCTGCGCACCGACGCGGCCAGCACCCCGTACGCGGCGAACACGGCGAAGGTCGCCAGCATGAACACCCCGCCGAGCCCCACCATCCGCACCACCGCGTGCGGCTCCCCCGGGCTCACGAACTGCGGCAGGAACGCGAAGAAGAAGATCGTCAGCTTCGGATTGAGGATGTTGATCAGCACCCCCCGCACGATCACCCGCCGCGCGGACACCGGCGCCGCCCGCTCCTCCACCACGAGGGCCTCCTTGTCCCGTACCGTCGCCCACGCCATGTACAGGAGGTAGGCGACCCCGGCGTACTTCAGCACCTGGAACGCGGTGGCACTGGCGTGCAGCAGGGCGGCGACACCGGTGACCGTGGCCAGCAGATGCGGCACGATCCCGAGCGTGCACCCGAAGGCCGCGACGACACTCGCGCGCCGGCCCCGGGAGAGCGCGGCGGCGAGGGTGTAGACGACTCCGGTGCCCGGCGTGGCGACGACGACAAGAGTGGTCAGCAGGAACGCGATGCTCATGCGCTCACCCTGTCGCCGCGCCACTCCCGGGAACAGGACCAATCGGCAGCGGCGATGAAGGGCCAATCCTGCCGATCTCACAGCCCATCGCCGAGCTCCTCAAGAAGCACCGGGTACACGACTCGCGCAAGGACAGGCCGTTCTTCGTCAACAAGACCCGCGGCCAGGGCACGCAGTTCAAGACGGGAGGCAGCGGCGAGCACGTCACCTTCGAGATCGTCGCCGAGGGCCACTCGGGGTGGGCCGGCCGGGTGGAGCCGGTCCGTGACGACCTCGACCGGGAGGCCGTGGACAACACGGGCCGGGTGATCGCCGAGGTCGACGCCGACATCCTGGTCACCGTGGAGGCGGCCGGGACTGCCTCGAGTGCGAGATCCAGATCGGCGGTACCCCGCTGTGGCTGCTCGGCAATCACCCGAAGAGCCAGAGCGGCGACGATCCCTGCTGGGCACCGGCCTGCGGGATGTGATGAGCCACCCGGGGCACCAGGGCACCCCGGGCACCCCGGGCACGGGTACCTCCGAGTGGAACCGCGCGCCTCGGACCACGCCCCCGTCTACGCGGACCTGGATCTCTGAAACGCGGCGGTGCCGGGCCCCTCCGCGGAGGAACCCGGCACCGCCGTAGACCCGAGAGCGATCAGCAGCCGACCAGGCGGGCCGCCAGGTAGCCCTCGATCTGGTCGAGGGAGACGCGCTCCTGCTTCATCGAGTCACGCTCACGGACGGTGACCGCGTTGTCCTCCAGGGTGTCGAAGTCGACGGTCACGCAGAACGGCGTGCCGATCTCGTCCTGCCGGCGGTAGCGGCGGCCGATCGCGCCGGCGTCGTCGAACTCGATGTTCCAGTTCTGGCGCAGCGCCTGGGCGAGGCCCTTGGCCTTCGGGGACAGCTCCGGGTTGCGGGACAGCGGGAGCACCGCGACCTTCACCGGGGACAGCCGCGGGTCGAGGCGCAGCACCGTGCGCTTCTCCAGCTTGCCCTTGGCGTTGGGCGCCTCGTCCTCGACGTAGGCGTCGAGCAGGAAGGCGAGCATCGCCCGGCCGACACCGGCCGCGGGCTCGATGACGTACGGCGTCCAGCGCTCGCCGGCTTCCTGGTCGAAGTAGGTGAGGTCCTGGCCGGAGGCCTTGGCGTGGGCGCCGAGGTCGTAGTCGGTGCGGTTGGCGACACCTTCCAGCTCGCCCCACTCACTGCCGCCGAACTGGAAGCGGTACTCGATGTCGGCGGTGCGCTTGGAGTAGTGGGAGAGCTTCTCCTTCGGGTGCTCGTACCACCGCATGTTCTCTTCGCGCAGGCCGAGACCGGTGTACCAGCTCCAGCGCTGCTCCATCCAGTACTCCTGCCACTTCTCGTCCTCGCCCGGCTTGACGAAGAACTCCATCTCCATCTGCTCGAACTCGCGGGTGCGGAAGATGAAGTTGCCCGGCGTGATCTCGTTGCGGAAGGACTTGCCCATCTGGGCGATGCCGAACGGCGGCTTGCGGCGCGAGGTGGTCTGCACCTGGGAGAAGTTGGTGAAGATGCCCTGCGCCGTCTCGGGCCGCAGGTAGGCGACGGAGCCGGAGTCCTGCGTCGGGCCGAGGTGGGTGGACAGCAGGCCCGAGAACTGCTTGGGCTCGGTGAACTGGCCCTTGTTGCCGCAGTTGGGGCAGTTGACGTCGGCCAGGCCGTTCTCCGGCAGGCGGTTGTGCTTGGCCTCGTAGGCCTCCTCCAGGTGGTCCGCGCGGAACCGCTTGTGGCAGGAGGTGCACTCGGTCAGCGGGTCCGTGAAGGTGGCGACGTGGCCGGAGGCGACCCAGACCTCGGGGGCCAGGATCACGGACGAGTCGATACCGACGACGTCCTCGCGCGACGTCACCATGTAGCGCCACCACTGGCGCTTGAGGTTCTCCTTGAGCTCGACACCCAGGGGGCCGTAGTCCCAAGCGGCGCGCTGGCCGCCGTAGATCTCACTACAGGGGAATACGAAGCCACGGCGCTTGCTCAGGCTGACGATGGTGTCGATCTTGTCGGCGGCCACGGTGCTCTCTTCATTACGACGACGGGCGACGAAGCGAGTTGCTTCCAGCGAATGCTTCAGGTTACCGGCGGGGGCGCCCCCTCAATCAAATCGCTCCCCCTCCCGCGACCGCCAGACCCCCTCCACGGAACCCGCTCAGCTCGTTTGTTGACAACGGTTTCCATATTTGTTGAAAATGAGTGTCATGAACGTACGACGACGCCTCATATCCGCCACCGCGGTCACCGCGGCCACCGCTCTCGGCCTCGGTGCTCTCTCCGCCTGCTCCAGCGACAGCGCGGCGACGGGCAACACGGACAAGTTCGACGTCGTCGCGTCGTTCTACCCGATGGCCTTCCTCGCCGAGCAGATCGGCGGCGACCACGCGAACGTCACCAGTCTGACCGAGCCCGGCCAGGAGCCGCACGACCTGGAGATCAGCACCAAACAGCGGGCGCAGCTGGAAGAGGCCGACGCGGCGCTCTTCCTCAAGGGCCTCCAGCCCGCCGTCGACGAGGCGGTCTCGCAGACCGGCATCAAGACGAAGATCGACGCGGCCGGCCTGACCACCCTCGAGGACCACGGCAGCACCGAGCACGACCACGCGGGCGAGGAAGGCCACGCCGAGGAGGAGGGCAACGCCGAGGAGGAAGAGCACGCGCGCGACCCCCACATCTGGCTGGACCCGGTGAAGTACGCCGAGGTCGCCCAGGGCGTCGGCAAGGCCTTCGAGAAGGCCGACCCGGACCACGCGGCCGACTACAAGAAGAACACCGCGGCCCTGGTCGAGAAGCTGAACGGGCTCAACGGCAAGTTCGAGACCGGCCTGAAGAACACGAAGACCAAGGTCTTCTTCACCAACCACGCCGCCTTCGGCTACCTCGCCGAGCGCTACGGCCTCACCCAGGAGGCCATCTCCGGCCTCGACCCCGAGAGCGAGCCCAGCGCCGCCCGGGTCAAGGAGCTCCAGCAGGAGGCCAAGGCCGACGGCGTCACCACCGTCTTCTACGAGACACTGGTCTCCGACAAGACCGCGAAGACCCTGGCCCGGGACGCGAAGCTGAAGACGGACGTCCTCGACCCGCTCGAGGGCATCACCGACAAGTCCCGCGGCGACGACTACTTCCAGGTCATGGAAGCCAACCTCAAGGCCCTTCAGGCGGCCCTGGGAGCCAAGTGATCGACCCATCGGAGGACGGCATGACCGAGCCCGTCGTATCCCTGCGCGGCGTCCGCGCGGACCTGGGCTCGCGCCCCGTCCTGCGCGGCATCGACCTCACCGTGCACCACGGTGAGGTCGTCGCGCTGCTCGGGGCGAACGGCTCCGGCAAGTCCACGGCCGTGCGCAGCATCATCGGCCAGGTGCAGACCGGCGCCGGCGAGATCGAGCTGTTCGGCACGGACCGCAGGCGGTTCCGCGACTGGCGGCGCGTGGGCTACGTCCCGCAGCGCACCACGGCCGCGGGCGGAGTGCCCGCCACGGTGACCGAGGTGGTCTCCTCGGGCCGTCTGTCCCGGGCCCGCTTCGGCGTGCTGCGCAAGGCGGACCACGCGGCCGTGCGCGCGGCCCTGGAGCTCGTCGGCATGGCTGACCGGGCCAAGGACTCGGTCAACGCCCTGTCCGGGGGCCAGCACCAGCGTGTCCTGATCGCCCGCGCCCTCGCCTCCGAACCCGAGTTGCTGATCATGGACGAGCCGATGGCCGGCGTCGACCTGGCCAGCCAGGAGGTGCTCGCGCACACGCTGCGCGAGCAGGTCTCCCAGGGCACGACCGTGCTGCTCGTGCTGCACGAACTGGGCCCCCTTGAGCCCCTCATCGACCGGGCGGTCGTACTCCGCGACGGCTGCGTCGTGCACGACGGCCCGCCCCCGAAGGCGGTCGGGCAGCACGCCCTGCCCGGCCACGACCACGTACACCCGCACGCACCCGCGGGCCACGAACCGATCCGCACGGGACTGCTGAGCTGATGGAGATCCTCGACTACGCCTTCATGCAGCGGGCGCTGCTCGCCGCCGTCCTGGTCGGCATCACGGCCCCCGCGGTGGGGATCTACCTGGTCCAGCGCCGCCAGGCCCTGATGGGCGACGGCATCGGCCACGTGGCGATGACCGGCGTCGGCCTCGGCTTCCTGCTGACCTGGTCCCCGGTGTGGATGGCGACCCTCGTCTCCGTCATCGGCGCGGTCCTCATGGAGCTGATCCGCTGGTACGGCAGGACGCGGGGCGACATCGCCCTGGCGATGCTGTTCTACGGCGGCATGGCCGGCGGTGTGATGTTCATCAACCTCGCGCCGACGGGCTCCAACGCCAACCTGACGTCGTACCTGTTCGGCTCCCTGTCGACGGTGTCCGAGTCGGACGTCACGGCGATCTGCGTCCTGGCCGCCTTCGTCGTCCTGGTCACCCTCGGCCTGCGCCGGCAGCTGTTCGCGGTCAGCCAGGACGAGGAGTTCGCCCGGGTGACGGGCCTGCCGGTGCGCGCCCTGAACCTGCTGACGGCGATCACCGCGGCCGTCACGGTGACGGTGGCGATGCGCGTGGTCGGCCTGCTCCTGGTCAGCGCGCTGATGGTGGTGCCCGTCGCAGCCGCCCAGCAGATCGGCCGCAGCTTCGCCGCGACCTTCGTGATCGCCGTCGCCATCGGCGTGAGCGTGACGATCGGCGGCACCGTCACCTCGTACTACCAGGACGTCCCGCCCGGCGCGACGATCGTGCTGCTGACCATCGGCGCCTTCGTCGTGCTGACGGCCCTCGCGGCCCCGCTGGCCCGCCGCCGCGCCCGCGCCCGGAGCGCCGCGGATCCCGCCCACGACCCTGCCGAGTGCGCGATTCCGGCCACCCGGAAGACAACCGACGAAGTCGGCGTCTGACCGCCCCCACCCCGGGCTGGCACAATGGCCCGGGCAAGGCAGACGTGAGGAGGCAACGGTGACGACCGCTGGACCGTCCGTGAAGGGCCGCGCCACCAGGCAGCGTGCCGCCGTGGCGGCGGCCCTGGACGAGGTCGAGGAGTTCCGCAGCGCGCAGGAACTGCACGACATGCTCAAGCACAAGGGCGACTCGGTCGGGCTCACCACGGTCTACCGCACCCTGCAGTCCCTCGCCGACGCCGGTGAGGTCGACGTCCTGCGCACCGCCGACGGCGAGTCCGTCTACCGCCGCTGCTCCACCGACGACCATCACCACCACCTGGTGTGCCGCGGCTGCGGCAAGGCCGTCGAGGTCGAGGGTCCGGCCGTGGAGAAATGGGCGGAGGCCATCGCCACCGAGCACGGCTTTGTGAACGTGGCCCACACGGTGGAGATCTTCGGCACGTGCGCGGACTGCGCGGCCGCGGCGAAGAAGTAGCGGACCAGAGCGGCCCGGCTGCCACCTGAGGGGCTGCCGGGCCGAGAGGGACCGCTGAGAGCTACTGCTGCTTGCCCTCCATGGCCAGCAGCTCCTCGTTCGGGATGGCCCCGCCGAACCGCCGGTCCCGCGAGGCGAACTCCAGGCACGCCCGCCACAGGTCGCGGCGGTCGAAGTCCGGCCACAGCACGTCCTGGAAGACCATCTCGGCGTACGCGCTCTGCCAGATCAGGTAGTTGGAAGTGCGCTGCTCACCGCTCGGACGCAGGAACAGGTCCACGTCCGGCATGTCCGGGTAGTACATGTACTTCGCGAAGGTCTTCTCGTTGACCTTCGACGGGTCGAGCTTCCCGGCCTTCACATCGGCCGCGAGCGCCTGCGCCGCGTCGGCGATCTCGGCGCGCCCGCCGTAGTTCATGCAGAAGTACAGCGTGAGCTTGTCGTTGCCCTTGGTCTGTTCCTGGGCGATCTGGAGCTCCTTGGCGACCGACCGCCACAGCTTGGGCATACGGCCCACCCAGCGCACCCGGATGCCCAGCTCGTCCAGCTGGTCGCGGGTCTTGCGGATGAAGTCCCGGTTGAAGTTCATCAGGAAGCGCACCTCGTCCGGCGACCGCTTCCAGTTCTCGGTGGAGAAGGCGTACAGGGAGATGGCGCCCACGCCCATCTCGATGGCGCCCTGGAGCACGTCGAGCACCCGCTCGGCGCCGACCTTGTGCCCCTCGGTGCGCGGCAGGCCCCGCTCCTTCGCCCAGCGCCCGTTGCCGTCCATGACGATCGCCACATGCTGCGGTACGAGCTCTCCGAGCTTCGGCGGCCGCGCGCCGGACGGGTGGGGCTCCGGCGTCCTGTACTCCCGGCGCTGCCGCCCCAGGATCCCGCGTACGGCCATGTGCTTCTCGTCTCCTCGTGCTTGCTTGCTTCGCTTACTTCTCGACGTAGCGCAGGGAGCGCAGCCCACGCTCCATGTGCCAGTGCAGATACGCGGACACCAGCCCGCTGCCCTCCCGGACGTACCGCGCCTCGCAGCCGTCCGCGGTCTCCCAGTCTCCCGTAAGCAGCGCGCCGAGGAGCTCCAGGGCCTGGGGCGAGGGTACGACGCTGCCGGGCACCCGGCAGTCCGCGCAGACGGAACCGCCCGACGCGACCGAGAAGAACCGGTTGGGCCCCGGCATACCGCACTTCGCGCAGTCGGTGAAGCTCGGGGCGTACCCGTTGACGGCGAGGGACCGGAGCAGGAACGCGTCCAGCACGAGATGCGGCGCGTGCTCCCCGCGGGCGAGGGTCCGCAACCCGCCGACGAGCAGCAGATACTGCTGCACGGCCGGCTCCCCCTCATGGTCGGTGAACCGCTCGGCCGTCTCGAGCATCGCGGTCCCGGCGGTGTACCGCGCGTAGTCGCTGACGATCCCGCCCCCGTACGGGGCGATGGTCTCACTCTGCGTACACAGCGGCAGCCCGCGCCCGACCAGCTCGCTCCCCTTGGCGAAGAACTGCACGTCGACATGGGAGAAGGGTTCGAGGCGCGCACCGAACTTCGACTTCGTCCGGCGCACGCCCCTGGCCACCGCCCGTACCCGTCCGTGACCGCGGGTGAGCAGCGTGATGATCCGGTCCGCCTCACCCAGCTTCTGGGTGCGCAGCACGATGCCGTCGTCGCGGAACAGACTCATGGCGTCATTCTCGCAGGGTCATCGCGTCAAGGGACCTCACCCCTGCTGCGGGCGTTGGCGTACGCCGTCGCCGCGCGCAGCCGCTCGGCCGGGGTGGCGTACCGGACGGCACCGGGATCGGCGTCCCACTCCTTCCCGCCCCCGTACGGCCTCAGCTGCACGTAGGGCCCCTCATGCCCCATGACGATGCCGATGCGGTCGCTGCGGGTGTCCACGACATACGCGCCGACCCGGGGCTTCATCGCAGCACCGCCGCGATCCGCCGGGCGGTCTCCACGGAACACCGGCCCAATTCCACGAGCGGACAGGGTGCTTCCCGCGCAAGACTTACCGGGTCCAGCCCCAGTGACGGCAGAATAATTCCGTCCTTGGCGAGTTCTGCCCGCAATTCTTTCACCGCATCCTCCGCTTCTTCGACGCAGAGCGCCGAGTGTCGTGCCTCCACTGTGCTCCCCTTCCTTTTGGAGTTTCACTCTTCGCGTCTCCACGGTGACGCTCCGCGCCTACACTCGGGAGAGGGTCTGCGCCCTACAACTGCGGGGCAGCACAAAGGGGTCGGCAATGCCAACGGTTCTCGGCAGTTCGAACAGGCCATTCGCAAGCCACAGTTGGATGTGACAGAAAGCTGATTGTCGATAAGCGGGTATTGCGGATTACTTCGCGGAGGTTGTGGAGTCCGACCGGATGAAGCGTGCACGGCGCGCCTACGATCCGACCCATGGAACACGTTTGGACCATGCGTCCCGCCGAGCCGGCAGATGTCGAGCCGATAGCGGAGCTACGGGCGGTGGTGATGCGCCCGGATTTGGAGCGCCTGGGCCGCTACGACGAACACCGGGTCAGGCAGCGCCTGCGAGACGCCTTCTCCCCCCGGCACACCTCGATCATCGAGGCCGACGGCGCCTTCGCGGGCAGCGTCACCCTGCGCCCGTCCGAGACCGACGAGAACGGCCACTGGCTGGAGCACTTCTACCTCGCCCCGGACCTCCAGGGCCGAGGCCTGGGAGCGGCGGTCCTGCACACCCTGCTGACCCGGACAGACGCCGACAACGCACTCGTCCGCCTGAACGTCCTCCAGGGCAGCCCGGCCCGCCGCCTCTACGAACGCCACGGCTTCACGGTCGACACCCAGGACGCGATCGACATCTTCATGCTGAGGCTCCCGAACACCGCTCATCCAATGATCCCGTAGGGGGTGAACCCCCTGAAAGTTCCGGCAGTTGCCCGGATGTGAAGCGGGCCGGAGAGGCGCCAGGCTCGTCCCATGACGCAGAAGAAGACCAAGCGCAACGCCTCACTGGTCGCGGCCACCGCCGTCCTGCTCGGACTCACCGTTCCGATGACCGCGTCCGCCGCCGGTGCCGGTACCGAGTCCCTGAAGTGGACCGCGTGCGAGGGCACCGGCCTCGATCCCCGCCAGCAGTGCGCCACCGTCGACGTGCCCATGGACTACTCCGACCCGGACGGCCGGAAGATCCGGATCGCCGTCTCCCGGATCCCCAGTGAGAAGCCCGCCGCGCGTCGGGGTGCGTTGTTACTCATCCCCGGCGGGCCCGGTGGGAGCAGTCTCGGAGATCCCTCACGCAAGGGCCAGAAGCTGCCGAAGCAGGTACGGGACGCCTATGACCTGATCGGGTTCGCGCCGCGCGGGATGGCGCCGTCCAGCGCCGTGGACTGCGGTCTCGACAGCAAGGATCTCGCCCTCGCGAAGCTGCCCTGGCCCGCCCCGGACGGTTCCGTCACCGAGTCCATGGCCACCGCTCGGCGTATGTCGCGGGCCTGCGCCCGTAACGGCGGTGAACTGCTCCGGCACATCAGCACCGCCAACGAGGCCCGCGACCTCGACCGCATCCGGGCCGCCCTCGGCGAGACCAGGCTGTCCGCCTGGGGCGTCTCGTACGGCACCTACGTAGGAGCCGTCTACAGTCAGTTGTTCCCGCACCGCACCGATCGCGTCGTGCTGGACAGCAACGACAACCCCGACCACACGCGGGTGGGACGTGCCTGGCTCGCCGCGTTCGAGGCCGGCGTGGAGGACAACTTCCCCGAGTTCGCCAAGTGGGCGTCCGAGCCCGGAAATCCGTACCGGCTGGCTCGCAAGGCCGCCGACGTGCGGCCCCTCTTCCTGCGCCTCGCCGACCGGCTCGACCGCGAGCCCCTCCCCTGGCCCGGCACCGGCCCGGCGGAGCTGAACGGCAACGTCCTGCGCCAGATCATGCTGACGAACCTGTACTACCCCGACGACTACCCCACGCTGGCGAAGACGATCCTGGCCGCGCTCAAGGGGACCGTGCCGTCCGCGCCCCCGATGCCGCCCGAGTCGGTGATGCAGAACACCGCCGCGGTCGGCGCCGGCACCCTCTGCAACGACGTCGCCTGGCCCCGGTCCGCCGCCCACTACCAGAAGGGAGTCGACGAGAGCCGGGCCGAGTTCCCGCTGACGGCGGGCATGCCGCGCGGCGCGATGCTCTGTGCCGCCTGGCCGTTCGCGCCGAAGGAGCCCGCGGTACGGATCACCGACCGCGGGCCGTCGAACATCATGCTCGTGCAGAACCAGCGGGACGTCGCCACGCCGCTCGCCGGGGCCCGCGAACTGCGCCGCGCCCTCGGTGACCGT
Organism: Streptomyces sp. NPDC052064; assembly: GCF_055585925.1. Classification (NCBI taxonomy): domain Bacteria; kingdom Bacillati; phylum Actinomycetota; class Actinomycetes; order Kitasatosporales; family Streptomycetaceae; genus Streptomyces; species Streptomyces sp. NPDC052064. Next base: position 253,782 of record NZ_JBVJJE010000004.1, read on the forward strand.
GCCGTCATGGTCACCGTGAACTCCACCGGGCACCACGCCTACCTCGACAACGGCAACGCCTGCGGCGACCGGACCGTCTCCCGCTTCCTGGCCACCGGGAAACGGCCCGGGTCCGACGTCACTTGCGACTGACCAAGGGATGAGCCGCCGCACCGAAGGAGCGGCTCATCCCTGGCCGAACCGGCGTACGTACCGCCGCTGCCAGGGCGTTTCCACCGCGTGCCGGTCATAGTGCCGACGCACATATGCCACCGCCTCCTCCCCCGGCACCCCGTCCAGCACCGCCAGACAGGCCAGGGCCGTGCCCGTGCGGCCCCGGCCGCCGCCGCAGGCGATCTCCACGCGCTCCCCGGCGGCCCGTTCCCACGCGTTCGCCAGCACCGCCCGGGCGGCCGGCCGGTCCACCGGGAGCCGGAAGTCCGGCCAGCGGAGCCAGCCGGACTCCCAGGGCACCTCGGGAGGCTGCTTGCCGAGCAGGTAGAGGCCGTAGGAGGGGGTGGGCGCGGCGGGGTCCAGGGAGTGGCGGAGCCCGCGGCCGCGTACCAGTCGGCCGGAGGGCAGCCGCAGGACTCCGGCGTCACCCTCGCTCCACAGCTCACCCATGCCGCCGTCTCCGCGTGTCGTCCGCCATGGGCCCATTCCAGACCTGCCGTGCAGGGCCGACAACCCGGTTCGCCGACGGCCGAAACCGAATCAGCCCACCCCCCGCGACTCCTCCGCCGCCCGCGCCTCGATCCCCCGGAAGTGCACCGCCATCGCCCGCTGCGCGCCCTCGACGTCGCGGGCGCGCAGGGCGGTGACGATGTCGCGGTGGCGGCGGACCGTGATCTCGGGGGACGGGTCGTCGGTCCAGCCCCGGGCTCCGGAGACCCGGCGGAAGACCGTCCAGAACGCGCCGAGGAGCTGCGGGACCAGCGCGTTGCCGAGGGAGGCGTACAGGATCTCGTGGAACTCGCGGTCGAGCTCCGGGAAGGAGCGCCCCGCGCCGCCCGCGGACTCCATACGGGTCACCACGCCCTCCAGCCTGTCCAGCTCCGCCTCGGTGACCGTCGCGGCGACCCGGCGGATCAGACCTTCCTCCAGCACCTCGCGGACCTGGAGGATCTCGGCGAGGGCGCCGGTGTCGTCGTCGTGCCGGGCCAGGGTGCGGAAGGTCAGGCCGTCGACGAGGGGGGTGAGGGAGGCCTGGCCGACGTAGGTGCCGTAGCCGTGTCTGATCTCGACGATGTCGAGGGCCTGGAGGGCTTTGAGGGCCTCGCGGACGGAGTTGCGGCTGACGCCGAGACCCTCCATGAGCTCGGCCTCGGTGGGCAGCGGCGCGCCGGCGGTGAGTCTGCGGTCGAGGATGAGCTGCACGACCTGGCGTTGTATCCGGCTGGTCCTGGGCTCCTCGGACATGCGCCGCATCGTACGCGCCCCGGACGTCCCACGTCCCACCTCTGGCGATACCTGGTGGCACTCAGGCTCTGACAGGCCGTCAACTCGCCGCAGTGACGGCGCCATTGGTCCGACCTCTGGCAGATGCACCATTCGTGTGCGATCCCTTGACCGCCCCCACGGCCCCTCCTATGGTCGCGCTGACCGCAGGACGTAGGACGTCGTATCTCCTCTGCTCGCCCCTCGTTTCCTTTCCAGACCTCTCGCTGGAGGACTCCGTGCGCGACGTGACCCATGACGTGCCGGCGCCGCACCGCCGGACGTTCCTGAAGTACACCGGCGCGCTGGGCGCGGCCGCCGCCGTCTCCGCGTCGCTGTCGGCCTGTTCGTCCGGGCCCCAGTCCACCAACGACACCGGTGGCGGCGGCAGCGGGGCGAACCGGACGCTGACGGCGGTGATCGGCTACGGCAACGACGGCAGCTGGGACCCCACCCAGACGGCGTCCGCGTTCTGCATGGCCGCCAACAACCACATCTACGAGGGCCTGCTCGACACCGACCCGATCTCCCGGGAGCCGTACGCGGCCCTGGCGACCGAGGTGCCGAAGGACCCGGACAGCACGTCCTGGAAGTTCGCGCTGCGGGCCGGGGCGAAGTTCCACGACGGCAAGCCCGTGACCGCCGACGACGTGGTCTTCGTCTTCGAGCGGATCCTCGACCCGGACACCCAGACCCTCGCCAAGGGCTTCTTCGCGAGCTGGCTGAAGGAGGTCCGGAAGATCGACGCGCGGAACGTGGAGCTGGTGCTCAAGTTCCCGTTCCCGGACGGGCTTTCCCGGCTGACGCTCGCCAAGATCATGCCGAAGCACGTGTTCTCTCAGCCGGGCGCCTGGGACGACGCCATCAAGGGCAAGGCGATCGGCTCGGGGCCGTACCGGCAGACCGCGCACCACCCGAAGTCGAACACGACCTTCGAGGCGTTCGCCGGCTACAACGGCCCGCGCAAGCCGGCCTTCCAGAAGATGAACTGGCTGACGATCGTGGACGCGGCACCCCGCGTCGCGAAGATCTCGGGGTCGAGCGCGGGCGCGCAGATCGCGGACAACATCCCGTACGCCAACATCGCGCAGCTGGAGAGCGGCGGCCTGACGGTCGCCGGCGGGGCCGGGATGAACAACCTGTTCCTGATGTTCAACACCAAGCACAAGCCCTTCGACGACGTGCGCGTGCGTCAGGCCCTGCACTACGCCATCGACACCGAGAAGATGGTGGAGGTCGCGCTCAAGGGCCATGGGAAACCGTCGAGTTCCTTCCTCGACGAGAGCAACCCGTCCTACCGCCGGGCCAGGACGGTCTACGACTACGACCCCGACAAGGCGAAGGCGCTGCTGAAGGAGGCCGGCGTCAGGGGGCTGAGCATCGACATCCTCGCGGTGAACGTGAGCTGGATCGTCGACTGCCTGCCGACCATCAAGTCCTCCTGGGACGCGATCGGTGTGAAGACGACCCTGTCCCCCCAGGAGACCACGGCCGTGTTCACGAAGATGGACCAGAAGCAGGACTACCAGGTCGTCGCCGCCGCCTCGAACCCCAACCAGTTCGGCCTCGACGCCGACCTGATCATGCACTACAACTACGGGCCCGAGAACCTGTGGATGCAGTACACGCGGTGGGCCGGCAACCCCGTCGCCAAGGCGCTCTTCAGGGACATGGACCGGGCCACCCGGGAGCCGGACCCCGAGAAGAAGAAGGCGATCGTCCAGGACTACATCGACGTCGTCGCCGAACAGGCCGTGCTCTACCCGGTCGTCCACAACGAGCTGATGACCGCCTGGGACCCGAAGCGGCTCAGCGGGATAAGGGCACAGCCGTACCCGGGCATCAACCTCCTCCAGGCCAAGTGGGCCTGACGGGCGGGGGAGCCACGTGATCGCCGTCGCCCGTATCCTGCTCCGCCGCCTCGCCCTGCTCGTGCCGCTGATGCTCGGCATCGTGCTGTTCGTGTTCCTGGTGATGCGGTTCTCGGACGTCGACCCGGCGTCCGCGTTCTTCCAGGGCGCCAACCCGACGCCGCGGCAACTGCACGACTTCCGCGAGGAACACGGCCTGCTCGACCCGCTGCCCGTGCGCTACGCCGACTTCGTCGCCGACCTGCTGCACGGTGACATGGGCACCAGCGCGCTGACCCGGGCGCCGGTCGTCGACCAGGTCACCACCGCGCTGCCGCTCACCCTCCAGCTGACCTTCCTGGGCCTGGGCATCGCGGTCGTGCTGTCCCTCGTGGGCGGTGTGACCGCGGCGATCCACCGGGACCGGCTGCCCGACCAGATCATCCGGGTCGTGTCGCTGACCGGTGTCGCGGCGCCCGGCTTCTGGCTGGCGCTGCTGATGATCCAGTATCTGGCGGTCGATCTGGGCTGGTTCCCGACCGGCGGCTACATCAACCCGGCCGACTCCTTCACCGGCTGGCTGAGGACCATGACGCTCCCTGCCCTCGCCCTCTCCCTTCCGGTGGCGGCGCAGCTGACCCGGATCGTGCGGACGGCCGTGGTGGAGGAGCTGGACAAGGACTACGTACGGACGGCGATCGGAAGCGGCCTGCCGCCGCGCGTGGTCGTCGGGCGGAACGTGCTGCGGAACGCGCTCATCAACCCGCTCACCGTGCTCGGGCTGCGCGTCGGCTATCTGCTGGGCGGCGCGGTCGTCATCGAGACGATCTTCTCGCTGCCCGGCATGGGCAAGCTGATGATCGACGCCGTGAAGAACGGCGATCCGGCCGTCGTCCAGGGCGTCGTACTGACCACGGCGGCCGGGTTCGTCGTCGTGAACCTCGTCATCGACGTCCTCTACCTGCTGGTCAACCCGCGACTGAGGGATGCGACCACATGATGACCCGCAAGAGCCTCAGCGAGGCGCTGTCCCGGCCCGGCGTGCGGCTGCGCGGCTGGCGCCGGCTGCCATTGCTGTCGAAGGCCGCCGTCTGCTTCCTGGCGGTCGTCGTGCTGCTGGCGCTGCTCGCCCCGCTGCTCGCCCCGCACGACCCGCTCGACCAGCAGCCGCCCGTGGACGGCACCGGGCACCCGTCCGCCGGGCACTGGATGGGCCAGGACAGCCTCGGCCGGGACATCCTCAGCCGGCTGATGTACGGGGCGCGCTGGTCGCTCGCGATCGGGCTCGGCGCGACCGGGCTGGCCCTGCTGGTCGGCGCGCTGCTCGGGGCGATCGCCGCGACCTCCCGCAAGGCGGTGGACGAGACGCTGATGCGCTGCCTGGACGTCGTCATGGCGTTCCCGGGCATCGCGCTCGCCGCCGTGCTGGTGGCGGTGTTCGGCGGTGGCATCACGGTGCTGATCTGCGCGATCGCCTTCCTGTTCACGCCGCCGGTGGCGCGGGTCGTCCGGGCGAACGTCCTCGACCAGTACGGCGAGGACTACGTGACGGCGGAACGGGTGATCGGCGCCCGGACACCGCACATCGTGCTGAAGCACGTGGCGATCAACTGCGCCGCGCCCGTGCTGGTGTTCTGCACGGTGCAGGTCGCCGAGGCGATCGTCTTCGAGGCGTCGCTGTCCTTCATCGGAGCGGGCGTACGGCCGCCCGACCCGTCCTGGGGCAGTGTCATCGCGGACGGCAAGAACATGGTGCTGACCGGCGGCTGGTGGGCGACCGTGTTCCCCGGCCTGCTGATGCTGGTCACGGTGCTGTCGCTGAACATCCTGTCCGAGGGGGTGTCCGACGCGTGGGCGGCTCCGTCGGCACGGGAGGTGGACGTACGCGACGACGACCGGCTGGAGGCGCCCGAGCCCGGCAGCGGGGAGATCGTGCGACTGCCCGGGCTCGTGGAGGCGGCCCGGCGGCTGCGGGCCCGGGCCCGTGACCTGCCGCGGGACGGGCAGCCCGTGCTCGCGGTGGAGAACCTCGCCATCGGCTTCGACCAGCGGCACGGCGGCGTGGACATCGTCGACGGCATCAGCTTCGAGGTGCATCCCGGGGAGGTGCTCGGGCTGGTCGGCGAGTCGGGCTGCGGCAAGTCGCTGACCGCGCTCGCGATCATGGGCCTCCAGCCGAAGGGGGCGCGCGTCGGCGGCCAGGTCCGGTTCAGCCGGCGGGATCTGCTCGCCGAGCCGATGCGCGTCCGCCGCAGGCTCCTCGGACACGAGATGGCGATGATCTACCAGGACGCCCTGTCGTCGCTGAACCCCGCGATGACGATCCGCGCGCAGCTCAGACAGGTCGTGCGGCGGGGCGGGCGGCGCAGTCCCGCCGCGTTGCTGACGATGGTCGGCCTCGACCCCGAGCGCACCCTGCGCAGCTACCCGCACGAGCTGTCCGGCGGACAGCGGCAGCGCGTCCTGATCGCCATGGCCCTGTCCCGCGAACCGAAGCTGATCGTCGCCGACGAGCCGACCACCGCCCTCGATGTCACCGTGCAGGCGCAGGTCATAGAGCTGTTGCTGCGGCTGCGCGAGGAGCTGGGGTTCGCGCTGATCCTCGTCTCGCACGACCTGGCGCTGGTCGCGGACGTCACCGACCGGGTGGTGGTGATGTACGGCGGGCAGATCGTCGAGACGGGCGTGACCGCCGACCTGGTGGAGGCCCCGTCCCACCACTACACGCGCGGGCTGCTCGGCAGCGTGCTGTCGCTGGAGTCGGCGCAGGAGCGGATGACGCAGATCAGAGGGGTCGTGCCCGCCCCCGCCGACTTCCCGGCCGGGTGCCGCTTCGCCGACCGGTGCCCGCTGGCGAGCGAGCTCTGCCGGACGACGGCACCCGGCCTGACCGGCACCCCTGCGCACACGGCGGCCTGTCATCACCCGGCCGTGGCGCTGGCGGCTTCCGAGACCGAGGCGGTGTCATGAGCGGGCCCGCCCAGCTCTCCGGTCCCGCGCTGGTGGAGCTCTCCGACGCGCACGTCGTGCACAAGGCCCGCAGCGGCGGCCTGTTCACCCGCGACCGGGTGTACGCCCTGACCGGCGCCGACCTGGCGATCGCGCCCGGCGAGACCATCGGCGTGGTGGGCGAGTCGGGCTGCGGGAAGTCGACGCTGGCGAAGGTGCTGGTGGGGGTGGAGCGGCCGACGCGGGGGACGGTGTCGTTCCGGGGCCGCGACCTGTGGACGATGCCGCCCGCCGAGCGCCGCAGGGCCGTCGGCGGCAGCACCGGCATGATCTTCCAGGACCCGTCGACGGCCCTGAACCGCCGCCTGACCGTGCGGCAGATCCTGCGGGACCCGCTGGACGTGCACGACCGGGGCACGAAAAGCGAACGCGACGATCGCGTACGGGAGTTGATGTCGCTGGTCGGCCTCCCACGGGCGCTCACCGACGCCCTGCCGGGCCAGCTGTCGGGCGGGCAGCGGCAGCGCGTCGCTATCGCCCGGGCGCTGGCGCTGGACCCGGACCTGGTGGTGGCGGACGAGCCGACGAGCGCCCTGGACGTGTCGGTCCGCGCCCAGATCCTCAATCTGCTGCTGGACCTGAAGGAACGCCTGGGTCTGGCGCTGGTGTTCGTCTCGCACGACATCCAGACGGTACGGCGGATGAGCGACCGGGTCATCACCATGTACCTGGGCCGGATCGTCGAGGAGTCCCCGGCCGACCGGGTCACCGACCGGGCCCGCCACCCGTACACCCGCGCCCTGTTCTCCGCCACGCCGGGACTGCTGGACCCGATCGACCCGATTCCGCTGGCCGGGCCGGTCCCGTCGGCGACACACCCGCCGAGCGGCTGCCCGTTCCGCACCCGCTGCTGGAAGGCGGACGGGACGTGTGCCGAGGTGATGCCGGGCTTCTCCGCCGCGTCGGCCCCCGCGCACCGCTTTCGCTGCCACCATCCTGTCGAGGAGGACGAGTCGACCCGCGACCTCGTACGCCAGAGCACGACGATGGAGGCTCCATGACAATCCCCGCCCCGCTCACCGGTGTCATCCCGCCCGTCTGCACGCCCCTGACACCGGACCGCGAGGTGGACGTCCCCTCGCTGCTGAGGCTGGTCGACCATCTGGTGTCGGGCGGGGTGCACGGGCTGTTCTTGCTCGGTTCGACGTCGGAGGCGGCGTACCTGACGGACCGGCAGCGCCGGCTGGTCGTCGAGTCCGTCGCGGCCCACGTGGGCGGGCAGCTCCCGGTCCTGGCCGGGGCGATCGACATGTCGACGCCCCGGGTGCTGGACCATGTGGCGTCGGTGACGGCGGCGGGCGCGCAGGCGGTCGTCGTGACCGCCCCGTTCTACGCCCGCACCCACCCGGCGGAGATCGCCCGCCACTACCGCGCGGTCGCCGCCGCGAGCCCGGTCCCGGTCATCGCCTACGACCTCCCCGTCGCCGTCCACACGAAGCTGCCCGCCGACCTGGTCCTGGAACTGGCCGCCGACGGTGTGCTGGCCGGGCTCAAGGACTCCAGCGGCGACCTGGCCGGCTTCCGCGAGGTCGTCACCGGCGCCCGGGCGCACCCGGGCATCAGCGGCTTCAGTGTGCTGACCGGCTCGGAGCTGATCGTCGACGCGGCGCTCGCGATCGGGGCGGACGGCACGGTGCCCGGCCTCGGCAACGTCGACCCGCACGGTTACGTCCGCCTGGACGGCCTGTGCCGCTCCGGCGACCGGGAGGGGGCTCGCGCCGAACAGGAGCGGCTGTGCGCCCTGTTCGGCATGGTGAGGGCCGGCGACCCGGCCCGCATGGGCCCAGGCTCCTCGGCCATCGGCGCTTTCAAGGCGGCCCTGCACCTGCGGGGCGTGATCGACTGCCCGGCCACGGCGGAACCACAGATCCCGCTGTCCCCGCAGGAGACGAGCCAGGTGGGGAAGTATCTGGCGGCGGCGGGCCTGTTGTAGGGAGCAGAGGCGCGTTCATGACCGGGCTCCGACGTCGATACGAGGGGGTGCGGGCCACTCCTCCGACATGCCGAGGTCCACGACGCTCCGCAGCGGTTCGCCGTACGTCCGCCCGGCCTCCTCGCTGGTGATGAACCAGCACTCGAAGTGGTCGTCGAGGGTGCCCCGGGTCGCGGGCAGGTAGCACGTGAACAGTGGCTGGTCGGCGATGTCCAAGCCGTGCAGTGCGGCGATCCCGGGGGCGTCGCCGAGGACGAGGCGGGCGCGGGCCCGCCGGCCGGCGGCGATGTCGGCGGCGCCCTCGAAGTAGACGGCGGACTTCATCAGCATGCCCCGGAACGCGCAGTAGTTGGTCGCCGCCACCTTCAGCGGCAGCCGGGTCTCGGGCGGGCGGGCGATCTCGATGTACATCCCGAGCCGGCCGTCGTCCTCGTACTGGCTCGACACGGCCCGCTCGCCCACGTGGAAGTCGAGGCTGGCGCGGTGCTTGGGCATGCCCCAGATGCCCTTGCCGCCCTTGACGGAGACCTCGCTGCTGACCGGGAGGTCCAGGACGTACTGGCCGGTGCCGAAGCGGCCGCGCAGCAGTCCGGGCAGCAGCGGCGGCCCGGGCCGGGGGCCGTGGGTGCAGGCGAGGGCGACGGAGAACTCGATGTAGCGGCCGATGTCGGTGCGGGCGTAGTCGACCACGGTGACGACGAGCAGGCCCCGGCCGCCGGGCAGGGTCAGCGGATGCAGTTCACCGCCGGGCAGCAGGCGGGCGGCGGCCGCCCGGTCGACGGGGAACGCGGCCATCAGCGCGGGGGTGTCGGCGGAGTTCACCGGCAGCACGAAGGGAATGCCGTCGACGACCGCGTGCCGTCCGGCGAGGCGCCGCTGGCGGCGCGGTACGGGTGACGGCTGCGCCGCCAGGACCATCCGGGCCAGGCCCAGTGCGGGATTCATCGCGCCAGCTCCTCCAGGATCAGCGGATGGATGTCGGTGGCCGCGCGGCGGCCGAGGAAGACGTCCAGGTGTCCGTAGCCGGGCAGGAGGTGCAGGCTGTCGCGGCCGGGGCGGTGGTGGTTCAGGAAGTCGAAGGTGCGGCGCTGGCTCTCCGCGAGGAAGCACCGGTTGTCCTCCCCGGCCAGCAGCACGATCCGGGCGTCGGTCTGCGGTGCCCGGTCGACGAAGGACGGCGGCAGTCCCTCGGCGTCGCCGGCCGGCACCAGGTGGCCGGCCCGCACGCTCCTGTTCATCTGCGCGAAGAAGGTCATCGGGACCTCGGCGAACTCGCCCCGGATCCAGTCGTGGGTGGCCTCGTCGAGATTGGCGTGGGACCACAGGGCCGGCCGACCCGAGCCGTAGGTGAAGCTGACCATGCGGCAGACGGCGTTGCGGCACTCCCGGTGGGTGGCGCGCACGAATCCGGCGACGCAGCGGGCCGGGACGCCCTCGGGCCGGTCTCCCCAGGCGGGTGAGATGTGCGGCAGGACGCGGCCGATGACCGGCGCGACCCGGCCGATCTTGAACCGGGACACGGCGGGGATGACGGGGTGCAGCGAGACGGCGTTGCTGACGATGGTGTCCACCTCGGGCAGCAGTCCGGCCGCGGCGGCCATCATGAACGAGGTGGAGCCCTGGCAGTGCACGACCGCCTTGACCCGGTCGGCGCCGGTGGCGGACCGGACGTGGGCGACGGCCGCCGGGTGGTCGTGGGCGGCGGCCTGGTCGAGGGTCCAGGGCACCGGGTCGAGGTCGATGGAGGCCCGCCAGTTCAGCAGCCACACGTCCCAGCCGTCGTCGATGAGGGCGTCGACGAGGGTCCTGGGCAGGGGCGGACGGAAGAGCTCGGCACGGACGCCGGCACCGTGCACGACGAGCACCGGTCCCCGGGTGGGCGGGTGCCTGCCCTGGACGTGGACCAGGGTCAGCGGCCGACCGTCGCGGGCGGTGAACGGCTGCACCTCGGTGACGTGGTCGCGGCGGGTGGTGGGGCGGGTGGGCGTTCGCTGGGCGGGGGGTGGTCCGGTGCGGGCGCGAGGGCTGTCGGCAGGCGCGTCGCCGGTGCGGACGCCGGTGCGGTCGGTCGGCCCGTCGCCGGTGCGGACGGCGGTGCGGTCGGTCGGCCCATCGCCGGTGCGGACGGCGGACCGGTGACCGAACCGATCGCCGGACCGGTCGCTGGGCTGGTCGCCTGACCGGTCGCCGAACCGGTCGCCAGGACGGGCGCCGGTGTCTCGGTGGGTTCCCGTGGATGGGGGTGGTGGTGCGGTCATCGGGGTTTCGCCTCCCGGGCGATCACGACGGGGTCCTCGATCAGCCGTACGGCCGGAGGCTCGGCGGGGACGGCGCGCTTGCCGCCCGTGGGGGCGTCCACGAGGTTCCATTCGTGGCAGACCTCGTCGATCACCAAGGAGTGGAGAACGAGGTCGCCGTCCGGGTCGAGGTGCAGGCGCACGAAGCCCTTGTGGTCCTCGACCGCCTGTCCCGACATCTGCCAGTCGGCGACCGTGCCGCCGCGTGCCGACAGCACCCACAGGGCGAATGCCTCCGAACCGGCCGTCGCGCCCATCACGGCGGCTACCGCGAGGCAGGACAGCAGAACCCCCCACGCGGACCAGGACTCGGGGAACGGCAGCGCGACGGTGACGGCCAGGACCGCCAGCGCGACCAGGGCCTGCGGGAGTGCGGCGCCGACGATGCCGGGCGGTGACGCGGTCCGGGGCCGCGGTGCGCTCGGGCCGGTCCACCTGCTGATCAACAGGAGCAGCAGCAGTACCGCGCACACGGCACCGGCGGCGGCGGTGAACCCGCCGAGGTCCGCGGGGCCGGCGCGGCGTATCGCGTCGACGGGCTGGAGTCTGCCCTCGGTCACCGCGAACAGGAAGCCGAGGACGACGAAGGCGGCGGTGTGCACGGCCGCGGTGACCACCGGGAACCCCGGGTTGCGCCAGGGCAGCCAGTACCGGCACCAGGGCATCGCGATGCGGCGGGCGAGCCTGCGGGACTCCCGGGCCCCGGGGTACGTGGTCCGCCGGGCGTGGGAGAACACCGACGGCGGATCGTCCTTCTCCCGCAGGCCGGTGCCGTCGGGCGGCAGCCGCAGGGTGGCGGGGAGATGGTGGGTCGAGGCCAGGTAGGCGCCGCCCAGGCCGCACGTCACCATCTGGCGGCGACGCGGGTCGGGGGGCAGGTCGTCGCTGTCCGGTGGGTCCTCGGGCAGGTGCTCGGCATAGCGGGCGTAGTGGTGTTTGTCGCCCGTCAGCCAGAGCCGGATCGAGGCGTGGGTGGGCACCCGCTCGCCCGTGCGCGGGTCGATCCGGGTGCGGACCACGTTGCGGTCGAACCAGTGCAGGGTGTCGAAGGCGTCGACCTCGGAGTCGGCGCTCTTGACCCAGGTCGGCTCGGCGGAGCAGACGATGACCCCGTCGCCGGGCCGCAGCCGGGCCGACAGGTGGTTCTGGAAGTAGCGCATCTGAGGGTCGTCGAGGTACGAGCCGAGCTGGCTGTCGAGGCCGACGAGCCACCAGTGCCGGGGCAGTTGTACGACGAAGTAGCTGCGGGTCTGCCGGGTCTGCCAGCCGCCGATGGGCTGTTGCAGGGTGAAGGTGCGCAGGAACGCGGTGAGGCCGTCGTACCAGTCGTGGTTGCCCGGCAGGGCGAGCATCAGCGGTGCGTCTCCGTCCGCGGTCGGCAGGGCGGAGGCGTACGGGCCGGTCATACGGTCCCGGTAGGCCGCCACCGATCCGACCGGGTAGACCTCGTCGCCGCCGAGCACGAGCAGCGAGCCGCGCGGCAGGCCGGCCCCGGCGGGCCCTGGGACGGTGAGGTGCTCCTCGGCCAGCGCCCAGGCCACCGACGCGGTGGCGTCGAAGCCGTCGCCGAGGTCGGCGACGAAGTCGATCCAGGTGTCCTGCGTGCGGGGGACGCCGGTCCCGTCGGTGGGCGCGTCGTGCGCCGGGTCCGGGGGCGGGTCGTACGTCGTGCCGGGGGCGTCGAGCGGGATCCGCAGCGGTGCCGCCCTGAGCGTGCCCTGGATCTCCCGCTTGTCCGCGTACCCGGCGAACACGTCGGCCAGCGCGACCTTGACGGCGGTGCGCGCGAGGGCCTTCGGGGCCAGCCAGCGCACCTGGTCGCAGGGGGTGAAGCCGAGGGCCTTGGCGTGTGCGCGCAGTTCCTTGACGTTCATGGCACCGCCCCGTCCGGTACGGCGGCCAGCAGGCGTCTGCCGTAGACCGCCCACAGCTCGCCGAGGAAAAGCCGACCGAAGCGCTCCATCGCCCGGGCCGGGTGGGGGCCCACGGTGCGGAAGGTGGTCAGCTGCTGGATGAAATCGCCGATCTGGATCGTGATGACGCCGGCGCCGAGGACGGGCGCGGTCGGGTCCTCGGCCGGGCGGGTGTGCCCGGCGAGCAGCCGGACGTAGAGGGTGGAGGTGTCGGGCCAGACGTCGAAGCCCGGGTCGTCGTGCACCTCCTTGTGCCCGGTGAGGGTGACCGGGGCGCCGTCCGGGGTGCGCAGGTGGAGCCGGTACAGCATGCGTCGGCGGCTCGGGTCGTCGTCGCGGGTGAAGAGGTTGAACCAGCCCCGCTCGACCCAGAGCCGGCCGCCGAGCACGTCGCAGTCGACGTGCCCGACCGCGTCTGCGGCGTGGTCCGGGTCGCTGACGAACCGGTCGATGTCGGCCGCCGTGATGGTGAGCCGGAAGCTCAGCCGCTGTCCCTGCGAGCGCCCCAGGGCCCGCCCCTGCTCGGGGTCGTCGACGTCGAGGGCGACGTGGCCCTTCATCTCCTCGGTGAAACTCAGGCTGGTCGGCTCCCCGCCGTCCCGGGAACCGGACGCGGCCCGGTCGGTCGCCGCCCGACCGCCGGCCATCCGGCCCGGGAAACCGGAAGCGACCCGGTCGTCAGCCGCCGCCCCGCCCGCAGAACCGGGCCCGCCCCCGTCGGCCCCGGTCCCGCCCGCGGCACCGGACAGGACCCCATCGGCCCCCGCCCGGCCGGCGGCGTCCGGCACAGCCCCCGTCTGAAGAATCCGGTCGCAGGCCCGGTCGGCCACGGCGGCGATGGTCAGCGACGGGTTCGCTCCCACCGATCCCGGCAGCAGCGCGCCGTCGAGGACGTGCAGGCCCGGGAAGCCGTAGACCTCGCCTACGTCGTCGCAGACGCCCTCGCCGGGGTGTCGGCCCATGGGGGCGCCGCCGAGCGGGTGGACGGTGATCACGCGGTTGCCCCACCACCACAGGGGGTTGTCGAGGAAGTCGGCGCCGAGCGCACCCGCGATGTCCCGCATGGTCGAGCGGACCCGCTCGAAGTACCCGCGTGAGGTGAGGGTGGTCCAGTCGATGTCGAGGTGCCCGCGGCGCAGCCGCATCCGGCCGTCCGGGACGTCGCGCCCCATGCCCAGCAGCGGCAGCGACGACGCCGAGAACACCGCGGGCCCGAGCAGCAGCGCCAGCTGGCCGCCTACGCGGCTGGACGGGTCCACGCCGAGCCGGGCCAGCAGCCGGTGCAGGCCGAAGCCGAGGAGCCGGCGGGCGCTGCCGGGCAGTTGGGAGGACTCGGCGAGCCACGCGACGAAGTCGGGGTAGCCGGCGTCCTCGATGTAGAAGCCGCGCCCCGAGGACCCGTCCTCGTCGAGCGCGTCGCCGCCCCGTATGGCGCTGGTGATGACCGGCCCGGTGTTGCCGTCCAGCCGCAGGGCCCGACTGCGCTCGGCGCCGCCGGTGGCGCGCAGCACCATCCCGAGGAGGTCGCCGTTGCCGCAGAAGCGGGTGCCCAGCGCGCGGCTCAGGCCGGGCAGCGACGCGCGGTTGCGCAGCAGCAGGTAGGTCGAGCCGAAGGTGCCGGCGGCCAGCACCAGGCGGTCGCACGCGATGTGGTGCACGGGCAGCCGGTCCGTGGCGGTGCGCCGGCCCTCACGGTCCGGGTCGTGGACGACGTACCGGACGTCGTAGCCGCCGCCGGGGCGCGGCGCGAACCCGCGCACCTCGCAGCGGGTGCGCAGCTGGGCGCCGTGGTGCCGGGCGGCCGACAGGTAGGTGTGGTCGAGGGTGTTCTTGGCGCCGTAGTTGCAGCCGACGTCGCACTCGCCGCACAGCCGGCAGGAGCTGCGGGGCAGGTCGTGCAGGTTGCCGTACCCGGGCTCGTCGAGCTGTGCTCCGGGGACGGGCGGCGCGCCGGGGCGGGGGCCGAAGGAGACGGCGAGCGGCGGCCGGGACACCGGCAGGCCGAGCCGGGCCGCCGCCAGGTGCATGGCGCGGGTCTTCGGGGTGTCGTCGTAGGGGTACGGGGTGGCGCCGAGCATGCGCTCCACCCGGTCGTAGTGCGGGTCGAGGTCGGCGCGGCCGACCGGCCAGTGCTCGTAACCGCCGCCGGGCAGCGGCGACTCGTGCACGAACCACCGTTCGTCCTTGCGCAGCAGGACGTTGGCGTAGATCAGGGAGCCGCCGCCGAGGCCGCTGGAGACGACGCCTTCGAGGCCGCGGAACGACCAGATGTCGAACAGCCCGTGCAGGCCGTTGCTCGGGTCCCAGAAGTTGCGGGCCATGTCGGCGGGGCTGCGGGGGAATCCGCCCGGTGGGTACGGCTTGCCCCGTTCCAGCACCACCACCGACCGCCCGGCCTCGGCGAGGCGGTACGCGGTGACCGCTCCTCCGAATCCCGAGCCGACGACCACGGTGTCGACGAAGGGTGTGTTGCGGCTGTTGAGTGGTTCGCTGGCCATCGGCGCTCCCTGCCCTGAACCCCTACAACATGCTCACACCAGGCCGATATGCCCGCAAATGAGACAGCTGGATGGCAAGGCCGTTGAACAGGTGACCATGCACCGGCGAAAAGCATGAAGCCGCAACCGGGACGGGCCTAACCCACCACGCTCGCCGGTACGCGGCGGAACTCGATCGTCTCGTACGTCCCGTTCACCCCCGTCTCGTAGAGGATCCCCACCGTCTTCCGCCCGAGCGGCACGAGGTCCGAGTAGGCCGCCCGCCGCTGAGACAGCGTCAGCACCTTGCTGAAGGTGGCCCCGCCGTCCGTACTGCGCCAGAGCGCCATCGCCTGACGGGCGGTGGGGACGGACGGGCCGGAGAACAGCAGCACGCCTCGAAGAGCCGGGTGCTGGAGGACGCTGCCCTGGACCACCGGGACGTCGTTCAGGGTGGGTTGCACGGTGTAGGGGCGGTCGAGGGACTCGCCGCCGTCGTGCGATTGGCTGTCGAGGCGGTTGCCGGGGCTGGTGCCGTGCTGGTCGCGGGCATTGAAGTACAGGCGTCCGTCGGGGAGTTGGGCAACCGTGGACTCGTTGGCGTTGGCCGCTCCGTCATAGGAGTCGTCGACGAAGCCCAGGCGCCAGGTGCGGCCGCCGTCGTCGCTGAGGAGCGCGTGGGCGCCGTAGTACCGGGGCTCCTGGCCGGTGTCCGGGGAGCCCGCCGGCGGTGCGGACGAGTGGTTGGCGGGGACGACCAGCCGGCCCGCGTACGGGCCCCGGGTGAGGGCGATCGCGTGGCCGGGGCCGGTCGCGTACCAGCGCCAGGACGGGCGCTTGACCTGCGGCGTGATCTCCCGGGGTGGGGTGAAGTGGCGGCCGTCGTCCCGGCTGCGCTGCACGAACACCCGGCGGCTCTGCTCGGGCGTCACCTCGCCGCGCATGATCTGGGCCTCCGTCACGTCACCGCTGTTGTAGGAGGTGAGGAGCACGACCGCACCGGTACGCGGGTCGACGACCGGCGCCGGGTTGCCCCGGGTGTCCCCGTCCCCGGCGGCGACGACCGTGAGCGGGCCCCAGGTGCAGCCGCCGTCGGACGAGCGTCTCAGGACGACGTCGATGTCGCCGGTGTCGCCCGCGCCGCCCCGTCTTCCTTCGGCGAAGGCGAGGACCGTGCCCCTGCCCGTGCTGACCGCCGCGGGGATGCGGTACGTGTCGTAGCCGCCCTCACCCGAGACGTACGGGACGGAGGAGGTGCAGCCGGGAGTGGCCGAGGCGTGGGTCGTGGCGGTGAGGGGCGTGAACAGGACGGCGGTGACGAGGAGTGTGCGTCTGAGGAGTGTCATCCCTCTCCTGACGGAGCGTGACGGAGCATCGGACAGTACCTGTCCGTCAGATGCTCCCCGGCGTCACCAGCCCCGACTCGTACGCGACGATGACCAACTGCGCCCGGTCCCGGGCCGCCAGCTTGCCCATGATGCGGCTGACGTGGGTCTTCGCGGTCAGCGGGCTCAGACCCAACGCATCGGCTATCTCGGTGTTGTTGAGGCCGCGCGCGACCAGCGACAGCACCTCCCGCTCACGGCCGGACAGGCACTCCGGCCCGCCGGTCTCCGGTGCCGAGGGGCTGCGCAGGAACCGCTCGATCAGCCGTGCCGTGGGCCCCGGCGACAGCAGGGACTCCCCGGCCGCGACCGTACGGATGGCGTCGAGGAGTTCGGCCGGCCTGGTGTCCTTCACCAGGAACCCGGAGGCGCCGGCGCGCAGGGCGTCCACGATGTTCTCGTCGGTGTCGTACGTGGTGAGGACCAGGACGCGGACGCCCGCGAGGTCCTCGTCGGCCGCGATGAGCCGGGTCGCCTCGATGCCGTCCAGGTCGGGCATGCGGATGTCCATCACCACGAGGTCGGCGCGCTCGCTGCGGGCCAGTCGCACGGCCTGCCGGCCGGTGGCGGCCTGGCCGACGACCTCCATGTCCCTGGCCGACTCCACGAGCATCGCGAACGCCTCGCGCACCAGCGTCTGGTCGTCCGCGAGCAGCACTCGGATGGTCATCCGGTCCCCTCCCCCACGGTCCCCGTCCCCGTCCCCGTCAGCGGCAGCACGGCGGTCACCTCGAAGCCGCCGTCCGCACGCGGGCCGGCGTCGAGTGTGCCACCCACGCTGCGCGCCCGCTCGCGCATTCCGACCAGTCCGAAGCCCGGCGTGCCGCCCGCGCCCGGTCCCGTGCCGTCGTCGCTGACCGACAGGTGCAGGGCGCCCTCCCGTTCCACCAGGTCGACACGGACGGCCGGTTCGGGTCCCGCATGCCGTACCGCGTTGGTCAGCGCCTCCTGCACGATGCGGTAGGCGGCGGCACCGACGGCGGGCGGTGCCTGCCGTATCCGTACGGTCTGCTCGACCCGGGCACCGGCGAGCCGCGCGGCCTCCGCCAGGTCGGTCAGACCGTCGAGGCCGGGCAGCGGACCGCGGGCGTCCGGAGAACCGTGCTCGCGCAGCACCTCCAGCGTCGTACGGAGTTCCCCGCGGGCGCTGCGGCAGGTCTCGGCGATGTCGTCCAGCGCCTTGGCCACGGTCTCCCGGTCGAGCCGCTCGGGGTCGGCGGACAGCAGGTGGGCGGCGACGGAGGTCTGCACGCCGATGAGGGTGATGGTGTGCGCGAGCAGGTCGTGCAGGTCCCGGGCGATCCGCAGCCGCTCCTCGGCGACCCGCCGCCGTGCCTCCTCCTCGCGGGTGCGTTCGGCACGTTCGGCGCGTTCCACGATGGAGGCGACGTACTGGCGGTAGAAGCGCACGTCGACGCCGAGGAACAGCACGGCGACTACCCAGCCGGACGCCTTCAGCAGCCCCAGCGCCTCGTGGGCGCTGATGGTGAGCATCACGCTCACCGACAAGGTGATGACGCCGATGCCGACCAGGACGGTGCGCAGCGGCCGGCCGGTGACGGCGACGGTGTAGAGGGCGACGTACGCGGCCTGGGTGGCGGCGGTGTGCGGGTAGTCGAGGAAGTGGTAGGGGAAGACGCAGGCCACCACGGCGAGCAGGACGAGCACGGGACGGCGGCGGCGCCACACCAGCGGCACGTGGGAGACGAGCAGCAGGGCCCAGCCGAGCGCGTCGGGCCTGCGGCCGTCGTCGACGAACAGCGCGAGGACGACGGCGAGCGCGGCCGTCAGAACAGCGAGCAGCGCGTCGTTGCGGATGGCGTGCGGGGCGGTCAGGGGCTCGCGGTTGATCGCGGCCATGATGCGCTCCGCGGGCCGCGACCAGGTCGTCGACGGTGTGGTGGGTGCCTGCACGGGCATCATCCTGGGCCAGGAAGGCGCCCCTCCGGGAGAGGAGGGGCGCCGTCGGTCGGTCAGGGGGCGTTCGCGGCCAAGGGCTTCCGCTCCTGAGGCGGGGCCGTCCGCTCCGTTGCGCGGGGGAGCCTCCCCGGCCACCACATCCGCCGCTTGAGCAGCACACTCGCCGTGGTCACCAGGTACGTACGCACCAGGAACGTGTCCAGCAGCACCCCCACCGCGATGACGAAGCCGAGTTCCACCAGCCCCACCATCGGCAGCGTCGTCAGCACCGCGAACGTCGCCGCGAGCACCACCCCCGCCGAGGCGATGACCCCACCGGTCGTCCGCAACGCGGTGAGCGCGGCCGCCTCCGGTTCGGCTCCCTTCACGGACTCCTCGCGCATCCGGTGCATCAGGAAGATGCCGTAGTCGACCCCGAGGGCGACCAGGAACACGAATGACAGCAGCCCGAGCCCCGGATCGGTCCCGCCGAACCCGAACACCGGCTCGAACACCAGCCCCCCGATGCCGAGGGCCGCGCCCCACACCGCCACCACGGCCGCCAGCAGCAGCAACGGCGCGACGAGACTCCGCAACAGGCCGACCAGGATGACGAACACCGCGGCCAGCACCAGCGGCACGATCACCTTCCGGTCCCGGGACTCGCTGTCGGCCAGGTCGATCTGCTGGGCGCTGGGCCCGCCGACGTAGGCACCCGTGGGATCGAGCCGGGCGCGCAGGGCCTCGATGGTCCGGGTCTCGGCCGCCGTCTCGGGCGCGGCCGTGGTGAAGACGGCGATCTCGGTCCAGCCCGAGCCGCTGCGCCCCGGGGCCACTTCGGCGACTCCGCCCGCCGCACGGGCCCGGTCCAGGACCGCGTCGGCCCGGTCGGCCGGGGCGATGACGGTGAGGGGCCGGCTGCTGCGTTCGGGATACTCCCGCGCCAGCGTCTGCATGGCGGTGATGGACTCGGGCCGTTCGGTGAAGGAGTCCTCCTGCTTGATGCTGCCGGACAGGTTGAGCGTGCCCAGCGCGAGCGCACCGAGCAGGACGCCGCCACCGACGAGCACGGTGACGGGCCGGCGCGTCGCCGAGGTCCCCATCGCGGCGAACAGCGACCGGCGGGCCTTGGGCTCGCTGCCGAAGGCAGGTATCAGCGGCCAGAAGACCCGCCGCCCGAGCAGCACCAGCACGGCGGGCAGCAGGGTCGTCATGGCGACCAGCGCCGCGAGCACCCCGACCGTGCCGACCGGCCCCATGCCGCTGCTGCTGTTGAGATCGGCGGCGAGCAGGCACAGCAGCCCGGCCGCGACGGTCCCGGAGGAGGCGAGGATGGCCGGCCCGCAGCCGCGCAGAGCGGTGCGCATGGCGTCGTACGGCCGTTCGTGGCGCCGCAGTTCCTCGCGGTAGCGGGCGATGAGCAGCAGCGCGTAGTCGGTGCCAGCGCCGAGGACGAGCACGGTCATCACGCCGCCGCTCTGGCCGGTGACGGTGACGTCGAACAGTTCGTGGAGTCCGTACCCGGCGGCCATGGCCGTGGCGGCGGCGACGCCCGCGACGGCGAGCGGCACCAGCCACAGGAACGGGCTGCGGTAGATCAGGATCAGCAGGACGGTGACGACGGCGAGCGTGGCCAGCAGCAGGGTGCCGTCGATCGTCTCGAACACCTTGCCCATGTCGGTGTTCAGCGCCCCTGGCCCGCCGACCTCGACGCTCAGCCCGCCGCTCCCCTCGGCGACCTCCCGTACGCCGTCCACGAAGGCGTTCCGGGCCTCCTCGTCCTGGCCCGGCTGGGTGCTGGACACGGGGTACATCAGGGTGGAGCCGTCCTCGGACGGCACGCCCCGCGGCTCGCCGGTCAGGTCGTAGGCGCCGCGCACCTCGGCGATCTGCTCGGCGGCCGTGCGCCGGTCGGCGTCGGTCAGACCGCCGTCCCGGTGGTACACGAGCACCAGGTCGGTCGACTCGCCTCCCGGGAGCCGGTCCTGGATCCGCGCCACCTGCGTGGAGTCGGCGCTGTCGGGCAGGTAGTCGACCGCGCGGTTCTGCTGGATGCCGGCGAACTTCCCGGCGAGCGGCCCGACCAGCACGAGCGCGGCGAGCCAGAGCCCGACCACCACCCAGGGCACGGCTCGCCGCCGTGCGGTGTTCCTTGTGTCCCCCACTGTTCGGGCTCCCTCCGGTCCGGGTGTCTGGAACGGTCTCCAGACTCCCGGCGCTCGGGGGCCGATTCGTCGGGCGCGAGGCCGAGTCGGGGGTTACTGCGGAGGGCGGTACCGGCGGCGGATTACTCCCCGGGGAGTAACGCGGGGGCGGCGGATGGCAGGGGCGGGACGGCAGGGGGCGGCTGGAAGGCGCGGTGCGCTGCCCTACGACGGCGTACGCGCCGCCTCTGCCAGCACCCGGGTCACGTCGTCCGAGCAGATGGTGAGCGCCGCCCCCACCGTCGCGAGCACGTCCCGCTCGGCCGGTGTGTACGGTCCGTCGGCCAGGGCGATACGCGCCCCCTGGAGCAGGATCGATTCGCGGCCGACCGTGGCGAGGTGCGGAGCCAGCGGGTCCAGCGCCTCGTGCAGCTCTATGGCCAGCCCCGCGCCGCAGGGCTCCCCGGTGATCCGGCCGGTGTCCGCCTCCAGCGCCTCCACGAGCGCGGCCAGCTGCTCCTCCGTGCAGTCGTCGAAGCCGGCCGCGCGCACGGCGGACACGGCGGCCTCCAGCGCCGCACGGGAACCGGCGCCGCCCGCGGCCAGCACCGCGAGGGCGACGGTGTGGACGGCGTCGCGGAGCATCGCGGAGAAGCGGGTCGTGGTCGGGTGGTCGAGGACGTCGGTGCCGAAGTGGCGGCGGCAGGCCGCGCACTCGACGACCGGGCCGGTCTCGCCCCGCGGCAGCACGGGCAGGCCGAGCAGGGTGAAGCGGCGTTGTCCGGTCAGCCGCTGGTAGTTGCGGTCGCCGCCGCAGGCGGGGCAGAAGAACTCCCCGTCACCGGCGGGCGTCCACGCGGTACGGGTGCCCAGGATGCTCGAAAACCTGGCGGCATGGCCGTTTCGTCCCCGTCCTGGCAGCACGTCGCACCTCCGTCACGCCGCACGGCAGCGTCGCCGCGCTTGCGTGATGTTAGCCACATCCATGAGGAGGAGTCAGCACCCCGGAGGAGACCTTTCCGTGACCCTCACAGGGATTGGCCGGTATGCGACGGGGCTTCGTCCGCCGGACAACGGCGGACGAAGCCCCTGCAGCATCCGTGAGCGGCCCCGGCCGCGGGTCCGCAGGACTGGTCAGCGCGTCGCGCGGTTGACGGCGGAGACGACCGCCTTCAGCGAGGCACGCGTGGTGTTCGCGTCGATTCCGATCCCCCACAGGACCTTGTCGCCGATCGCGCATTCGATGTAGGAGGCGGCCTGCGCGGAGGCACCCTCGCTCATCGTGTGCTCCTGGTAGTCCAGCAGGCGTACGTCGATGCCCACGGACTGGAGCGCGTCGAAGAAGGCCGAGATCGGACCGTTGCCGGATCCGGTCAGCACGGTGTCCTGGCCGTCGAGCGTGGCCTCCACCGTCAGCGTGTCCACGCCGTCGGTGTCGGTCGTCGACTGGTTGTTCTTGACCTGGATGCGGCCCCACGGGTTCTCGGGGTTGGGCAGGTACTCGTCCTCGAAGGTCGCCCAGATGTCCTTCGGCGTGACCTCGCCGCCCTCGGCGTCCGTCTTCGCCTGGATGATCTTCGAGAACTCGATCTGCATCCGGCGGGGCAGTTCCAGCTTGTGGTCGTTCTTCAGGACGTACGCGATACCGCCCTTACCGGACTGCGAGTTGACCCGGATGACGGCCTCGTAGGAGCGGCCGACGTCCTTGGGGTCGATCGGCAGGTACGGAACGGCCCACTCGATGTCGTCGACGGTGACACCCTTGGCGGCCGCGTCGGCCTCCATCGCGTCGAAGCCCTTCTTGATGGCGTCCTGGTGGGAGCCGGAGAAGGACGTGTAGACCAGGTCGCCCACGTACGGGTGGCGCGGGTGGACCTCCATCTGGTTGCAGTACTCCCACGTGCGACGGATCTCGTCGATGTCGGAGAAGTCGATCTGCGGGTCGACGCCCTGGGAGAAGAGGTTCATGCCCAGGGTGACCAGGTCGACGTTGCCGGTGCGCTCGCCCTGGCCGAACAGGCAGCCCTCGACGCGGTCGGCGCCGGCCATCAGGGCCAGCTCGGCGGCGGCGACGGCCGTGCCGCGGTCGTTGTGCGGGTGGATCGACAGGCAGACGTGCTCACGGCGGGAGAGGTTGCGGCCCATCCACTCGAAGCGGTCCGCGTGGGTCGACGGGGTCGAACGCTCCACCGTGGCCGGCAGGTTGAGGATGATCTCGCGGCCCGGACCGGGCTGCCAGACGTCCATGACCGCCTCGCAGACCTCCAGCGCGAAGTCCAGCTCGGTGTCGGTGAAGATCTCGGGGCTGTACTGGTAGCCGAACTCGGTCTCCGGCCCCAGCAGCTTCTCCGCGTACTCCATGACCAGCCGCGTGCCGTCGACGGCGATCTGCTTGATGTCGTCCTTGGAGCCCCGGAAGACGACCCGGCGGAAGACGGGGGCGGTGGCGTTGTAGAGGTGGACGGTCGCGCGCTTGGCGCCCTTCAGCGACTCCACCGTGCGCTCGATCAGGTCCTCGCGGGCCTGGGTCAGTACGGAGATGGTGACGTCGTCGGGGATGGCCCCGGGCTCCTCGATGATCGACCGTACGAAGTCGAAGTCCGTCTGACCCGACGCCGGGAAACCGACCTCGATCTCCTTGTAGCCCATCTTGACCAGCAGGTCGAACATCGCTCGCTTGCGGGCGGGCGACATGGGGTCGATCAGGGCCTGGTTGCCGTCACGCAGGTCGGTGGAGAGCCAGCGGGGGGCGGTGGTGATGCGGTTCTGCGGCCAGGTGCGGTCCGGGATGTCGACCTGCTCGTAGCGGCCGTACTTGTGGATCGGCATGGAACTGGGCTGCTGGCGGTTCGCCATGATGCGGGGGCTCCTCAGGGGGTGTCCGGAAGGACGGCCGACGACGCAGCACCAAGCTCCGCGGGGAGGGAGTCGGCCTCTACTACAGGCCCTCGCCGCGGCAGCTAAGGAGAAGCAGCCCGAAACGCATGATGCGCAGCATGCTAGTCGAGGCCCTCCCGGATGCGCGGGTCCGTATCAGTATGCGGGACCGGGCGCATATACGGGACAAAAAGTGCGCTATACCACTTCGCCACGGAGAGTGAAGGACCTTGTCCCGGTATTTCACCAATCACGGTGGCGACTAGTGACAGGATCGTCACGCAGTGCAAGGGTGCCGGGCATGACGACTCACGGGGGCTTCGAGCCCGTCTTCTGCACCATCGTTCCACCCCATGTCCTCGACAAGCTCTCCCAGGCCGAGGACCCCGCGCTCGCCGGACCCGCCCGCCGGACCCTGGAGCGTGACGCCCTGGAGCGCACCCACCGCCGGCTGACCACGGTCGTCGGCGCCCCGTCCGTGGCCCCGCCCGCCGGGGCCGAGCCCGCCAAGCCGCACCGCACGGTCTACGACGCCCGGCACGGCACGGACCTGCCCGGACACAAGGTGCGAGGGGAGGGCGAGAAGCCCGGCAAGGACGCCACCGTCAACCGCGCCTACGCGGGCCTCGGCGCCACCTTCGAGCTGCTCCTGAAGGCGTACCGGCGCGACTCGATCGACGGCAACGGTCTTCCGCTGGACGCGACCGTGCACTACGACCGCGAGTACAACAACGCCTTCTGGAACGGCGAGCAGATGGTGTTCGGCGACGGGGACGGGGAGATCTTCCTCGACTTCACCATCCCGATCGACGTCATCGGCCACGAACTGATCCACGGCGTCACGCAGTACACGGCCAACCTCACCTACTTCGGCCAGCCCGGGGCGCTGAACGAGTCCGTGTCGGACGTCTTCGGCTCGCTCATCAAGCAGTACACGCTCGGCCAGACCGCCGCCGAGGCCGACTGGCTGATCGGCGCGGGCCTGCTCGCCCCGCGGGTGACGGGCAGGGCACTGCGCTCCATGAAGGAGCCGGGCACGGCGTACGACGACGACGTCCTGGGCAAGGACCCGCAGCCGGCGACGATGGACGACTACGTCCGCACCGGCCGCGACAACGGCGGCGTCCACATCAACTCGGGCATCCCGAACCACGCCTTCTACCTGGCGGCCACGGCCCTCGGCGGCCACGCCTGGGAGCGTGCGGGGATGGTCTGGTACGACGTGCTGACCGGCGGCGAGCTGAAGGAACAGGCGATGTTCGCCGACTTCGCCACGCTCACCGTCAAGGCCGCGCGGGAGCGGTACGGCGACGGGGAGGAACTGGACGCCGTGTCGAAGGCCTGGGAGCAGGTCGGGGTGCGGACCCTGTAGTTCCGTACTAGACAGGTGCCATGCGTATTCAGGTGAGGCGCACGGGCGGGTTCGCGGGCATCGAGCGGCATGCCGAGGTGGACACCTCCGGCCGACCCGATGCCCCCGAATGGCACGCACTGGCCGAGCAGGCGGTCGCCGACGGCCGGAGCACGCCGCCGATCGGGGTTCCGGACGGGTTCAGCTACCAGCTCACCGTGGACGGGAAGACGGTGTACGCGGCGGACCCGCGACTGACGGACGAGCAACGGAAGCTGATCTCGCGGGTGCTGAAGGAGGGTGCGTAACAGCTCCTCCACGGCGGCCTGTTGACTTCCGTTACCGGCGGTACGGATGATCCAGCGCATGGCGACTGACGCAGGCAATCCGATCCCCCGCTTCCCGGCCGGCTTCCTCTGGGGCGTGTCGACCTCGGCGCACCAGATCGAGGGCGCGGCGGACGAGCGCGAGCCGTCCGTGTGGGACGCCTTCACGGCCGAGCCGGGCCGGGTGAAGGACGGCTCGACGGCGGCGGTGGCCTGTGACCACTACCACCGCCACCGCGAGGACGTGGCCCTGCTGGCCGGCCTCGGCGTGAACGCCTACCGCTTCTCGGTCTCGTGGCCGCGAGTGCGGTCCGAGAAGGGCCTGGACTTCTACGACCGGCTGGTGGACGACCTGTGCGCGGCGGGCGTCCGCCCGGTACCGACCCTGTTCCACTGGGACCTGCCGGCGGACCTCGACTGGCTGGAGCGGGACACGGCCGCGCGCTTCGCTGACTACGTCTCGCTGGTCGCCGGCCGCCTCGGGGACCGGGTGACGAAGTGGATCACCCTCAACGAACCCGCCGAACACACCCTGCTGGGCCACGCCCTGGGCGTGCACGCACCGGGCAGGCAGCTGCTGTTCGACGCGCTCCCGGCCGCCCACCACCAGTTGCTGGCCCACGGCCTGGCCGTCCGGGCCCTGCGCGCCTCGGGCGCCACGGACATCGGCATCGCGAACTCGCACGGCCCGACCTGGGCGGCGTCGACGGAGGCGGAGGACGTGGAGGCGGCCGAGTTCTACGACGTGCTGCTGAACCGCCTGTTCGCGGACCCGCTGCTGCTGGGCCGGTACCCGGACGGCATCGGCGAGCTGATGCCCGGGGACGTCGAGGCCGACCTGGAGGTGATCGCCGAGCCGGTCGACTGGTACGGCGTCAACTACTACGCGCCGACGCGGGTGGGCGCCCCGCAGGGCACCGACATCACCTTCGGCGGCGTCGCCATGCCCGCCGAACTCCCCTTCGCGGTACGCGAGATCACCGGCCACCCGGTCACCGACTTCGGCTGGCCGGTCGTGCCCGAGGGCCTGACCGAACTCCTCACGACCTTCCGCGACCGCTACGGCGAGCGGCTCCCGCCCGTCGTCATCACCGAGAACGGCTGCTCGTACCCGGACGTCGACGACCAGGACCGCATCGCCTACCTGGACGGCCACATCCGGGCTCTGCACCGGGCGCTGGAGGCGGGCGTCGACGTGCGCGGCTACTTCGTGTGGTCCCTGCTCGACAACTTCGAGTGGGCGGAGGGCTACGCACGCCGTTTCGGCCTGGTCCACGTCGACTTCGAGACCCTTCAGCGGACCCCGAAGTCGTCGTACCGCTGGTACCGGGAGGTGCTGCGGGCCCAGGGAACTACGGCTTGATGCCCACCCCGGTCCACAGGCTGACCTCGGCGTCCGTCGGGGCGTCGCCGTCGGTGGGGTCGGGCCGCCAGCGGTGGCCGACGGTGACGCCCGGGTCGAGCAGCTCCAGGCCGTCGAAGAATCGGGCGACGTCCGCCTGGGACCGGAACCGCACCGGGGTACCGGCCGTGGTGTAGATGTCGGTGACCTTCTGCCAGGTCGACGGGTCGAAGTCGGGCGTGCAGTGGCTCAGCGCCAGGGCGCTGCCCGAGGGCAGGGCGTCCAGCAGGCGGCGCACTATGCCGTACGGGTCCTGGGCGTCGGTGACGAAGTGCATCAGGGCGTTGAGGGAGAGCGCGACCGGCCGGCTCAGATCCAGGACCTCGGCCAGTTCGGGTGCGTTCAGGAGCGCCTGGGGGTCGTTGACGTCCGCCTCTATGTACGTCGTACGGCCCTCGGCCGAGCTGCGCATCAGGCGCTCGGCGTACTTGAGGACGAGCGGGTCGTTGTCGGCGTAGACCACGCGGGCGTCGGGGACGACGGACTGGGCCACCTGGTGCAGGTTGGGCTCGGTGGGGATGCCGGTGCCGATGTCCAGCCACTGGCGAATGCCGTGCTCCCGGGCGAGGACCCGCGTGGCGCGGTGCATGAAGGCCCGGTTCTCGCGGGCGCAGACGAAGATGGCGGGGTAGGCCTCGGCGACCCGCTCGGCCGCCTGCTTGTCGACCTCGAAGTGGTCCTTGCCGCCGAGGTAGTAGTCGTACATGCGGGCGGAGTGCGGCCTGCTGGTGTCGATGTCCCGCGCGGCCTGCGAGTTGGTCATGGGGGGCCTCTCGGTGGGGGGTGGTGGTGCGAGTCCGGCTCAGGGGGGCTCAGTGGGCCGTGAGATGGTCGGCGAGGCCCTGCTTGACCCCCGAGACGAACGCGGTGATCTCCTCGGGCGTGTAGATCAGCGCGGGGCCGGCGGGATCGGCCGACTGCCGAACCGCCACGCGGCCGTCTGCGAGCTGCTTGGTCTCCACGCACTGGCCCCCGTTGGGGCCGCTCCACGGACGCTCCCAGCCCTGTTCCCCGAGGTCCGACGCGGGCATCCCGTTGTAGACGGCGCCCTCGGCGATGGTCATGAGTACTCCTTCCGCATGCGGTTCAACAGCGCCTTGCTGTCCGCGGACGAGGTCTTCAGCGACAGCCGGTTGTGAGCCTCCAGATGGGCCACGACATCGGCGCGCTGGTCGAGGTATACGGACGCGGAGAGGATCTCGCTGTAGACGATGTCGGGCAGCTCCCGCTCCTCGAACCGGAAGTAGGTGAAGGGCGCGCACGCCCCGACGTGGGCGCCCGCGTCGAACGGCACGATGTCGACGCTGACGTGCTCCAGCTCGGACGCCTCCAGGAGCCGGTCGATCTGCTCGCGCATCACCTCGGAGCCGCCCACCACCCGGTGCAGCACGGCCTCCTCCATCACCACCCACAGGGTGGGCGCGTCCGGCCTCGTGAGCAGGCTCTGGCGGCGCAGCCGCAGCTCCACCCGCCGCTCCAGGTCCTCCTCGTCGTCGTTCGGGAAGCCCCCGCGCAGCACGGCACGCGCGTACCCGGGTGTCTGGAGCAGGCCCGTGACGTACTGCGGCTCATAGGTGCGCAGTGTTCTGGCGCCGGTCTCCAGGCTCACGTAGGCGGTGAACCAGGACGGCATCACATCGCGGTACGGGTGCCACCAGCCGGGCTGGTTGGCCCGCTCGGCCAGGGTGACGAACTCGTCGACCTCCTGCTGCCCCGCCCCGTAGGTCTGGAGCAGCTTCTCGACGTAGAGGATCTTCAGGCCGACCTCGGCCTTCTCCAGGCGGCGGATGGTCAGCGGCGTGACGCGCAGGGCCTTGGCCGCGTCGTCGAGGGACAGGCCCGCGGTCTGGCGTGCCTCCTGGAGACGGCGTCCCAGGATCATGCGGAGAACGGTGGGTGCGCCGGCGCCGGTGCCTGATCGCGCGTCGTTCACGCCGTACCTCCTGAGGGGTCGTCACCGGCGCAAGCCTGACAAGGACTTGATCGTTCCGCCAAGCGACCAGAGCAGCGATGTCTTCATTCTGAAATTATCAGGCAGATGGTTGCAGCGTGAACTGCTCTGCGAGCATAGTTACTTGTGTGAACACGGCGCCGGAACCCCCAACTCCCCTTTCCGGCCGGACCGTTTCGCGCCTCGCCCCTTCCATGACTGCGCCCACCCCCACGGAAGGCGACCGCCGTGTCCCCCCACACGACTTCCACTCCCCGGTTTCTGGACGCGGTGCGCCCGGGCCGCACCCACTGGCTGGAGCTGCCGCCCCACCGGACCAGCGTCAGAGTCGCCCGTCATGCCACGCAGGCGCGGCTGGCCTCGTGGCAGGTGCCTGACGAGGTGTGTGCGAACGCCGTCCTGCTCGTGTCCGAGCTGGTGACCAACGCCGTGCTGCACACGCCCAGCGAGCGGATCCTGTGCGGCGTCGGGCGGGTGACGGACGAGAGCTTCCGGCTGGAGGTGCACGACGGCGACCTCACGGGCCGCGGCATCCCCGACTGCTGCCCCGGCCTCGACGACGAGAGCGGCCGCGGCCTGCTGCTCGTCCGCGAGCTGGCCGACAGCTGGGGAGTCACGCGCTCGCCCCTCACCGGCGGCAACGCGGTCTGGGCGAGCCTGGCGACGCCGTTGTAACGCGAGCAAAGAACCGCTGCAACGCGGCGAAGGACCTCAGAACCCCAGCCGCCGCAGCTGCTTCGGATCCCGCTGCCAGTCCTTGGCGACCTTCACGTGGAGGTCCAAGAACACCGGAGTGCCCAACAGGGCCTCGATCTGTTTGCGGGACTTGATGCCGACCTCCTTCAGGCGCTTGCCCTTGGGGCCGATGATGATGCCCTTCTGGCTGGGGCGCTCGATGTAGACGAAGGCGTGGATGTCCAGGAGGGGCTTGTCGGCGGGGCGGTCCTCGCGGGGGAGCATCTCCTCGACGACCACGGCGATGGAGTGGGGGAGCTCGTCGCGGACGCCCTCCAGCGCGGCCTCCCGGATCAGCTCCGCGATCATGACCTGCTCGGGCTCGTCGGTCAGGTCGCCCTCGGGGTAGAGCGCCGGGCCCTCCGGCAGGAGGGGGACGATCAGGTCGGCCAGCAGACCCACCTGCTGGTCGCCGACCGCCGACACCGGGACGATCTCGGCCCACTCGAAGCCGAGCTCCTTGCCGAGCTGGTCGATCGCGATGAGCTGCTCGGCGAGCGTCTTGCTGTCCACCAGGTCGGTCTTCGTGACGATGGCGATCTTCGGCGTCTTCTTGATGGACGCCAGTTCCTTCGCGATGAAGCGGTCACCGGGGCCGAGCTTCTCGTTCGCCGGCAGGCAGAAGCCGATCACGTCCACCTCGGCCCACGTCGTGCGCACGACGTCGTTCAGCCGCTCGCCCAGCAGCGTGCGCGGCTTGTGCAGCCCCGGGGTGTCGACCAGGATCAGCTGGGCGTCCTGGCGGTGCACGATGCCCCGCACGGTGTGCCGCGTCGTCTGCGGCTGGTTCGCCGTGATCGCCACCTTCTGGCCGACCAGAGCATTCGTGAGGGTGGACTTGCCCGCGTTGGGACGGCCCACGAAGCAGGCGAAGCCGGCCCTGTGGACAGCCTCGGCCGGCTCTTCGGATGACTGGGTACGAACGCTCATGGCGCCCATTCTCCCTGATCCACGGAGCCCTGCCGCACAGGCGCCCGAACGCCGCCCGCCCCGTGAGGATCCGGAAACCCGCAGGCAACGAAACGCCACGGAAACACACCCGTACGCAACCGGAAACGCAGGCCGGTGAACCTCTGACGAGCCCCCGGAGCCCCACCTCGTTGGAGACACCGTGCCTCTGGCCGCCGCAAGCGCCGACACCGGCGACACCGCCTGGCTGCTCGCCGCCACCGCCCTCGTCCTGCTGATGACCCCGGGACTGGCCCTGTTCTACGGCGGCATGGTCCGCACCAAGAGCGTGCTCAACATGCTGATGATGAGCTTCGTGTCGATCGCCCTGGTGACGGTGGTGTGGCTGGCGGCCGGCTACTCACTCGCCTTCGGCGAGGACGCCGCAGGGGGTCTCATCGGCGGGCTCGACCACATCGGCATGAGCGGCCTCGGGCCGGACAGCGTCCAGGGGACGGTCCCCACCCTCCTCTTCGCCACCTTCCAGCTCACCTTCGCGATCATCACGGCCGCGCTGGTCAGCGGCGCGGTCGCCGACCGGGCGAAGTTCGGGGCCTGGCTGGTCTTCGTGCCGGTGTGGGCGCTGCTCGTATACGTTCCGGTCGCGCACTGGGTGTGGGGCCCCGGTGGCTGGATCCTGGAGAAGCTCGGCGCCCTCGACTTCGCCGGCGGGCTGCCCGTCGAGATCGTCTCCGGCGCCTCCGGACTGGCGCTGTGCCTGGTCCTGGGCCCGCGGCTGGGCTTCAAGAAGGACGCCATGCGCCCGCACAACCTGCCCATGGTGATGCTGGGCGCCGGTCTGCTCTGGTTCGGCTGGTTCGGCTTCAACGCCGGGTCCGCCCTCGGCGCCAACGGCCTCGCGGCCGCCGCCTTCCTCAACACCCTCGCCGCGGGCTGCACCGGCCTGCTCGGCTGGCTCTTCGTCGAGCAGAAGCGCGACGGCCACCCCACCACCCTGGGCGCCGCCTCCGGCGCGGTCGCGGGCCTGGTCGCGATCACCCCGTCCTGCGGCTCGGTCTCCCTGCTCGGCGCCCTGGTCGTCGGCCTCGCCGCCGGCACCGTCTGCTCGTACGCCGTGAGCTGGAAGTTCAAGCTGAACTACGACGACTCCCTCGACGTCGTCGGCGTCCACCTGGTCGGCGGTGTCATCGGCACGCTCCTCATCGGCGTCTTCGCCGTGGACTCGATGACCGGCGGCGCCGAGGGCCTCCTCTACGGCGGCGGTCTCGGTCAGCTCGGCAAGCAGCTGCTGGCCCTGGTCGTGGTGGCGGCGTACGCGTTCGCCGTGACGTACGGCATCGGCAGGCTGATCGACGCCACGATGGGCTTCCGCGCGAGCGAGGAGCAGGAGCAGACCGGCCTGGACCTTACGGTGCACGCCGAGACGGCCTACGATCACGGGGTCCTGGGCCACGGCGCCCCGGTCTCCTCCGTCGTCTCCCCCGCCCAGAAGGTCACCCCCCAGGCATGAAGCTCATCACCGCGATCGTCAAGCCGTACCGTCTCGACGAGATCAAGAACGCCCTCCAGGAACTCGGCGTCCAGGGCCTGACCGTGAGCGAGGCCAGCGGCTACGGCCGGCAGCGCGGCCACACCGAGGTGTACCGCGGCGCCGAGTACCAGGTCGACCTGGTACCGAAGGTCCGTATCGAGGTCGTCGTCGATGACGCGGACGCCGAGGCCGTCATCGACGCGGTCGTGAAGGCCGCGCACACCGGCAAGATCGGCGACGGCAAGGTGTGGGCGCTGCCCGTCGACACCGTCGTGCGGGTGCGGACGGGCGAGCGCGGGCCGGACGCGCTGTAGGTCGCGCCCGGCCCGCCGGGATCAGTCGAACACGAACGGGCCCGGCGACTGCGGCCCGGTCGCCGTGCAGGTGATGGTGATGCCGAAGACGGTCATCTTCAGCGAGCCGCCGAAGGCCTCCAGGCTGTCGCCGGAGGCCACGGTGCCGCTGAGGGGGCCGACCTCGACAGGGGCGCCGGCGGCCATCGCCGGGTTCTGCGTGCCGGTGAAGTCGACGGTGCCGCCGCTCTTCGCCAGGGTGAGCGTGGACGCGATCGAGTCCTCGCCGAGGGCGATCGGCGCGGTGATCGCGGATGACTTGACGGTGAGGGTGGCGGCGGTGCCGTCCTGCGTGGCCGTGAGCGTGGCCTCGCCACTGCCGAAGGTGCCGCAGTCGGCGCTGATCGTCGCCGTCTGTGGGGTGACGGCGAGTGCGGCGGGGGCGAAGGCGAGCCCGGTGACCGCGAGGGCGCAGGCCGCCAGGGCCGTACCTGCTCCGATTCGCTTGCATCTCATGGAATTCGGTTCCCTTTCCGTGTGGGGGGACCGCTCGGCACGTGGATGCGGACACACTGCCGAGAGCCGAACCTGACGGTCCGTCGGAACTGACGGTTCCATTGATGCGCGTGGTACAGACGGCGGCAAGGTTGAAATCTCGCCTAATTACCGCCGGTTACAGCGAAGTTCGGCCAGCACGTCAGCCGGCGGTCACCGTGGCACGAATGGTCCCGTCGGGCCCGGCGATCAGCACCGGCGTCTCCGCACCACCGAGATCCCGCACCGCCGCCCGGTCCTCGTCGGACGCGGTCTCCGCCTCCGTCACCACGGCCGCGGCCTCCAGGGACTTCGCGCCCGAGGCCACCGCCATCGCCACCGCCGTCTGGAGGGCACTGAGCTTCAGGGAGTCGAGGGCCACGGTCCCCGCGACATACGTACGTCCGGTCTCGTCCCGCACGGCCGCCCCCTCGGGCACGCCGTTGCGGGCCCGTGCGGAACGGGCCAGGGTGA
Organism: Streptomyces sp. NPDC052064; assembly: GCF_055585925.1. Classification (NCBI taxonomy): domain Bacteria; kingdom Bacillati; phylum Actinomycetota; class Actinomycetes; order Kitasatosporales; family Streptomycetaceae; genus Streptomyces; species Streptomyces sp. NPDC052064. The sequence continues at coordinate 286,488 of NZ_JBVJJE010000004.1, forward strand.
CGATCTTGCGGTCCTCGGGGTCGAGCGCGCTGCTGTCGGTCATGACCTGAGCATACGAAAGAGTCACGGGCGGTCGAGGCGGAGGCGGTCCGCTCGCGGCAGGCCCGCGACGACGAGGTCGTACGAGTCCTCGATGAGCTCCCGGACCAGCTGGTCCGGGAGCTCCCCGTCGGCCGTGACCGTGTTCCAGTGCCGCTTGTTCATGTGCCAGCCCGGGACGATCAGGCCCTCGCGCTCGCGGCGCAGCCGGATCGCGTCGTCCGGGTCGCACTTGAGGTTGACCTTCAAAGGAAGCGCGTCGAGGTGCGACAGGGCGAACAGCTTGCCCTGGACCTTGAAGACCGAGATCTCCGGGCTGAACGGGAAGTCCTCGACCGCCGCGTTGAAGGACAGGCAGAACGCGCGCAGCTCCTGCGGGGTCATTCCGGCTTCTCCTCCTCCGGGGGATCCACGAGGTCCACCGGCTCCGCCAGCACCGTCACGATCTTGTTCCGGCGGCCGGCCGCGGCCTCCGCGGTCAGGCGCAGTTCGCGACCGTCGGGGAGTTCCACGACGGACGACGCACCGGCGATGGGAACCCGGCCCAGCGCCTTCGCCAGCAGACCGCCGACCGTCTCGACGTCCTCGTCGTCGAAGGCCTCCAGACCGTACAGCTCGCCCAGGTCGCCGATGTCCAGGCGGGCGGTGACCCGGTAGCGGTCCTTGCCGAGGTCCTCCACCGGCGGCAGTTCGCGGTCGTACTCGTCGGTGATCTCGCCGACGATCTCCTCGAGGATGTCCTCGATGGTGACGATGCCGGCGGTGCCGCCGTACTCGTCGACGGCGACGGCGACGTGGTTGCGGTCCTTCTGCATCTCGCGCAGCAGGTCGCCCGCGTTCTTGGTGTCGGGCACGAAGAACGCCGGGCGCATCGCCGTGGACACCTGCTCGGACTCGGCCTCGCGGCTGATGTGCGTCTTGCGGACCAGGTCCTTCAGGTACACGATCCCGACGATGTCGTCCTCGCTCTCGCCGGTCACCGGGATCCGGGAGAAACCGGAGCGCAGGGCGAGGGTGAGGGCCTGGCGGATGGTCTTGAAGCGCTCGATGACCACCAGGTCCGTGCGCGGGACCATGACCTCCCGGACGAGGGTGTCGCCCAGCTCGAAGACCGAGTGCACCATGCGGCGCTCCTCGTCCTCGATGAGCGACTCCTTCTCGGCGAGGTCGACCAGCGCGCGCAGCTCCGCCTCGGAGGCGAAGGGGCCCCGGCGGAAGCCCTTGCCGGGGGTGAGCGCGTTGCCGATGAGGATGAGCAGCGACGGGATCGGACCCATGATCCGGGCCAGCGGCACCAGGACGTACGCCGAGACCGTCGCCGTGTTCAGCGGGTGCTGGCGGCCGATGGTGCGCGGGGACACGCCGACGGCGACGTACGACACGAGGACCATGACCGCGATGGCGATCAGGAGGGCCTCGGTCGTGCCGTCGAACTCCTTGAGGCAGCCGTAGGTGATCAGCGCGGCGGCGGCCATCTCGCAGGCGACGCGGACCAGCAGCGCCACGTTCAGATAGCGGGTCGGGTCGGCGGCGACCTGGGACAGCTTGGCGCTGCCCCGGCGGCCGGAGCGCACGGCCTCCTCGGCGCGGAAGCTGGAGACGCGCGCGAGGCCCGCCTCCGCGCAGGCGGCGAGCCAGGCCACGACGACCAGGGCGACCGCGCCAAGGGCGAGTTGCGGACTCATCGGCGGCGCTACGAGACCGTCGGCGCCGGGGACGGACCGGTCAGGCCCCGTTCCGCGCGCCAGCCGTCCACGATGGCCGCCTGGAGGCCGAACATCTCGGCCTTCTCGTCCGGTTCCTCGTGGTCGTAGCCCAGCAGGTGCAGCACACCGTGGACGGTGAGCAACTGGAGTTCCTCGTCCATGGAGTGCTGCGTGTCCGCTTCCTTGCCCTGCTTCTCCGCGACCTCGGGGCACAGCACGATGTCGCCGAGCAGCCCCTGCGGCGGCTCGTCGTCGTCCTTGGACGGCGGGCGCAGCTCGTCCATCGGGAACGACATGACATCCGTGGGGCCCGGCAGGTCCATCCACTGGATGTGGAGCTGCTCCATGGCGTCGGCGTCCACGACGATCACCGAGAGCTCGGAGAGCGGGTGGATGCGCATCCGCGCGAGCGCGTAACGGGCGATGTCGAGGATCGCCTGCTCGTCGACCTCGGTTCCGGACTCGTTGTTGACGTCGATCGACATGGTGCGGTGCTTGTCTACTTCCCCTTGTGCCCGGACTTGCCGCGGCTCTTGTGCGCGCCGTTCTGGGTGCCGTGCTTGGTGTCGTACAGCTCGTACGCGTCGACGATACGGCCCACCAGCTTGTGCCGGACCACGTCGTGGGACGACAGCCGGGAGAAGTGGACGTCCTCGACGCCGTCCAGGATGTCCTGCACCTGCCGCAGACCGCTCTTCGTGCCGTCCGGGAGGTCGACCTGCGTCACGTCACCCGTGATCACGATCTTCGAGTCGAAGCCGAGGCGGGTGAGGAACATCTTCATCTGCTCGGGGCTCGTGTTCTGGGCCTCGTCCAGGATGATGAAGGCGTCGTTCAGCGTGCGGCCGCGCATGTAGGCGAGCGGCGCGACCTCGATCGTGCCCGCCGCCATCAGCCGCGGGATCGAGTCCGGGTCGAGCATGTCGTGCAGCGCGTCGTAGAGCGGGCGCAGGTACGGGTCGATCTTCTCGTAGAGCGTGCCCGGGAGGAAACCGAGCCGCTCTCCGGCCTCGACCGCCGGTCGGGTCAGGATGATGCGGTTGACCTGCTTGGACTGGAGGGCCTGGACGGCCTTGGCCATCGCCAGGTACGTCTTGCCGGTACCCGCCGGGCCGATGCCGAAGACGATCGTGTGCTTGTCGATCGCGTCCACGTAGCGCTTCTGGTTGAGCGTCTTGGGGCGGATCGTGCGGCCTCGCGAGGACAGGATGTTCTGCGTGAGCACCTGGGCCGGGGTCTCCTGGCCGTCGCTCTCCCCGTTCTCGCTCGCCTTGAGCATGGCGATCGAGCGTTCCACTGCGTCCTCCGTCATCGGCTGTCCGGTGCGGAGCACCAGCATCATCTCGTCGAACACGCGGGCGATGAGGGCGACGTCCACGGGGTCGCCGACCGCGCTGATCTCATTGCCCCGGACGTGGATGTCGGCCGCCGGGAAAGCCTTCTCGATCACGCGCAGGAGAGCGTCGCCAGACCCCAGCACGGTCACCATGGGGTGCTGGGCGGGGACGGTGAACTGCGCTCTCGCCTGCTCCTGCGCGGGGGTGTGAGCTGTGGGTGTCTGAGTCATGGGCCGGCGCTGAAGGCCTGCGATTCCTCCTCTTCACGGCCGCGTAGCTGAGGGCGGCCTCGCGATTCCCAGGGTACGACGGGGGACTGACAACGCCGTAGGGGTTTTGGGGGCGGGGTTTCTCACCAGGGCCCTTCGAGGAGGCGATCCGATCACGCCGAGCGCCTGAACCCGATCGTCGGCACGGCCCGCCGCAACGGCCAGGGCCTCACCAGCTCGTCCGACACCAGCCCCGCCAGGAACCCGTACCGCCGCAACGCCGCCGGATCCTGCCCCTCCACCGACTGCACCCTCCGCCACCACGCCGCGATCTCCGACCACCCCGGCGCCGACAACGACCCCCCGAACTCCTGCACGGACAGCGCCGCGGTCAGCCCGGCGAAGGCCAGCCGGTCCGCCAGCGGCCAGTCCGCCAGCGTCCCGGCCACGAACCCGGCGACGAACACGTCCCCCGCCCCCGTCGGATCGAGCGCCTCGACCTCGATCGCCGGCACCTCCGCCGTCTCCCCCGTACGCCGGTCCACCGCATACGCCCCGTCCGCCCCGAGCGTGACCACCGCGAGCGGCACGTACTCGGTCAGCGCGTGCGCCGCCGCCCGCGGACAGTCCGCGCCCGTGTACCGCATGGCCTCCTCCGCGTTCGGCAGGAACGCCTCGCAGTGCCGCAGGTCGGACAGCGCCGCCAGGTCCCACGCGCCGGTGTCGTCCCAGCCGACGTCGCCGAAGACCCGCGTGCCCTTGCTCGCGGCCTGGGCGATCCAGGGCGCGCTCACGCCGGGGGCGAGGGAGGCGACGGCGGCACGCGCGCGGGGCGGGCATTCGGGGGCGGGCTCCTCCAGGGGCGGCTCGTGGCCGTGCGAGACCATCGTGCGCTCCCCCTCGTAGGCCATGGAGACCGTGACCGGGGAGTGCCAGCCGGGCACCGTGCGCGACGGGGAGAGGTCGATGCCCTCGCCGTGTTCCAAGGCGTCCCAGCAGTAGTCGCCGTAGTGGTCGTCGCCGAAGGCCGCCGCGAGGGACGTCCGGAGGCCGAGGCGGGCCAGGGCGGTGGCCATGTTGGCGACGCCGCCGGGGCTCGACCCCATCCCGCGTGCCCAGGACTCGGTCCCGCGCACCGGGGCGGAGTCGAGCCCGGTGAAGATGATGTCGAGGAAGACGGTGCCGGTGAGATAGACGTCCCAGGGCGGGTCGTCCGGCGCGCGCAGCAGGGCGAGGGGATCGACCTGGCTCTGGCGGTGCGATCCCTTTCCGGCCGGGCCCTTTCCTGCGGGGGCGGTGGACGCGATCACGATGCGCTCCCTGACGTGGTGCGGATCAGGCCAGTCTGCACCACATCACTGACAACGTGACGCCGATCACGTCGGACCCACCCGTTCCGTCAGCTCGCGCCGGCCCCCGCGCGCCCCCTGTGCAGCCGGAGAGCCGGGCTACCAGCGGGGCACCGAGGGCGTCACCCACTCCGGGTCGGCGATCCTCATGGCCGCCGCGTCGTCGCGGTCCCGCAGCGCACCGTCGTCGTCCAGCCACCGCCGGTGCAGCACGGCCAGCCGCTCACGGTCGAGCTCCACGCCGAGCCCGGGCGCGTCGGACACGGTCACCTTGCCGCCCTCGAAGGTGAGCCGCTCGGTGAGCACGTCCTCCGACTGCCAGGGGTAGTGGGAGTCGCAGGCGTGGTGGAGGTCCGGGACGGTGGCCGCCACATGGGTCATCGCGGCGAGCGAGATGCCCAGGTGGGTGTTGGAGTGCATCGACACACCGACGCCGAAGGTGCGGCAGACGGCGGCGAGCTGCTGGGTGTTGCGCAGTCCGCCCCAGTAGTGGTGGTCGGAGAGCACCACCTGGACGGCGCCGCCGGCGCCCCTGGTGAACGCATCCTTGATCTCGGCGAAGGTCGTCACGCACATGTTGGTGGCGAGCGGCACCCCGGTCCGCTCGGCGACCTCGGCCATGGCGGGGGTGCCGAGGGTCGGGTCCTCCAGGTACTCCAGGACGTCCCCGATTTCCCGCGCCACCCTCAGCGAGGTCTCCAGGGACCAGGCGCCGTTGGGGTCGAGCCGCAGGGGGTGCCCGGGGAACGCCTCGGCGAGCGCCCGGACGGCCGCGATCTCCTCGTCGGGCGGGAAGACACCGCCCTTGAGCTTGAAGGAGGTGAAGCCGTACCGCTCGGTGAACCGGCGGGCCTGTTCCACCACTCCGGCCGGGTCGACGGCGGCCCCCCAGTCGTCCTTCTCGCAGGCGACGCCCTCCGGGTGGTCGGCCCACTTGTAGAACAGGTACGCGCTGTACTCGACGGCGTCGCGCACCTTGCCGCCGAGCAGCGCGTGCACGGGCAGCCCGAGGGTCTTGCCGAGGGCGTCGAGGCAGGCGACCTCGAAGGCGGAGACGACGGAAAGACGCAGCTTGTCGGCGGTCTGAACGCCGCGCAGCCCGCCGACGTCGACGGCGTTCTCGACCCGGGAGGCGTCCACCGCGACCTGGTCCGCGACCGTGAACAGCCCGTTGAGGTCGCTGACCTGCCGTCCCTTCAGTCGCTCGGCGAAGGGCCGGGCCAGCTCCAGGTACTTGGTGTCGCCGTAGGTCTCCCCCACGCCCGCGACCCCGTCCGCCGTGACGACCTCGACGATCAGCCGGGGCGTGTACGGCTGGTGCACGCCCTGCGTGTTCAGCAGCGGCGGGTCCGCGACCAGGATCGGCGTCAGCCGTACCTCGGTGATGGCGAGGTTCACAGAGCGGCTCCTACGAGTTCGAGTCCCGTGGTGAGGAGAGCGGTGAGGGCGGCCAGGTCGGCGGGCGAGGGGTCGGTGAGCGGGGCGCGTACGGGGCCCACCGGGTGGCCGCGCAGCCGGGCCGCCGCCTTCACCAGCGACACGGCGTACCCGGGGACACGGTCGCGCAGTTCGACGAGCGGGACGTAGAAGCCGCGCAGCAGCTTGTCGACGGTGCCGTGGTCGCCGTCGCGCAGGGCGGAGAAGAACGCGTCGGCGATCTCGGGGGCGAAGGCGTGGACCGCGGAGGAGTAGGCGGGGACGCCGACGGTGGCGTAGGCGCGGGCCTGGATCTCGGCGGTGGCGGCGCCGTTGAAGAACAGGAAGTCCTCGGGCGCGGCGAGGGTGAGGCGCTGGAGCCGGTCGAGGTCGCTGTGGCCGTCCTTGAGGCCGATGACGCCTGGCAGGGCCGCGACGCGCCTGAGCGACTCGGCGGTGAACGCGACCTGTCCGCGCTGGTAGGCGACCAGGGGCAGCCGGGTGCGGGCGGCGATCTGTTCCAGCTGGGCGACCAGCCCGTCCTGCGGGGCGGCGACGAGGTAGTGCGGCAGCACGAGGAGCGCGTCGGCGCCGGCGTCCTCGGCGATGCGCGCGAACCGGACGGCCTGCGCCCAGCCGTACCCGGTCCCGGCCACGACCGGTACGCGGCCCGCCGCCTCCTCGACCGTGATGGTGACGACCTGCCGGTACTCGTCCTCGTCGAGCGAGAAGAACTCGCCGGTGCCGCAGGCGGGGAAGACGGCGCCGGGCGAGGTGGCGAGCCGGTCCGCGACGTAGGCGCGGAAGCCGTCCGGGTCGAGGGTGCCGTCGTCGCGGAAGCTGGTCAGCGGGAACGACAGCACGCCACCGGCCATGCCGTCCCGCAGCCGGTGCGCGACCGCACCCGGTCCAGCGCTCACGGTCATCTCCCGTATCTCCTTATGTAGACGCCATTTATGTATGAGAATGGTGGTTGGGTACGCGAACGTCAACCGCACGGTGCGGCCCGATTACGATCGGCGCATGTCAGACACAGGGGGCGTCCGCGAAGTGAAGTCCGCGGCCCGCACGGTCGAACTGCTGGAACTCCTCGCGACGCGCGGCGACCGCCCGGCACGGCTACAGGAGCTGGCCGACGAACTCGGCGTACCGCGCAGCTCGATGTACGCGCTGCTCCAGACCCTGATCTCGCGCGGCTGGGTCCGCACCGACGTCACCGGCTCCCTGTACGGCATCGGCATCCACGCCCTGCTCACCGGCACCAGCTACCTCGACTCCGACCCGCGGGTGCGGGTCGTACGGCCGTATCTCGACGAGGCGTCCGAGGCGCTCGGCGAGACGATCCACATGGGGCGGCTGGACGGCCGGGACGTGGCGTATCTGGCGACGCGGGAGTCGCACGAGTACCTGCGCACGATCAGCCGGGTGGGGCGGCGACTGCCCGCGCACGTCGGGGCTCTGGGCAAGGCCCTGCTGGCGGAACGCCCGGACGCGGAACTGCCCGAGGGGCCGTACGAGGCGCTGACCCCGAACTCGCACACCAGCCGGGAGTCCCTGGCGGCCGACCTCGCCCGGGTCCGGGCCCGTGGCTGGTCCGTGGACCGCGAGGAGGGTGTGACCGGCATCGTCGGCTTCGGGTTCGCACTGCGCTACGACACCCCGGCGCTGGACGCGATCAGTTGCTCGGTGCCGGTGGCCCGGCTCACGCCGGAGCACGAGGAGCGGATCGTCGCCGTGATGCGGGAGATCCGGGCGAAGGTGGAGGCGACGGTTCCAGGGGCCGGGCCGGTGCACTGGCGTTAGCGAAAACGCCCACGGCGCCTCACGAAAGGCGCTCGTTTACCCGGACTTCACCGCACCAAACGCAACGTGCGCCACATCACACCTCCCGGGTTAACTCGTATGACTACTTGCTTGATACAAATTGCCCGCGCGTTCCTGTCCGTCGACGGTCGTCGCCCAATCCCCCTCCTCCACCGCTCCTTTCGCATGCCCTGGGAACGCCCGTGTTCGCCCCCCGCACCACCCCCTGGCCCCTCGTCGCCCTTTTCACGGCCGGGTACCTCGCCCCGTATCTGCTGCCGACCACCGTCGGCAGACTCGACTCGGGCCTTCCGCTCTCCGCCACCCAGGCCGGCGCCGTCGGCAGTGCGCTGCTGCTGAGTTCGGCGACCGCCGGATTCGCCCTGGCCTCACGGGTCGAACGGATCGGGGCCCGCACCCTCGCCCGGCTCGGGCTCGCACTGGCCCTCCTCGGCTACGGCGGTGCCGCGCTGACCGCCGCCGTCCCGGCCGTCGTCGCCGGCGCGGTCGTCGGCGGGTTCGGATCCGGTACGGCCACCACCGTCGCCGCCACCCTCATCGCCGCCCAGCGAGATCCGCACCGGGCCTCCACGGCCGGTCTGCTCACCGTCTCCGCCCTCGCGGGCGCGGTGTATCTGACGGTCCCGCACCTCGGCCCGGGGCACGGTCTGCCCCTGGCCGCGATCGCCCTCACGGCCCTGGCCGTATGGCCGCTGACCGGCCGCCTGCCCGCCGGTACGCCCGCCGCGCCCACGCGGCACCACAAGGCCCGGCTGCCTCATGCCCGTTCGGGCCTGGTGCTGGCCGCCGCCATGCTGTGCTGGTCGCTCGCCCAGAACTCCCTGTGGGGCGTGAGCGGACAGATCGGGCTGACCCAGGCCCACCTCGGCGAGGCCACCGTCGGTGTCGTCTTCGCGGTGGCGCTGGGCGCCGGACTGACCGGCGTACTCGCGGCGGGCGCGCTCGGCGCGCGGCTGGGACGCGCGGTGCCGATCGGGGCGGGCACGGTCCTCATCGCCGGCTGCATCGTGCTCAGCGCCTCCGCGACCGACCTGGCGAGCTTCGCGACCGGCGAGATCGCCTGGAACACCCTGTATCCAGTGGTGCTGTCGTACCTGATCGGGCTCGCCGCCTCGCTCGACCCGCGCGGCCGCTGGGCGGTGCTCGTCGGCTCGGCGTCCTCGCTGGGCACGGCCGCCGGGCCGCTCACCGGCAGCGTGCTGTCGGCGCAGGCCGGGTTCCCGGTCATGGGCGCGATCCTGGCCGCCGGTCTGCTGGTGATCGCCCTGCCGATGACCGCCGTCGCCCTGCACACGAGCGGGCGGCCGCTGCTTGCCGGCGCGATCCGCCGCCGCGGCGGGCACCCGGCCGCCCTGGTCGCCGCCACCACGGGCACCCCCACCGGCGCGGTCCCCGAGATCGGCGCTCCGGAACAGCCGGTGGTGGAGATCACCGTGGACACCCCGGCCGTCCCGGCCCAGCGCGCCTACGGCAAGGCGGGGTCGGAGGTCCTGTGAGGCCTTGGGTTCCTCGGAGGCCTTGGGTTCCTCAGCGGAACTCGTAGGCCTCCACCTCGGCGAGATACCGCGCCCGCAGCTCCTCGTCGTCCTCCAGGAAGGAGGCGAGGAAGGAGTTGCGGGCGAGCTCGCGCAGCCGCTCCTCGCTCAGGCCGAGGGTGTCGCGCACGGCGTCGAAGTTGTCACCGGCGTATCCGCCGAAGTACGCCGGATCGTCCGAGTGCACCGTGCACATGAGGCCGGCGTCCAGCATCGCGGGCAGAGGGTGGTCGGCGAGGGTGTCGACGGTCCGCAGCCGGACGTTCGACAGGGGACACAGCGTCAGCGGCACCCGCTCCCGCACCAGCCGCTTCACCAGCTCCGGGTCCTCCACGCAGCGCAGTCCGTGGTCGACCCGCTCGACGCCGAGGACGTCCAGCGCCTCGGTGATGTACTCCGGCGGCCCTTCCTCACCGGCGTGCGCGACCCGCCGCAGCCCGAGGGCGGCGGCGGCCTCGTACACCTCGCGGAACTTCGCCGGCGGATGCCCGACCTCGGCCGAGTCGAGGCCGACGCCGGTGATCCGGTCCAGGTACGGCTTGGCCGCCTCCAGGGTCGCCAGGGCCGATTCGGCGGACTCGTCGCGCAGGAAGCACATGATCAGCCGGGTCGAGACGCCGTGCTTGGACTCGCTGTCGCCCAGCGCCCGCCACAGCCCCTCGACGACCGTGCCGAGCTCCAGCCCGCGGCTGGTGTGGGCCTGCGGGTCGAAGAAGATCTCCGCGTGCCGCACACCCTGGGCGGCGGCGCGTTCGAGGTAGGCGTTCGCGAGGTCCTCGAAGTCCCGCTCGGTGCGCAGGACTGCCATGAGCTCGTAGTACAGGTTCAGGAACGACTGAAGGTCCTCGAACCGGTACGCCTCGCGCAGCTCGTCCGTGTCCGCGTACGGCAGCGTGAGGCCATTGCGCGCGGCGAGCTCGAAGGCGAGTTCCGGTTCCAGGGTGCCTTCGATATGAAGGTGCAGTTCGGCTTTGGGGAGGGACATCACTTCATCGTACGGGCGTTTCACCGACGCTTCGGAACCGGCACCCTCAGGAGATCGTGCGCCACTGTCAGCTCTCCCTCGTACCCCGCCGCCCGTGCCTGGCGCTCGAACTCTCCCCCGGGCTCCGTCCGGGAGGTGCCCCCAGGGTCGTTGTAGCGCTGGCTGAAGTGGGTCAGCACGAGGTGCCGCACACCGCCGTCCCGGGCCACCCGCGCGGCCTGGCTGGCCGTCAGATGGCCGTGTTCCACTGCGAGTTGCTCGTCCTCGTCGAGGAAGGTCGACTCGATGACGAGCATGTCGCAGCCCTCGGCCAGCGCGTACACCCCGTCGCACAGCCGGGTGTCCATGACGAACGCGAACCGCTGCCCGCGCCGCACCTCGCTGACGTCGTCGAGCGAGACCCCGCCGAGCGAGCCCTCGCGCTGGATCCGGCCGACGTCCGGTCCCTTGATGCCGTACGCGGCGAGCCGCTCGGGCAGCATGCGGCGGCCGTCGTGCTCGACGATCCGGTAGCCGTACGACTCGACCGGGTGTGACAGCTTCCGCGCCTCCAACAAGTAGGCGTCGGTACGGGCGTGGGGCCCGTCGGCGTCGATCGGGGCCTGAGTGATCCCGACGGTCTCGCGGTAGGCGGTGGCGTACCGGAGCCGGTCGAAGAAGCGCTGCCCGGAGCGGGGGTAGTGGGCGGTGATCTCGTGCGGCACCTGGTCGAGGTTGATGCGCTGGATGACCCCGGGCAGGCCCAGCGAGTGGTCGCCGTGGAAGTGCGTGACGCAGATCCGGTTCAGGTCGTGCGCGGCGACCCCGGCGCGCGCCATCTGGCGCTGCGTGCCCTCGCCGGGGTCGAACAGGATGCCCTCGCCGTCCCAGCGGAGCAGGTAGCCGTTGTGGTTGCGGTGGCGGGTCGGGACCTGGCTGGCGGTGCCGAGCACCACGAGTTCACGTACGGACAAGGCGGATTACCCCGGAGGCCAGTCGAGGCCGCGCCCGCCGAGCACGTGACCGTGCACGTGCCAGACCGTCTGGCCGGCGCCGCTGCCGGTGTTGAACACGAGGCGGTAGCTGTCCAGCTTCTCCTCGTCGGCGACGACCTGGGCCTCGCGGAGCACGTCCGCGGTGAGGGCCGGGTCGGCTGCGGCGAGTGCGGCGGCGTTCTCGTGGTGCGCCTTGGGGATGATCAGGACGTGGGTGGGGGCCTGGGGGTTGATGTCGCGGAACGCGATGGTGGTGTCCGTCTCGCGGACGATCGTCGCCGGGACGGTGCCGGCGACGATTTTGCAGAACAGGCAGTCGTCCTGGGGTTCCCCTGCCATTTTCCCTCCGGGGGTTGGCCGAATGTGGTCCGACTCGGGCATCGTATCGTCGTCGGGTGCGGGGGCTTTTGTGGCTGGTCGCGCCCGCGGCGGAGCCGCAGATCGACACTGCCCCGCGCCCCTTAGGCAGGCAAGCCTGGAGGCGTTTTCGCCGGTACTGTCTCCAGGCTTTCCAGTGCCAGTCGGATTGCCTCGTCCAGTTGGGCGTCCCTGTCTGCCGCATAGTCCTGCGGGCGTTGCACGACCTCCACGTCGGGATCCACCCCGTGGTTCTCCACTCCCCACTCGTAACCCTCCAGCCAGAAGGCGTACTTGGGTTGGGTGACGAGGGTGCCGTCCATGAGCCGGTAGCGGCTGTCGATGCCGATGACGCCGCCCCAGGTGCGGGTGCCGACGACCGGGCCCAGGCCCAGGGCCTTGATCGCGGCGTTGACGATGTCGCCGTCGGAGCCGGAGAACTCGTTGGCGACGGCTACGACGGGGCCGCGGGGGGCGTCCTCGGGGTAGCTGTAGGGGCGCATGCCGCGGGGGACGGCCCAGCCGACGATGCGGCGGGCGAGTTTCTCGACGACCAGCTGGGAGGTGTGGCCGCCGCGGTTCTCGCGGACGTCGACGACCAGGCCCTCACGGGCGACCTCGACGCGCAGGTCGCGGTGGATCTGGGCCCAGCCGGGCGCCTGCATGTCCGGGACGTGGAGGTATCCGAGCCGGCCGCCGGACTTCTCGTGGACGTAGGCGCGCCGGTCGGCGACCCAGGCGTGGTAGCGCAGCGGCTCCTCGTCGGCGACCGGGACGACGACGGCGTGCCGCGGGTCGCCGCCGCCGGACGGGGAGATGGTCAGCTCGACCGGCTTGCCCGCCGTGCCGACCAGCAGCGGGCCGGGTCCTGCCACCGGGTCGACCGGCTGTCCGGCGATCGCGAGGATCGCGTCCCCGGGGCGTACGGCGACGCCGGGCGCGGCCAGCGGGCTGCGGGCATCCGGGTCGGAGGTCTCGGAGGGCAGGATGCGGTCGACGCGCCAACTGCCGTCCTCGTGGCGGGAGATGTCGGCGCCGAGCAGTCCCTGGCGGGGGCCGCCGCCGAATCCGCCGCGCGGGGTGACGTAGGCGTGCGAGGTGCCGAGCTCGCCCTGCACCTCCCAGAGCAGGTCGACCAGGTCGTCGTGGGTGGCGAGCCGGTCCACGACCGGCCGGTAGCGGTCGAGGACGCCGACCCAGTCGACGCCGCTCATGTCGGGCCGCCAGAAGTGGTCCCGCATGATGCGGCCGTTCTCGTCGAACATCTGCCGCCACTCGGCGGCCGGGTCGACGAACTGGCGTACACGGCCCAGGTCGACGGTGATGTTGGTGTCGCTGTCGTCGTCGCTGGAGGCGCGCCGGTCGCTGGGGACGACCTTCAGCCGCCCGTCGGTCCACAGCAGGACCCGCTTGCCGTCGCCGCTGACCTCGAAGTGGTCGGCGTCGACGGCGAGATGTTCGACCCGCTGCTGGGCGAGGTCGTACCGCTCCAGCTCGGACTTGGGGTCGGGGTCGTCCGGGGTGGCCCGGGACGCGCCGAGCACACCGGCGACCGGGTGGCGCAGCCAGAGGACGCCGTCCTTGGCCGCGCGCAGATTGGAGTAGCGGGCGGCCTCGACCGGGAAGGGCACGATGCGGTCGGCGAGGCCGTCGAGGTCGATGCGAGTGGTGGGAGTGCCCTCGCTGTCGGGGGTCTCCTCGCGGTCGGGCGTCTCGAAGGACCGGCCGTGCCGCTGCGGGCCGAACGGGGAGGGCGTGGTGGCCGCGAGCGTGATCAGATGCGGCCGGGCGCCTTCCACGAAGGCCAGGTCGAAGACGTGCTCGTCGTAGACCGGGTCGAAGGAGCGGGTCGACAGGAACGCGAGGTGCTTGCCGTCCACCGTGAACGCCGGCGCGTAGTCCTGGAAGCGCAGTGGGGTCGCCTCGGTGACCGACAGGTCGGTGGTGTTGGCGAGCTTCAGCTGCGACAGGGGCCGCGGTCCGGGGTGGGACCAGGCGAGCCAGGTCGAGTCGGGCGAGAAGACGAGCCCGGACACATCACCGTCCTCGCTGCGGTCCACCTCCCGCACCTCGCCCGTCTCCCTCTCGACGAGCAGCAGGCGACCGTCGTGGGAGGCCACGGCCGCGCGGCTGCCGTCCGGTGCCATGGCGAGGTCCAGCACCCTGCCGAGCTGCCCGGCGGCGAGCCGGCGCGGTGTCGCACCCGGGGCGAGGCCGGTGGCGGGCGCGAACTCCAGGGCGTCGTCGCCCTCGGCGTCCGTCACCCACACCACCCACTCCTCGCCGTCCGCGCGGAACGCCCGCGGCAGCCGGGCCCGTACCCCGGGCGTCGCGGCCAGCGCGCGGGCCGGGCCGGAGCGGTGGGTGACCCAGTGGACGGACCCGCGTACGGACACGGCACTGCCGCGCGCGGTGTGGTCCGGGGACGCCGACCCGAACCACCGGGAGGCGTTCACCGGGAACGGCTGGAGGTCGACGCGCTGTCCGCCCAGCCGCACGTCGAGCCGCCGCGGCTCGGCCCCGTCCAGGTCGTCCAGCACCCACAGTTCACCGGCGCTGGAGTAGACGACACGGGTGCCGTCGGTGGCTGCGTGCCGGGCGTAGAACCCTCCCCCACTCTCGGCTTCGCTCGAGCGGGAGGTGCCCCCGAGCGGCGTGTGCCGCCGCAGGTCGGACCCGTCGGCGAGGGAGGAGTACAGCGCGCCGGTGCCCTCGTGATCGGACAGGAAGGCGATCCGGTCGCCCACCCACAACGGGTACTCGATGTTCCCGTCCAGCCCCTCATGGAGCCGGACGAACTCGCCGTCTCCGTCAGGGTCGATCCACAACTTCCCGGCGGTACCGCCCCGGTACCGCTTCCACCAGGCTGCCTCGCGTCCCATCGGCGCGGACAGGAGGACGACGTTCGGCCCGTAGGCGATGTCACCGACCGGCCCGTACGGCAGGGTGGTGGCCGGACCGCCGTCGAGCGGGACGGCCCGCGCCCAGGTACGGCGCAGGCTCGCCTGCCCCTGGGAGCTGATCGCGAGTACCTCGCCGTCCGGGGTCCAGCCGCGCACCTGGGTCTTCAGACTGCCCCAGTACGTCAGGCGCTTGGCGGGACCACCGTCGACCGGGGCGATGTGCACCTCGGGGGCGCCGTCGCGGGTGGAGGTCCAGGCGACGGTGGTGCCGTCGGGCGAGATACGGGGCAGGGTCACCGGCACGTTGTCGGCGCTGACCCGCCAGGCCCGTCCACCGTCGAGAGGAGCGAGCCACACGTCGTCCTCGGCGGTGAAGGCGACCAGGTCACCGTGCACGTGGGGGAACCGGAGGTAAGCAGGCGATGCGGACTGTGTCACCCGATCACCCTATGCAGGGACGGCGCCCGGCGGACAGACTTCGGATCACTTGCCGTTCGCTTCTCGCGCACGTCACTTGCCCTCGACGGGCCGGCAGTCGGGGTACCGATCGCACCAGATGGTCTGTGTGACGGTCACGGTGACCGTGGCACCGGGCTGCCCGTTCGAGGGCCCACCCCCCACGGGCGGCGGGCTGGTGGAGTTGCAGTCGCCGAGCCCGTCGACCTCGAACCACACCTTGCCGTCCACCTTGGCGGTGATGTTCCCGCGCACACACGCGCCGTCCAGGGCGTGGGTCACCTTGCCGTCGACGGTGATGTCCTTCCCGTCGTCCGTCTCGCCCTCGCAGTCGACGGTGGCGACGGTCTTCTCACTCGCCGGGGGCGACGGCTTCCCGCCCTGGCCGGAGTCCCCGTAGGAGGCGGTGCACGTCAGCCAACGCACGCCCGCCTTCTGCCGGTTGAGCTCCTTGGTGACGGCCTCGTCGGTGGTGTACGCGACGGACGCGGAGCTGATCCCACCACCGGGTTCACACGCCGCGGCCCCGCCCACGACAGCCACCGCGAACACCGCCGCGACCGTCACGCGCCGACCGCGCGGTCCCCGCCAAATCCTCCTCAATCCCCCCATGGAGGGGAGCCTGCCACTGTCGGGGGCCGCGCGGTAGGGCGCAAAGTCGTCAGCCGCGGAGCAGGAGCCACTCCTGGAGTTCCACCAGGTTGCCCTCCGGGTCCTTGAGGTGGGCGACGCGCAGGCGGTCGGTCTGGAGGGTCGGGCCGTGGAGGAGCGTGGCGCCGCGCATCGTGATCTCCTCGCAGTACGCGTCCAGGGCGTCGACGCGCAGGACGACCAGGGAGCGGTGGCCGTTCGCCGTGTCGCCCAGCTCGTCCAGGACCTCGGCCATCATCGTGCGGTCCTGGAGGGCGATGCCCGCCGAGCCGACGGCGGGGCTGAACTTCTCGTACGGCCCGTCCACCGCCCCCGACTGCGGCTTGAGGCCGAGGACCTCGCCGTAGAAGTGGTAGCAGGCGGCGAAGTCGGTCACGAGCAGTCGTACCTGTGCGAGTTCCACGGTGCCTCCGAGAGGGGTCAGGTCCAGCGACCGGTGCGAGCCAGGAGTACGGCCGCGGCCGCTGTCCCGGCAGTCGATGTGCGCAGCACACTGCGCCCGAGGCGATACGCCTCCGCCCCCGCTTCCGCGAACAGCGCCAACTCCTCCGGCGCCACGCCCCCTTCGGGCCCCACCACCAGCACGATCTCACCGGACGACGGCAGTTCGGCCGTCGCCAGCGCCTCGTCCCCGCTCTCGTGCAGCACGGCGGCGAAGTCGGCATCGGCCAGCAGCGCCGCGACCTGCTTGGTCGTCGCCGCCTCCGCGACCTGCGGGAAGCGCACCCGGCGGGACTGCTTGCCCGCCTCCCGGGCTGTGGACCGCCACTTCCCCAGCGCCTTCGCCCCGCGCTCGCCCCTCCACTGCGTGACGCAGCGCGCCGCCGCCCACGGCACGATCGCGTCGACGCCGACCTCGGTCATCGTCTCGACGGCCAGTTCCCCGCGGTCGCCCTTGGGCAGCGCCTGGACGACGGTCACCCGGGGCTGCTCCGGCGGCTCCTCCGTCACCGGGTCCAGCCGGAGGATCAGCCGGTCCTTGCCCTCGGTGTCGAGCACGACGCCGTCCGCCCAGCGCCCGGCCCCGTCCGTGAGGACGACGTCCTCGCCGGGCCGCAGCCGCTTCACGGAGACGGCATGCCGTCCCTCCGGACCGTCGAGGACGTAGCGGCCGCCCCCGGCCGCGTCGAAGTGTTCGACCACGAACACCGGAGCTGTCATCGGACTCCGCCTCCGCCCGACAACGCTGTCCGCGCCGCGGCGAGTTCACCGGCCAGCACCTCCACCAGCTGCCCGGCGGGCAGCTCCCGCGCCATCCGGTGCCCCTGCCCGGCCCACAGCGCCATGCCCTGCGCGTCCCCCGCCTTGGCGGCGGCCTTGCGCAGCGGCGAGGTGAGGTGGTGGATCTCGGGATAGGCGGCGGGCGCGTACGGGCCGTGCTCGCGCAGGAAGCGGTTGACGAGGCCGCGCGCCGGGCGCCCGGAGAAGGCCCGGGTCAACTCCGTACGGACGAACAGGGGGTTGGTCAGCGCCTGCTTGTGCAGGACGTTCGCGCCCGACTCGGCCGTGGCGAGGAACGCGGTGCCGAGCTGGGCCGCGCTCGCGCCCGCCGCGAGGACCGCGGCGATCTGGCCGCCCCGCATGATGCCGCCGGCGGCGATGATCGGGATGCTCACCGTCTCCCGAATCTGGGCGACCAGCGACAGCAGCCCGAGGCCGGAACCCTCCGTCTCGGGGATGTCCCGGTGCGTGCCCTGGTGGCCGCCGGCCTCGACGCCCTGCGCGATGACCGCGTCCGCGCCCGCCCGCTCGACGGCCCGGGCCTCGTCGGGGGTGGTGGCGGTGACCAGGACGAAGGTGCCGACCTGGTGCAGGGCGTCGACGACCTCACGGCTCGGCGTGCCGAAGTGGAACGACACCACGGGCACGGGGTTGTCCCGCAGTACCGCGAGTTTGGTCTCGTAGCCGTCGTCGCGTCCGCTGTCGGGGTCGCCGAGCTCGGCCTCGTACCAGGAGGCCTCGCCGGCCAGCTGGTGGGCGTACACGTCGACGGCGGCGGGGTCGGCGTACTCCGGCTGCGGCATGAAGAGGTTCACTCCGAAGGGCCTGCCGGTGAGGCTCCGGAGCTGCTTGATCTCCTGGTACATCCCGTCGGCGGTCTTGTACCCGGCGGCGAGGAACCCGAGTCCGCCCGCCTCGCACACGGCGGCGGCGAGCTTCGGTACGGAGACGCCGCCCGCCATGGGGGCCTGCACGATCGGGTGCGGGAAGAGATCGGTCAGCGCGGAGGACATGACCGCATGTTGTCACGTCCTCCGAACAACTCCGAAACCGGCCTGCCGTGTGGCATAGACCAGAGGAACAAGCGCCTCCTGGTACCCGAGAGCCCCCGGTCAGCGTCCGTTGAAGGCGTCCTTCAACCGAGAGAACAACCCCTGCTGCCCGGGCTGACTGTGCCT
>NZ_JBVJJE010000004.1:304724-722305 GCF_055585925.1 Streptomyces sp. NPDC052064
CCTGCCCGGGGGCCGACCCCCGGACCCCCAGCAGCGGCCGGGCCACCGGCGTCAGCGCCCGTTGAACGCGTCCTTCAACCGAGAGAACAACCCCTGCGGCCCGGGCTGACTGTGCCTGCCCGGGGGCCGACCCCCGGACCCCCAGCAGCGGCCGGGCCACCGGCGTCAGCGCCCGTTGAACGCGTCCTTCAACCGAGAGAACAACCCCTGCTGCCCGGGCTGGAACTGGCCCGTCGGCCGTTCCTCGCCGCGCAGCTTGGCCAGCTCGCGGAGCAGGCGCTCCTGCTCGACGTCCAGCTTGCTCGGGGTCTGGACCTCGACGTGGACGATGAGGTCGCCGCGTCCGCCGCCGCGCAGGTGCGTGACACCGCGGCCGTGCAGCGGGATCGACTGGCCGGACTGGGTGCCCGGGCGGATGTCGACCTCCTCCATGCCGTCCAGCGTCTCCAGCGGCACCTTCGTGCCGAGGGCGGCCGCCGTCATCGGGAGCGTGACCGTGCAGTGCAGGTCGTCGCCGCGCCGCTGGAACATCGCGTGCGGCAGTTCGTGGATCTCGACGTACAGGTCACCGGCCGGGCCGCCGCCGGGACCGACCTCGCCCTCGCCCGCGAGCTGGATCCGCGTGCCGTTGTCGACACCGGCCGGGATCTTGACGGTGAGCGTACGGCGGGACCGCACGCGCCCGTCGCCCGCGCACTCCGGGCACGGC
This sequence comes from Streptomyces sp. NPDC052064, assembly GCF_055585925.1. NCBI lineage: Bacteria > Bacillati > Actinomycetota > Actinomycetes > Kitasatosporales > Streptomycetaceae > Streptomyces > Streptomyces sp. NPDC052064. The sequence continues at coordinate 305,434 of NZ_JBVJJE010000004.1, forward strand.
GTGGGCACCACGGTGCCGAAGCCCTGGCACTGCGGGCAGGGCCGCGAGGTCATGACCTGGCCGAGGAAGGACCGGGTGACCTGGGACACCTCACCGCGGCCGCGGCACATGTCACATGTCTGAGCGGAGGTCCCCGGCGCCGCGCCCTCACCGCTACAGGTGTTGCAGACGACCGCCGTGTCGACCTGGATGTCCTTCGTCGTGCCGAAGGCCGCCTCGTCGAGCTCCACCTCGATGCGGATCATCGCGTCCTGGCCGCGGCGGGTGCGCGAGCGCGGACCGCGCTGCGACGCCGTGCCGAAGAACGCGTCCATGATGTCGGAGAAGTTCCCGAAGCCGCCGGCCCCGAAGCCGCCCGCGCCGCCGCCTCCGGCCTGCGAGAGCGGGTCGCCGCCGAGGTCGTAGACCTGCTTCTTCTGCGGGTCCGACAGCACCTCGTAGGCGGCGTTGATCTCCTTGAACCGCTCCTGGGTCTTCGGATCGGGGTTGACGTCCGGGTGCAGCTCGCGCGCGAGCCGCCGGAAGGCCTTCTTGATCTCATCCTGCGACGCGTCGCGGCGCACGCCGAGTACGGCGTAGTAGTCCGTGGCCACTACGACTCCGCCAGGATCTGTCCGACGTACCGTGCCACTGCGCGTACCGCTCCCATCGTTCCCGGGTAGTCCATGCGGGTCGGTCCGACCACGCCGAGCTTGGCGACAGCCTCGCCGCCCGAACCGTAGCCGACCGACACGACGGACGTGGAGTTGAGTCCTTCGTGGGCGTTCTCATGACCGATACGTACGGTCACGCCCGGATCCTTCGCCTCGCCGAGCAGCTTGAGGAGCACGACCTGCTCCTCCAGCGCCTCCAGCACCGGCCGGATCATGAGGGGAAAGTCGTGCCCGAAGCGGGTCAGGTTGGCGGTGCCGCCGATCATCAGCCGCTCCTCGTTCTCCTCGACGAGCGTCTCCAGAAGTGTGGAGAGCACCATGGAGACCGTACCCCGGTCCTCGTGCTCGAATGCCTCCGGCAGATCCTCCACCAGACTCGGCACATCTGTGAAACGGCGGTTCGCGACACGGCTGTTGAGCCGCGCGCGCAGATCCGCGAGCGATGCCTCGCCGAAGGGCGCCGGGCAGTCGACCACGCGCTGCTCGACCCGCCCGGTGTCCGTGATCAGCACGAGCATCAGCCGCGCGGGCGCGAGGGCGAGCAGCTCCACGTGCCGCACGGTCGAGCGGGTCAGCGACGGGTACTGCACGACGGCGACCTGGCGCGTGAGCTGGGCCAGCAGCCGTACCGTACGCGCCACGACGTCGTCGAGGTCGACGGCACCCTCGAGGAAGTTCTGGATCGCGCGCCGCTCGGGCGCGGTCATCGGCTTGACGCCGGCCAGCTTGTCCACGAACAGCCGGTAGCCCTTGTCGGTGGGGATGCGCCCGGCACTGGTGTGCGGCTGGGCGATGTACCCCTCGTCCTCGAGGGCCGCCATGTCGTTGCGGACGGTGGCCGGCGAGACGCCGAGGTTGTGCCGCTCGGTGAGGGCCTTGGAGCCCACCGGCTCCTCGGTGCCGACGTAGTCCTGGACGATGGCGCGCAGCACCTGAAGCCTGCGTTCACTGAGCATTCGCGCACACCTCCAGAAGTCGTCCGCCTGGTGTCCTGCCTGTCGTGCCTGGCACTCTGCGCGTGCGAGTGCCAGCATTCCCCGCCCAGTGTACGGCGGTGGGGTGCACCCCCGGCAAGGCTGGTCGCCTGCTGCCGTGCCCCGGGCGGGGGTCACCGCTAGCGTCGCCGTATGACGGTGACTTGGGAAGAGCTCGGGTGGGAGCGGGTGGCCGCCGGGGTGGGGCGGTGCCGGCTGCCGGTGTGGGACTGCACGGCGGGGCTGGTCGCCGGAGAGGGCGCGGTCCTCATGATCGACGCGGGGTCGAGCCCGGCCGAGGGCGTGCGGTTGCGCGACCAGGCGCAGTCGCTCACCGGTCACGGTGTGACGCATCTCGCGCTGACCCATCCCCACTTCGACCACGTCTTCGGTGTGGCGGCCTTCACGGACGCGGAGGTGTTCGGCGCGGTGGGCGTGGACGCGGTGCTGACGCGCGTACGGGACCGCGAGGAGCTGCTCGCCGACGCGGTACGGAACGGCCTGGCGGAGACCACCGCGCGGGAGTCGGCGGACCGGCTGACCCCGCCCCGCCATCTGGTCTCCGGCGAGTGGACCCTCGACCTGGGCGGCGGGCGCCAGGTGCTGCTGGCGAACGTGGGCCCCGGACACACCGCGCACGACCTGGCGGTGCTGGTGCCGGGTGATCCGGAGGTGGTGTTCTGCGGCGACCTGGTCGAGGAGTCCGGCGAGCCGCAGGCGGGTCCCGACGCCGTGCCGTCGCACTGGCCGGCCGCCCTGGACCGGCTGCTCGACCTGGGCGGGGAGGACGCGCTGTACGTGCCCGGTCACGGAGCGGTGGTGGACGCGGCGTTCGTCCGCGCCCAGCGGGACACGCTGGCGACACGCTTCGGCGTGTCGCCGTGACCACCCACCGGCTTCTCTTATCGTCATTCGAATGCGCCAGTACTCGCCCGATCTGACCCCGCCGTGGAAGAAGCCGCAGCCGGTGCCCGAGGTTCCGGCGGAGCCGGACCTGGTGGTCGAGGAGGCCGGGACCGGCTTCTGCGGTGCGGTGATCCGCTGCGAGGCGGGCACGGTGACACTGGAGGACCGCTTCGGCAAGCACCGGGTGTTCCCGATGGAGCCCCGCGGTTTCCTGCTGGAAGGCAAGGTGGTGACGCTGGTCCGCCCCACGCCGGGCGGCCCCGCGCGTCCCACCCGCACGGCCTCAGGTTCGGTGGCCGTCCCCGGCGCCCGCGCCCGCGTGGCCCGCGCCGGGCGCATCTACGTCGAGGGCCGCCACGACGCCGAGCTGGTCGAGAAGGTCTGGGGCGACGACCTGCGCATCGAGGGCGTGGTCGTGGAGTACCTGGAGGGCGTCGACGACCTGCCGTCGATCGTCGACTCCTTCGCCCCCGGTCCCGACGCCCGTCTCGGCGTCCTGGTGGACCACCTGGTGCCGGGCAGCAAGGAGTGGCGCATCGCCGAGTCGGTGACGAGCGACCACGCCCTGATCGTCGGCCACCCCTACATCGACATCTGGGAGGCGGTGAAACCGTCGTCCCTGGGCATCGAGGCATGGCCTCGGATTCCGCGCGGCCAGGACTGGAAAACAGGGGTGTGCAGGGCGCTGGGCTGGCCGGAGAACACGGGTGCGGCCTGGCAGCGGATCCTGTCGGGGGTGCGCTCGTACAAGGACCTGGAGCCGGAACTGCTGGGCCGGGTCGAGGAACTGATCGACTTCGTGACGGCTCCGGCGTAGCTGCTGAGCTGCGGGCAATCGTGCCGCCAAGGGTGGCACGGGTGGGCGCAGCGGCACCCCGCTACGCCGGGCTGCGCAACGCCCCGGCCCCAGCACCAACGGGCAGCACCTCAGTCCACGAGGTCCCGAACCACCGCATCGGCCAGCAACCGCCCCCGCAACGTCAGCACGGCACGCCCCTCCTCGTACGGAGCGGCATCCAGAAGCCCGTCCGACAACGCCCTGCGCGAGGCGGCAAGCCCCTCCTCCCGCAGCAGAGACAACGGCACGCCTCCCCGCAGCCGCAGCTCCAGCAGAATCCGCTCGACCCGCCGGTCCTCGTCCGACAGCACCTCACGCCCGGCCCCCGGCGACCTCCCCGCCGCCAGCGCCGCCGCGTACGCCCCGGGATGCTTCACGTTCCACCAGCGCACCCCGCCCACATGACTGTGCGCGCCGGGCCCGGCCCCCCACCAGTCGGCCCCCCGCCAGTACAGCTCGTTGTGCAGACAGCGCCCCGCCTCCGAGGTCGCCCAGTTCGACACCTCGTACCACTCGAAGCCCGCGCCCGAGAGCACCTCGTCCGCGATCAGGTACCGGTCGGCGTGCACGTCGTCGTCGGTCATCGGCACCTCGCCCCGGCGGATCCGACGAGCCAGCTGCGTCCCCTCCTCGACGATCAGGGCGTACGCGCTGACATGGTCCGGCCCGGCCCTCAGCACCGCGTCGAGCGAGGCCCGCCAGTCGTCGTCGGACTCCCCCGGTGTGCCGTAGATCAGGTCGAGATTCACATGCTCGAACCCGGCCGCCCGGGCCTCCGCGACACACGCCTCGGGCCGCCCCGGCGTGTGCGTGCGGTCCAGCACCTTCAGCACATGCTGCTTCGCGCTCTGCATGCCGAACGAGATCCGGTTGAATCCGCCCTCCCGCAGGGCGGCCAGATACGCCGGATCCACCGACTCCGGGTTCGCCTCGGTCGTGACCTCGGCGTCCGGCGCCAGCCCGAACTCGTCGCGGATCGCCCCCAGCATCCGTACGAGATCACCGGCGGCCAGCAGCGTCGGCGTACCCCCGCCCACGAACACCGTACGAACGGGTCGGGGGTCGTCCCCCAGCACCTTCCGCGCCAGCCGGACCTCGTCGGCCAGCGTCTCGGCGTAGTTGTCGCGCGAGGCCAGCACGCCACCGGTGCCGCGCAGCTCGGTCGCCGTGTAGGTGTTGAAGTCGCAGTAGCCGCAGCGGGTCGCGCAGTACGGAACGTGCAGGTAGAACCCGAGCGGGCGGTCGGCGGCCCCGGCGAGCGCGGACGCGGGCAGCGCGCCGTCGTCGGGGACGGGCTCGCCGTCGGGGAGTGCGGAAGGCATACGTTCCATTGTCCAGCACCCGGGCGGTCATTCCGCCTGGAGCACCAGCAGCGCCAGATCGTCCGCCGGGGGCCGCGCCCCGAACTCGTGCACGAGCCGCTTGATCCGCTCGGCTATCAGCTCGGCGTCCAGCCCGGCGCAGCCCGCCAGCGCCGCCGCCAGCCCGTCCCCGTCGTCGAACTGGCGGGAGCCGGAGCGGCGCTCGGTCACACCGTCGGTGACGCACAGCAGGGTGTCGCCGGAACGCAGCTCGAAGGTCTCACTGGTGTACGTGGCGTCCTCGACGACGCCCAGGAGGGTCTGGGGCTGCGCGGCCGTGTGGACCTCACCGCCCGCCCCGAGGAGCAGGGGCAGCGGGTGCCCGGCGGAGGCGACGGTGCAGCGGACGCCGCCGTCGAAGGGGACCAGCTCGCCGTACAGCAGAGACAGGAAGCGCGTCTGGGGGCTGTCGCCGGGCGGGGTCGGACGGGCGCCCGCGGCCACCAGCGCGCGGGCCGCCGCGTCCGCGGCCTCCGTGGCGTCGTCGAGCAGAAGCTGGTTGAGGCGGTCGAGAACGTCGGCGACCCGGTAGCCTTCCCTGGCCAGCAGCCGCAGCCAGGGCCGGGCCAGGCCGATCACCACGGCGGCCTCGGGACCCTTGCCCTGGACGTCGCCGACGGCGAAGCACCAGCGGCCGTCACCGGCCGGGAACAGGTCGTAGAAGTCGCCGCTGGGCCCGCCCTTGTCGCACGGCTCGTAGACGAGGGCGCTGCGCACCCCGGGGATCTCGGCCACGGCACCGGGCAGCAGTCCGCGCTGGAGTACGGCGCTGATGGTGGCCTGGCGGGCGTACTGGCGGGCGGCGCCGATGGCGAGCGCGACCCGGCGGCTGAGGTCCTCGACGAGGCCGGTGATCTCGTCGGGGAAGCCGGCGGCCCCGGACCGTCCGATGACGAGGGTGCCCAGCGGGCGTCCGCCGGCGACGAGCCGGTATGCGAGGGCCGAGCCCGGCTCGCCGGGGGCGTCACCGAGCGCCTCACCGGGCCAGGGGTAGTCGGCCGGCCCGGACCTCCCCCGCTCTCGACTGTGCTCGAACGGGGGCGCCCCCGACGGGTCGTACGGGTGCGGTGCGTCCTTCTCCAAGGCCCGGCGCAGTTCCTCGATGCGGTTCTCGCTGCCGTGCCAGACCCGGGCCAGCCGGGCGCCCGCTCCGGCCCCGCCGCCCCAGCCGCCGCCGGTGGCCTCGTCCTCCAGCCACACCGCGCACCAGTCGGCCAGCCGGGGCACGATCAACTGCCCGGCGAGGGCGGCGACCAGGTCCTCGTCGAGCTGCCCGGCGAGGAGGTCGGAAGCCTCGGCGAGGAAGGAGAGGGCCCCACGGCCCAGCCAGGCGCCGTCGCGCCCGTCACGGCCGTCACAGTCCTCGTACCGGTCCCGCCAGTCCCGCAGGTCCCGCCAGTCCCGCAGGTCCTGCCAGTCCCGCAGGTCGCGCGAGCCACGCGGGTCATGGTCATGGGAGCTGCCAGGGTCATGGGTGTCCCGTAGGGGGTGCCCGGTGTGCCCATCCTGTCGCTCGTTCCCGCCGCGCCCGGCACGCCGTCGGCCCTGGTCGCCCTCCCGGTCGTCCTGACCAGGGGGCGGATCCGGCGCCAGGATCTCCGCCACCCGCAGCCCGCGCGCCAGCGCGTGCTCCCCGGCGTACGCCTCGATCTGATCGCCCGCCGCACAACCCCCGGCGGGCAGTCGCGCCCACACGGTCTTCCGGCCCGTGCGGTACGTGATGCCCCAGGCCTCGGAGAGCGCTCCGACGAGCCGCAGGCCACGCCCGTACTCCGGGGTGTCGTGCGGCGTTTCCGGCTCGCCGCCGCGCGGGGCGCGTGAGGGGTGGTGGTCGGAGACCTCGACGAGGAGCGCGGCCGTGTCCTTGCCGTCGCCTTCCAGCCGGCACTCCAGCTCGACGTCGGTGCCGGCGTGGACGACGGCGTTGGTGACGAGTTCGCTGACGACGAGCAGGGCGTCGTCGGCGAGACGGTCGGTGAGGTGCTCGGCGCCGGGCAGACCGAGGCCGGTCCACTCGGCGAGCGCCGCGCGCAGCAGGGCGCGGGCGGAGCCCGGCGCGAGGGAGCTGCCGGACAGGGTCGCGTACGCCCGCGCGCGCTCCTTCTCGGGCGCCTCGGAAGCGACCACGGACACCTCGGACGCGAGCACGGGCGCCTCAGATGCGAGCACGGGCGCCTCAGTAGTCAGCCCCGGCGCCTCGGAAGACAGTGCGCACTCCTCGGAGACGGCCCCCTCATGCACGGGCACCGGCATCTCCGAAGCGTGGGCAGGCGCCTCGGAGGCGCGGGAAGCGGTCTCCCGTTGCGTCGGAATGGCCCCCATGGACAGCTCCCCGGGCAGTTCGTACGAATACGCCACAGTCGATGCCGACAGGGTGACAGACTGGCCACGCCCATAAGCGCCGAGTTACCGAAGTGGGCCGCCATGAGTGAGAACAGTGGTACTCCTGTGGTCGAAGACGGGCACGAAGACGGTCAGATTCGTGCATCCGATCTCCGTCCCCTGCTCGCAGCCATGACAGCCGCACGCGACGGCGACTTCACCAAGGTGCCGGAAACCGGCCACGGGATGGTGGCCGAACTCTCCTCGGTCTTCAACCAGATCATGGACCGCAGCGTCCACTTCACCACCGAGGTGCGGCGGGTGAGACGGGAGCTGGTGCGGCACGGCCGGCTCGACGAGCGGCTCTCGGCCAGCCCGGGACAGGGCCTGTGGACGTCGCGCGTCAACGACGTGAACCAGCTGCTCGACGCCCTGGTCGCCCCGGCGGCGAACGCCACGCGCGTGCTGGACGCGGTGGCCGGCGGCGATCTGACCCAGCGGGTCGATCTGCACGACGGCACGCGGGAGTTACGCGGCGACCTCCGGCGCCTCGGCCGGGCCGTGAACAAGATGGTGGACCAGCTCTCCCTGTTCACCGGCGAGGTGACGCGGGTCGCGCGCGAGGTCGGCACCGAGGGGCGGCTCGGTGGCCGGGCCAAGGTGCAGGGCCTGTCGGGCAGCTGGCGGGACGTGACCGAGGCCGTCAACACGATGGCCGCCCGGCTGACGGCCCAGGTGCGGGACATCGCGGCGGTCACGACGGCGGTGGCACGCGGCGACCTGACCCGCACGGTCACGGTGGAGGCGACCGGCGAGCTGCTGGAACTGAAGCTGACCGTGAACACCATGGTCGACCAGCTCTCCGCCTTCGCCGACGAGGTCACCCGCGTCGCCCGCGAGGTCGGCACCGAGGGCCAGCTGGGCGGCCGAGCCCAGGTGCGGGGCGTGTCCGGGGTGTGGAAGGACCTCACCGACAACGTCAACTTCATGGCGTCGAACCTGACCTCGCAGGTCCGCAACATCGCCCAGGTCACGACTGCCGTGGCCAACGGCGACCTGTCCCAGAAGATCACGGTCGACGCGCAGGGCGAGATCCTGGAGCTCAAGTCGACCATCAACACGATGGTCGACCAGCTCTCCGCCTTCGCCGACGAGGTGACGAGGGTCGCCCGCGAGGTCGGCACCGAGGGCAATCTGGGCGGCCGGGCTCAGGTCCGGGGTGTCTCGGGCGTCTGGAAGGACCTCACCGACAACGTCAACTTCATGGCCGACAACCTCACCTCCCAGGTGCGGAACATCGCCCTCGTCTCCACCGCCGTCGCCCAGGGCGACCTCGGCAAGAAGATCACAGTGGAGGCCAAGGGCGAGATCCTGGAGCTCAAGTCCACCATCAACACGATGGTCGACCAGCTCTCCGCCTTCGCCGACGAGGTCACCCGCGTCGCCCGCGAGGTCGGCACCGAGGGCAACCTCGGCGGGCAGGCGCAGGTCCGGGGCGTCTCCGGCGTCTGGAAGGACCTCACCGACAACGTCAACTTCATGGCGCTGAACCTGACCTCGCAGGTCCGCAACATCGCCCAGGTCACGACTGCCGTGGCCAACGGCGACCTGTCGAAGAAGATCACGGTCGACGCGCGTGGCGAGATCCTCGAATTGAAGGACACCGTCAACACGATGGTGGAGCAGCTGCGCGCCTTCGCCGACGAGGTCACGCGCGTCGCCCGCGAGGTCGGCACCGACGGCCGGCTCGGCGGCCGGGCCCAGGTGCTGGGCGTCTCCGGCGTCTGGCGTGACCTGACGGACAACGTCAACTCCATGGCCGACAACCTCACCTCCCAGGTGCGCAACATCGCCCAGGTCGCGACGGCCGTGGCGCAGGGCGACCTGTCCCGGAAGATCGACGTGGACGCGCGCGGCGAGATCCTGGAGCTGAAGACCACGATCAACACGATGGTCGACACGCTGTCCTCCTTCTCCTCGGAGGTCACGCGCGTGGCCCGCGAGGTCGGCTCCGAGGGCCAACTCGGCGGCCAGGCCCGGGTCGAGGGCGTCTACGGCACCTGGAAGCGCCTGACGACGAACGTCAACGAGCTGGCCTCGAACCTCACCACCCAGGTCCGCGCGATCGCCGAGGTCGCCTCCGCCGTGGCCCAGGGCGACATGTCCCGCTCGATCACGGTCGAGACCCGCGGTGAGGTCACCGAGCTGAAGGACAACATCAACCTGATGGTGGCCAACCTGCGCGAGACGACCCGCGCGAAGGACTGGCTGGAGTCCAACCTGGCGCGCCTGGCCGCCCTGATGCAGGGCCACCGCGACCTGATGGAGGTCGCCGACCTGATACTCCGCGAGCTGACCCCGCTGGTGAACGCCCAGTACGGCGCGTTCTACCTGGCCGACCCCGACGAGGACGGCGCGGCCCTGCGCACCACCGTGCCGACGAAGGGCCTGGCCTTCATCGCCGGCTACGGCGCCGCCCAGGACGCGACCGTCGAGACCGGCGCCCTCCCGGTGCACGGTCTGGTGGCGCAGGCGGCCCGGGAGAAGAAGCGAATCCTGGTCGAGGGCGCCCCGCCCGACTACATCAAGATCAACAGCGGCCTCGGCGAGGCGGCTCCCACGACGATCGTCATCATCCCGATCCTCTTCGAGGACAAGCTCCTCGGCGTCATCGAGCTCGCCTCCTTCTCTCGCTTCTCCGACGTGCACCTGGCGTTCTTCGACCAGTTCGTCAACACCATCGGCGTCGCCATCAACACGATCATCGCCAACTCCCGCACGGAGTCCCTGCTCGGCGAGTCCCAGCGCCTCGCCATGCAGCTCCAGGAACGCTCGGACGAACTCCAGAAGCAGCAGGGCGAGCTTCAGCGCTCCAACGCCGAACTGGAGGAGAAGGCCGCCCTGCTGGCCACGTCCTCCCAGTACAAGTCGGAGTTCCTGGCGAACATGTCGCACGAGCTGCGCACCCCGCTCAACTCCTTGCTGATCCTGGCCCGGCTGCTCTCCGACAACCCGGACGGTCATCTCTCCGACCAGGAGGTGCAGTTCGCCACGACGATCCACCGCTCGGGCTCGGACCTGCTCCAGCTGATCAACGACATCCTGGACCTGTCGAAGATCGAGGCCGGCCGGATGGACGTACGCCCCAAGCGGCTGCCCCTCATCAAGCTGCTCGACTACGTCCACGCCACGTTCCGCCCGCTCACCCTCGACCGGGGGCTCGCCTTCGAGCTGGCGGTCGGCGAGGACGTACCGCGCGAGATGTACTCGGACGAGCAGCGCCTCCAGCAGATCCTGCGCAACCTCCTCTCCAACGCGGTCAAGTTCACCGCGACGGGCAAGGTCGAGCTACGGGTCGACCGGGTCCAGGACGCCGAGCACCGATGGGGGTCCCCCCGCTCATGGGGGTCCCCCCGCTCATGGGGGTCCCCCCGCTCGAGCGAAGTCGAGAGTGGGGGAGAGGCCGAGAGTGGGGGAGTCCGGGACACCGACGACGTCATCGCCTTCGCCGTGTCCGACACCGGCATCGGTATCGCGCCGGAGAAACTCCCGGTGATCTTCGAGGCGTTCCAGCAGGCCGACGGCACCACCAACCGCAAGTACGGCGGCACCGGGCTCGGCCTGTCCATCAGCCGGGAGATCGCGGGCCTGCTCGGCGGTCGGATCGTCGCCGAAAGCGAACCCGGCAAGGGCTCCACGTTCACCCTGTACGTGCCTGTCGTGAGCCCCGGTCACACGGCACCGGGACCGGCCCCCGAGGACCGCCCCGAACTGCCCCTGCCCCTCCAGCCGGCCACCGCCGGACCGTTCCCGGCCGCGTACGACACGGACGAGGCCTGGCCCTTGCCGACCAGGCTGGAGGCGTGGACGTCCGGCAGGCCGGGCCGGATCCTGGCCGGGCGGCGGGTGCTGATCGTCGACGACGACATCCGCAACGTCTTCGCCCTCACCCATGTCCTGGGCCGCGTCGGCATGACCGTGCTGTACGCGGAGAACGGCCGCGAGGGCATCGAGACGCTGGAGCGCAGCGCGGACGTCGAACTGGTCCTGATGGACATCATGATGCCGGAGATGGACGGCTACGAGACCATCTCCGCCATCCGCCGCACCCCGCGCTGGGCGGACCTGCCCATCGTCGCCCTGACCGCGAAGGCGATGCCCGGCGACCGTGAGAAGTCCATCGCCCGCGGCGCCAACGACTACGTGCCCAAGCCGGTGGACATCGACCGGCTGCTGACGGTCGTCTGCGAACTGCTGAACCCTGAGGACCCCGAGGACACGAAGGAGGAGGCACGGACGTCATGAGCACCACGGGCACACACGACGAACGCGCCGGAATACTCCTCGTCGACGACATGGAGGACAACCTGACGGCCCTGGAGGCCGTCCTCGCCTCCCTCAACGAACCGCTGGTGCGCGCCCGTTCCGGCGAGGAGGCGATGAAGGCCCTGCTGCGGCAGCCCATCGCCCTGGTCCTGCTCGACATCCGCATGCCCGGCATGGACGGCTTCGAGACGGCCGCCCACATCAAGCGCCTGGACCAGACCCGCGACGTCCCGATCATCTTCCTGACCGGCGCGGAGGACGACTCGGGCTACGCCTTCCGCGGCTACGCGACAGGCGCCGCCGACTACCTGACCAAGCCCTTCGACCCCTGGGTCCTCAGGGCGAAGGTCAGCGTCTTCCTGGACCTCTACCGCAAAGGCAGAGAGGTGGAGCGCCTGCGGACGGAGGTCCAGGAGCTGAAACGCCGGGTGGATGAAGGTACCTAAGGGGCGCGGGGCTGTGCCGATTTGCGGCTCCGCCGCGTGGGCGCGAGCAACCACAACGGACCCGCAGCCGCTCACACAGCCCCCGCCACCCCCTACGCCTCGCGAGACCCCTCATACATCTCGTCGATCAGGTGCCGGTACTCCCGCTCCACCACCGGCCGCTTCAGCTTCAGACTCGGCGTGATCTCCCCGTGCTCCACATCGAGATCCCTCGGCAGCAACCGGAACTTCTTGATGGTCTGCCACCGCTGAAGCCCCTCATTGAGCTGCTTCACATACCCGTCGACCATCTCCACCGTGACCGACGAGGACACGATCTCCGCGTACGACTTCCCCTCCAGCCCGTTCTCCTTCGCCCACTCCGCGATCGCGACCTCGTCGAGCGCGATGAGCGCCGTGCAGAAGTTCCGGTCGGCCCCGTGCACGAGGATGTTGGAGACGTACGGGCAGACCGCCTTGAACTGCCCCTCGACCTCGGCCGGCGCGATGTACTTGCCGCCCGACGTCTTGATGAGGTCCTTCTTGCGGTCGGTGATCCGCAGATACCCGTCGGGCGACAGCTCCCCGATGTCCCCGGTATGGAACCAGCCGTCCGCCTCCAGCACCTCGGCGGTCTTCTCGGGCAGCTTGTGGTAGCCCTCCATGACGCCCGGGCCGCGCAGCAGGATCTCCCCGTCGTCGGCGATCCGCACCTCCGTGCCGGGCAGCGGCTTGCCGACCGTACCGGTGCGGTAGGCCTCGCCCGGGTTCACGAACGACGCCGCCGAGGACTCGGTCAGGCCGTAGCCCTCCAGGATGTGGATGCCGGCGCCGGCGAAGAAGTACCCGATCTCGGGTGCCAGAGCCGCCGAACCCGAGACGCACGCCCTCAGGTTCCCTCCGAAGGCCTCCCGGATCTTGGCGTACACCAGCGCGTCCGCGACCTTGTGCTTCGCGCCCAGCCCGAACGGCACGGACGCGGTTCCGGTACGCCGGAAGTTGTCCTGGGCGACCTTGGCGTACTCGCGGGCGACCTCGGCGGCCCACTGGAAGATCTTGTACTTGGCCCCGCCACCCGCACGGGCCTTCGCGGCGACGCCGTTGTAGACCTTCTCGAAGATACGCGGCACGGCCGCCATGTAGGTCGGCTGCACCACCGGCAGGTTCTCGATGATCTTGTCGACCCGGCCGTCCACGGCGGTGACGTGCCCGACCTCGATCTGGCCGGAGGTGAGCACCTTGCCGAAGACATGCGCGAGGGGCAGCCACAGGTACTGCACGTCCTCGCCACTGATCAGGCCGGTCGCGGCGATCGCCTTCGCCATGTACGACCAGTTGTCGTGCGGGAGGCGCACGCCCTTGGGGCGGCCGGTGGTGCCGGAGGTGTAGATGAGGGTGGCCAGCTGGTCCTTGCTGATCGCGCCGACCCGGTCCTTGATCAGATCGGGGTCCTTCTCCAGCCGGGCCGCGCCGCGCTTCTCCAGCTCGTCGAGGGTGAGGATCCAGTCGGCGGTCTCGACCCCGGCCGGGTCGATGACCACGACGTGGGTGAGGTCGGTCAGCTCGGCGCGCTTCTCCTGCGCCTTGGCCAGCTGCTCGACGTTCTCCGCGATGAGCACCCGGCTCTCGGAGTCCGACAGGATGTACGCCGACTCCTCGGCGTTGGTCTGCGGATAGACCGTGGTCGTGGCGGTGCCGGCGCACATGATGCCCAGGTCGGCGAGGATCCACTCGATGCGGGTGCTGGACGCGAGGGCGACGCGCTGCTCGGGCTGCACGCCCAGCTCGATGAGCCCGGCCGCGATGGCGTAGACCCGCTCGGCGGCCTGCGCCCAGCTCAGCGACTTCCAGTCGTCCGGCCCCTGCCCGGAGGACGCGGGCACCGGATAGCGGTAGGCCTCGGCGTCCGGCGTGGCAGCCACGCGGTCCAGGAAGAGGCCCGCCACGGACGGCGGACGGTTCTCGATCAGTGTCTGTGTGTCGCTCACGACATCCTCCGGGGCCCGCGACAGTGCGGCTGGCTCAGGTGCGGCTGGTTTGTACTCACGGGGCTGTTCACACACTCTTGTTTAACTCGTGAGTAACTATGGAGCAGGGACAGAGTAAAGGGCGGCCAGCCGCTTCGTAAGGGTCCGCAGCCTGTCAGTTCGTACAGAGAGCTACCCCGCGTACGCGCAGGGGCCCGCCGCACTTTCGTGCGACGGGCCCCTGTTCCACCCGGTTTGCGGTGTAACCCACGGTAATCCGTGATTACTTCTTGCCCTTGCCCGACCCCGCGCTGTCATCACTCGACAGGACGGCGATGAACGCCTCCTGCGGAACTTCCACGGAACCCACCATCTTCATCCGCTTCTTGCCCTCCTTCTGCTTCTCCAGCAGCTTCCGCTTACGGGAGATGTCACCGCCGTAGCACTTGGCGAGGACGTCCTTGCGGATGGCGCGGATGGTCTCGCGGGCGATGACCCGGGAACCGATGGCGGCCTGGACCGGCACCTCGAAGGCCTGCCGCGGGATGAGCTCCTTGAGCTTCGCGACGAGCCGCACACCGTAGGCGTACGCCTGGTCCTTGTGGGTGATCGCCGAGAAGGCGTCGACCTTGTCGCCGTGCAGCAGGATGTCGACCTTGACCAGGCTGGAGGTCTGCTCGCCGGTGGGCTCGTAGTCGAGCGAGGCGTACCCCCGGGTCTTGGACTTCAGCTGGTCGAAGAAGTCGAAGACGATCTCGGCGAGCGGGAGGGTGTAGCGGATCTCGACCCGCTCCTCGGAGAGGTAGTCCATGCCGAGCAGGACACCGCGCCGGGTCTGGCACAGCTCCATGATCGAGCCGATGAACTCGCTGGGCGCCAGGATGGTGGCCCGCACCACCGGCTCGTAGACCTCCGAGATCTTGCCCTCGGGGAACTCGCTCGGGTTGGTGACCGTGTGCTCGCTGCCGTCCTCCATGAGGACCCGGTAGACCACGTTCGGGGCGGTCGCGATCAGGTCGAGTCCGAACTCGCGCTCCAGCCGCTCCCGGATCACGTCCAGGTGCAGCAGGCCGAGGAAACCGACGCGGAAGCCGAAGCCGAGGGCGGCGGAGGTCTCCGGCTCGTAGACCAGCGCGGCGTCGTTGAGCTGGAGCTTGTCGAGGGCCTCGCGCAGCTCCGGGTAGTCCGAGCCGTCCAGGGGATAGAGGCCGGAGAAGACCATGGGCTTGGGGTCCTTGTACCCGCCGAGCGCCTCCTGGGCCCCCTTGTGCTGGCTGGTGACGGTGTCACCGACCTTGGACTGGCGGACGTCCTTCACGCCGGTGATGAGATAGCCCACCTCGCCGACGCCGAGACCGTCGGCCGACAGCATCTCCGGCGAGTTCGTGCCGATCTCCAGCAGCTCGTGCGTCGCGCCGGTGGACATCATCCTGATGCGCTCACGCTTGTTGAGCTGCCCGTCGATGACACGGACGTACGTCACCACGCCCCGGTAGGAGTCGTAGACGGAGTCGAAGATCATGGCACGCGCGGGGGCGTCCTTCACGCCGACCGGGGCCGGGACCTGCTCGACCACCTTGTCCAGCAGCGCCTCGACACCGAGCCCGGTCTTGGCGGAGACCTTCAGCACGTCGTCGGGCTCGCACCCGATGAGGTGGGCGAGCTCGTCGGCGAACTTCTCGGGCTGCGCGGCCGGCAGGTCGATCTTGTTCAGCACGGGGATGATCGTGAGGTCGTTCTCCATCGCCAGGTAGAGGTTGGCGAGGGTCTGCGCCTCGATGCCCTGGGCGGCGTCGACCAGGAGGATGGTGCCCTCACAGGCGGCGAGCGATCGCGAGACCTCGTAGGTGAAGTCGACGTGCCCCGGGGTGTCGATCATGTTCAGGATGTGCGTGTTGCTCTTGTCGTGGGACGGGGCCCACGGGAGTCGCACCGCCTGGGACTTGATCGTGATGCCGCGCTCACGCTCGATGTCCATGCGGTCGAGGTACTGAGCACGCATCTGCCGCTGCTCGACCACTCCGGTCAGCTGGAGCATCCGGTCGGCGAGCGTGGACTTGCCGTGGTCGATGTGCGCGATGATGCAGAAGTTGCGGATCAGAGCCGGGTCGGTACGGCTCGGCTCGGGCACATGGCTTGGGATCGCGGGCACGCAGGGTCCTGATTCTTGAGGCGTCCGCAGTGTCTGCGGTCTCGGGTCGGATCGATACGTAGCCTCCATGGTCCCACGCGTGGGGACCATGGACGGGTTTGGGCCATGAATGAGCCCGCTGGTACCGTGGGGGGCTGTGCCTCATGCCCTCTCGCAGGAGGCACTCCTTCAAGAAATCACCCGGTACAGGACCGTGCGGCACCCGTGCGGCTCCGTGCCAGAACCTGAGAAGGCTCATTCGTGGCGAACATCAAGTCCCAGATCAAGCGGATCAAGACCAACGAGAAGGCGCGGCTGCGCAACAAGGCCGTCAAGTCCTCCCTCAAGACCGCGATCCGCAAGGCCCGTGAGGCTGCTGCCGCGGGTGACGCCGAGAAGGCCACCGAGTACCAGCGCGCTGCCGCGCGTCAGCTCGACAAGGCCGTCTCGAAGGGCGTCATCCACAAGAACCAGGCTGCCAACAAGAAGTCGGCGCTGGCTCAGAAGGTCGCCGCGCTCAAGGGCTGACATCTGATGTGACGCCGGAGGGAATCGAGCGGGCCCTCTCTCATCCGCTCCCGTCCGGCACCCCTCGGGTCCGCGCGCGGCCTGCGTTCGCCACGCGGGCGCGGATCCAACAGCTTGAACCGTAGGCCGGGTGCCCTCCTGTTCCCCATGGGAAGGCCCCGGCCTTCGACCTGTTCAGGACCAGAATTCGTTGTTCTTGTCGATGTCCTCGACACATTCGTCGAGGTCGGTGACCTTGTCCCCGACGATCCGGAAGATGATGCATCCGGTGTCGTCCAGGTGCTTGCCGTTGCGCTCGGCCGTGAAGCGGGTCATGCCGACCGCGTGGCCGCGGCCGTCGACACAGACGCCGATCAGCTCGGCACGTGCCGTCCCGTTGGTCTCCGTGCCGAGCCGTTCGTACATCTCGATGATCGCGTTCACCCCTTTGAAGTCGCCCGACAACGGGTGCTCTCCGGGTACGTGGTGCGTGGCGTCCGCCGCGATCAGCCCGCGCAAGGTGTCCATGTCACCGCGCGAGAAGGCCTCGAATCCCTTGCGGACCAGTGCTGCGTGCGGGTGTTCAGCCATGGCCTTCGCCACCTCTCCGTCTCTTGGCGATGTACGGCTGACACCCCCGATTCTCCCTCCGCACGGCTCTGGCGGCACAGTGGAGACATGGACGCGGACGACAGGAACGTGCTGGCCGGAGCCCGTGTGGCGACCAGGCTTCCCGCCCAGGACCTGGACCGGGCGCGGCGCTTCTACTCCGAGAAACTCGGTCTGGAGCCGGTCGATGAACGGCCCGGTGGGCTGCTGTACCGGTGCGGCGGCGCGGAATTCGTGCTGTTCCGCTCGACGGGAGCCTCGCCCGGCACCTTCACCCAGATGGGAGGTGGGCGACATAGAGGCCGCCGTGGCGGAGCTCAAGCGGCGCGGCGTGGCCTTCGAGGAGGTCGACGTGCCCGACTTCCGCACGGAGGGCGGGATCGCCGAGATCGAGGGGAACTACCCGAGCAAGGGCGCACGGGGTGAACGCGGCGCCTGGTTCCACGACAGCGAGGGGAACCTGCTGGGGATCGGGGAGCCGGTCGTCTGAGCGGAGGCTCGGTGGCCCGGGTGACCGGGCGACCGGGGTAGCCCCGGTGGCGCGGGTGACCGGGGCGCGGGCGACCTTGGTGACCGGTGGCCCGGGTGATTGGGGGCACGGGTGATTGGGGGCACGGGTGACCGGTGGCCCGGATGGCCGGTGGCCCGGGTGATCGGGGGCACGGGGTACTGCTGCGATTACCCCCGGCCCCTGGAGCGCGCCGCCCGTGCGATGGTGACCACCGCCTTCTCCAGGGCGTACCCGGGATCGTCCCCGCCACCCTTCACCCCCGCGTCCGCCTCGGCCACGGCCCGCAGCGCCACGGCCACCCCGTCCGGAGTCCAGCCCCGCATCTGCTGCCGCACCCGGTCGATCTTCCACGGCGGCATGCCCAGCTCCCGGGCGAGATCGGCCGGCCGCCCGCCACGCGCCGACGACAGCTTCCCGATCGCCCGGACGCCCTGCGCCAGCGCACTCGTGATCAACACCGGCGCCACTCCGGTCGACAGCGACCAGCGCAACGCCTCCAGCGCCTCCGCCGCCCGCCCCTCGACCGCCCGGTCGGCGACCGTGAAGCTCGACGCCTCGGCCCGGCCCGTGTAGTACCGCCCGACGACCGCCTCGTCGATCGTCCCCTCGACATCCGCGACCAGCTGCGAGACCGCCGACGCCAGCTCCCGCAGATCGCTCCCGATCGCGTCGACGAGCGCCTGGCACGCCTCCGGCGTGGCGGACCTCCCCACCGCCCGGAACTCCTGCCGCACGAACGCCAGCCGGTCCGCCGGCTTCGTCATCTTCGGGCAGGCCACCTCACGCGCCCCCGCCTTGCGCGCCGCGTCGAGCAGCCCCTTGCCCTTGGCCCCGCCGGCGTGCAGCAGGACCAGGGTGATCTCCTCGGCGGGCGCCCCGAGATAGGCCTTCACGTCCTTGATCGTGTCGGCCGACAGGTCCTGCGCACTGCGTACGACGACGACCTTGCGCTCCGCGAAGAGGGACGGACTCGTCAGCTCGGCGAGCGTGCCGGGCTGCAACTGGTCCGGGGTCAGGTCGCGTACGTCCGTATCGGCGTCGGAGGCCTTCGCGGCGGCCACCACTTCCTGCACGGCACGGTCGAGCAGCAGCTCCTCCTGGCCCACGGCGAGCGTCACCGGGGCGAGAGGGTCGTCATTCGCAGTCTTCCTGGCCATCGCGACAAGCATCCCACGCGGCACTGACAGCGGGCCCCAAGGGCTTACGGCTCCCTGCCAGGGAACCACCACTCGCCCCGCCGGAGGCCCACGGCTCCTCCCGCCAGAGGCCTACGGCTCCTCCCGCCACCCTTCCCACTCCCCCGCGAACCGGTCCAGCTCCCCGGGGTCCAGCCGCTCTTCCTCGTCCCTCAGGACGACCAGCCACTGCGCGTCCTCGGCATCGTCCTCGCCGGCCAGCGCGTCCCGCACGAGCTGCGGCTCCTCGACGACGCCGAAACGCTCGGGAAGCGCCTGCACCACCTCTTCCGCCGCATCCCTGTCGGGCAGCACCAGCACATGTCGCACATCACTCACGCCGGCCATTGTCCGACACCCCGCCGCGGCCGAACCGCCGGCTCAGCTCTTGCGGACGGCCTGCACGTCGAGGGCGACCTTGATGCTCGGTCCCACCACCGCGATGCCACGGGCCAGCATCGTCTGCCAGCTCACCGTGAAGTCGTCCCGGTGCAGTTCGGTCGTGGCCCGGCAGGCCACCCGCACCTCACCCTCCATGCCGTTGCCGAGCCCCAGGTACTCCGTGTCCAGCGTGACCGTGCGCGTCACGCCGTGCAACGACAGCGCCCCCGTCACGGCCCACCGGTTCCCGCCCTTGTGCACGAACCGTTCGCTGTAGAACTCGAGGGTCGGGAACTTCGCGACGTCCAGGAAGTCCGCCGACCGCAGATGGTCGTCGCGCATCCTCACGTTGGTGTCGATGGACGCCGCGTCGATCACCACGTGCATCGCCGACTGCTCCAGCGGCTCGGTGATCCGTATGACTCCCGCGAAGGACTTGAACTGTCCGTGGATCCGGGCAAGTCCGATGTGCCGCGCGGTGAAGCCGATCGAGGAGTGCGCCGACTCGATCTCCCAGTCGCCGGGCCCGGGTAGCTCCGGCGGCCGGGCCACCTGGAGCGTCACGTCACCGAGCGACGCGAGCGAGTTCTCGGCGACCTGCGTGGTCGCCCGGTACGGCGTGTACCCCTCCGCCGACACGGCGAGCCGGTACTCGCCCGCGGGCACCGTCGTGACGAACGACCCGAACGGATCCGCTCCTCCGCTGACCACCGGACGCCCCATGGTGTCGATGACCGCGAACTCCGCGTGTCTGACCGGTTCGTTGACCGGGTCGAGCGCCCGGCAGGCCAGCACCCCTGCGCTCGGCGGCATCGGCACAGCCGCCAGGGGGCTCGTCCGTTGCACCCGGTTGGTTCGGCTTCCCAGCCAGCGACCGATCATCTGGACACCTCGCGCGACTCGAATGCAGTTGTTTGATCACTGTTCACCGAGGAGGCATTCGACCACCGATGAGGCTTTCGAGGCAACACGGGACCACATCACGGGAATCCAGCACTTGTGCTGGGACTACGCACGAGTAGCACCATGTGGGCCAAGCAGGGTTTCTGCCCCCTCTACCCCTTCTGCTCTCACTACCCCCTTATCCCTCTTACCCCTCTTGTCCCTCTGTCTCTCTGTCTCTCTTGTCCCACTGTCTCTCTGTCTCTCTTGTCCCACTGTCTCTCTTGTCCGGATCAGCCGTCCTGGCCGGTGCCCCGAACCGTCGGCACCGATCCGAGCTCGATACCGAACCGCTCCCGGTACACCCCGAGCACCTCCTCGTCCGTCCCCAGCTCCCGCTCCTCCCGGCTGCCGTCGGCACCGGTCGCCGTGAACCTGCGGCCGCTGAGCGTGATCCGCCCTCCGTCCTCCATGACCCGCGAACAGACCAGCGACCGCGTGAAGTGCGACACCGGCGACGTGCTGTGCCACCACACCCCGGCCACGAAGTCCCCGAGCACCCGCGGCCGTATCTCCATGCGGTACTGCGGTCTGCCGTCGCGGATCACGTCCAGGTCCGCCGCTTCCACCGTGTCGTGCCCGCCGCACACCCCCGCCGCGTCCGGCTGCGCCTCGACGATCCGGAACGTGCCCCCGGGATCCGCCTGTTCTCCCCTCTCCCCGAACGCCAGCGGCAGGTGGCTGTGCGCCCCGAACCCGACGTCGGCCAGCCAGTCGCCCCCGTCCACCGTCCGCACCCGCAGCGCGAGATGGTCGTAGGGGATTCCGAGCCGTTCCTCGTCCCCGTAGACCCGCGCCGCGAGCAGCGCCACGTCGTAGCCCAGCGCGGCGAGCAACGCACCGAAGGCGCCGTTGAGTTCGTAACAGAACCCGCCCCGCCGGGCGCCCACCACCTTGTCCAGCAGTCGCTTCTCCTCCAGCACGATCTCCTCGCCGAGATGGATCGACAGGTTCTCGAACGGCACGGTCTGGAGGTGGCGCAGGTGCAGTTGGCGGAGCACGTCGACGGTGGGCCACGCCGGGTGCTCGACTCCCAGGCGGCGGAGATAGGCATCAACCTGTGCAGAGTGCATGTCCTCAGTCTCGCGCCACCCTCAGCTCTCCGTCCTCTCCTACGACCGCCAGCGCGCCGTCCCGGTCCGTCCGCAGCACCGCCGCACCCCCGGCGCGCAGCGCCGCGACCGTGCCGGGCGCCGGATGCCCGTACGTGTTGTCCGCACCGCAGCTGATCAGGGCCAGCCGCGGAGCCGCCCGGCGTATCAGGCCGGGGTCCTGGTAGGCCGAGCCGTGGTGGGCGACCTTCAGCACGTCCACGCTCTCCAGTGCCTCGGCCGCCCGTGATCTCGCCAGAGCCCGCTGGGCCGGGGGTTCGAGGTCCCCGAGGAGCAGCAGGCGCAGTCCGGCCGACCGGACCAGCATGGCGACACTGGCGTCGTTCGGCCCCTCCGGCGCCGGGTGGGCCGGGAGCAGCTGCGGATGCGAGCCCGGGGGCGGGCTCGGGGGCGGCCACACCACCTGCCAGGACAACTCCCCCGTGCGGCGCTGCTCCCCGGCGGCGGCCCGCGTCACGGGAACCCGCCGGGCCGCCGCCTGTCTCCGTACGAACGCGGCCTGGTCCGGGGGCTCTTCAAAACCGGTCGTCTCGATCGCGCCCACCGCCCGTCCGCGCAGCACCCCGGGCAGGCCCGCCACGTGATCGGCGTGGAAGTGGGTGAGCACGATCAGCGGAATCCTGGTGATGCCGAGTGAGCGCAGGCAGTGGTCGACGAGTTGCGGATCGGGCCCCGCGTCCACCACCACACCGGTTCCCTCGCCCGCCGCGAGCACCATGGCGTCGCCCTGCCCCACGTCGCACATCACCAGCCGCCAGCCGGGCGGCGGCCAGCCCGTGACCACCCGGGTCAGCGGCGCCGGCTGCGCGACGACCAGCACCAGCAGCAGTCCGCAGGCCCCGCACCACCAGGGATGCCCGAGCAGCCGCCGCCCCACGAGCAGCACGACCAGCGTCACGGCCGCGAGCAGCGCCGCACCCGCCCAACTGCCCGGCCAGTCCACTCCCGCTCCCGGCAGGGCCGCCCCGGTACGGGCGACCTCCGCGATCCACTCGGCGGGCCAATGCGCGCACCACGCCAGGGCCTTGGCCGCCGGCATGGCCACCGGTGCCATGGCCAGTGCCGCGAAGCCCAGCACGGTGGCCGGCGCGATCGCGAACTCCGCGATCAGATTGCACGGCACCGCCACCAGGCTCACCCGCGCCGACAGCACGGCGACGACGGGCGCGCACAGGGCCTGCGCGGCGGCAGCGGCGGCCAGCGCCTCGGCGAGCCGCGTCGGCACCCCGCGCCGCCGCAGTCCGGCGCTCCAGCGCGGCGCGAGCGTGAGCAGGGCGCCGGTGGCCACGACGGAGAGCAGGAATCCGTAACTCCGCGCCAACCACGGGTCGTACAGCACCAGCAGCAGGACCGCCGTCGCCAGCGCCGGGATCAGTGACCTGCGGCGGCCGGTCGCGAGGGCGAGCAGCGCGACGGCTCCGCAGGCCGCGGCCCGCAGCACGCTCGGATCCGGTCTGCACACGACGACGAACCCGAGTGAGAGCGCGCCCCCGAGCACCGCGGTCGCCCGCAGGGAGACACCGAGGCGAGGCGCGAGCCCCCGCCGCTCGACGTGCTGCGCCAGGCCCGGCGGCCCGAGCAGCAGGGCGAGCAGAATCGTGAAGTTGGCCCCGGAGACGGCCAGCGTGTGCGTCAGGTCGGTCTCCTTGAAGGCCTCCTCCAGCTCCGGGGTGATCCGCGAGGTGTCCCCCACGACCAGCCCCGGCAACAGCGCCCGAGCATCCGCCGGCAGCCCGTCGGTCGCCTCCCGCAGCCCTGCCCGCAACCGCCCGGCGAGCCGCTGAGCAGCCGAGGGCTCTCCCACCACCTCCGGTTCGGCCTGGCCCCGCACCCGCAGCACGGCCGCGACCCGGTCACCGCCCGTCATCGCGGGCGCCAGCCGCGCGCTGACCCGCAGCCGCGTCGAGGGCAGCAACCCGAGCCACGGCGACCGCACCGGCCCACCGGCGGTCTGCCGCCCGCCCCCGACAGACCCGGTCGCGGGTACCGGCTGCCCGTTCCCGACGGCCCCGGTCGCCCCGCCCGCGGGTGCCGACCGTCCACCCTCCGCGGCCCGGGCGGCCGACCCCACGTCGACGATCATCAGCACCGGCGCCCGCGTGACCACGGTCGCGCCACCCGCCTCCTGGACGCGCCGTACATCGGCGTCGATCAGCACGGCGGTCGGGGCGACGTGATCGCCCCGGACCTTCGGCCGGGTGAGCCGGGGGTCGGAGGTGAGCTCGACCTCGGCGGTCACCGTCGCGTAGTCCCGCGCCAGGCCGGGCACGGGTCCCCGGCGCAGATCCGCCCCGTGCAGCCCGGCCGATGCGGCAGCCGCGGCCACGCACAGCAGCACAGCTGCGGCCGACGCCCGTGACCAGGATGCCCACCCCGCTCGCCGAGCCAGCGGCAGCAGGCCGACCGCGGCCAGACAGCCGATCACGACGCCCAGGACCCACCCCGGCGACGCGTCCAGCACCAGCGCCGCCGTGCCCCAGGCCGCGAGGGCAGGCGGGACGAGCCGTAGATCCGTGGGTCCTTCCTGCCTCGGACGGGAGCTGCCCAGCCGTTTACCGGAGGAGGCGTGCACGGACGACCGGGTGGGCGAGGCCGACTGGGCGGGAGCCGCCGACCCGGCGGTGAAGGCCTCAGGTGCCGCCTCGTCCCGCCGCGCCGACAGCTCAGGAACCCTCCTCATGGCCGTACGAGATTCCGCAGGTCGGCGAAGCGGCGGTCGCCGATGCCGTTCACCTCGCGCAGCTCGTCCACGGAACGGAACCCGCCGTGCTGCGTGCGGTAGTCGATGATGTGCTGCGCCAGCACGGGGCCGACCCCCGGCAAGGTGTCGAGCTGGTCGGCGGTGGCCGTGTTGAGGGAGACGGGCGCCCCCGGCATCACGCCGCCCGCCGCCGCACCGGCGGTGCCTCCGGCAGCCGTACCACCCGCCCCGGTCCCCGGGGCGGGAGCCGGTGCCCCGACGATCACCTGCTCGCCGTCCACGAGGAACCGGGCGCGGTTGAGACCGTCGGTGTTCGTGCCGGGCTTCACCCCGCCCGCCGCGCGCAGCGCGTCCGCGACACGCGAGCCCGACGGCAGCCGGTGGATCCCGGGTTCACGGACCTTGCCGCCGACGTCCACGACGATCTCGGCCGCCCCTGCCGCACCTGTCGCCTTCGCCGCGCCTACGGGCGCACCCGGTCCTCCTTCCGGCTCGGCCAGTCCGCCCTGCCCCTGCTCCCCGTACGGCGCCGCCGCTCGCACCACCTCGGGCGGCCGCACGGACTGAGTCCGGCCGACCCAGAAGTGCTGCACGGCGAACGCCGCGGCGACGACGAGCAGCACCGTCAGCGCGAGCACGCTCCGCCGCTCCAGGCCGCACCTCGCCTGCAACCACACGGGCATGCGCTCCCGCACCGCGAGCCCGGCCCGCTCCCGCCAGGCCCCTTCCCCAAGGCGATCTCCGCCGACTGTCCCGGCGCCCGGCCCACCGTCGACACCGACGGGGACACGGACGGACCCCACATCGGCATCCAGGCCGGCTTCCGCAGCAGCCCCCGGCTGACCCGGCTCTCGCCGGACACCCCCTGGGGCAACCGTCTCCTCGGGCGGACCGTGCCCCGACTCCCGCCGCTCCCCGCCTCGTTCGGCAGGCTCACCGAACAGCACCTCCGCGCGCCGGCGGAGTTCCTCCGCCGAGGCATGACGATGCCGTGCCCGGCCGCGTGCGACAGGCCGGTGACGGCGGTGACGGATGCGGCCGTCGGACGCCGGTCCACGGCCCGGCCCGCTGGTCGCAGTCGCTGTGCGTGAACGTGATCGAAGTGCCATGCGACGAGGATCGGCCACGTCGGCACACTTGCGATGATCTTGGTCAATTCCCGGGGAGAACGGCCGGCTTGTGGATACCCCGGCCACCCACACGGGTGATCAGAGCCCGCCGTAACCGTTCACTGCGGCGAAACCACGACCCCCAGCAACCCGGGCCCGGTGTGCGCCCCGATCACCGCCCCGACCTCGCTGACATGCAGATCGGCAAGCCCGGACACCCGCGCCCGCAACCGGTCGGCGAGGGCCGACGCCCGGTCCGGGGCGGCGAGATGGTGGACGGCGACATCGACCTGGGCGCTGCCCGCACGCTCGGCCGCGATCTCCTCGAGGCGGGCGATCGCCTTCGACGCGGTCCGCACCTTCTCCAGGGGTTCGATACGGCCGTCGGCCAGTTGCAGCAGCGGCTTCACCGCGAGCGCCGAGCCCAGCAGGGCCTGCGCGGCACCGATACGGCCGCCGCGGCGCAGGTAGTCGAGGGTGTCGACGTAGAAGTAGGCGGACGTGCCCGCGGCCCGCTTCTCCGCGGCGGTGACGGCCTCGTCCACCGTGCCGCCCGACTCCGCGGTCTCCGCCGCGGCGAGCGCGCAGAAGCCGAGCGCCATCGCGATCATGCCGGTGTCCACCACCCGCACCGGCACCGGCGCCTGCCGCGCGGCCACGACGGCCGCGTCGTACGTACCGGAGAGCTCGGCGGAGAGATGGAGGGAGACGATGCCGGTGGCGCCGGACTCGGCGACCTTGCGGTACGTCTCCTCGAAGAGGGCGGGGCTGGGCCGCGAGGTCGTCACCGGGCGCCGCTTCTGCAAAGCCTGGGCGAGGGCGCGGGTCGAGATCTCGGTGCCCTCCTCCAGCGCCCGGTCGCCGAGGACGACGGTCAGAGGCACCGCTGTGATGCCGTGGCGCTCCATCGTCCGGGCCGGCAGGTAGGCCGTTGAATCGGTGACGATCGCGACATGGCGGGACATGAGCTGGAGGTTACCTGCCGTAGTTCCCGTGCGGCAGCCCCGCCCCCGTGCCCTGTGACGCGAGTGGCCGGATCAAGTGGTGCTCTCCGGGCGGGGCTTCTTCTGCCAGGGGTAGGTGGGGCGCGGTCCCGGCGGGGTGATGGCGGGCCGTGCCGACTCGTCCGCCCGGCTCGGCTGCGGGGTCTCCGGCCAGGTCTGCCCGGCGGTGGCGGCATCGGCGGCGGGCGCCTCGGGCCACGGCGTCGCGGCGGGCTGCGGCTCCGGCGAGGAGGCGGGCCGGGACTCAGGCGTCGTCGTCCAGTGCCGTAGCGCCCCGGCCTCCATGTCGATCTGGGCGCTGAGTGTGTCCAGGTCGTCCCCCGCGAAGCGGCGGGCGCGGTCGCGAGCGGCCCAGCGCAGGGCGTCCGCCGACTGTGTGATGCCTTCGGTGCGCTCGCGCAGTACGGGCAGCCGCTCGCCGAGCGCGGTGCGGTCGGGTTCGGACTCCAGGCGCTTCAGCTCGTCGTCCAGCTCGTGCCCGTGCGCACTGAGCCGTTCGAAGAGGCCGATGGACTCCTTCAGGGACTCGTCCTCGGCGACGGCCGCGTTCAGCGCGTCCTGGGTGGCACGCATCGAGGTACGCAGTTTCAACCGGAGTTGGGCGAGTTCGCCCGCGGCGCCCGGCTGGGCGAAGGACTTGGCCCGCAGGGTGTGCTCCTCGACCGTGCGGCGGGCCTGCGTGATGCTGCGGTCCACGCCGCGCTTGGCGGCGCCGACCACCTTCACCGTGGCGTACGCACCGAGCCCGAGAAAGAGCACGAAGAGCAGAGCGAAGACTGCGATCACTGCTTCCACCGGCTCCTCCTCAGGGCGTCTCGGCACATCTCACGCCGCTCTTCCACGGTAAACGCAAAAGGCAGGCTCGGAGTTCCAGAAAACCCCGAACCTGCCCGTAGGGGACTACCCCGAGAGCGGTCGCAGTGCCTGTCGGCTACGCCGGAACGATGTTCACCAGCTTCGGCGCCCGCACGATCACCTTCCGGATCCCGGCCCCGCCCAGCGCGGCGACGACCTTCTCGTCGGCCAGCGCGACCTTCTCCAGCTCGTCCTCGGAGATCGACGGCGAGACCTCCAGCCGCGCCTTGACCTTGCCCTTGATCTGCACGACGCAGGTCACGGTCTCGTCGACCACGTACGCCGGGTCTGCCACCGGGAAGTCCTGGTGCACCACCGAGTTCTCGTGCCCCAGCGTGCGCCACAGCTCCTCGGCGATGTGCGGGGCCAGCGGCGCGACCATCAGCACCAGCGGCTCGGCCACGGAGCGCGGCACCGCCCCGCCCGCCTTGGTCAGGTGGTTGTTCAGCTCGGTGACCTTGGCGATGGCGGTGTTGAACCGCATGCCCTCCAGATCCCCGCGCACGCCGTCGATCGCCTTGTGCAGGGCGCGCAGCGTCTCCTCGTCCGGCTCCGCGTCGACGACGGTCACCTCGCCGGTCGCCTCGTCGACGATGTTGCGCCACAGCCGCTGCAGCAGCCGGAACTGGCCCACCACCGCGCGCGTGTCCCAGGGCCGGGAGACGTCCAGCGGGCCCATCGCCATCTCGTACAGACGCAGCGTGTCGGCGCCGTACTCGGCGCAGATCTCGTCCGGAGTGACCGCGTTCTTCAGGGACTTGCCCATCTTGCCCAGCAGCCGGGAGACCTTCTCGCCCTGGTAGAAGTACGCGCCGTCGCGCTCCTCCACCTCGGCGGCCGGCACCGCGATGCCACGGCTGTCGCGGTAGACGTAGGCCTGGATCATGCCCTGGTTGAACAGCTTGTGGAACGGCTCCGCGGAGGAGACGTGCCCCAGGTCGTACAGCACCTTGGACCAGAAGCGCGCGTACAGCAGGTGCAGCACGGCGTGCTCGGCGCCGCCGACGTACAGGTCGACGCCGCCGTGCGGCTGGCCCTCGCGCGGCCCCATCCAGTACCGCTCGACCTCCGGGTCGACCAGCTTCTCGGAGTTGCGCGGGTCCAGGTAGCGCAGTTCGTACCAGCAGGAACCGGCCCAGTTGGGCATGGTGTTGGTCTCGCGGCGGAACCTGCGCGGGCCACGGCCGTCGCCCAGGTCCAGCGTGACGTTGACCCAGTCCTCGTTGCGGGACAGCGGCGTCTCGGGCTGGGTGTCGGCGTCGTCCGGGTCGAAGGTGCGCGGCGAGTAGTCCTCGACCTCGGGCAGCTCCAGGGGCAGCATCGACTCGGGCAGCGCGTGGGCGATGCCGTCCTCGTCGTAGACGATCGGGAAGGGCTCGCCCCAGTAGCGCTGGCGGCTGAACAGCCAGTCCCGCAGCCGGAAGTTGACGGTGCCCTCGCCGACGCCCTTGCTTTCCAGCCACTCGGTGATGCGCGCCTTGGCCTCGACGACGCCCAGGCCGTCCAGGGAGATGCCGTCGCCCGCGGAGTTGACGATCTTCGCGTCGTACGAGGCGAAGGCGTCCTCCCAGGTGCTGGTGTCCGTGCCGCGGCCGTCCGCCGGCTCCACGACGCAGCGGATGGGCAGCTCGAAGGCACGCGCGAACTCGAAGTCACGCGTGTCGTGCGCCGGGACGGCCATGATCGCGCCGGTGCCGTAGCCCATCAGCACGTAGTCGGCGATGAAGACCGGGACCTGCTCGCCGTTGACCGGGTTGGTCGCGTACGCGCCGATGAAGACGCCGGTCTTGTCCTTGGCCTCGGCCTGCCGCTCCACGTCGGACTTGGACGCGGCCTGCGCGCGGTAGGCGGCGACGGCCTCACCGGGGGTGGCGTGGCCGCCGGTCCACACCTCGTGGGTGCCCTCCGGCCAGGCGGCCGAAGTGAACTTCTCGACCAGCGGGTGCTCGGGCGCCAGCACCATGTAGGTGGCGCCGAACAGGGTGTCCGGGCGGGTGGTGAAGACGGTGATGCGCTCGCCGTCGATCGGGAAGTCGACGCGGGCGCCCTCGGAACGGCCGATCCAGTTGCGCTGCTGGAGCTTGATGGCCTCGGGCCAGTCCAGCTCCTCCAGGTCCTCCAGCAGCCGGTCGGCGTAGGCCGTGATGCGCATGTTCCACTGGCGCAGCTTGGCCTTGAAGACCGGGAAGTTGCCGCGCTCGGAGCGGCCCTCGGCGGTGACCTCCTCGTTGGCCAGCACGGTGCCCAGCCCGGGGCACCAGTTGACCGGCGCGTCGGAGGCGTAGGCCAGCCGGAACCCGCCCAGGACGTCGGCCTTCTCGGCGGCGCTCAGCTCGCTCCACGCGCGCGTGTGCCCCGGCACGGGCCGCTCACCCGACTCGAACCGGTCGATCAGTTCGGAGATCGGGCGGGCCTTCTTCGCCTCGTGGTCGTACCAGGAGTTGAAGATCTGGAGGAAGATCCACTGGGTCCACTTGTAGTACTCCGGGTCGATCGTGGCGAACGACCGGCGCTTGTCGTGGCCCAGGCCCAGCCGGCGCAGCTGGGACTTCATGTTCTCCATGTTGGCTTCGGTGGACGCGCGCGGGTGCGTGCCGGTCTGCACCGCGTACTGCTCGGCGGGCAGGCCGAAGGCGTCGAAGCCCAGGGTGTGCAGGACGTTGTGGCCGGTCATGCGCTGGAAGCGGGCGAAGACGTCCGTGGCGATGTAGCCCAGCGGGTGGCCGACGTGCAGGCCCGCACCCGAGGGGTACGGGAACATGTCCATGATGAATTTCTTGGGCTTGGCGACGGCCCCCTGGTCGTCCGCCAGGTCGCCCTTCGGGTTGGGCGCGCCGTAGGTGCCGTCGGCGTCCCAGAAGTCCTGCCAGCGTGCCTCGATCTCGGCAGCCATGGCGGCCGTGTAGCGGTGCGGCGCTGCCACCTCGGAGGCGGCAGCGGAGTTCGTCTCGCTCATGATCCTCAAAGCTCCATCGATCGTCTCTGCCTGCGGCTGTGTCGTTCGAGAAACGAAAAATCCCCTCGCACAGGAGGGGACGCCGCGCCGATTCCGGCCACTCGACTCGTCCGGTGGCCGGGACTGATCAGCGCGGCCCGCTAAGCAGAAGGCGTACGGCACGCATGGCGTTAGGGTACCGCAGGCCCCCAGCGCGCCGCGACGCGCTTCCGGTGGGCCGTCTCGGTGCCCAAAAAGCTGAACCAGGGTCAAAAGTTACTTCGCGTAACAGTCACTAAGGGACATCACAACAACCACATTGTCCTTTGATAACAACGCAATAACTCAAACCTCGTACCCATCGGTATGGCGCGGCTTAGAGTGCGGCAGCGGGACCGCTTTCCCGAACCGCTCGGAGTTGCCCCCATGAACCCTCATCGCAGTAACAGCTCGCTACACCCGGTCACCGGGATGTGGGGAGGCCGGTCGTGACGAACTACGACTCCACGGCAGACGACACGTTCGCCGAGTTCCTCAACTTCGGCGCCGGCGTGCTGTCCCTCGTGTGCCTGTCCTGCTCGGTGATCTGGGGGCTCGTCGCCCAGGACCGGGTCCTGCTGGACGCGCGCAGGCGCATCCTGGCGCAGGCCGTGCACCGGACCACGGCGGTCGCCTCGATCGTCTTCCTCCTGGTGCACATCGGGGTCAAGCTGGCGCTCGCCCACACCACGTGGGTCGCGGTGTTCATCCCCTTCGGTCTCATCGCCAGCGACAACGACGAGATCATGGGCCGGTCGTTCCTCGTCGGTCTCGGCACCCTGGCCAGCATGCTCATGATCTTCGTGGGCGTCACCGGCGTGCTGCGCAACCGCTTCGCGTCCCCGGCGCCCGTCGCGGCCCGCTGGCGGGCCATGCACATGCTGGCCTACCCGGCCTGGTGCGCCGCGCTGGTCCACGGCCTCTACGCGGGTCGCCAAGCCAAGCCGATCTTCGTCATCCTGTACTGCCTGTCCCTGGCCGGTGTGGCCGGCGCCCTCGCTCTGCGCGCCGCTCCGCGCCCGGTCAAGCGCAAGGTCGCCGACAAGTTCGCCCAGCTCATCGGGCCCGGGGACGGTCTGGGCCGCCGGGACCTGGAGGAGAGCCGGGCCCGGGCGGGCACCGGCTCCGCGCTGCCCGGCTACGAGGGCCGGGACATGCCCGTGGGGGCCATGGCCTCCCCGTCGGGGCCGCGGTACGAGAAGGCGGAGCGCCCCGCGCCGCAGGAGTCCACGAACGGCTTCGCCGCGGCCTACCGGGCCCTCTCGAGCCCGCCCCTGGGCCAGCAGGCGTTCGCGCCGGGGCCGACCGACCGCACGGAACTGCCGCTGGACATGCAGCCCACCCAGGCCATCCCGACCGTGGACGGCCCCTCCAGCACCTCGGGCAACTGGCCGATCCCGTCCCCGCCGCCGGTCGGCGAGGCCCCGCCGTCGGCCTACGACCCGCTCCAGGACACGGGCTTCAACATTCCGCCCTACGACCCCCTGCAAGACACCGGACAAAGCATCCCGGCCTATGGCAATCCAGGCGTCGCCGGCTACGGATCGAGTGACGTGTACGACACGGGTGAGACGAACGCCGTCTACGACACGTACTACCCGAACGACACGTACAACAGCGGTCCCGCCAATGAAACACTGCCCGGTGCGTCCTACGACTTCGACGCACCGGGTTCGGGCGAACCTTGGAACACGCCTTCCGGAGGCTTTAAGTGAACGAGGCTTTGCCTGACGTACCCGAAGTCCGCGTGGTCGGTCTTCCCCAGCTCACGTCCGGCTTCGACCTTGTCGATCGGCTCGATCTGCCCATGCACCTGAAGGTGCACGGGCCGCTCGAGCCGATGGGCGGCGAGCAGCTCGCGCAACTCGCCGAACGCATCAACCTGAAGGGCCGCGGCGGCGCGGGCTTCCCCTTCCACAAGAAGCTGCGCTCGGTCGCCGAATCGGCGATCAAGCGCGGCGTCCGGCCGGTCGTCGTCGTGAACGGAAGCGAGGACGAGCCGGCCTGCCGCAAGGACACGGTGCTGATCAACCGCGCTCCCCATCTGATCCTCGACGGCGCACTGCTGTGCGCGGAGGCGCTGGGTGCCCGCACGCTCGTGGTGGGGGTCACCCGTGAGTCCACACAGCGCTCCATGGAGGCCGCGCTCGCCGAACGCGGCCTCAGCAACGGCCGTAGATCGGCGCTCCGCGCACGTGTGCAACGCAATCCGGTCCGTATGGTCACCGGCGCCGCCGCGTCGCTGATCCGCTCCATCGACGGCGGCCCGGCCATCCCGCCGGGCCGCAAGGTCAGCGCCTCGCAGAACGGCGTCGGCGGCGCGCCCACGTTGCTGTCCAACGCCGAGACCTTCGCCCAACTGGCCATCGCCGCCCGCATCGGCCCGGAGCGCTACGGCAACACCGGCCTGTACGACGAGCCGGGCACCGTCATGCTCACGGTCTCCGGGGCGGTCGCCCGCCCCATGGTCATCGAGGTCCCGACGGGCGTGCCGCTGCGGTACGTCCTCCAGCTCGCCGGCGCCCCGCCGGTGCCGCAGGGCGTGCTCACCGGCGGCTACCACGGCAAGTGGATCGACGCGGCGACGGTCAACGAGGCGATCGTCTCCCGCAACTCGCTGGACGCGGTGGGCGGTGCGCTCGGCGCCGGCGCGATCCTGCCGATCACTCAGGACACCTGCCCACTGGGCGAGTCGCTGCGTGTCGCCCAGTGGCTGGCGGAGGAGAGCGCCGGCCAGTGCGGCCCCTGCTACCTCGGCCTGCCGGCCGCCGCGCGCGGCCTGGAGGACATCCTCAACGGCGGCGGACCGGCCGCTCTGGAGGCACTCAAGCAGGTCGCCAAGAACGTGAAGCGGCGCGGCGCGTGCTCGCACCCGGACGGCTCCGCGATGTTCATCGAGTCGACCATCAAGGCTTTCACGGACGACCTGGCCGCCCATGTCCTCGGAAACGGCTGCGGACGGCCCGTGGAGGGCGTTCTGCCGCTCTTCGAGGGCGGCAGGGCCCCTACGGGCATCCCGGGCGGCGGCGAGTCCGAGGAGAACGGCCCCAGCCGCCAGAAGATCTACGTCGACTGGACGCTGTGCCGGGGCCACGGCCTGTGCGCGGACATCCTCCCCGAGGTGTTCCAGCTCGGCGCCGACGGCTTCCCGACCGTGGCGCAGGCGCAGGTGCCGCGGTACGCCGAGGCCAAGGCTCTACGCGCGGTGCGCCGCTGCCCGGCGCTTGCCCTGCGCATCGAGGAGGACACGCGCGCTCAGGGCGGCGCGCCGTCCCGCAATCTCCCGGTCCTGTCCCAGGGCCGCGGCCGCCGCGCTCTCGGCCGCTGAGCACGCGTACGGCGGGCTTCCCTCTGGGGAGTCCGCCGTACGCGCACACGGACACCGCACACGAAGAAGGCGGGCCATCCGATCGGATGGCCCGCCTTCTCATCTGCTGTGGAGCTAAGGAGAATTGAACTCCTGACCTCCTGCATGCCATGCAGGCGCTCTACCAACTGAGCTATAGCCCCTTGTTGCGCCCCTCCGGGTTTCCCCGGCGGCGACGCCAACATTACTGGTCCACCGGGCCCAACACCAAATCGATTTCGCCTCGTACGCGGATGCCCGCTATGCCGGATGTGTACCGACCCTGCGGGCTCTACGCCGTGACGAACGAATAGAACCGCTTGAGCGTGCAGTGCTCCTCCAGAAGCCGGCCGTAGATCGGCTCGCCCTCCAGCTCGCGGTACGTCTCGATCGGGTCGCCCTTTATGATCAGCGCCCGTGCGCACTCCTCGCACCAGTACTGGTAGTCGGGATTGATCGGCTCCATGTCGCGGACGATCGGAGTCCCGCTGCCACACCAGTCGCATTTCCGCCTGTGTGCACCCATCGATCAGCTCCAGCTGTGGCCGCAGGCCGTGCACACGTAGGAGATCCCGCCGTTGTCGCCGAGCATCTGGGCCACGTGCGCGGAACCGCAGGAAGGGCAGCTGAGGCGGGTGGACATCTCCCCTGTCAATGCTGCTCCGAGGAGGTGGTCGACCTCCCGGATGCTCGCAGGCATCGCTACTCCCTCCCGTCGGGCCGCGCCCCCTTCCGGCCATTTGATTCTGCCACGGCCGGGCCAATACGGTCAGCGACGCCTCAGTACCAGTCCGGACACGGCAACCCGGCGGGGCCGTAGAGGTATACGCCTCAGGGACTCGAGTGACTCAAGCCGGAGCATGAAAAATCCCGCTCCCTGACGGGAACGGGATCTTGACGTGGAGCTAAGGAGAATTGAACTCCTGACCTCCTGCATGCCATGCAGGCGCTCTACCAACTGAGCTATAGCCCCTCGCCACGCGGCGGAGCCGCATGATGATTTTGCCCTCCCCGCCTGGCGGGGCGAACAAGAAGAACTTTAGCCTGCGACCTGCCTGAAAGTGAAATCCGGGGTCAGTCGTCGTCGCCGAGCACCGGTTCCGGCAGGGTGCCGGCGTTGTGCTCCAGCAGGCGCCAGCCGCGGGCGCCTTCACCGAGGACGGACCAGCAGCAGTTGGAGAGTCCGCCGAGGCTCTCCCAGTGGTGGGGGTCCAGGGCGAGGAGGCGGCCGATGGTGGTGCGGATGGTGCCGCCGTGACTGGCCACGACGAGCGTGCCGTCCTCGGGGAGCTTCTCGGCGTGCCGCAGCACCACGGGGGCGGCGCGGTCGGCGACCTCGGTCTCCAGTTCGCCGCCACCGCGGCGCACCGGCTCGCCGCGCTTCCACGCGGTGTACTCGTCGCCGTGCCGGGCGATGATCTCCTCGTGCGTCAGGCCCTGCCAGACACCCGCGTAGGTCTCGCGCAGCGCCTCGTCGTGGGTCACGTCGAGGCCGGTGAGCGCGGCGAGCTCGGCGGCCGTGTTCGCGGCCCGCTTCAGGTCGGAGGCGACGATCGCGTCCGGCTTCAGGGAGACGAGCAGCCGGGCGGCGCGGCGCGCCTGGGCGACGCCGGTCTCGGTGAGTTCGACGTCCGTGGTGCCCTGGAAGCGGCGCTCCACGTTCCACGCGGTCTGGCCGTGCCGCCAGAGGATGATGCGGCGGCCCCGGCCCTTTCCGGCGGACGCCTCACTGAAGGAGGTCACCGCCAGTCACCGTCCAGCTCCGCCGCCTCCTCGGCCGCTTGCACCTTGGCGTGCTCCTCGGCCTTGCCGCGGGTGGCCTTGGCGTCCTCGGGCAGCTCCAGCTCGGGGCAGTCCTTCCACAGCCGCTCCAGGGCGTAGAAGACGCGCTCCTCGCTGTGCTGGACGTGGACGACGATGTCGACGTAGTCGAGCAGCACCCAGCGGGCCTCGCGGTCGCCCTCGCGGCGCACCGGCTTGGCGCCGAGTTCCTTCTGGAGGCGTTCCTCGATCTCGTCGACGATCGACTTGACCTGGCGGTCGTTGGGCGCGGAGGCCAGCAGGAAGGCATCCGTGATGGACAGCACGTCACTGACGTCATAGGCGACGATGTCGTGTGCCAGCTTGTCGGCGGCCGCCTGGGCGGCGGTGTTGATCAGCTCGTGAGAGCGGTCGGTCGCGGTCACTACAAGGCTTTCCGTCGGCGGTCACTTGCCACCAAGGGTCTCACGGACCGCCGCGCGCCCCCCACGCGATTACGGGGACCGCGTGGGGAACACACTCCTGCCGGCTAGTCGGACGACGGCTTGTAGTCCTGGCCGAGGACGACGGCGACGTCGGCGCTCGCCGAGATCCTGCCCTTGGTGACGGAGCCCGCGGGCAGGCCCAGGGTCTTGGCGACCTCGGCGGCGTCGGCCTTGTCGGCGGCTTCGGCGTAGGTGACCTTGGACGTGGCCTGGGCGGAGCCGGGCGTGCCGCCCTCAAGGAAGGTGAAGCCGCCGTTGAGGAGCACGACGCGGGCCTTCTCCGTGTTGTCCTTCACACCGCTGGCGTTCTGGACGGAGACGCTGACGGCGGCGTCCTTGTCGGGGCTCTTGGCGGTGCCGCCGAGGACGTTCTTGACCACGCCCGCGCCGGCCTGGGCGCTGAGCGTGCCGTCGGCCTGGACGGGCAGCAGGTCCGTCCGGTAGTCGCCGCCCTTGGCGAGGTCGGAGAGCCCGGCGAGGAAGGAGCCGAGGTCCTTGTCGGTCAGGGACGGGTCGAGGATCTGCTGCAGCGTCTGGATCGTGGTCGTCGCGGCCTGCGGGTCGGAGGACAGCTTGCGCAGGAGGCCCTGCAGGACCTGCCCGAAGCGCTCCAGCTGGGCGTTCTGGGCCTCGCCGGGGGCGCGGTAGGTGGCGTAGGCGACGGCCGTCTTGCCGCTGAGGGTCTGGGCCTTGCCCTTGTTGACCAGGGGGGCCGTGCCCTTCTTCTTGGCGGCGGGGTCGGGGACGTCCGTGTCGGTGTCGACGTCGATGTTGCCGACGAGGTCGACGAGGTTCTGGAGGTAGGGGGTGTCCAGGCGCCAGGTGCCCTGGATGTCGGTGCCGAGGACCGTGTCGAGCGCGTCGCGGGTGCCGTCGGAGCCGTCGTCCTCGACCGACTTGGCGAGCGTCGTCGTGGTGCCGTCGTCGCTGGTCAGGGCGAGGGAGTTGGGCAGCAGGACGGTGGTGCCCCGCTTGGTGGTGGTGTTGTCGACGAGGAGGGCCGTGGCGGTGCCGCCGCCCTTGGTGTCGTGCAGGTGGACGACGATCACGTCGCGCTTCTGGGCGCCCGCGGCCGTCGCGGTTCCCGTCGCGGAGTCGTCGGAGGACAGGCCGGGCAGCTTCCCCGCGTACCAGAGGTAACCGACGCCGCCGACCGCGGCGAGCGCCAGGACGACGACCAGGGCGACGATCCGGCTGCGGGCACGGCGCCGGGCCTCCTCGCGGCGCTCGGTGCGGTTCTCGGTGAACTTCAGCCAGTCGATGACGTCTTCGGAGTTGCCGTCGGGCTCCTCGACGAAGGCGAACTGTTCGGTGTGGTACTCCGGTTGGGTCCGCTCGCGGACTTCCTCGTCGTCGGCCGGGCCCGCCTGCTGCGGGATGTGGGCGGTCTGTTCGGCGACGCGGGGCTGCTGGGCCGTACCGGGGCCGGCCGCGGCCTGGCCATAGGGGTCGTGCGACGCGGCGCCGCCCTGGTGCTGCCCGGAGGCGTAGGGGTCGTAGGAGCCGTAGCCGGGCTGCTGCTGACCGGTGCCGTAGTCGTACGCGGGCGGGGGCTGCTGCCCGGGGGTGGCGTACGGGTCGTAGCCGTAGCCCTGCTGCCCCGCCTGTCCCTGCTGGGAGTACGGGTCGTAGGTCTGGGTCTGCTGTGCCGGGACCTGGCGGTAGACAGGCCGGCCGTACTCGTCGTAGCCGACGAGCTCGTACTGGTCGGCGCCGTGGTCCGCGGCCCCCGCGTCGTATCGGTCGTTCACCGGTGCCCCTCTCGGCTCACTCGCCGCGGTACAGCTCGCGCTTGTCGATGTAGCGCACGACTCCGTCCGGCACCAGATACCAGATGGGGTCGCCCTTGGCGACTCTCGCACGGCAGTCTGTGGAGGAGATGGCGAGAGCGGGAACCTCCACGAGTGAGACGCCACCCTCCGGGAGTCCGGAGTCGTCCAGGTGGTGGCCCGGCCGGGTGGCCCCGATGAAGTGCGCGAGGGAGAACAGTTCCTCGCTGTCCCGCCAGGTGAGGATCTGGGCGAGCGCGTCGGCGCCGGTGATGAAGAACAGGTCCGTGTCGGGGTTGAGCGCGCGCAGGTCGCGCAGGGTGTCCACGGTGTAGGTGGGGCCGCCGCGGTCGATGTCGATGCGGCTCACGGAGAACTGCGGGTTCTCGGCGGTGGCGATGACCGTCATCAGGTAGCGGTCCTCGGCCGGGGAGACGCTGCGGTGACTCTTCTGCCAGGGCTGGCCCGTCGGGACGAAGACCACCTCGTCGAGGTGGAACGCCGCGGCGACCTCACTGGCCGCCACCAGGTGCCCGTGGTGGATCGGGTCGAAGGTGCCGCCCATGACGCCGAGGCGGCGCTTGCCCAGCTGAGGCCGGCCGCTTCCGGGGCCGTCGATCTGGCGGTGCGCCGTGGCGGCACGGCGGGGCTCCGAGTGTCGCTCGGTGCCGCTCGCCGTGTCCTGTGCCGGGTCGTGCGGCGTCTCGTGCGCCGGACCGGTAGGCATGTCCTGCTCTCCCATGCGTGCAGACCCTACCGGCCCTGCCTGAGGGCTCCGGCCGCCCCCGGGTTCCCCTGGGCGCCCCGCGCGGAGCGCCCCGCCGGGCTCAGCGGTCGCGGTTGAAGCGGGTGGTGACCCACAGCATCAGCAGCAGGATGAAGAGAGCGGCACCACCGGTGAGGTAGGGACTGAGGCTCTCGTGGTTTCCGCCGTGCTCCTCGCCCTCGGCGGCGAGGGTGACCAACTGGGCAGCGGTGCTGTGGAAGCTCATCTTCGGCAGGACCTATCGCATGTGGGCGGGTTAAAGACGTCGGCTCATCGTAAGCGGGCGTCCCGACCGCGATCACCCCGACTCCGCCTGTTGTGACAGAGAGGCGGTGCGTGCTCCCGCCCGGCCCCGGCCCCGGGGCCCGGCGCGGAACCTCCCCGGCGCCTCAGTCGTCCTTTCGTCTGTAGCCACGCAGCAGGAACCACGCGGTCAGCACACAGCCCAGGATCATCACGATCAGTACGTACCTCAGCATCCCCGGCCCTCCTTGCCGCTCGGCGGCGGTCGCGGCCTCGGTGAGCCAGGCGGCCGCGGGGTGGTGCTCCATGGCGGTGGTCTCCTTCGCTGTACTGCCCGACCACCGTAACTCCGCCTAGGCTGGGCTCTGCCTCGGGGAAGCAAAAGGCCGCACAAGTGGCCGTAAAGGTCACACAGACGCACATGGGGGAAGACATGTCCGACGGCCACGAGCACAGCGGGCACGAGAACGTGCCGAGCAGGCAGCGCAGGCGCTTCCCCGGAATCTCCTCGCGTACGTACGAGCATCCGGCCGACCGCTCCGCCCTGGTGGCGCTGCGCAAGCTGAGCGGTTTCGACACGGTGTTCAAGGCGCTCAGCGGCCTGCTGCCCGAGCGCAGTCTCCGGCTGCTGTTCCTGTCCGACTCGGTGCGGGTGTCGGACCAGCAGTTCTCGCATCTGAACGTGATGCTGAGGGACGCCTGCTACATCCTGGACCTGGAGAAGGTCCCGCCGATGTACGTGAACCAGGACCCGCAGCCGAACGCGATGTGCATCGGCCTGGACGAGCCGATCATCGTCGTCACGACGGGGCTCGTCGAGCTGCTCGACGAGGAGGAGATGCGGGCGGTCGTCGGGCACGAGGTGGGGCACGCGCTGTCCGGGCACTCGGTCTACCGGACCATCCTGCTGTTCCTGACCAGCCTCGCCGTCCGGGTCGCCTGGATCCCGCTGGGCAACCTCGCGATCATGGCGATCGTGACCGGGCTGCGGGAGTGGTTCCGCAAGTCGGAGCTGTCAGCGGACCGGGCGGGGCTGCTGGTCGGGCAGGATCTTCAGGCGTCCATGCGGGGTCTGATGAAGATCGCGGGCGGCAACCACCTGCACGAGATGAACGTGGACGCGTTCCTCGCCCAGGCCGAGGAGTACGAGGCGGGGGGCGACCTGCGCGACTCGGTGCTCAAGATCCTGAACGTGCTGCCGCGCTCCCACCCCTTCACCACGGTACGGGCGGCCGAGCTGAAGAAGTGGGCCGAGTCGCGGGACTACCAGCGGATCATGGACGGGCACTACCCGCGGCGCGACGAGGACAAGGACACCTCGGTCCGGGACTCCTGGCGGGAGTCGGCGAACCACTACACGACCCAGGTGAAGAGCTCCAAGGACCCGCTGATGAAGCTGGTCACCGACCTGGCCGGCGGTGCCGGCGACCTGGGCGACCGCGTCCGCAGGGGCTTCGACGGCTTCACGAACCCGGCTCGGAAGCCGCCCCGGGGGCCTGAGACGCCGGGCCCGTCGGACTCCCCGGGAGACGACCGGCCGCCGCGCGACGACAGCTGAGGCGCCCGTACGGGCGTCGGGAGGGCCACAGCGTTCCAGTGCGCCCTGGGGCGCCCTGGAACGCCCGGGGGAGGCCCGCCCTCACACCCTCGGCTGCGCGCTCGTCGCCAGGGAGCCGCACAGGGCCGTGGCGCTGCCCGTGGCGTAGGGGTCCGTGCCGGCTGGGCCGCCTTCCTTGGCCGTCTGGCCGGCCAGGAGGGGGCGCAGGTGGTTCGTGGAATCCTCGGCGCAGGAGAGTGGGCCGGCCTGCACGTAGGAGACGACGAGCTGGGCCTGGTGCAGACGCAGGTCGTCACGGTCGAAGCGGAAGTGCAGCTCGCGCCGGACGGTGAACAGGGAGACCTCGGCCTTGTCACCGGCCCCGGCGGGCCGCAGTGCGTAAACGAACGTGTGGTCGGCGGTGACCTCGAGCGTGGACGAGTCGACCTCGGCGGCCTGGAGCGTGCCCTGGGCCCGCACCTTGCGGTCGGCCAGCTCGGCGCGGGAGGGGTCGAAGCGGACGAGCCAGCCGGTGGGCGCGTGGCGTCCGTCCGCGGTGGGGCGGGCAAAGCTCTGATCGAACTGGCCCAACTGGTCGGGGTCCAGCAGGACACGGACGGCGCGGACCTCACGGCCCGTGAGCACGTCCGGGTCGAGGGCGGAGCGGACGATGTAGTCCTTGGCGGTGGTCAGGGCGTTCACGACCTGGCTGTCCGAGAAGTGCGCGGTGCGCCGGGAGGCGGGCAGCGGCACGCCCTGCGCGCCGGTCTTGAACTGTGCGGCGGGGCTGCGCTCGTACAGATACGCCGTGTCGGCCGTGCCGGGCACCTTGCCTTCGGGAGCGAGCGGGATGACGGTCATCCGCAGGGGTTCGGCGGTCTCCAGGGCGGCGGGGGTCTGGTAGGGGTGCCGTACACCCATGTAGATCGCGGTGCCGAAGGCGACGGCGATCAGCAGGACCAGGACCAGTGCCTGCCGGGACAGGCCCCGGCGCAGGGGCGGGGCGCGGCGCACGGCGGGCGCGTGGTCGCTGATCCGCTCCTGGGCGGAGTACTCCTGGAGGCGGGCAGCGCGGACGAACGATTCGTCGAAGACGACGGATCGGTACTCGTCCTCTCCACCTCCGGGAGCGCCCTCTGGTGTCCCCTCAGGTGGGTCTCCAGGCCCGCCCATATCTTCAGGGTAGGTCGCCGGAAGCTCGGGTAAACGCCCCGCTGCACCACAAGTTCTGACAGGTCCTCACCAGGAGGGGCGGTTCCGGTCAGGGGTTGCGCGGGATCACCGAGACGGCGGGCCGGGAGTGGTCCGCGGAAGCGGAGGGAGCCGCCCCGCTGCCCTGTTCCAGCCCGGTCGAGGTGGGCGCCGGCACGGGGTCCTGGCGGTTGGAGGACGCACCCCGGTAGACCGCCGTGAAGGCCAGCGCGACCATGCCGATGCCCATCACGAGGGCGAGCAGCCAGGCGACGGGGCGGTGCCAGCGGACCTGTTTGGAGTACGGCCCCGTGCCGTCGTAGTGGTCATCGAGGACATCGGGGTCGTCCAGCTCGTCCAGCTCGGGATCATGGCCGAAATCGCCGTACCCGTCGTCGTACCGCTCGCCTCTGGAGTGGGCGCGGCGCGCCTCCGCCTCTGCTCTCGCCTTGGCGGCGGCCAGGAGGCGCTCCACGGCGGTCGGCTCGTGCACCACGGCCGCGCGTACGAAGGCCTCGTCGAAGACCACGGAGGCGAACTCTTCGTCCGACACCCCGCGGTCGTGGTCGTCGTCGGGCTCCCGGCCGTCAGCAAACGGCGTGCCCCCCACGTCCTCCGGCACGGTTCCAGAGTAGACCTGGGGGGTCATTTTGGGCAGACGGTATGGAAATTCATCCGCCGGTTGAGACGGCGTCCACAGGGTGCGGCAGGGCGCGCGCCCCGGCCGGCCCGCCCTGCCGCACACGCATGCGCCGTTTCACATACCTACGTGGTAGGCGGCTCACCTGCG
Organism: Streptomyces sp. NPDC052064; assembly: GCF_055585925.1. NCBI lineage: Bacteria > Bacillati > Actinomycetota > Actinomycetes > Kitasatosporales > Streptomycetaceae > Streptomyces > Streptomyces sp. NPDC052064. The sequence continues at coordinate 347,105 of NZ_JBVJJE010000004.1, forward strand.
TGGCAGGCGGCTCAGCGCCGTACGTGCCCGTCCCCGGTGACGATGTACTTCGTGCTGGTCAGTTCGGGCAGACCCATCGGGCCGCGGGCGTGCAGCTTCTGTGTGGAGATGCCGATCTCCGCGCCGAAGCCGAACTGGCCGCCGTCGGTGAAGCGGGTGGAGGCGTTGACCGCGACCGTGGTCGAGTCGACCAGCTGGGTGAAGCGGCGGGCGGCCTGCTGGGAGGTCGTGACGATGGCCTCGGTGTGGCCGGAGGTCCACAGCCGGATGTGCTCGACGGCCTTGTCCAGCGAGTCCACGACGGCCGCGGCGATGTCGTACGACAGGTACTCCGTCTCCCAGTCCTCCGCCGTCGCCTCGACGACCGTGGCCTTGGAGTTCTTGGCATGTGCCAGGACACGCTCGTCGGCGTGCACGGTCACCCCGGCCTCCGCGAGGGCGTCCAGGGCCCGGGGCAGGAACTCGGCGGCGATGTCCTGGTGGACCAGGAGGGTCTCGGCGGCGTTGCAGACGCCGACGCGCTGGGCCTTGGAGTTGATCAGGATCTCGACCGCCATGTCCAGGTCGGCCTGCGCGTCGACGTAGACGTGGCAGTTGCCGGTGCCGGTCTCGATGACCGGGACGACGGACTCCTGGACCACCGTGTTGATCAGGGAGGCGCCGCCGCGCGGGATGAGCACGTCGACCAGGCCGCGGGCTCGCATCAGCTCGCGCACGCTGTCGCGGCTCTCCCCGGGCACGAGCTGGATGGCGTCGGCAGGCAGCCCGGCCCCGCCCACGGCGTCGCGCAGGACGCGCACGAGGGCGGTGTTCGACTGGTACGCCGAGGAGGAGCCGCGCAGCAGGACGGCGTTGCCGGACTTCAGACAGAGCGCGGCGGCGTCGACGGTGACGTTCGGACGGCCCTCGTAGATGATCCCGACGACGCCGAGCGGCACGCGGACCTGGCGCAGGTCGATGCCGTTGGGCAGCGCGGAGCCGCGTACGACCTCGCCGACCGGGTCGGGCAGCGCGGCGACGTCGCGCACGTCCGAGGCGATGGCGCGGACCCGCTCGGGGGTGAGCGTGAGCCGGTCGATCATGCCCTCGCTGATGCCGGCCTCGCGGGCCTTGGCGACGTCCTTGGCGTTGGCCTCGACGATCTCGCTCGTACGGACCTCCAGCGCGTCGGCGATGGCGAGCAGCGCGTCGTCCTTGTCGGCCCGTGGCAGCGGCGCGAGGCTCGCGGCGGCGGCCTTGGCGCGGTAGGCGGCCTCGGTGACCGGGGACATGGAGTCGTACGGCGAAAGCGTGGTCATGAGGGAAGCGTAGTGCGCCGGGCGGGACCGTTCACCGCTCGTTCCACACCCCGAGACACTTCCCGAGACGGCTGCCGGACCGGGTCAAAACGGATGGACTCCGACCGGCGACGCCGGCGGCGGTCCGTAGCCCTCGGCGATGCGCTGGTGGTAGGTCGCGCGGTCGATGACCTCAAGGCCCACGATCTCCCAGGGCGGCAGCCCGGCGGTCTGCCGGTGCTCGCCCCACAGGCGCAGGGCGACGGCGGCCGCGTCGTGCAGGTCGCGGGCCTCCTCCCAGTAGCGGATCTCCGCGTGGTCGACCGCGTATCGGCTGGTCAGCAGGAAGGGGTGGTCGTGGGCGAGCTGTTCCAGGGCGCGCCGGACCTCCTTGAGCGGGGCTTCCCTGCCGGAGACGCTGAGGGTGACGTGCCACAGGCGCGGGGTGTCACCGGGCTCCTCGCCCTCGAAACGGTCCCCGGCCGTCACGCTCGTCAGGGCCCGCTCCTCACCGGCCGCGCGGGAGCCGGCACCACCACGGGACGCCGTGGCCCCAGGGCGCACTCGTCTCACGACGGCCTCCTTTGCACAGTGGCGCTGCTGCGGAATATGTCCCCGAGACAAAGTTGAGCAGGCCGCAGGAGATCGCGGGGCGGTTTTGCGGAACGTCCACCACCGGGGGCGGACGTTTCGACACATTACGGGTGCAGGAGCACCAGGTCGTCTCTGTGTACGACCTCGCGTTCGTACGCGGGTCCGAGTTCGCGCGCCAGTTCGCGGGTCGAGCGGCCGATGAGCCGGGGGATCTCCTTGGCGTCGAAGCTGACGAGCCCGCGGGCCACGGCCCGTCCCGTGGTGTCCCGCAGCTCGACCGGGTCGCCGGCACTGAACTCGCCCTCGACGGCTGCGATCCCGGCGGGCAGCAGCGACTTGCGGCGCTCCACGACGGCCTCGACGGCACCGTCGTCCAGGGTGAGGGCGCCCTGCGGGGTGGAGGCGTGCTGGAGCCACAGCAGCCGGTCGGCGGAGCGCTTGCCGGTGGGGTGGAAGTAGGTGCCGGTGTCCTGACCGGTCAGGGCGTCGGCCGCGTGGATGGCGCTGGTGAGCACGACGGGGACGCCGGCGGCGGCCGCGATCCGGGCGGCCTCGACCTTGGTGACCATGCCGCCGGTGCCGACGCCGGCCTTGCCCGCGCTGCCGATCTGGACGTCCGCGAGGTCGGACGGGTCGCGCACCTCGGCGATGCGGGAGGTGCCGGGCTTGCCGGGGTCGCCGTCGTAGACGCCGTCCACGTCGGACAGCAGGACCAGCAGGTCGGCGTGGACGAGGTGGGCGACGAGGGCGGCGAGGCGGTCGTTGTCGCCGAAGCGGATCTCGTCCGTGGCGACGGTGTCGTTCTCGTTGACGATCGGGAACGCGCCCATCGCGAGCAGCTTGTCCAGGGTGCGGGAGGCGTTGCGGTGGTGGGCGCGGCGGCTCATGTCGTCGGAGGTCAGGAGCACCTGGCCGACGCGGACGCCGTAGCGGGCGAAGGAGGCGGTGTAGCGGGCGACCAGCAGCCCCTGGCCGACGCTGGCGGCGGCCTGCTGCCGGGCGAGGTCCTTGGGGCGGCGGCGCAGGCCCAGCGGGGCGAGGCCGGCCGCGATGGCACCGGAGGAGACCAGGACAATCTCGCGCTCACCGCCGCCCGCCCGTCTCCCACCACCGCCCTCAACCGAGGCCCTACGGGCCACCCCCTGGTTTCGGACCTTGGCGAGCACGTCGACCAGCGCGTCCACGCGGTCGGCGTCCAAGCCGCCCGACGCGGTCGTCAGTGAGGAGGACCCGACCTTGACGACGATCCTGCGGGCCTCGCCCACGGCCTGCCTTGCCCCTGCCACGTCGCCGTCCGTCCCCTCGCGTCGATTCGGTCGCTCACCAGGAAATCTACGGGACGGGCGGACGGCGCGCGGCGCCGGTCCACGCTACGGACGGTGCCGCCCGCGTCACGGGACGGCAGTCACCCTTCTTCGGTCCCACCACGCGACAGGAATGCGATCTTCCGCTACGGTCCCACGACACGACGGGACGGCAGCCGCCCTCTACGCCCCGACGACACGCGCGTGTCGTCAGGAGGTCGCCGCGCGTTAACCCGGACGGCCGACCTGCGCCGACCCGACGCTCCTGGAGTGACCGCAGTGCCCCTACCTCTCCCCCGCCCACCGGCCCTGCTGAAGGGCCTGGTCGCCATCGTCCTGGCCGCCGCGTTCGCCGCTCAGGCGGTCGCGGCGCTGCTGCCCCACGTACCGCTGCTGCTCGCCGCGACCACCGTCTCCCTCGCCACCGAGGGCGTCCTGTACCGGTGGCAGCGCGGAGTGCTGTCGCTGTTCGCCAAGTCGCACGCGGACATCACCGTGCGGCACGTCCTGCGGGACCTGCTGCTGGTCGTGGGCCTGCTGCGGATCGGCGAGCAGGACCGGGAGACCGTGTACGCCCCGCTCGTGGCCGGGCTGCTCGCCTTCTACGTGCTGCACTGCGCGATCCAGGCGGTCTCCGTGCTGGTGCGCCGGACCCGCACCCTGCCGGTGGTGACCCGGAACATCGACGCCTCGGCGCTGCGGCTGTCCAAGGCCCCGTCCCTACTGCTGCGCCGTCCCGGCCACCGGCTGCTGGTGTTCGGCCTGCCGGCGACGGCGGGGCTGCTGGCCGCCGCGCCGGGCGACGAGCCGGTGTACGCGGCAGCGGGCATCGCGCTCTCCCTCGCGCTCGCGCTGACCGGCCTCGGCGCACTGCTCTTCCGGCTGGTGCCGGGTCGCCGACCGGCCGGCGAGCAGGAGGTGCTCGACTGGTTCGACGCGTGGCTGGCCGAGTACCGGCCGACCGTGGGCCTGTACTTCTCCGGCGGTGCCTCCTCGGCCTACCAGGCGAACATGTGGCTGGAGCCGCTCGCAAAGACCGACGGGAAGCCGGTCATCGTGCTGCGCGAGCGGTTCATGGTGCAGAAGATCGCGGCGACGGACATCCCGATCGTGTGCGTGCCGAGGGTGTCCACGCTGATGCGTCTCGAGCACTCCACGCTCCAGGTCCTCATCCACCCCTCGAACTCCGGCAAGACCTCCCAGGTGCTGCGCATCCCCACGATCAGGCACACCTTCGTCAACCACGGCGAGAGCGACAAGCTGTCCTCCTGCAACCCGTACGCGAAGGCGTACGACGAGGTCTGGGTGGCCGGGCCCGCCGCGCGCGAGCGGTACGCGCTGGCCGAGGTGGGCGTCGAGGACAAGGACGTGGTGGAGACGGGCCGTCCGCAGCTGGACGCCGTACGGCCGTACGCCGGTCGGCCGACAGGAATGCGCACGACCGTGCTGTACGCGCCGACCTGGGAGGGCTGGGACGGCAACCCCGGCAACACGTCGGTGATCGCGGCGGGGGAGAACCTGGTGCGGGCGCTGCTCGCGGACCCGGGCGTGCGGCTGCTGTACAAGCCGCATCCGCTGACGGGTTCGGTGGACCAGCGCGCGGGCGCGGCCGACCTCCGCATCCGGGAGCTGATCCGGGCGGCCAACCGAGAGCGGACCGGGGCGCGTCGTCCCAGGGGTGGTGCCGAGCTCGCCCGGCTCACCGAGGAGCTGGAACGCCTCACCACGGCCGTCTTCCGGGCCGGGGCCGACACGGTGGAGCGGATGCGGGTGCAGCCGGCGCCGGAGCCGGGCCGGGCCGAGGCGGTGGCACGGGCGGCGGCGGCCTGGGAGGAGGCGTACTGGGCCTCGCTGCCGGAGGGTGAGCACCAGATCATCACGGACGCCCGGCCCGCGCTGTACTCCTGCTTCAACGTGGCCGACCTGCTGATCAGTGACGTGTCGAGCGTGATCAGCGACTTCCTGGCGAGCGAGAAGCCGTACGCGGTGGCGAACACCAGCGGGTTGCCCGAGGAGGCCTTCCGCGCAGCGTTCCCGACAGTGGCGGCGGCGACCGTGCTCACGCCGGACGCGGCCGGGGTGCCGGGCCTGCTGGAGACGGTCCGGCACCCGGAGAAGGACGACCTGGCCGAGGCACGCGCCGCGTTGAAGCTGCGCCTGTTGGGCCCGGCCGATCCGCCGTCGCAGGAGCGCTTCAACGCGGCCGTGCGGGCCCTGTGCGAGGAGGCCCGGGCCCACCGGGCACGGGTGGCGGAGCGCCTGACGGCGGAACTGCCCGGCCAGCGCACGGAGCCGGCGAGCGACGGGGTCGGCCTGCCGGCGGCCGCACCGCGCTAGCGGACAGCACGACGAACCAGCAGACAGCACGACGAACCGACCGGCGAACGGCCGCGTGGCCGTGGGCGATCGACCCATCGGCCCCGCGTCCGCGCTCAGGCCGCCTGCCGCACCTCACGCGACGTCAGCACCCGCCGCGCCTTGCGTACCGCCCGGCGTACGAACGTGTCGACGCCGCCCTCCCGGTAGCCCGGGAAGGCTCGGGCCTCGCGCGGCTCGGCGAGGTACACCGAGTCGGGGATGCCCGCGGCGCGGTCGCGGAAGTGCGGATAGGCCAGGTAGACGCGGCGGCCCTTCTTCTCCAGGAGGGCCGCCGCCTGCTTCTTGCCCTTGACGAACTTCACGACGTCCAGCAGCAGTTCGGGACGCTGCTCGGCGACCAGATGCAGCCGCAACCGCTCGTGGACCTTGAGGCGCTGAGCGACGCCCTCGGTCCAGTACGCGTCCATCAGCGGCTTGGCCAGCTCGAACTTGTGCCGCCGTATCTCCTCGCTGTCCGTCAGGTACTTGGGGCCGAACTGCGGCAGCAGCGTGACGAGGAAGGGCCGGACCATCAGCTGGTCGCGCCGGCCGCCCGCGGGGACGAGCTCGGCGATGAGGTTCATCAGGGCCCGCGCGGAGTCGAAGCGCAGCGTGTAACTGCCGCTCTTCGTCACGTGCTTGCCGTCGTCACGGCCCACCAGGTAGTAGCAGGTGTGGTCGGCGACCACGGAGACGCCGTCCGCCCGCAGGTACGCCTCCATCGTGAACAGCGCGTCCTCGCCGGTGAACAGCGACTCGTCGAACCGCATGCCGTACCGGTCGAGCAACTCGCGGCGGAACAGCTTCTGCGCGCTGAGCGTGAACTTGATGTTGGACGAGAAGACGTCCGTGCGCTCCACCGTCTTGCCCCACATGGACTTCGGCGCCGAGCGGTTGACGCCCTCGACCTTGCCGAGGACGACGTCCGTCCCGGCGCGGTCGGCCATGTCGACCATCCGCTCCAGGGCCTCGGGGCCCAGCCGGTCGTCGGCGTCGAGGAAGAAGACGTAACGGCCGGTCGCCTTGCCCAGACCGACGTTGCGCGGGCCGCTGGGGCCGCCGGAGTTCTCCTGCCGGAGCACCAGGACGCGCATGGGAGCGCGCTCGGCGAACTCCTCCAGGTACTCACCCGTACCGTCCGTCGATCCGTCGTCCACCGCGATGACCTCGATGCGCTCTGGATCGATGGTCTGCGCCTCGACGGATGAGAGGCACTCGATCAGATACGGCATCGCTTCGTACGCCCCGATGATCACACTCACATCAGGCTGCGCAACGGCCACGTTTCCCCCTAGTCAATGGGATATTCCCCCCGTATCGCCTCATTCGCTACTTGGTAGACGAGTGATCGAGGCAAGCGGTTGCCTCGATCACATGTATTCGTGAGTCACGTCACATGGTGAACCGACAGGAAGCGGGAACGAGAAAGAGTTCGGCCCCCGAGGAACGCTCCTCGGGGGCCGAACTCTGAAGCAGGCGGCGGGGGTTCAGCTGGCGCCGACGCCGTCCGTGTCACCGGCGGAGGACACCCGCTGCCCGGGAACGGCGTTCGCCAGTTCCGCATCGGCGGCGGCGGCCGTGATCCGTGACTCCTGGCCGACGTTGCGTGTCTCGGCCTTGATCGCGAGGTTCGCGACGGCGGTGTTGAACTGGTCGATGGACGCCGGCTCGTCCGGGCCCAGAAGGTACTGCTTGAGCTCCTTGCGGTCCTCGGCCAGCGGATCGGCGGCCGGGTCGCGCACCGCGCCGAGCAGCTCGCCCAGCTCGGCCGCGCTGTTGGACAGGATCACCGCGGCACGCACCGCCGTGTTGTTCCGCTTGAACTCCTCGGCACCCAGCTCCGCGGAGTCGGTGACCGCGTACGGCTTGCCGCTCGCGATGAAGTCGGAGACCACGCTGGAGATGTCGGAGACCATCGCGTCCGAGACGTTGAAGCAGTCGTACAGCCGGGGCGTGGCGCCGGTGATGACGCGGTGCTCCCAGGTGGGGAAGGAGCGCCAGTAGGCGTCGTTCCACTCGGTACGCAGCCGGGCGACCTCCTCGTGCCGGGCGACGTCGACCTGCCCGTCACGGGTGGCCTCGGCCTCGTCGCGGCCCTTGTCGCCGGTGCCGACCAGCTGGGCGATCCGGGCCTCGATCCGGGCCAGCTCGGTCTTGGCCTGCGCCTGGGCGGCACTGTCGGTGGCGAAGCGCGAGTCGGCTGCTCGCTCGGCGGCGGCCTTCTGGACCAGGGCGGTGATGCGCTGGTGGGCGGCCTTGGCCTCCTTGCTGCGCGTGCCGGTGAACGGGTGCGGCTTGTACAGGACGCGGACCGGCGGGTCGGCCGTGATCAGCCTGCGCACGATGTTCTCGCCGGCCAGCAGGATGGAGGTGTTGCCGGGGTTGTCGTCCCAGCCCTCCCAGGTGGGGGCGTACAGCACGGTCGGGATGCGTCCCTCGGGCACACCCTGCCAGGTCTGGATCGGGGCGAGCTGCGGGCGGCCGACCTCGGCTATGTCGTCGTCGCGGACACCGACGTCGGCGATGGCGTAGCGGTCGCGGCCCGCGCGTCCGGCCGTCCACACCTCGTCGTAGACCTTGCTGAACGGGTTGACGCTGGCGAGCTTGTCGCTGTCGCCGTGGCCGATGAAGACGTGCTTCATGGTGGGCACGCGCAGCATGTGGATGTTCTTGCCGACGTTCGCCGCGTAGAGCGCGACCCGCACCGTGGACAGGTCCATGTTCATCAAGTGCACCCCTCCGGGCACGCAGATGACGGGGACCGTGGTCGGCGCCAGGTTGTTCAGAATGGCCCGCTCACGCAGGATGATCAGCGGCTTGGAGTCCAGGTTCTCCATGGTGTCCAGCCACATGTTCACCTGGTACGCGGAGTCCTTCGAACCGGAGAAGTACAGGACCGTCTCCGGCTTGTACTCGCCCAGCCAGTCGTCGACGGCGGCCAGCACCTTCTCGGCGTTCGGCGGGATCTTCCGGCCACGCACGTACGGCATGAGCGCCAGGACGTACAGGGACGCGACCGCCACCGTGATGCCGATGCCGACGAAGCCGACGAGGGCCGACTTCACCTGCGCGGCGAGCAGGATGCCGGCGACCGCGAAGAGGTCGAGGTGCAGCATCTTCTCGGCGGAGCGGTGCAGCAGCCGGCGCGGCGGGGCGTCCGGGATGCGGATGCGGGACTTCAGGTCGACGTTGCGGGTGGCGACCGGCATGCGGCGGCGGTTGCGGATCAGCTGGACCAGCGCGCCGTGCGGGGCCTGGAGACCGTAGAAGGCGATGAAGCAGGCGATCGCCCCGTAGTAGATCAGGTTGTCCGCGAGGGACAGCCGGGCCAGCAGCAGGACGAGGAGCAGCTGCCGGATCAGGAAGCGGATCGACAGGCCGGCGCGGACCTTGCTGAGGCGGTTGATCAGGTAGCTGCCCTTGCGGTGCAGATAGTGGTCCGCCAGGTACGTCACAGCGGCCGCTGCCGCGAAGGCGGGGACGCTCGGGACGAGCGCGGCCAGCATGAGGCAGGGGAAGCCCAGCATCATGAGGACCGCCGCGGCCAGCTGGGCCGCGCTGCCCACCCGGGCGACGCGAATAGCGGTGGATATCACGGAGAAAACCTGCTCTTGGGAGGGGTGTGCCGGTCTTGGTTCGAGAATGCGGCTGGTCTGTGAATATTCGCGGGACTGTATGGATTCAGGCCCCTGCGAACGCTCCTGTTGACGAACCTCGTTAACAGGAGGGCGCAGAGGCCTGAATTACTGAAGTCTATTTGGCGCCAATTATTACACGCCGTCCTGCCGGTCCAGCACCGATGCCAGCGCCCCCTCGAAGCCGGAGGCGCGGGCCGCACCGGCGGTCGGGTCCTGCTGGCGGACGTCGATGACGTGGCCGGTCAGCTCGGACAGCAGCACGTCGAGCGAGGTGCGGGCCACGGCCTCGGAGGACAGCAGCGAGCCCGTCGGCTCCTGGCCGAAAGCCTTGGTGCGCATCGGGGTGGCGGTGCGCTCAGGGTTGATGCAGTTGACGCGGACGCCGTCGCCGGCCCACTCGTCGGACAGGGCCTGGGTGAGGTTCACCATGGCGGCCTTGGTCGAGGAGTACAGGCTGTACTCGGCGCGACCCCGGGTGTAGCTGCTGGAGGTGTACAGCAGCAGCTGGCCCTTGGTCTCGGACAGGTACTTGTACGACGAACGGGCGATCTGCACCGGGGCCAGGTAGTTGACCTTCAGCGCCTCCTCGATGGTGGCGTTGTCGGTCTCGGCGAGCTTGCCGATGCGCAGCACGCCCGCGGTGTTCACCACGAAGTCGATGCGGCCGGTCTCGGCGTACGCCTTGGACAGGGCGTCGTCGACCTCCTCCGGGTTCTCCACGTGGGTGCCGGTGGTGGAGCGGCCCAGCGCGTAGACCTTGGCGCCGTAGGACTCGGCGAGCTCGGCGATGTCCTTGCCGATGCCGTAGGAGCCGCCGAAGACGACGACCGTCTTGCCGGTCAGCAGCTCGCGGTAGGCCTCCTCGGAGACCTGCTCGGGCGCGGCCGTGGAGGCGAGCTGGAAGAGCTTGTCGGCGATGAAGACGTCGACGGGCTGGGTGACCTTCATGTTGTACTCGTCACCCGCGACGACGTGGATCGGCACGTCCGGCAGGTACTTGAGCACGACGGAGCAGTCGTCGGTCGCCTGGAAGTTGGGGTCGCCGGCGGCGACCTCGTAGGCCCGCTTGATCGTGGACAGCTTGAAGGCCTGCGGCGTCTGGCCGCGGCGCAGCCGGGAGCGGTCCGGGATCTCGGTGATGAACTCGCCGTCCTCGCCGTGCGTGCGCGTGACGATGATGGTGTCCGCGGACGGGATCGCCACGTCGACGGCCTGGTAGCGCTCCAGGGCGACGACGCAGTCGTCGATGACGCGCTGCGAGAGCAGGGGGCGCACGGCGTCGTGGAAGAGGACGTTGGCGTCCTCGCCCTCGGCCAGACCCTCGCCCAGGGCCGAGATGGCGCGCTCGGTGGTCTCGTTCCGCGTGGCGCCGCCCTCGATGATCTTCGAGACCTTCTTGAATCCGGCCTTCGCGACAATCTTCTCGATGTCGGGCACATAGCCCGGCGCCATCAGCACGATGATGTCGTCGATCGAGTCGGCGTTCTCGAAAGTGGTCAGCGTGTGCTCGATGACTGCCTTGCCGGCGATCTTCAGCAGCTGCTTGGGGATCGACAGACCCACGCGCTGACCGGTGCCACCGGCCAGGATCACTGCGGTGGTGCGGGGCTTGGCTATGTGCTGGGACACAGGTGACCTACCTTGGGGCGACAGGGAACTTCGAAATGGTCCCACTTGTGGTTACCGCAGTGCAAGGTGAGCGCCCTCTGCCGCATATGTGCGCGCAACCTGTCATTCACCTCCCACTCCTGGTGATTGGCGAGACGGCTGCGCGGGCCCCGGGAAAAGCGCTGTGAGTAACTCCACAGATGCTCAGCGACGTCGGAGCCGCTCGGGACGGCGGTGACCGAGGACCTTCACGAGTTCCTTGGACGATGTCCGGTGCACGGTACGCGCTTTGACAGTGCCTCGTGTACCGGCCCCGCCGCTCGCCGGGGCGGGCCCCACCGCCGCGGTGCGTGGATCTTCACGTCCCGGGGCGAGGGGCTGCACGCGTTCTTCATAGGCCCGGGCGCGAATACGGTTCGCCCGGCCGTTCATTGCCGCGGAATTACTGGTCAAGATTCCGCAGCATTTCGGTCTCGGCGAGAGCAATACGCGGCAAGCCCGGGTCGGACTTCCCACATGGCTCACCCGTCTCGTACGACGAGGAGCCCGGCACTCCGAGGAGTACCGGGCTCACGGGAGCGTCAGGCGTCGGGTCAGACCACCTCGACTCCCGGCCGGCCCGCCTCGACTCGCAGCCTGGCCAGCGTGCTCGGCGTCGCCGACGGCTGCCGTACGGTGTCGACCACCCTCACCTGGGCGTCGATGCCGGCGCGGCCGATGTCGAAGAGGTGGTAGCCGCGGTGGGCGTCGAGCAGCTTCCAGTGCGGGTTGTCCGGGCGCCGCGGGTCCCACTCCTTGCGGAAGGCCGCCTGGTCCTGGTCGCCGTTGCTGGAGATGGAGGTGCCGACGAACTCGGCGCCGACGACCGCGGAGTCGGCGTCGGCGTAGTCCTCCTTGAGGTCGCTGATCATCGTCAGGTGCCGGTCGCCGGAGAGCACGACGGGGTTGCGGACCTGCTTGAACTCCTTCAGGAAGCGGTTGCGTTCGGCCTGGTAGCCGTCCCACGCGTCGTAGAACCAGAGCTTGCCCTCGCCGACCTGGAGGTCCGTCTCGGCCATCATGATCTGCGAGGCGACCAGGTTCCAGCGGGCCGGCGAGTCCTGGAGCCCGTTCAGCAGCCACTGCTTCTGCCGCGCGCCCAGCATGGTCAGGGACGGGTCCTGGGCACCGGCCTGGCTCTTGGCCTGGTCGCTGCGGTACTGCCGGGTGTCCAGGACGTTGAGCCGGGCCAGCCGGCCGAACTCCAGGCGGCGGTACATCTTGATGTGCGGTCCGTTCGGGACGGCCGTCGCCCGGACCGGCATGTGCTCGTAGAACGCCTGGTAGGCCGCGGTCAGCCGGGCCACGAACGCGTCGTGCGGCTGCTTGTCCGGGTCCTGGGGGATCTCGCCGGCGAAGTCGTTGTCCACCTCGTGGTCGTCGAAGCTCACCACGAAGGGCGCGTTCGCGTGCATCTCCGCCAGGTCCGCGTCGGTGCGGTACTGGGCGTACCGGTTGCGGTACTGGGCGAGGCTGAACGGCTCACCGGTCCCCTCGTGGCGTCGTACGCCCGTCGCCGACGGCGTGGACTCGTAGATGTAGTCGCCGACGAACACCACGACGTCCGGGTCCTGGTCGAGCATGTCTGCGTATGGCGTGAAATAGCCGTGCTGCCAGTTCTGGCACGAGGCCAGCGCCATGCGCAGGGAGCCACCGGAGCTGTAGGGGTGGGGCGCGGTACGGGTGCGGCCGACGGGCGAGAGCTGCCCGCTGGTGCGGAAGCGGTACCAGTACGTACGGCCCGGGCGCAGCCCGCGTACGTCCACGTGAACGCTGTGCCCGTACTCGGGCCGGGCCTGGGCGGTGCCCCGGCGGACGAGCTTTCTGAATCGCTGGTCCTCCGCGAGCTGCCACTCCACCGGCACCACCCGGTCGGGCATACCGCCGCCGTTCAGCGGGTCCGGGGCGAGCCGGGTCCACAGCACGATGCCGTCCGGCAGCGGGTCTCCGGAGGCGACGCCGAGGCTGAACACGCCGTCGGGCAGCGGTGTCTCGGCCCCGTGGGCAGTGGCCGGAAGCCACAGCTGGGCGGAGGCTGCGGCGCCGAGGACCGCGGCACCGGCGGTCAGAAAACGGCGTCGGTCGGGGGATACTGCTCCGGTCATCGTCTGACTCCCTTACCTCGCTGGCCACTTGGACACTGGGAAGCTTCACGCTCGCGGGCGGTCCGCCCGCTGAACGCCGGAGTTCACGTACATGACAACTAAGCAGACAAAAGGAGACCCGCCGCCAGCGCTGGAACAAGCCGTTGCTGGAGCGGGTCTGACAGGTGATCAGTCAGCGAAACCGGTGCCGAGCCGGGCGTCCGTGGCGGTGGTGCCGAGGAGCGTGTTGCCGAAGGTCGTGGTGGCGTTGGGGCTCACGACGGTTGCCGCGGCGGACCTGAAGTACCACACGGACCCGGCGTTGCCGTTCTCCCCCGGCGCGCCCGCGGCCAGGTCGGCCAGGCCGTCGTGGTTGGCGTCGGCGAGGTGGACGGCCCTGCCGAAGGCGTCGCCCTTCTCGGGGGTGCCCGGCACGTTGGGCGTGTCCTGCGTGACCACCTGGGCGCCGGTGCCGGTGAGTCCGCGCGCGGTGCCGGGCAGCACGACGACAGCTCCCGCGTCGGCCACACTGCCCAGGTTCTCACCGGGCAGCCCGGTCGCCACGTCCGGGAATCCGTCGCCGTTGACGTCGGCGACCCGGACATCGCTCCCGAAGCCGTCGCCCGCCTCGGCGCTGCCGGGCACGCCGGGGCTGTCCTGGTTGAGGTGCTTGGCCTTCACACCGTCGGGCCCGTCCGGGCCGCCCGGGATCCAGGTGACCCGGCCGCCCTTTGCGGCGGGGGTGTCGAGGTCGCTGTCGTACCCGTCGACGGCCCGGCCGACCACGATGTCGTCGTAACCGTCCCGGTCGACGTCCCCGATGTCGAGGTTCTCGCCGCCCTGGAGCCGGTAGCCGTCGCCGCCCTGCACGGTGGTGTACGGCTTGAGTCCCTGCTTGGTTCCCAGCCAGTACACGACCCGGCGGGCGTCGAACTCGTCGCCGTCGTTCTGGGTGGCGGCCACGTCCGTGACACCGTCGCCGTTGACATCGCCGGTGGCCAGGTCGAGGTAGCGGGTGTCGAACTCGTCCGTCACGAGCTGCTCGCCGTGGGTCGTGGAGCCGTCCCGGGCGAACGGGCCTTTCAGCACGCGCAGATTGAACTGGTTCTGCACGGTCACCAGGTCCTCGGCACCGTCGCCGTTCGTGTCCCCGACAGTCAGGCGCCCCTGGCGGCCGAGCCAGTCGTAGGCCTTCCCGGTGGCCAGGACGGCTCCGCCGGACAGGCCCTTCGCACCGCCCCACAGGACCTCGACCAGCCCGGACTCCTCACCGCCGTCGGCCGTGTCCTCGCCACCCACGCCGACCACCAGGTCCGCGTACCCGTCACGGTCGAGGTCGGCGGTGGTCAGCGCGCCACCGAACGCGTCGTCCGTCTCGGGGCTGCCGGGCACGCCGGCCGTGCTCTGGCTGAGCACCTGCCTCTTCGTCGCGTCCAGCCCGTTCTTCGAGCCATAGACCACGGCGACGTATCCGGCGCCCTTCTTGCCGCCGACGGTCGCGGTCGGGGCGGCCACGGCGAGGTCGGCGTAGCCGTCGCCGTTGAAGTCGTCGTGGAGCTTCGCCGCGGTGGACGGGGCGGCGGTGGCGGCGTGCGCGGCCGTCGGGGTGGCGACGGCCGCGACGACCGCGATGGCCACCGCGACTCCTCGGCCGATCCTGCGCTTGCTCATGGATTGAGGCACGTGAACTCCGGTGATCTGCTGGGCAGTTGCAACGCGGTGAGGAACAAGATCCTCACCCGCGCCGCCCAGTACGACTCACCGGGGAACCACTTGGTTGCCTTGGAATCCGTTGCGTATTTGCTTTCCGTTAACTCAGAACGGCTCGAAGTCGTCGAACTCCCGCTGCGCCTCGTCCCGCTCGGCCTGTCGGTCCCGGCGGCGCTGCGCGGCCGGTCGCGCCTCCTCCAACCGGTGGTCCTCACCGCGTCGGCCGAGCATCTCGGCACCGGCCATCACGGACGGCTCCCAGTCGAAGACCACGGCGTTCTCCTCGGGACCGATGGCGACACCGTCGCCACCGCGGGCGCCCGCCTTCATCAGCTCCTCTTCGACCCCGAGCCGGTTGAGCCGGTCCGCCAGGTAGCCGACCGCCTCGTCGTTGTTGAAGTCGGTCTGCCGCACCCAGCGTTCGGGCTTCTCCCCGCGCACCCGGAACAGGCCGTCGGCCTCGCGCGTCACCGTGAAGCCGGTGTCGTCCACGGCCTTGGGCCGGATCACGATCCGCGTGGCCTCTTCCTTCGGCTTCGCCGCCCGCGCCTTCGCCACGAGATCCGCGAGCGCGAACGACAGTTCCTTCAGCCCCATGTGCGCCACGGCCGACACCTCGAACACGCGGTACCCGCGCGCCTCCAGGTCGGGCCGCACCATCTCGGCCAGGTCCTTGCCGTCCGGTACGTCGATCTTGTTCAGGACGACGATCCGCGGACGGTTGTCCAGACCGCCGTACTGCCGCAGCTCCTCCTCGATGATGTCGAGGTCGGAGGCCGGGTCGCGGTCGGACTCCAGCGTGGCGGTGTCCAGGACGTGCACGAGCACACTGCACCGCTCCACGTGCCGCAGGAACTCGAGGCCCAGGCCCTTGCCCTGGCTGGCTCCCGGGATCAGACCGGGCACGTCGGCGATCGTGTACACCGTCGAGCCGGCCGTGACGACGCCGAGGTTCGGCACGAGCGTGGTGAACGGGTAGTCGGCGATCTTCGGCTTGGCGGCGCTCAGCACCGAGATCAGGGACGACTTGCCGGCACTCGGATACCCGACGAGCGCCACGTCGGCGACCGTCTTCAGCTCCAGGACTACTTCCCGTACGTCCCCCGGCTCGCCGAGCAGGGCGAACCCGGGCGCCTTGCGCCGCGCGGACGCCAGCGCCGCGTTGCCGAGCCCGCCCCGGCCGCCCTGAGCGGCGACGTACGACGTGCCGTGCCCGACCAGGTCGGCGAGGACGTTGCCCGCCTTGTCGAGCACGACCGTGCCGTCCGGCACCGGCAGGACGAGGTCCTGCCCGTCCTTGCCGAAGCGGTTGCCGCCCTCCCCGGGCTTGCCGTTGGTGGCCTTGCGGTGCGGGGAGTGGTGGTAGTCGAGGAGCGTGGTGACGGACTGGTCGACGGTGAGGATCACGTCCCCGCCGCGCCCGCCGTTGCCGCCGTCGGGTCCGCCCAGCGGCTTGAACTTCTCACGGTGGACGGAGGCACAGCCGTGGCCTCCGCTACCCGCGGCGACATGCAGCTCGACGCGGTCCACGAAGGTGGTCATGGTGTGTGCCTCCAGTGATGTACGGCCGTTGCGTACGGGTTGTACGGGGTTGTTCTCTGCGTAACACGCGAAAGGCGGACCCGCTTCCCGTGAGGGAAGTGAGGTCCGCCTCGCGAAAGCCTCCGGTCAGGCGACCGGAACGATGTTCACGACCTTGCGGCCACGGTGGGTGCCGAACTGCACCGAACCGGGCTGGAGGGCGAACAGCGTGTCGTCGCCGCCACGGCCGACACCGGCACCGGGGTGGAAGTGGGTGCCGCGCTGACGGACCAGGATCTCACCCGCGTTGACGACCTGACCGCCGAAGCGCTTCACGCCGAGCCGCTGGGCATTGGAGTCGCGACCGTTCCGGGTGGACGATGCGCCCTTCTTGTGTGCCATTTCTCCTCAGTCCCTTACTTCGCAGCCGCGGGGATCTCAGTGACCTTGATCGCCGTGTACTGCTGGCGGTGGCCCTGGCGACGGCGGTAACCGGTCTTGTTCTTGTAGCGCAGAATGTCGATCTTCTGGCCCTTGTGGTGGTCCACGACCTCGGCCTGGACCTTGATGCCGGCCAGCACCCACGGGTCGCTGGTCACGGCGTCGCCGTCGACAACGAGCAGGGTCGAGAGCTCGACCGTGTCGCCAACCTTGGCAGTGGAAATCTTGTCAACCTCAACGATGTCGCCGACAGCAACCTTGTGCTGGCGACCACCGCTGCGCACGATGGCGTACACGCGGACTCACTCTCTCGCTCGGGGAAACGGCACCCCCGCAGGCCAGCCGCCCGCTACAAAGAGCGGCCTCTCCTGGGCGCCCGGCGCCCGGAGGATGAGGTTTACGGGGATGTGACGCGTCATTCGACACGCCGACGGTCAAGGTTACGGGGCTGCGGCCGAAGGGGTCAAACCGAGCCGGGCCCGCCCCCTGTGCGACCGGTCACGCCGGTCGCCCCGGCGGGTGCGACCGGTCACGCCGGTCGCACCCGCCGGGGCGTACGCAGGTTCGCGCGCACCCCGGCGGGCGTCGATGCCGGTCAGTCCTCGTCGGCGGAGGCCGAGACGGAGGAGCGGGGCTGCTCCGCCGCGACGGTCTTCTTCGACGTGGTCTTCTTGGCGGCGGTCTTGGTGGTCTTCGCCGCCTTCTTGGCCGTCGTCTTCTTGGCCGCGGTCTTCTTCGCCGCGGCCTTCTTGGTGGCGGCCTTCTTCGCCGTGGCCTTCTTGGCCGTCTTGCGGGCGGTCTTCTTGGCCGGGGCCGACTCCTCGGCGGCCTCGCCCGCCTCATCGGCCGGGGCACCGGCTTCCGCCGGCTCTGCCGACTCCGCCGGCTCATCCGAGGCGGCCGACGGGACGACCACGACGGCCGCCTCCTCGGACGCGGTGGACACGGTGGGCTTGCGCACGGCACGGCGCCGCGGACGGGCCGGGGCGACGCTCTCGGCGGGCGCCTCGGCGGACGCCTCGGCAGCCGCCGCGGGCTGTTCGGCCGGCTCGGGCGTCTCCGTGGCCTCGGACGCGGCGGGCGCGGTCTCGGAAACCGTCACCACGGTCGCCTCCGCCCCCGCCGGGGAACCGGCCGGCGCGGACACCTTGCGCGTCGCCCGCCGACGGCCACGGCCCTTGGGCGCGGCATCCTCGGCGGCCGGGGCCTCGACGACCGGGTCCTCGACGGCCATCGGCTCGGCGTGCGCCTCGGCGGCCGGCTCCGGCTGCACCGGACGGGCGATCTCCTCAGCGGTGGTCACGTCCTGAGCCGTCGGCACCTCGGCCTCGGCCTGTTCGGCCTTCCTGCCGCCCTGCTTGGCCTTCGGCTCCGCCGTCTCATCGCGCGGCGCACCCGCCGGAGCCGACGCCCGCCGGCTCGCCCGGCGCCGCGTCCGCCCGCGCGTGGCCGCGGCCTCCGCCTCGGAGGCGCTGCTGTACAGCTCCTCGTCGGGCTCGAAGGCCGGCTCGGGCAGCGCGATCGGCTCGGCCACCTCGGCACCGACCTCGGCCTCGGTCTCCGCCTCCTGCTCGGCGGTCTCGACCGTCTCGACGCCCGCCTCGTGCACGTGCGGCTGCTCGGCGGCACCGGCACGCGCACGCTTCTTGCGCTTGCCGCCGCCCCCGCCGGAGGTGGTCGGCTGCTCCATGTGCACGATGACACCGCGCCCGTTGCAGTGGACGCAGGTCTCGGAGAAGGACTCCAGGAGTCCCTGCCCGACCCGCTTGCGGGTCATCTGCACGAGTCCCAGCGAGGTCACCTCGGCCACCTGGTGCTTCGTACGGTCCCGGCCCAGGCATTCGAGCAGGCGCCGCAGCACCAGGTCCCGGTTCTGCTCCAGCACCATGTCGATGAAGTCGATGACGATGATGCCGCCGAGGTCGCGCAGCCGCAGCTGGCGCACGATCTCCTCGGCCGCCTCCAGGTTGTTCCTGGTGACGGTCTCCTCGAGATTGCCGCCCTGGCCGGTGAACTTGCCGGTGTTGACGTCGACGACGACCATCGCCTCGGTCCGGTCGATCACCAACGAACCGCCGCTGGGCAGCCAGACCTTGCGGTCCAGCGCCTTGGCGAGCTGCTCGTCGATCCGGTACGTGGCGAAGACGTCGACCTCGGAGGTCCACTTCTGCAGCCGCTCGGCGAGATCCGGCGCGACGTGCGAGACGTACCCGTGGATGGTCTCCCACGCGTCGCTCCCGCTGACGACGACCTTGGAGAAGTCCTCGTTGAAGATGTCGCGCACGACCCGGACGGTCATGTCCGGCTCGCCGTACAGCAGCGTCGGGGCGTTGCCGCTCTTGGCCTTCTTCTGGATGTCCTCCCACTGCCCCTGGAGCCGCTCGACGTCCCTGCGCAGCTCGTCCTCGCTCGCCCCCTCGGCGGCGGTACGCACGATGACGCCCGCGTCCTCGGGGACGATCTTCTTGAGGATCGTCTTCAGCCGCGCCCGCTCGGTGTCGGGCAGCTTGCGGCTGATGCCGGTCATGGAGCCCTCGGGCACGTACACGAGGTAGCGGCCGGGGAGGGAGACCTGGCTGGTCAGGCGAGCGCCCTTGTGCCCGATGGGGTCCTTCGTCACCTGGACGAGCACGGACTGCCCGGACTTCAGGGCGGACTCGATGCGCCGCGGCCCGTTGGCCATACCGAGCGCCTCGAAGTTGACCTCACCGGCGTACAGCACCGCGTTGCGGCCCTTGCCGACGTCGATGAAGGCGGCCTCCATCGACGGCAGCACGTTCTGCACCTTGCCGAGGTAGACGTTGCCGACGTACGAGGTCGCCTGCTCCTTGTTGACGTAGTGCTCGACGAGCACGCCGTCCTCCAGAACGCCGATCTGCGTACGGTCGCCGTGCTGCCGGACGACCATCACGCGATCGACGGCCTCGCGCCGGGCCAGGAACTCGGCCTCGGTGATGATCGGGACGCGCCGGCGGCCCTGCTCGCGGCCCTCCCGGCGGCGCTGCTTCTTGGCCTCCAGACGCGTCGAGCCCTTGATGGACTGCACCTCGTCGGACGGTTCGGCCTTGGGGCGGGGCTCGCGGACCTTGACGACCGTGCGCTCCGGGTCGTCGTCGGAGGGCTCGGCGGCGTCGGCCGCGGTGTCACCGGCACGGCGACGGCGGCGACGGCGACGGCGGCTGCTGCTGGAGCCGCCCCCGCCGGCCGACTCGTCACGGTCGTCGGCCTCGTCGGACTCCTCCTGGTCATCCTCGGCCTGCTCCGCGGTGTCCTCGGCATCCTGCGCTGCCTGTGCGGCGGCGACCTGCTCGGACTCGGCGTCCGTGCCCTCGCCGCCCTCGGCGTCGCTCTCGGCGGACTCGCCACGCCGACGGCGGCGGCCGCCCCGGCGACGGCGACGGCGCGAGCCGGCCCCCTCGGAGTCGTCCTGGTCCTCGCCCTCGGCGGACTCCTCGGGCTCCTCCGCCTCGTCGGCGGCACTCTCGGCAGCGGGGGCCTCGGTGGCCTGGGCCTCGGGCTCGTCTCCGGAACCCCGACGACGACGCCGACGGCGCGACCCGCCGGGCTGCTCCTCCCGCGCCTCTGCCGGCGCGGACTCCTCCGCCTCCTCGGGCTCCTCGGCCCCGGCCGCCTCTGCGGCGGCTGCGGCAGCGGCCCGCTCCGGCGTCTGGAACTGGGGCTCGGTGAACACGGGTGCCCGGAACACGGCGACAGCGGGCCGCGCGGGCCGCGCCGACGTCTCGTTCTCAGCGGCAGCCGCGCCACCGGCGGCGGCCTGCGCGGACTTCGAGGCCCGGGAGCCCCGCGAGGACTGCGCGGGCTCGGCGAAACCACTGGCGGCCCGGCGGACGACCCGGCGGCGGCGCCGCGGAGCGGCATCCTCGGCGGGCTCGGAAGCCTGGGCGGCGGCCTCGGGGGCTCCGTCGGACTCAGCGGCAGGAGAATCGGTCACAGGTGCCTTCGCCTCCTCGGCGGGCGAGCCGGAGGGGGCCTCGACGGGCCCACCAGACGCGGCAGCGACGGCCTCGGCGGGCACGTCGGTCGTAGCGACGGAGCCGGACCGGCCCGCGTCGGCGGTTCCTTCCGCCGCGTCCTCGGCGGCGGGCGCTGCTGTGGGCGCGGTCACGCGTCGTGTGGCACGCCGCCGAGCCCGACGCGGAGCAGCCTCCTCGGCGGCCTCCGCGGTCTCGGCGCCGTCAGCGGCCGCGGCGGGCTCGGGAGCGCTCGGCTCGGCCTGGGCGGCGGCAGCCGGCGCCGTAGCCGTCTCCACCGCCTCCGCCGGAGCCGCAGCAGGCGAGGTCACCGTGCGCGTCGCGCGACGCCGGGTGCGCCGGGGAGCGGCGCCCTCGGACACCTCGGCGGACGCGGCGGGGGCGGAGGCCTCGGCCTGCTCCGACGCCTCGGAGGCGGCCGGAGCACCAGCGGTCACCGGCACCACGGTCTCGGCGGACTCGGCGGACGCCGAAGCCCCGGCGGGCGCGGCAGCACGACGAACCACGCGGCGCCGCTTGGGAGCGGCATGCGCGGCCTCCTCGGAGCTCTCGGTAGCCTCGGGAGTCTCCTGCGCGGCCGCGGCGGTCTCTTCGGCGGCGGCTTCCTCGACCTCGCCGGCCTCTACGGCGTCAGACGCGAGATCATCGGGCTCCGCGACCGGTATGGCCGGCGTGACGGTCTCCACCGGAGCGTCGGAGGAGGGGCCGACGGGCGGACCCGCCGGTCGGGACGCGGCACGGCGCCGCCGGCGGGGCGGCAGGGTGTCGCTGGGAGTGTTCTGTTCGGAGTCCGTGGAGGACTCTGTGGGTTCGGTCGGTTCGAGCATGCGGGCTTTTCTCCCGTCAGGCTCCCGGGCGCCGCACCTGGTCCGGCTGTGCCGGTGACGTCCGCGGCTCGCGCTGTGCGCGTCGCCGCCGTCCGGGGCGCGGGCGCCGCACGGGAGCTCTCCGTGTCCTGTCTCGCCGGTTCCGTACGCCGAATGCGTACGGCCTGGCGAAAGTCTTCTGGTCGGTGCGCTGCCCGACCCAGGTGGCTCCCGAGTCCGAGGGCGGCGCTACGACGTCCGTCCCTACGCGGAACCTTCCTTACGCCGACGCCGTCGCGGCGGCAGTCGCTTCGGCCGTTGAGTGGGCCTCCGCTGCCTCGCGGTCGGGCGCGAGCGGGTCGGTCACCGTGCCGGTCTCTTCATCGAACAGCCCCTGCGCCAGCCTGGTCACCGCTGCGGGGACCGGCGGCGCCAGGTCGGCCACGGCGCGGAGACCGGACAGGACGTCGTCGGGTCGTACGGCAGGCGTCACGTGCCGAACAACCAGCCGCAGTATCGCACAGGGCTGGTCGGTCGGCCTATCAGCCTGCGAACTGTGCGTTTCTGTGAGGTCGCGGACCTCCAGACTCGCGACGGCGGAGCGGGCGTCGAAGGTGCGTACCCCGTTCTTGGCGAGACGCTGGACCTCGACGGCCCCGGCCGCGTTGAAGGCGTCCGCCGCTCGGCGGGCGTCCTCCAGCGACACGCCGTCCAGCCGCAGCTCCCACACGGAAGCCGTCAGCCGGTCGGCGAGGCCCGAGGTGCGGGCCTCTACCGCCTCGACGATGTCGAGCCCGGCGGGCAGCGACTCGTCGAGGAGGATCCTGAGCTGCTCCGGGTCGCGCGCCTCGGTGAGCGCGATCTCCAGGTACTCCGCCTCACTGCCCGTGCCGGTGGGTGCGGCATTGGCGTACGACACCTTCGGATGCGGTGTGAAGCCCGCCGAGTACGCCATCGGCACCTCGGCACGACGCAACGCACGCTCGAAGGCGCGCTGGAAGTCACGGTGGCTGGTGAACCGGAGGCGGCCGCGCTTGGTGTAGCGCAGTCGGATGCGCTGCACCGCGGGTGCGGGCGGCGGGCCTTCGGGCTGTCGCTTGCCCAGTGTCGTTCAGTCCTTCGTGAGAGCGGTCGTACTACTACCAAGAGTACGTGCCTCGCGGCCCGAAGGTTCCCCGAGGTCGGCCGGCCTCGGCTGCCTCGGCTCGCCGAAGAGCATCCGCCGGAAGTCGGCGCGCGCCTGACGTACGGACTCCCGGGCGGAGGCCAGCGCCTGCCGCGTGGCCCGTCCCACACTGCGGGCGGCCTCGGCGGCGGGCCGCAGGACGGCGTCCCGCACGACGTGCCCGACGGGCGTCAGCACGCTCCGGTACACCCACCGCACCGGCTCGACGAAGATCCACCGGAAGAGCGTCGCGAGGAACCGCCCGACGGCGAGCGAGATGTACCCGGCGACGCGCCAGGCGTGCCCGAGGGCGTCCCGGACCTCGCGTCCGATGACGGCGAGGACGCGTCCGACCGGGGCGAGCACCCAACGCCACAGGGCGAGCGCGGGCAGCACGAACAGGATCCGGGCAATCCAGTAGAGGGCCGTCCCGATGCCGGTGACGATCGTGGTCACCAGCCACACGAGCCCCTTGCCGCACCAGACGATCGCCCGCCCGACGGGCGCGAGCACCCACGTGTACAGCCACACGGCGGGTACGACGACCAGATACCGGGCGAGCCACGCCACGACGGCGTACACACCGGCCCCGACCGCGGCGAGCACGGCACCGAGCCCCTTCAGCACCCACATGACGGCACGCCCGACCGGCGTGAGCAGGTACGCGTACACCCAGCCGAGCGCGGCGCCCACGCCCCTGGCGACCCCTGTGGCGACCCACGCGATCGCGTGTCCCACCGGCGTAAGGACGTACCGGTAGAGCCACACCAGAGGCACGACCAGGAGCACGTTCCCGAGCCACCCGAGCGCCTTCGCCACCGGCACGACGGCATACCGCCACAGCCCCACGACCGGCCAGACGAACACCGCCCGCCCGAGCCACAGCAGCGCCCGGCCCAGCGGCCGGAACAGCACGTCGTTCAGGAACCGCCCGGCCACGACGAGCGCGTCCCACACCATCCGCACGGGGACGACCAGCACGAGCACGACGATTCGCACAGGAATCCGGATCGCGACAGCGAGACACCCCTCGGGCGCCGCCTCACGCACCGGCGGCGCGGACGGTTCGGGCACCCGTTTCCGCAGATCGACTCGCGTCTCGGAGCCCTCTCGGGCCGGTTTCTCCAGATCCATACCGTCGTAGACGCCTCAACGCCCCGTCCGGATCCAGCACCGCACAGCCCCGCCCCGTTCTTCCGCAGATCCTCCACCTGGCGTCATGATCATACGGCTCACGCGCCCGCGACCCGAGCGTGCAGCAGCCGGGGCGACTCCTGGAAACCGCACCGGGCGTACGCGGGAATCGCCCGCGGGCTCGAGTGCACGGTCACCCGCTCCAGACCGAGCTCCCGGGCAGCGTCCAGAACCGCCCGGATGAGCCGCCCGCCCAGCCCGCCATCGCGCGCCTCCGGCACGACGTACACACACTGGAGATCGCCGGAGGCCCGCCGCGGCGCCCGCGGCGTGGGCACCCGCCGCACCACCGCCAGCCAGGCCATACCGATCACGACGCCGTCGTCACGCACGACCACCATGCACCGATGCGACCCGGCGTTGTCCCGGGCCCACTCGACGAAGTGCCCTACGAATTCCTCGCGTTCGCCGAGAGCCCCGCCGCCGTTCTCGATGAGCCACTCCCACCGAAGCCCGGCGACAGCGGCCAGTTCACCCGGCCGCACGGGCCGGATACGTATGTTCTCCATCCCCGCATTGTGTGGACCGGCGGCATCAGCCGTCCACGCCGAGGGTCGATCTTGGCCGCCTCATCTGACTGCACGGCTCCCCCAGCACATGGCTGAACCGGGGGAACCTGAGCCGGGCCGGCCCCCAAGGGGAACGCCGCCGACCCCGCCTGCCCAGCGGGTCCCCCGGACGGCCGATCTCTCACCTGCCGGTCCGGCCTCTCAAGAGGAAGAGCCCCCTCCGAGTCGGAGGGGGCTCCCAGTGCGGCGAGACCGTTTCGGTGCCGTCGGACGACCGTCAGTGCACGTGACCGCTCGGCGCCGGTGCCGCGTTCTTGACCGTCAGGGGCAGGAGCTTCTTCCCCGTCGGGCCGATCTGGATCTCGGTGTCCATCTGCGGGCAGACCCCGCAGTCGAAGCACGGCGTCCAGCGGCAGTCCTCGACCTCCGTCTCGTCGAGGGCGTCCTGCCAGTCCTCCCAGAGCCAGTCCTTGTCGAGGCCGGAGTCCAGGTGGTCCCAGGGGAGGACCTCCTCGTACGTGCGCTCGCGCGTCGTGTACCAGTCGACGTCGACGCCGTAGGGGACCAGCGCCTTTTCGGCGCACCGCATCCAGCGGTCGTACGAGAAGTGCTCGCGCCAGCCGTCGAAGCGGCCGCCGTCGTCGTAGACCGCGCGGATGACGGCGCCGATCCGGCGGTCGCCTCGGGACAGCAGGCCCTCGACGATGCCGGGCTTGCCGTCGTGGTAGCGGAAGCCGATGGAGCGGCCGTACTTCTTGTCGCCGCGGATCTTGTTCCGCAGCTTCTCCAGGCGGGCGTCCGTCTCCTCCGCCGACAGCTGCGGCGCCCACTGGAAGGGCGTGTGGGGCTTGGGGACGAAGCCGCCGATCGAGACCGTGCAGCGGATGTCGTTGGACTTCGACACCTCGCGGCCCTTGGCGATGACCTTCGTCGCCATGTCGGCGATCTGCAGGACGTCGTCGTCGGTCTCCGTCGGCAGGCCACACATGAAGTACAGCTTGACCTGACGCCAGCCGTTGCCGTATGCCGTCGCGACGGTCCTGATCAGGTCCTCTTCCGAGACCATCTTGTTGATGACCTTGCGGATGCGCTCCGAGCCGCCCTCAGGGGCGAAGGTGAGGCCGGAGCGGCGGCCGTTGCGCGTGAGTTCGTTCGCCAGGTCGATGTTGAAGGCGTCCACGCGGGTGGACGGGAGGGAGAGGCCGATCTTGTCTTCTTCGTAGCGGTCGGCGAGGCCCTTGGCGATGTCGCCGATCTCCGAGTGGTCCGCGGACGACAGCGAGAGCAGGCCCACCTCCTCGAAGCCCGTCGACTTCAGGCCCTGCTCGACCATGTCGCCGATGCCCGTGATGGAGCGTTCGCGGACCGGACGGGTGATCATGCCGGCCTGGCAGAAACGGCAGCCGCGGGTGCAGCCGCGGAAGATCTCCACCGACATGCGCTCGTGGACCGTCTCCGCGAGCGGGACCAGGGGCTGCTTGGGGTACGGCCACTCGTCGAGGTCCATCACCGTGTGCTTGGAGACCCGCCACGGGACACCGCTGCGCTTCGGTACGACCCGGGCGATGCGGCCGTCCGGCAGGTACTCGACATCGTAGAAGCCGGGCACGTAGACCCCGCCCGTCCTCGCCAGGCGGAACAGCAGCTCCTCGCGGCCGCCGGGGCGGCCCTCCGCCTTCCAGGCGCGGATGATCGCGGTGACCTCGAGGACGGCCTGCTCGCCGTCGCCGATCACCGCGCAGTCGATGAAGTCGGCGATCGGCTCGGGGTTGAACGCTGCGTGGCCGCCGGCCATGACGATCGGGTCGTCCAGGCCGCGGTCCTTGGCCTCCAGGGGAATCCCGGAGAGGTCCAGGGCCGCCAGCATGTTCGTGTAGCCCAGCTCCGTGGAGAAGGACAGGCCGAACACGTCGAAGGCCTTCACGGGCCGGTGGCTGTCCACCGTGAACTGCGGGACGTCGTGCTCCCGCATCAGCTCCTCGAGGTCCGGCCACACGCTGTAGGTGCGCTCGGCGAGGACGCCCTGCTGTTCGTTGAGCACCTCGTAGAGGATCATGACGCCCTGGTTGGGCAGGCCGACCTCGTAGGCGTCCGGGTACATGAGCGCCCAGCGGACGTCACAGGAGTCCCAGTCCTTGACCGTGGAGTTGAGTTCTCCGCCGACGTACTGGATCGGCTTCTGCACATGCGGGAGCAGAGCTTCGAGCTGCGGGAAGACCGACGCAGCGACTTCGGCAGGCATGTCGCGCACCTTCGTGAGCTGGACTGAACTGACAGGGTGACCATCCAGACTAACGCGACCGGGCCGCACCTCCGTACGCGCGGAAGATCAGAGGCCCGCCAACCCGCCCTTGGTCCGCTCCCAGAGTCCGGGCAGCTCGGTCTCCACGCGCACCGCCCGCTGCTCCTCGCGCTCGTGGAGCAGGCCGTAGGTGAAGGCGCTCTCCCCGGCCGCGTGGGCGACCGCCGACAGCTCGCGCAGTGCCTGCCGGGCCATCACGCTGTCCTGGTGCTCGCCGAGCAGGTTCTGGAGCGCCTTCATGGACTTGACCAGGTCCTTGGCGGGCTTGCCGAGAGCCGGTCGGGCGGCCTCCGCGGCGTAGCGGGCGCGCTTGGTCTTCTTGCGGGCCTCGTGGATCGCTACATCGCGGTCGGTGCCGGGTTCCAGTTCCACGGCCCGCTCGACCAGCCCGGCGACCTTGCGGAAGTCCTTCTTCACGGCCTTGGCGATCGCCTTGCGGGGTTTCTTGCCGGCCGCCTTACGCAGGGGCGGATCGGCGATCAGCGCGTCCAGAGTGTCGAGCAGGGCGAGGTAGCGGCGGGAGTCCAGGACGCCGATGAGCCGGCCGCGGGCCCCGCCGTGCCGGTCTCTCGCCCAGGTGTGCAGCCGCCCCGCGACCGGGCCGCGGACCAGGGTGGCCGGCACCTCGTCGAGAGCCGCCGTCAGCCGTTCGGTCAGCACCTCCCGGTCCCGGTCCACTCCCAGCTCACCGGCCAGCCACTTCAGCTCGTCGCCGACCGGGTCGGTGACGGTCCGGTCGAGGATCTCGCCGTACGACTTGAAGGTGCTGCGCAGCCGGCGGGTGGCCACGCGCATGCTGTGCACCGAGTCCTCGGCGTCCCGCCGCACGGCCGGGTCGAGCTCGACAATGGCGTCCCGCTGGGCGCGCACATACGCCAGGACGTGGTCTCCGGCGGTCACCGGTTCCCCGGCGGAGGCGGACGCGCGCTGCTGGTGCGGCGCCGTCTCCGCCAGGGCCCGTGCCAGCTTCGACGCCGAGGCCGACGGCCGTATGCCCGCCTTGCGCAGCCGCTTCTCCACCTTGTCGAGGAAGGCCGGGTCTCCCCCGTCGGCGAGCTCCACCTCGATCTCCGTCCACTGCGCTTCACCGCCGCCGGCCGTGAGCCGGTCGGCTCGTACGGCGTCGACGCTGACCTCGGCGAGCAGCCGGCCCTCGGCGTCGACGAGGTGGCGTACGTCGCGGTCGGAGCGCAGCCGGACGACGGGCAGCAGTTCGCCGCCGCGGACCCGGGAGCGGACGAGCCCGGCGAGGTCGTCCGGGAGGGTGTCGGAGAGCGGGGCGTGGATCTCGTCGCGGACGCCGGGGGCGACGGGGAACTTCAGATGCCAGCCCGCGTCCGAGCCGCCGGTGCGGCGGCGCAGGGTGACGGACGACGCGGTGAGGCGTTCGTCGGCCGTGTCGTAGTAGGTGGCGTCGAGGTGGGCGATGCCCTTGTCGTGCACGGCCGCGACCCCGGCGACACCGGTCAGGTCGGGAAGTCCGCTGTCCTCGGACTCGTATTTCCGCTCGATCTCGCGCTTGGTGTCCGCCATGGGCCGAATCTAGTCGGCACGGGGGCGGGGCGGCAGAGGGCCGCCCCGCCGGTGTTCATGCCGACATCGGTCGCTGGACCCGGATGGACTGCAACAGACCGACCGCTATCCACACGGCGAACATCGACGAACCGCCGTACGACACGAACGGCAGCGGCAGTCCGGTGACCGGCATGATGCCGAGCGTCATGCCGACGTTCTCGAACGTCTGGAAGGCGAACCAGGCGACGATGCCGGCGGCCACGATCGTGCCGTACAGGTCGCTGGTCTCCCGGGCGATACGGCAGGCGCGCCACAGGACGACGCCGAGCAGCAGGATGATCAGGCCGCCGCCGAGGAAGCCCAGCTCCTCCCCCGCCACGGTGAACACGAAGTCCGTCTGCTGCTCGGGCACGAACTGGCCGGTGGTCTGCGAGCCGTGGAAGAGGCCGGAGCCGGTCAGGCCGCCGGAGCCGATGGCGATGCGGGCCTGGTTGGTGTTGTAGCCGACGCCGGCCGGGTCGAGCTCGGGGTTGGCGAAGGCGGCGAAGCGGTTGATCTGGTAGTCGTCGAGCACCCCGATCTGCCAGACGGTGACCGCGCCGAGCGCACCGGCGCCGAGCAGCCCGAACACCCACCGGTTGGTGGCGCCGGAGGCGAGCAGCACGCCCAGCACGATGATGACCATCACCATGACCGACCCGAGGTCGGGCATGAGCATCACGATCACCATGGGTACGGCGGCCAGGCCCAGGGCCTGCACGACCGTGCGGTGGTCGGGGTACTGCCTGTCTCCCGCGTCGACTCTGGCCGCCAGCAGCATCGCCATGCCCAGGATGATCGTGACCTTCACGAACTCCGAGGGCTGGAGGGAGAAGCCGCCGGGGAGCTTGATCCACGAATGGGCGCCGTTGATCGTGGAGCCGAGCGGGGTGAGCACCAGCAGGATCAGCAGGACCGAGAGGCCGTACAGGACCGGCACGGCCGTGCGCAGGCCGCGGTGGCCGAGCCAGATCGTGCCGGCCATCAGGGCGAGGCCGATGCCTGTGTTCAGCAGGTGCCGGACGAGGAAGAAGTACGGGTCGCCCTGGTTGAGTTCCGTGCGATTGCGGGTCGCCGAGTAGACGAGGAGCGTGCCGAGCAGAGACAGCGCCGTCGCCGACAGCAGGATCGGCCAGTCGAGGCGCCGCGCCATCGAGTCGCGGGCGAGGAGCCTGGTCCAGCCGGAGCGCTCGGGGCCGTAGCCGGAGACCTGGAAGCTGTTCACACCGCCGGTCATGTCGGCAACCTCCGGCTTCCCCGCCGGCGCCGGCGCCTTCGGGTGTCACGGTTCTCCGGCGTCGGCGGGGCTGCCGTCGCAGGCTGGAGCGGGTCGGCCGGGGCGTTCGGGTCCTTCTTGTCCGCCTGCTGGTCCTTGGCCGGGTCCTTGGGGACCTTCGGGGAGGCGATGGTGCCGTCCGTCTTGACCTTCGGCAGGGCCTTCTCCGGGGTGGGCAGCAGGGCCTTCTTCGCGTCGATGTCACCGTCCTCGGAGACGCCGTACAGCGCGTTGTAGATGTTGCGGACGGCGGGGCCCGAGGCGCCGGAGCCCGTACCGCCCTGGGAGATCGTCATGACGATCGAGTAGTCCTTGGTGTACGTGGCGAACCAGGAGGTGGTCTGCTTGCCGTAGACCTCCGCCGTACCCGTCTTGGCGTGCATCGGGATCTTGTCCTGCGGCCAGCCGCCGAACCGCCAGGCGGCCGTACCGCGGGTGGCGACTCCCGCGAGGGCTTCGTCTACCTCGTCGCGCGTCTTCTGCGTCATCGGCAGCTTGCCGTGCGACTGGGGCTTGATCGGCGTGACGGTCTTGCCGTCGGCGCTGATGACGGCCTTGCCGACGGAGGGGTTGTAGAGGGTTCCGCCGTTGGAGATGGCCGAGTAGATGGTGGCCATCTGGATGGGGGTGACGAGGGTGTCGCCCTGGCCGATGGAGTAGTTGACGGAGTCACCGGCGCGCATGCGGTTGCCTTCGAGGCAGTTCTCGTAGGCGATCTTCTCGGCGTAGCTGCCGTTCCGCTTGCCGGTGCGGCACCAGGCGTCCTTGTTGGCCTTCCAGTAGTCCAGCTTCCACTGGCGGTCGGGGACGCGGCCGGTGACCTCGTTGGGCAGGTCGATGCCGGTCTCCTTGCCGAGGCCGAACTGGTGGGCGGTCTTGTAGAACCAGTCGTTGGGCTTCTTCTTCGGCTTGGTGCCGCCGTCCTTCTTCCACTCCTCGTGGGAGAGGCGGTAGAAGACCGTGTCGCAGGAGACCTCCAGGGCGCGGCCGAGGCTGATCGGGCCGTATCCCTTGGACTCGAAGTTCTTGAAGACCTGGCCGCCGATCGAGTACGAGCTGGAGCACTGGTAGGGGCCGTTGAAGGAGTAGCCCGCGTTGACCGCGGCGGCCGTCGGGATGACCTTGAAGATGGAGCCGGGCGCCGACTGGCCCTGGATCGCGCGGTTGAGCAGCGGGTAGTTGGAGCTCTTGCCGGTGAGCCGCGTGTAGTCCTTGGCGGAGATGCCGCCCACCCAGGCGTTCGGGTCGTACGTCGGGTTGGAGGCCATGGCGACGACGCGGCCGGTCTTGGCCTCCATGACGACGACGGCGCCGGAGTCGGCCTTGTAGTTCGTGCCCGTGTTGCGGTCGTGCTCCTTGCGGGCCTTCTTCATGGCCTCGTTCAGCTGGTACTCGGCGATCCGCTGGACACGGGCGTCGATGCTGGTGACGAGGTTGTCGCCGGGGTGGGTGGGGTCGGCCTCGGCCTGGCCGATGACGCGACCGAGGTTGTCGACCTCGTAGCGCGTGACGCCGGCCTTGCCGCGCAGCTGCTTGTCGTACTGGCGCTCCAGGCCGGAGCGGCCGACCTGGTCGGAGCGCAGATACGGCGAGTCGGTGTTCTGGGCCTTCTTGATCTCCTCGTCGGTGACCGGCGAGAGGTAGCCGAGGACCTGGGCGGTGTTGGCCTTGCCGGGGCTCGGGTAGCGGCGCACGGCCTCGGGCTCGGCGGTGATGCCGGGGAAGTCCTCGGCGCGCTCACGGATCTGGAGGGCCTGCTTGGGGGTGGCCTCGTCGGTGATGGGAATGGGCTGGTACGGCGAGCCGTTCCAGCAGGGCTGCGGCGTCTCGGCGTCGCACAGCCGGACCTTCTCCTGGACCTCCTTGGGCGTCATGCCCAGTACACCGGCGAGCTTGGTGAGGACGTCCTTGCCGTCGTCCGGCATCTTCAGCAGGTCGGTGCGGGAGGCGGAGACGACCAGTCGCGTCTCGTTGTCGGCGAGGGCCACGCCGCGCGCGTCCAGGATGGAGCCGCGGACGGCCGGCTGGACGACCTGCTGGACGTGGTTCCCCGACGCTTCCTTGGCGTACGCCGCGCCCTCACGGATCTGGAGGTACCACAGGCGTCCGCCGAGGGTGAGCAGGAGGGAGAGGACGAGGACCTGGATGACGACGAGCCGGATCTGGACCCGTGAGTTCCGGCCGGTCTCGGGAATGTTGGTCACTGCGGCCGCCTCCCCCTCTCGGTGTGCGTACGGATGTGCGGGTACGAAGGTGCGTCCGGGCACGCATGTGCGGATACGAGTGAGGAACGACGGGCCCCCGAGCCGGCGTTCCTACCGGACCGGCCCGTTCGGGTGAACTTCCCTGAGTTCACAGCCGCTTGACCCCCTTGATGCGCCCGGCCCGCGCCATCCGTGCCCGGGCCGCCTTCAATCGCAGCCCGTTCCGCTGGCTGCCGATCTTCAGGCCGGTGCCGCCGGAGAGCCAGCCGGAGGAGATGTCGGTGGCCTTGGCGGCGGAGCCGGTCTCGGCGAGCGGATCGTTCTCGGCGCGTCTGGCCAGCGCCATGACCCCCGGGACCACGAACGGGGCGAGCAGCAGGTCGTACAGGGCGGCCGTGAACAGCAGGCTGCCCAGGCCCACGTGGCGGGCGGCGGTGTCACCGACGAGGGCACCGACCCCGGCGTACAGCAGGGTGGAAACGAGGGCGGCGGCGACCACCACGGCCATGGGACCGGTCGCGGACTTCAGCCGGCCCGTCTCCGGTTTCACCAGGCCGGCGAGGTAGCCGACGACGCACAGCACGAGCGCGTAGCGCCCGGCGGCGTGGTCGGCGGGCGGGGCCAGATCGGCGAGCAGGCCCGCGCCGAAACCGACGAGGGCACCGCCCACATGGCCGTACACCAGGGCGAGGCCGAGGACGGTGAGGAGCATCAGATCGGGCACGGCACCCGGCAGATGGAGGCGGGCGAGGACGCTCACCTGGATCACCAGGGCGACGACGACCAGGGAGGAGGAGAGCAGGATCCGGTTGACGCGCATGAGGTGACAGCTCCTACTGCTCTTGCTGGTTCTGGCCGTCTGCGGGTGCCTCGGCGGACGGCGTCACCGTCACCGTCACCGTCGGCCTGGGGGTCGGCTTCGGC
Organism: Streptomyces sp. NPDC052064; assembly: GCF_055585925.1. Lineage (NCBI taxonomy): Bacteria > Bacillati > Actinomycetota > Actinomycetes > Kitasatosporales > Streptomycetaceae > Streptomyces > Streptomyces sp. NPDC052064. The sequence goes on from NZ_JBVJJE010000004.1 coordinate 379,605, forward strand.
TTGGGCGGGAGCACCGTGTCGCGCGGGTCCTTCTTCGGGGCCTCGACGACGACACCGACGATGTCGAGCTTGCTGAAGGCGGCGTACGGCGTGACGTAGAGCGTGCGGGTCAGCCCGCCGCCGGACGGGTCGACGCGGGAGACCACGCCGACGGGCACGCCGGGCACGAACGGCCGGTCGGCCTGCGAGCCGAAGGTGACCAGACGGTCGCCCTTCTTCACCTCGGCCTTGCCGTTGAGGAGTTCCACGCGCAGCGGGCGGTCGCCCTGCCCGGAGGCGAAGCCGAGCTCGTCGCCGGACTCCATCCGGGTGCCGACCGTGAAGTCGGGGTCGCTGGCGAGCAGGACCGTGGCGGTGTTGGGACCGACGGTGGTGACCCGGCCGACGAGCCCGTCCCCGTTCAGGACGGTCATGTCGCGTTTGATGCCGTCGTTGGCGCCGACGTCGATGGTGATGGTCCAGGAGAAGCCCTGCGCGGCACCGATGGCGATGACCTCCGCGCCCTTGATGCCGTACTGGCCCCGGCCGGAGATCTTCAGCATCTTGTCGAGCTGCTTGAGGCGGCTGCGGCTGCGGTCGTCGCTGCCGAGCCGCGCCTTCAGGGCCGCGTTCTCCTCTTCCAGCGCGGCGAGCCGGTCGTGCCGCTCGCCGGAGTCCCGGATGGCGGAGACCGCGTTGCCGACCGGGTCGACCGCGGCCGACACACCGCTCTCGATCGGGCCGAAGACCGCCGCCGCGCCCTGCCGGGCACCGTCGACCGGGGAATCCTCCCCACCGCGAATATCCACCGTGATCAACGCGAACGCGATGGCGATCAGCAGCACCAGGAGCAGCCGGCTCTCTCGTGTGTCCCTCACGTGCGGCGGCCGTGCCCTTCCTCATAGGAATTCGGGAAGCCCCAGGGAAACCCGAGGGGCTGCATTGTGGGAGGTTATGCCTCTATATCAACGATCCGCCGTACGAGGGGAGATCGTCCCGTACGGCGGAATCGAAGAGTTACGTCATCTGCGCGGCTGGGCGTCCAGCACCTGCTGGAGCGCCTCGAACTCCTCGACGCACTTTCCGGAGCCGAGCGCCACGCTGTCCAGGGGATCCTCGGCGATGTGGATCGGCATACCGGTCTCCCGGCGCAGCCGCTCGTCCAGGCCCCGCAACAGCGCTCCGCCGCCGGTCAGAACGATTCCTCGGTCCATGATGTCGCCGGACAGCTCCGGCGGACACTTGTCGAGGGTCGTCTTGACGGCGTCGACGATCGCGTTGACCGGCTCCTCGATCGCCTTGCGGACTTCGGCCGCGGAGATGACGACGGTCTTCGGCAGCCCGGAGACCAGGTCCCGGCCGCGGATTTCGGTGTGCTCGTCGGAGTCGAGGTCGTACGCCGAACCGATCGTGATCTTGATCTGCTCGGCCGTCCGCTCACCCAGCAGGAGGGAGTACTCCTTCTTGATGTGCTGGATGATCGCGTTGTCCAGTTCGTCGCCCGCGACACGGATGGACTGGGCGGTGACGATGCCGCCGAGGGAGATGACCGCGACCTCCGTGGTGCCGCCGCCGATGTCGACCACCATGTTGCCCGTGGCCTCGTGGACCGGCAGGCCGGAGCCGATGGCCGCGGCCATGGGCTCCTCGATGATGTGCACCTGGCGGGCGCCGGCCTGGGACGACGCCTCGATGACGGCGCGGCGCTCGACGCCCGTGATGCCCGAGGGCACGCAGACGACGACCCGCGGACGAGCCAGATACCGCCGCTTGTGGATCTTCAGGATGAAGTAGCGGAGCATCCGCTCGGTGATCTCGAAGTCGGCGATCACGCCGTCCTTCAACGGACGAACGGCAACGATGTTGCCGGGCGTGCGCCCGATCATCTTCTTCGCTTCGGCGCCGACCGCGAGGATGCCACCGGTGTTGGTGTTGATCGCGACGACGGACGGCTCGTTGAGTACGATCCCGCGACCCCTGACGTACACCAGCGTGTTGGCGGTCCCGAGGTCGACAGCCATGTCACGGCCGATGAACGACATTGAGTTCCCCATCAGGATTCGTCTGGCCTTCCCACTGGCTTTTGAGGGCGTTTCAGGTAGGCAAAGGTGGGTGCTGTGACGTGAAGGCTTCCATCGTAGACGCGCCTTCGCGAACACTGCGGGAGGGTCTCCGCCAATGTCAGCAGATGCTGTGCGGGTTCGCTTGTGGAGACGGGCGTTCGGGGAGCATCGTTCCCTCGATCGCCACGCATATGCCAGAAAAGTCCGGGAGCCGTGACTCCCAGACTTCCCTCGCCGTTTCGCCTTAGGCGCGGCCCGGGAAGAAGATCTTCACTTCCCGCTCGGCGGACTCCTCCGAGTCGGAAGCGTGAATCAGGTTCTCCCGCACGATGACGCCGAAGTCGCCGCGGATGGAGCCGGGGGCCGCGGCGATCGGGTCGGTCGGTCCGGCCAGCGCGCGCAGCCCCTCGATGACCCGCTCGCCCTCGACGATCATCGCCACGACCGGGCCGGAGGCCATGAACTCCACCAGCGGCTCGTAGAAGGGCTTGCCCTTGTGCTCGCCGTAGTGCTGCTCCAGCGTGTCCTGGTCCAGGGTGCGCAGTTCCAGCGCGGTGATCGCCCAGCCCGCCTTGCGCTCGATACGGCTGATGATCTCGCCGGTCAGGCCACGACGGACGGCGTCGGGCTTGAGGAGGACGAGGGTGCGCTGGCTCACGACGGGCTCCTTATGCATCAAGGTTGTGCGGTGAGACGAGATTACCCGGCGTGTCGGGGCGCCTGTTACGCAGCGTCAGGTGTGGAGGAGCCGGACTGGGCCGCGAATCTCGCCTTCGCCTCGTCCACCTTCCGCCCGTAGTGCACGGACGCCCACCACAGGGCCGCGAAGACCACGCCCAGGAAGAACATCATCGGCACGGCGAAGCCCGACGCGATGAGCGCGATCTGCAACGCCCAGCCGAGCGCCACCCCGCCCGGGCGCGTCACCAGGCCGCACAGCACCAGGCACAGGAACATCGCGACACCGCTGACCGTCCACACGGTCGTCATGGACAGGTCGGGGTCCTTCATGGCGACAAGACCGGCGAATCCGATGACGAAGAACTCGCCGATCAGGGTCGAAGAACAGAGCGTACGCACGGGATCTCAGCCCCTCCCCAGGAGCAGTCGGGCCTCGCCGACGGTGATGACGGAACCGGTGACGAGCACACCACCGCCCGCGAACTCGCCCTCCTCCTCGGCCAGCGTGATCGCGGCCTCCAGCGCGTCGGGCAGCCGCGGCTCGACCTGGACGCGCTCCTCGCCGAACACCTCGACGGCGATGCCGGCCAGCTCGTCGGCGTCCATCGCGCGCTGACTGGAGTTCTGCGTGACCACGATCTCGGCGAACACCGGCTCGAAGGCCTCCAGCAGCCCCCGCACGTTCTTGTCGCCGCTCGCGCCGACGACACCGATGAGCCGGCTGAACTGGAAGGCCTCACCGATCGCCTCGGCCGCCGCCCGGGCGCCCGCCGGGTTGTGGGCGGCGTCGAGCACGACGGTCGGGGACCGCCGCACGACCTCCAGCCGCCCCGGCGAGGCGACGGCCGCGAACGCCTTGCGGACCGTGTCCAGGTCCAGCGACTCGGCCCGCTGCGCACCGACGCCGAAGAACGCCTCGACGGCGGCGAGCGCGACGGCCGCGTTGTGCGCCTGGTGGGCGCCGTGCAGCGGCAGGTACACCTCGGTGTACTCGCCGCCGAGCCCGCGCAGCGTCAGCAGCTGCCCGCCGACGGCCACCTGCCGGTCCACGACACCGAACTCCAGCCCCTCCCGGGCCACGGTCGCGTCCACCTCGACGGCCCTCTTCAGCAGCACCTGCGCCGCGTCGACCGGCTGCTGCGCCAGGATGACGGTCGCGTCCTGCTTGACGATGCCGGCCTTCTCGGCGGCGATCTCCGCGTGCGTGGTGCCGAGCCGGTCGGTGTGGTCGAGGTCTATGGGCGTGACGACGGCGACGTCACCGTCGATCACGTTCGTGGCGTCCCAGGAGCCGCCCATGCCGACCTCGACGACGGCGACGTCGGCGGGCGCGTCGGCGAACGCTGCGTACGCCATGCCCGTGAGCACCTCGAAGAAGGACAGCCGGTAGTCCTGCTGCGCGTCGACCATCTCGATGTACGGCTTGATGTCCTGGTACGTCTCGATGAACCGCTCGGCGGAGATCGGGGCGCCGTCCAGGCTGATGCGCTCGGTGATCGACTGCACGTGCGGCGAGGTGTAGCGGCCGGTCCGCAGCTCGAAGGCGCCGAGGAGGGCCTCGATCATGCGGGCCGTGGAGGTCTTGCCGTTGGTCCCGGTGATGTGGATCGACGGGTACGACCGCTGCGGGTCCCCCAGCACGTCCATCAGCGCGGCGATACGGCTGACCGAGGGCTCCAGCTTGGTCTCGCCCCAGCGCGTGGCGAGCTCCGCCTCGACCTCGCGCAGGGCCTTGTCGACCTCGGGGTCGTCGGGGCGGGTCGGGATGTCGGCCTCCGGGGGGCCGCCCTGGGTGCGCAGGGTTCGGCTGCCGGCTTCGATGACGGCGAGGTCGGGGTCGCGGGTGGTCTCCTCCGCGATGATCTCGTCGAAGGTGTTGAGGGGGTCGGGCTGGTCGTCGCTGTGGTCTGGAGGGAGCTCGCTCACGGGGCCCAGTCTACGGAGGGACAGTGACATCGGTCGGGGGTGGTTTGTGTCGTCCCCTGCCTGCGGGTTCGTCGTGGCTTGTCGCGCCGTTCCCCGCGCCCCTGACCGCAGAGAGGCCCCGGCGCTGATCAGCACCGGGGCCTCTACGGCCGTACGAACCTCTACGCCTGTGGCAGCCTCTCCAGCTGGGCCTGGATGCGGGCGATGTCCTCCTCCGCCTTGGTGAGGCGGGTGCGGATCTTCTCCACCACGTGGTCGGGGGCCTTCGCAAGGAACGCCTCGTTGCCGAGCTTGGCGTTGGCCTGCGCCTTCTCCTTCTCCGCAGCGGCGAGGTCCTTCGCCAGCCGCTTCCGTTCCGCCGCGACATCGATCGTGCCGGACAGGTCGAGGGCGACCTCGGCGCCGGCGACCGGGAGGGTCGCCGTGGCCGTGAAGGCGTCGCCCTCCGGCTGGAGCCGCAGCAGCTGCCGGATGGCGGCCTCGTGGGTCGCGAACGGCGTGCCGTCCAGCGTCAGCCGGGCCGGAACCCGCTGGCCGGGCTGGAGACCCTGGTCGGCACGGAAGCGGCGGACCTCGGTGATGACCGACTGGAGGCTCTCGATCTCACGCTCGGCGTCGGCGTCCCGGAACGAACTGTCCTTCGGCCAGTCGGCGATCACGACCGACTCGCCGCCGGTCAGCGTCGTCCACAGCGTCTCCGTGACGAACGGGACCACCGGGTGCAGCAGCTTCAGCGTGACGTCGAGGACCTCACCGAGGACGCGCTTGCTGACCTCGGCCGCCTCGCCGCCCGCCTGGAACGTCGTCTTGGACAGCTCGACGTACCAGTCGAAGACCTCGTCCCACGCGAAGTGGAACAGGGCGTCGGAGAGCTTCGCGAACTGGTAGTCGTCGTAGTACGCGTCGACTTCGGCGACGACCGAGTTGAGCCGGGACAGGATCCAGCGGTCGGTCGACGACATCTTCGCCCGGTCCGGCAGCGGCCCGTCCACCGTCGCGCCGTTCATCATCGCGAAGCGCGTGGCGTTCCAGATCTTGTTGGCGAAGTTGCGGGAGCCCTGGACCCAGTCCTCGCCGATCGGGACGTCGACGCCGGGGTTGGCGCCCCGGGCGAGGGTGAAGCGCAGGGCGTCGCTGCCGTACTTGTCCATCCAGTCCAGCGGGTTGACCGCGTTGCCGAAGGACTTCGACATCTTCTTGCCGAACTGGTCGCGGACCATGCCGTGCAGGGCGATGGTGCGGAACGGCGGGGTGCCCTCCATCGCGTAGAGGCCGAACAACATCATCCGGGCGACCCAGAAGAAGAGGATGTCGTAGCCGGTGACCAGGACGGAGTTCGGATAGAACTTCGCCAGCGACTCGGTCTGTTCGGGCCAGCCGAGCGTGGAGAACGGCCACAGGCCGGAGGAGAACCAGGTGTCGAGGACGTCGGTGTCCTGCCGCCAGCCCTCGGCCTCGGTCCCGGGCGGCTCCTCGTCGGGCCCGACGCAGACGACCTCGCCGTTCGGCCCGTACCAGACCGGGATGCGGTGGCCCCACCACAACTGCCGCGAGATGCACCAGTCGTGGAGGTTGTCGATCCAGTCGAAGTAGCGCTTCTCCATCTCCTGGGGGTGGATCTTGACGCGTCCGTCGCGGACGGCGTCGCCGGCGGCCTTGGCGAGCGGGCCGACCTTGACCCACCACTGCATGGACAGGCGCGGCTCGATGGTGGTCTTGCAACGCGAGCAGTGGCCCACCGAGTGGACGTACGGCCGCTTCTCGGCGACGATCCGGCCCTCGGCGCGCAGCGCGGCGACGATGGCGGAGCGGGCCTCCAGCCGGTCCAGGCCCTGGAAGGGGCCGTGGGCGGTGATCACGGCGTGCTCGTCCATGATCGTCAGAGCCGGGAGGCCGTGACGCTGGCCGATCTCGAAGTCGTTCGGGTCGTGCGCGGGGGTGACCTTGACGGCACCCGTGCCGAACTCCGGGTCGACGTGCTCGTCCGCGACGACCGGGATGGAGCGGTCGGTCAGCGGCAGCTTGACCAGCTTGCCGATCAGGTGCCGGTAGCGCTCGTCGTCGGGGTGGACGGCGACGGCCGTGTCACCGAGCATCGTCTCGGCGCGGGTGGTGGCGACGACGATGGTGTCGTCCCCGTCGCCGTACTTCATGGAGACGAGCTCGCCGTCGTCGTCCTGGTACTCGACCTCGATGTCCGAGATGGCGGTCAGACAGCGCGGACACCAGTTGATGATGCGCTCGGCGCGGTAGATCAGCTCGTCGTCGTAGAGCCGCTTGAAGATGGTCTGGACGGCCTGGGACAGGCCCTCGTCCATCGTGAAGCGCTCGCGCGACCAGGCGACACCGTCACCGAGGCGCCGCATCTGGCCGCTGATCTGCCCGCCGGACTCACCCTTCCACTGCCAGACGCGCTCCACGAACGCCTCACGGCCCAGGTCGTGGCGGGACTTGCCCTCCTTGGCGAGCTCCCGCTCGACGACGTTCTGTGTGGCGATACCGGCGTGGTCCATGCCGGGCTGCCACAGCGTCTCGTACCCCTGCATGCGCTTGCGGCGGGTCAGGGCGTCGATGAGGGTGTGCTCGAAGGCGTGCCCCAGGTGGAGCGAGCCCGTGACGTTCGGCGGCGGGATGACGATGGTGTACGGCGGCTTGTCGCTCTTCTCGTCCGCGTCGAAGTAACCCCGCTCCACCCAGCGCTCGTACAGCGGCCCCTCTACGTCGGCCGGCGCGTACTGGGTCGGCAGGTCGGTGCTGGGCGCTGGTGGCTGCTGCTGAGCGTTCTCGGTCACGGGGGTCAGTTTAGAGGCGTCACTGCCCCGCCCCGAAACGCGTTTGCTTTGTAACGGTGAAGGGCCCGATGCCATGCACACGGCGGGTCTGCGCCAGGATGTCTCGAACGCATAAGCATCTGGAGGGGAACCCAGAACATGAGCTACAACCAGCCGGGCCCGTACGGCGGGCAGCCCCAGCAGCCTGGACCGTACGGTCAGCCCGGACCGTACGGCCAGCCGCCGCAGGCTCCGCAGCCCGGCTACGGGTACCCCCAGCAGGCCCCTCCGCCCCAGCCCGGCTACGGCTACCCGCAGCAGCCCCCGCAGGGCGTCCCGCCCCAGCCGAACCCCTACGGCCAGCAGCCCCCGTACGGCCAGCAGCCGCCCTACGGCCAGGCCCCGTACGGCGGGCCCCAGCCCCCGGAACCGGGCGGCGGCAAGAAGAAGACGGGCATCATCATCGGCGCCGTGGCCGTCGTGGCCGCGATCGGTGTGGGCGCGTACTTCGTGATCGGCGGGGGTGGCGGCCTGGAGGACGACGGGCCGCACAAGCTGACGACGCCGGCGACGGTGCTCAGCGACTACAAGCGCACCACGAAGGACGGGCAGACCGCCGGCTCCGGCTCGACGTCGGAGCTGGAGAAGAGCGGCGTCAAGAACGCCAAGACCGCGACAGGCCTCTACAACACGGTGGACCTGAGCGACTACGACCCCGACGATCCGTCGTCCGCGGCGAAGATGGCGACGGCCAAGACCCTTTCGGTGGCCGGTGCCTACGGCGAGATCTCCGACCCGCAGGCAACTCTGGACCTGTTCTTCGCCAACTTCAAGAAGTCGGCCGAGAAGGACTCCGCCTCCAAATCCGGCAGGCCCGAGCTGGTCGGCGAGCCCGAGGAGGCGGACCTCGACGGCGCGGTCATGAAGTGCCAGTCGCTCAAGGGGCAGGACCGGCGGACCAAGAAGGAGAAGACCAACTGGTTCTGCGTGTGGGCCGACTACAGCACCATCGCCATCGTGTCGCCGGGTGACGCGGCGCAGGGCGTCACCCAGGACGTGGCGATCGACCTCACCACCAAGGTGCGCAAGGAAGTCCGCGTCAAGGCCTGACGCCCGCAACGACGAAGGCGCCCGGCAGCAGTGCCGGGCGCCTTCGCGTGCAGTGGGTGACTAGGCCGTCTTCTGCTCTCCCGGACCCCGTCCTCGCGCATCCCGCGGAATCAGCGTCGGGTTCACGTTCGACTGGACGACGTCCGCCGTGATGACGACCCGGGCCACGTCCTTGCGGGACGGGACCTCGTACATCACGCCCTGGAGGACCTCCTCCATGATGGCGCGCAGGCCGCGCGCGCCGGTCTGGCGGAGGATGGCCTGGTCGGCGATGGCTTCGAGGGCCTCGCGCTCGAAGTCCAGCTCCACACCGTCGAGTTCGAAGAGGCGCTCGTACTGCTTGACGAGCGCGTTGCGCGGCTCGACGAGGATCTGGAGCAGGGCCTCGCGGTCGAGGTTGTGGACCGAGGTGATGACCGGCAGGCGGCCGATGAACTCGGGGATCATGCCGAACTTGACCAGGTCCTCCGGCATGACCTCCTGGAACTGGTCCTTGGACTCCATCTCGCGCTTGGAGCGGATCTGCGCGCCGAAGCCGATGCCCTTGGCGCCGGCGCGGGATTCGATGATCTTCTCCAGGCCCGCGAAGGCACCACCCACGATGAACAGCACGTTCGTCGTGTCGATCTGGATGAACTCCTGGTGGGGGTGTTTGCGGCCGCCCTGCGGCGGGACCGAGGCCGTGGTCCCCTCCAGGATCTTCAGCAGGGCCTGCTGGACACCCTCGCCCGAGACGTCGCGAGTGATCGAGGGGTTTTCACTCTTCCTCGCGACCTTGTCGATCTCGTCGATGTAGATGATCCCGGTCTCGGCCTTCTTGACGTCGTAGTCGGCGGCCTGGATCAGCTTGAGCAGGATGTTCTCGACGTCCTCGCCGACGTAGCCGGCCTCCGTCAGGGCCGTGGCGTCGGCGATCGCGAAGGGGACGTTCAGCATCCGCGCGAGGGTCTGTGCCAGGAGGGTCTTGCCGGAGCCCGTGGGGCCGAGCAGGAGGATGTTGGACTTCGCCAACTCGATGGCGTCGTCGCGGCCGTTCGCCCCGCCGTTCTCACCGGCCTGGACCCGCTTGTAGTGGTTGTACACCGCGACGGAGAGGGCCTTCTTGGCGGCCTCCTGGCCGACCACGTACCCCTCGAGGAACTCGTAGATCTCGCGGGGCTTCGGGAGCTCCTCCCAGCGGACCTCGCTGGTCTCCGCCAGCTCTTCCTCGATGATCTCGTTGCAGAGGTCGATGCACTCGTCGCAGATGTACACACCGGGCCCTGCGATGAGCTTCTTGACCTGCTTCTGGCTCTTGCCGCAGAACGAGCACTTGAGCAGATCGCCGCCGTCACCGATGCGTGCCACGGTGTGCTTCCCCTTCGCCTGGGAGACTCCTGGACGCCGACGTCCAGCGGACTCCTGGTGCTGCCTTATGTCCGACGGTACCTTGCCGGGCCCCTCGTTCGGGCCCCCCTTGGCGCGGTTCGCTTTGACGTGAACCCTGCCAAACCATGCCAAGGGGCGGCAGACGATACAGCCTCTCGCCTCAGCGCAGGCTCGAGTTGTCCATCTTCCGGGTGGTGATGACCTGGTCGATCAGGCCGTAGCTCAGTGCGTCCTCGGCCGTGAGGATCTTGTCGCGCTCGATGTCCTCACGGATCTTCTCGATCGTCTGCGTGGAGTGCTTGGCCAGCATCTCCTCCAGCTGCGAGCGCATCCGGAGGATCTCGTTGGCGGCGATCTCCAGGTCGGACACCTGACCGCGGCCGGTCTCGCTGTACGGCTGGTGGATCAGCACGCGCGCGTTCGGCAGGGCCATGCGCTTGCCCGGCGTACCGGCGGCCAGCAGGACGGCGGCGGCGGAGGCCGCCTGGCCCATGCACACCGTCTGGATGTCCGGCTTCACGTACTGCATCGTGTCGTAGATCGCCGTGAGCGCCGTGAAGGAGCCACCGGGGCTGTTGATGTAGACCGAGATGTCACGGTCGGGGTCCATCGACTCCAGGCACAGCAGCTGCGCCATGACGTCGTTGGCGGAGGCGTCGTCGATCTGGACGCCGAGGAAGATCACGCGCTCCTCGAAGAGCTTCGCGTACGGGTCGTACTCGCGGATGCCCTGGGAGGTGCGCTCGACGAAGCGCGGGATGACGTAGCGGGACTCGGCCTGCGGGCCGGTGTACTCGCCCTGAGCGGCGCGCATGTCCTGAACGGCGTGCATACGGTCGTAGATCCCACTGCCGGGGAACTGGTTCACGGTGTCTCCTGAAAAGGGCTGAGGCGGTCGGCTGGGGCTGTCTGGGGTCGCTGGGGCCCGGGAGGGCTCCGTGGGCCTCACGGGGCGCCACAGGCCCCGTGGGGACCTCTCAGGCCCCGGTGCCGCCGCCGCCCGGCATGCCGGCGGCCGTGGGCATGACGTCGTCGATGAGGCCGTACTCCTTGGCCTCGAAGGCGTCGAACCAGCGGTCGCGGTCCGAGTCGCGGGTGATCTGCTCGACCGTCTGGCCGGTGTGCTGGGCGGTGAGCTCGGCCATGCGCTTCTTGGTGTGCAGCAGCCGCTCGGCGTGGATCTTGATGTCGGAGGCGGAGCCCGCCAGGCCGGCGGAGGGCTGGTGGATGAGGATCTCGGCGTTCGGCAGCGCGAAGCGCTTGCCGGGGGTGCCCGCGCTGAGCAGGAACTGTCCCATCGAGGCCGCGAGACCCATGGCGATCGTCACCACGTCGTTCTTGATGTACTGCATGGTGTCGTAGATCGCCATGCCGGCCGTGATCGAACCGCCGGGGCTGTTGATGTACAGGTAGATGTCCTTGTCCGGTTCGGCGGCAAGGAGCAGCAGCTGTGCGGTGATCTTGTTCGCGATGTCGTCGTCGACCGGCTGGCCGAGGAAGATGATCCGCTCGTTGAGCAGCCGGTTGTAGACCTGGTCGCCGAGGCCACCACCGATGGAAGGCTCGCCGGCGGCTGAAGGCATCAGATTCGTCACGTATCCACCTGCTCGTCTTACGACGGCGCCGGGCCGTCTTCACGTGTTCCCTGCGGGGCGGGAGCCGTATCGGAGACTCCACTGCCCTGGTACTCATGGACCCTAACGCGCGGGTCCCTTCGGGGAATCCCGGAGATGGGAGTGTTCGCCGGGGGCGTAGCGACTCGGGGGCCGGTAACGCGACGGGCCCCGAGAAGCACTGTGTGTCTCGGGGCCCGTCCTTACGGCGTTGCGAAGTGCCCGGGGGCTCAGCCCTCGGTCTTCTCCTCGGCGGTCTCGGCCGGGGTCTCCTCGGCGGAGGCCTCGGTGGTCTCCTCGTCCTCTTCGTCGTCGAGGTCGATGATCTCGCCGTTGGTGTCCTTGACCGTGGCCTTCTCGACCACGACGGCCAGGGCCTTGCCGCGGGCGACCTCGCCGACCAGGAGCGGAACCTGGCCGCCCTCGACGACGGCCTGGGCGAACTGGTCGGGGGACATGCCGGAGGAGGAGGCACGCCGCATGAGGTGCTCGGTGAGCTCCTCCTGGTTGACGTTGAGCTTCTCCTGCTTGACGAGCTCGTCGAGCACGAACTGGGTCTTGATGCCCTTGACCGCGGCCTCGCGGGTCTCGGTCTCGAACTCCTCCTCGCTCTTGCCCTGGATCTCCAGGTACTTCGCGAGGTCGAGACCCATCTGGCCGAGCTGGTGGTGCTCGAGGTTGTGCTTGCGGGTGTTGACCTCGTCCTCGAGCAGCTTCTCGGGGACCGGGACCTCGACCAGCTCGAGCAGCTTCTCCAGGACGCGCTCCTGGGCCTGCGTGGCCTGGTCGTACTGCTTCATGTTCTCGAGGCGCTTGCGGCTGTCGGCGCGCAGCTCCTCGATGGTGTCGAACTCGGAGGCGAGCTGCGCGAACTCGTCGTCCAGCTCGGGCAGTTCACGCTTGGCGACCTGGGTGACCTTGACGGTGACCTCGGCCTCCTTGCCGGCCGCGGAGCCGCCCTTGAGCTCGGAGGTGAAGGTGGCCTCGCCACCGGCCTCCAGGCCCTTCACGGCGTCGTCGATGCCGTCCAGCAGCTCGCCGGAGCCGATGGTGTAGGAGACGCCGTTGGCGACGCCGTCCTCGAGGACCTCGCCCTCGACCTTGGCCTCCAGGTCGATCGTCACGACATCGCCGTCCTCGGCGGCACGCTCGACCGGGGCGGTGGAGGCGAAACGCTCACGGAGCTCCTCGACCGCCTTGTCGACGTCCTCGTCGGTGACCTCGACCGCGTCGACCTCGACCTCGATGCCGGAGTAGTCCGGGATCTCGATCGCGGGGCGGATGTCGACCTCGGCGGTGAAGTTCAGCGTCTCGCCGTCCTTCAGCTCCGTGATGTCGACCTCAGGCTGGCCCAGGGGGCTCAGCTCGGCCTCGTTGACCGCGTCGGTGTAGAACTTCGGCAGCGCGTCGTTGACGGCCTCCTCCAGCACCGCACCGCGGCCGAACCGCTGGTCGATGACCCGGGCCGGGACCTTGCCCTTGCGGAAGCCCTTCACCGTGACCTGCTGGTTGATCTTCTTGTACGCCGCGTCGAGGCTGTCCTTGAGCTCCTCGAAGGGCACCTCGACAGTGAGCCGAACCCGAGTCGGGTTCAGGGTCTCCACGGCGCTCTTCACGGTTCGGTCTCCTTGTGGCTGACTTCTTGGGTTCTGCCGGTGCCAGAGCGGCCCGGCGGATTTCGCCGCCCGGAGGACTTCAGACGATGAGACACACGGGCGTGCAGCTTGCATAGTAACGGCAGCGACTACACCGCCCAAAAGGCGATCACGCGAGTGATCAGGAGACGATCACGCGAGGTGATCGGCCGGCTGGTCGGGGTGGCGGGATTTGAACCCACGGCCTTCCGCTCCCAAAGCGGACGCGCTACCAAGCTGCGCCACACCCCGTCTGGTGCGACACGTAGGGTACATGCCGCCAGGCGGTGCGGCCGCCGCATTTCCACAGGGCCCGTGCCGCGTCGGCCACGGCGGGAATGCGGTGTGCGACGGACGGGCCCGACCCGCTACGATGCCTTCAGTGCCGCGGTCACCCGACCTGCGGCGCGCGCTGTGCGGGCGTAGCTCAATGGTAGAGCCCTAGTCTTCCAAACTAGCTACGCGGGTTCGATTCCCGTCGCCCGCTCCGTAGGCCGAAGGCCCGGGCGAGAGGTGGTTCTCCTCTCCCCGGGCCTTCGGCGTTCATGCGTCAGGTCGGCTCGTGTGTCAGGTCAGGCACCTCGCGCAGCCAGGCGCTCAGTGCCTCGACGTTTGCCCGATCGGCGTCATCGGTCGAGATCATCACGTCGGCAACCCGGCTCATGGCGCTCGTTCCACCCCGCCGGCGTTCGCCCGGTCGAGCGATTCCGGCCTGATCCGGGGACGGGGGTTCACAGGTCGGGTACGTCGACCGTGCAGACCGAGCGGTCGCCGCACGGGACGTACAGGGCGTCGCCGACCAGGGTGAGGCCGTCGGCCGGCGAGAACGCGTCCGCGAGCACCAGGTGATCGCCGTCCTGGCCGAGACCGAGGGGCCGGCCGGAGGCCGAGCGGGCCAGGTGGACCACACCCGCGCCGCCGGAGCCGAGGCGGTCTCGATGCGGTGGCCACCCACCTCAGCAGGGTCGGGGTCGCGCAGCGCCCCCCGACACGCACGCTCCTGGGGCCGGCCGTACCGGCCCGGTCAGAAGCTGATGGAGTTGATGGTCTGCGCTATCGAGTTGAGGAAGCGCTGGATGTCGTCGGCCATACCGGTCGAGGCGAGGAAGAAGCCGAAGAGGACCGCCACGATCGCTGGGCCTGCCTTGATGGATCCTCCTCTCAGCAACACCACAAGGATGATCGCCAACAGCAGCACCACAGACAGTGAAATAGCCACAACTGATCACACCCTCGGTCGGTCCGCTCTCCCGGCCGGGGGACGCGACCACGCGCACCCCGCCAGAACCATCGTGCCACCAACCCGGCCGGGCTATGCGACCCATGACGCATCGACCACCTCACTCGTGCCCGAACCGGTGTGCGCCGCCTGGGGCCAGGGGGCGAACAGCAGGGACTCGCACGACAATTCGATGCGCCACCCGCACAAGGAATTCGATCGAATCGTTTCCGTGCCCACACAACGCGTTCGCAGCTAATTCGAATTGCCCTCGCATGCCCCTCAACAACCCTGCGGGCAGGCTTCGAAGGGGCGCGGAAGCGGACATTCCGCCGGAGTCGCCTGCTGGTCTTATGGGGCGCTTAGTCCGGAAGTGTCACGACAAGCAGGGCGGGTGTGATGAGCACAGTCCGTCGTCGGACGATGTGTTGGCCATCACTCCGACAGTGACGTCAACTACCCGAAATCCGGGGTACCCACAGCGAATAGCCAGGATTCACATCCGGCGTTTTACGAATAGCCGCAGGGAACGCTAGGGTGCCTCAGATGTTCCACGCTGCCTCGTCCCCCGCAAGCGCAGCGAGGTCCCGGATCGTCTCCCCGAGCTCCTGGTGGGAGGGTCTGTGACGAACTCGCTGCGACCGAACGGCGACCGCAGGGCGCCACTTCCCCCGGCACAGTCGTCGGCCGACGGAGTGCCGAGCCCGCGCTCGCCGCAGAGCCCGCAGAAGAAGCAGAGCGGCAAGCAGCGCGACGCGTTCTTCGACAACGCGAAGTACCTCGCGATCGTGCTGGTGGCCATGGGCCACGCCTGGGAGCCGCTCAAGGGCGACAGCCGGATACTCGAGGCCGCGTACCAGGTCGTCTACGCGTTCCACATGCCGGCGTTCATCATCATCTCCGGCTACTTCTCGCGCAGTTTCGACATGCGGCCCGACCGGCTCAAGCGCCTGATCACCGGCGTGGCCGTGCCGTACATCATCTTCGAGACGGCCTACCCGCTCTTCAAGCGGTTCATCGACAACGACCCGGGACAGGCGATCAGCCTTCTCGATCCCTGGTACCTGACCTGGTTCCTGTGCGCGCTGTTCATCTGGCGGATGACCACTCCCATCTGGAAGATGGCGCGCTGGCCGCTGCCGCTCGCGCTCGGCCTCGCGATGCTCGCGACCGTCTCCCCGGAGATCGGTGACGACCTGGACCTCCAGCGGGTCCTCCAGTTCCTGCCGTTCTTCGTGCTGGGCCTGGTGATGAAGCCCGAGCACTTCCACATGGTGCGCCGCCGTTCCGTGCGGATCGCCTCGGTGCCCGTGTTCGCGGCCGCGCTGGCCTTCAGCTGGTGGGCCGTGCCGCGCATGAACACCGCGTGGTTCTACCACCGGGACTCCGCGCAGGAGCTGGGCGCGCCGTGGTGGACCGGCCCGGTCATGGTGCTCGCGATGTTCGGCTGCTCCCTGGTGCTGACCGCCTGCTTCTTCGCCTGGGTGCCGCGCCGCCACATGTGGTTCACCGCGCTCGGCGCCGGCACGCTCTACGGCTACCTGCTGCACGGCTTCCTGGTGAAGGCCGGGGACTACCAGGGCTGGTTCGAGCCGACGTGGATGCACCAGCCGCTCGGTGAGATCGCCGTGACCGTCGCCGCGGCCGCCGTCGTGACGGTGCTGTGCACCAAGCCGGTGCAGCGGATCTTCCGGTTCGCGATGGAGCCGAAGATGGAGTGGGCCTTCAAGCGGGACGCGGCCGAGCTCGCCCGTGAGCGCCAGAGCGCCGAGCGGCGCGAGCGCGAACGCGAGAAGGTCAACGCCTGACGCCCGTACCGGAATTCATCCGACGAGACCGAGAAGTGCGCGCATCCGCGTGTACTTCTCGGTCAGTCGTTTGCGGGTGGCCTCGTCGAGGACCGCGAGGCGTGCCGGGTCCGCGTTGTGCGCCAGGTCCGACTCCTTCACCAGCAGCGCGCCGGGCGTGGCGAGGATGCGCGCGGCGTACGCCTCGGGCGGTTCCCCGGCCCGCTTGGTGACCGCGAGGACGATGTCCTTGGTACGGCTGCTCAGCGCGGCTTCGCGCAGCCACTCAGGCGAGAGCACGTCGTCCTCGACGGCATCGTGCAGCCAGGCCGCCGCGATCTGCTCCCCGTCGCCGCCCCGTGCCCGTACGCCCTCCGCGACGGCCTGGAGATGCTCGGCGTAGGGCCGTCCGGCCTTGTCGGTCTGGCCGGCGTGCGCGGCGCGGGCGGTGGCCTCGACCTGGGCAAGGGTCAGCGGGGTGCGGGGTGTCTCGGTCACGGCCCCAGTGTGCACCTGAGGGGAACCGCACCTCAGCGGGCGGCGGCCGCCGTCGGGCCCTCTCGGCAGATCAGCAGCAGGGCCCGGTCGTCGTTGACGTCCTTGGCCACCGCCTCGATGAGGTGCCAGGCGGCGCCGTGGAAGCCCCCGGCGACGTACCGGTCGGCCTCGCCGGTGAGCCGGTCGATGCCCTCGACGATGTCGCGGTCGGAGGTCTCCACCAGGCCGTCCGTGAACAGCATCAGCACGTCGCCCGGTCGCAACGAGCCCTTGACCGGGTCGAACTGGGCACCGTCGTACACACCGAGGAGCGGGCCCTCCGCCACCTTCTCCTCCCAGCGGCCGGTGCCCGCGCTGAGCTGGAGGCCCGGCGGGTGCCCGGCGGAGTAGAGCTCGTAGTCGCCGGAGTCGAGGTCGAGGACCAGATGGATGGAGGTCGCGAAGCCCTCGTCCCAGTCCTGGCGGAGCAGGTAGCCGTTCGCGGCGGGGAGGAAGGCGTGCGGCGGGAGGGAGCCCAGCAGGCCGCCGAACGCGCCGGACAGGAGCAGCGCGCGGGAGCCCGCGTCCATGCCCTTGCCGGAGACGTCGGTGAGGACGACCTCGAGCGTACGGCCGCCGTTGGTACGCGCCGCCACCACGAAGTCGCCCGAGAAGGACTGGCCGCCCGCCGGGCGCAGCGCCATCTCGCGGTGCCAGCCGTCCGGCAGACCGGGCAGCTTGCTCTGCACCCGGATGCGTTCGCGCAGGTCGAACAGCATGGTGCCGCCGCGCCGCCAGGGCACGCCGACCCGGCTGCGGAACTGGGCGAGCAGCAGACCGAAGAAACCGCAGGCCGCGACCACCAGCACCACACCCGGGGTGACCCTGGACGGCCCCTCCGTGTAGGGCCCCAGCCGCACCGACTCCACGATCAGCGCCGTGGCGGCCGCCGCGTACAGGCCGAGCAGGCTCGCCGGGCGCAGCAGCAGACCGCCGACGACGACCGGCAGAACCAGCGCGGCCGGCGAGAACCACACGGAGTTCGCCAGGGTCGCCGCCGCGATCAGCGGGACGAGCAGCAGCAGACCGGCCAGCGCGATCCAGTCCGAGCCGTCGCCGCGGAAGTAGTCCACGGCGGCTCGGCGCACGCCGACACGGGCCCGGTGCCACTGCTTCTTCAACCGGGCCGTGAACGTCTCGGCTTCCGCGCGCCGCTCTCGTCCTGCTGCCATTAGTTCGGGACCCTATCCATCGGACCGGTCGCTTGGCACGGGAGGTCCTACATGTCCCCCGTCCGAGGACCGACTTCACAGGGAACTTCACGGTGCGCCACCCGTCGCCACCCGGGAGAAAATCCCTCGCTCGTCCCGCATTGCCCTGGTAGGCATGGTCCATGGTGACTGACGCGACCGGCTCCGCGTACGACCTGCGGGTGCTTCGGCGGGACGACTGGAACATGTGGTACGACACCCTGATCCGGGGCTTCGGCGGGGTCCCGGAGCCCGCCGAGGAACGGGAGTTGTGGGACTCGCTGACCGAGTTCGACCGTTCACTCGGAGTCTGGGACGGGGACGAGTGTGTGGGGACGGCCGGGGCGTTCAGCTTCCGGCTCACGGTGCCCGGCGGCGCCTCGGTGCCGGCCGCGGGCGTCACGATGGTCAGCGTGGCCGCCACGCATCGCCGGCGCGGGATCCTGACGTCGATGATGCGGCGGCAGCTGGACGACGTCCGCGCCTGGGGCGAGCCGCTGGCCGTGCTCACGGCCTCCGAGCCGGCGATCTACGGCCGGTTCGGATACGGGAGCGCCACCTTGCAGTTGAACGCCGAGATCGACACGACCCGGGTGCGGCTCACGTCGCTGCCGGCGGGCACGGATGACGTACGCGTGCGTTACGCCGTTCCTGCCGACGTCCTCGACGTGTGTGAGGCGGTGTACGCCCGGCTGGTTCCGTCGCGGCCCGGGATGCTGGCCCGGCAGCCCGGCTGGGAGCGGCTCGGGGTGCTCGATCCGGAGAGCGGGCGGGAGGGGGCGTCACCTCTGCAGTGCGTCCTCGCGGAGCGGGACGGCGAGACGGTCGGGTACGCGCGGTATCGCATCAAGCCGGGCTGGGAGGCCAGCGGGCCCAACGGCACGGTGATCCTGGAGAACTCGGCCGCGCTGGATCCCGCGGCGGACGCGGCGCTGTGGCGGTTCCTGTTCGGCATCGACCTGACGTCGTCGCTGGTGGTGCGGGGGCGGGGTCGGCCGGTGGACGACGCGTGGCGGCACTGGGTGTCCGACATACGGCGGTGTCAGCCGCGGTTGGGGGACTCGCTGTACGTACGGCCGGTGGAGCTGGGGGCCGCGCTGGAGGCGCGGACGTATCAGGCGCCGGTGGATGTGGTGTTCGAGGTCGAGGACGCGTTCTGCCCCTGGAACGCCGGGCGTTGGCGGCTCAGCGGGGATGCGAAGGGGGCGTCCTGCGAGCGTACGGCGGATGCGGCGGATGTCGCTCTGTCCGTACGGGAGGTGGGCGCGGCGTACCTCGGGGGTGTGTCGCTGGCCTCGTTGGGGGCGGCGGGGCGTGTGCGGGAGGTGCGGCGGGGGGCGTTGGCTGAGGCCTCGCTGGGGTTCGGGACCGGCGTGGCGCCGTGGTTGCCGCACGGCTTCTGAGGTCGGGGTTCCTCAGGGGCGTTGGCAGGCCGGGCACCAGAAGAGGTTGCGGGCGGCGAGATCGGCGGTGCGGATCTCGCCGCCACAGATGTGGCAGGGCTGGTTGGCCCTGCGGTACACGTACACCTCGCCGCCGTGGTCGTCCACGCGGGGCGGGCGGCCCATCTCCTCCGGGGTGTGTTCCGGACGGACCGTGTCGATGCGGTTGTTGCGGACGCCCTCGTGCATGAGCTCGACCAGGTCGGTCCAGATCGCGTGCCACTCGGACGGGGTGATGTCCTTGCCGGGGCGGTACGGGTCGATGCGGTGCCGGAAGAGGACCTCCGCGCGGTAGACGTTTCCTACGCCGGCGATGACCTTCTGGTCCATGAGCAGGGCGGCGATGGTCGTACGGCTGCGGGAGACGCGGCGGTACGCGGTGTCCGGGTCGGCGTCGTCGCGGAGGGGGTCGGGGCCGAGGCGGTCGTGTATCGCCTGCTTCTCCGGGGGTGTGATGAGGGCGCAGGTGGTGGGACCGCGGAGGTCCACGTGGGTGGTGTCGCTCGCGAGGCGGAGGCGGACGGTGTCGGTGGGCGGGGGTGCGGGGGCCGGGCCGAAGGTGACCTTGCCGAAGAGGCCGAGGTGGATGTGGATCCAGTCGGTGGCGTGGAAGCCGAGGAAGAGGTGTTTGCCGTGGGCTTCCGTGCGGGTGAGTTCCGTGCCGGTGAGGAGGGCGGCGGCGTCGGTGAACTTGCCCTGGGGGCTGGTCACCTGGGGGGTCGTGCCGAGGAAGGCGCTGGCGTAGTCGTGGGCCAGTCGGTGGATGGTGTGGCCTTCCGGCACGGGTATCTCCTGTGATCGTCGCCTTGTGCCCAGGGGTGACCGCGCCCGAGGCAGGTCCTCAAGGGGCTCGGACACCGCCCCGCCTCCACGACGGCCTCGACCCCTGCCGCCGACGTCGGGCCGGGACAGGGGCCTCCACGTCGGGCTCCCGGATGCCGGGGCCGCGGCGGTGGCCGGATCCCCGCGCCCGCACACACCTGACCCGGGGTCCGCTCCCCGCTCGGCGCGACCACCTGACCTCAGCCGTTCGGGCGTACGCCTCGTGGAGGCCGGGCCCGGGGGCTTACGACTGGGGGTGGTGGGGCGGGATGGGAGGGAGGTCGCCTGTGGACTCGTATGCGTTGAGCATGTCGATCCGGCGAATGTGACGTTCGTCGCCGGAGAACGGCGTGCCGAGGAACGTCTCGATGAACGCCGTCGCCTCGTCCTGCGAGTGCATGCGCGCGCCCACGGCGACGACGTTGGCATTGTTGTGCTGACGGCCGAGCGCCGCCGTCTCCTCGCTCCAGGCGAGCGCCGCACGTACGCCCTTGACCTTGTTCGCCGCGATCTGCTCGCCGTTGCCGGAGCCGCCGATGACGATGCCGAGGGCGTCGGGGTCCGCGGCCGTCCGCTCTGCGGCGCGGAGGCAGAAGGGCGGGTAGTCGTCCTGGGCGTCGTAGATGTGCGGGCCGCAGTCGACGGGGTCGTGACCCGCCGCCTTCAGCCACTCGACGAGGTGGTTCTTGAGTTCGTAGCCCGCATGGTCCGAGCCGAGGTACACGCGCATGGGACGAGTGTGACACGGGTGTTTCGGGGAAAGCGCGCGGGGTGGCGCTCATGAAAACGTGAGGCGAGTGTGAGCCTCGTTATAGAAGCTCAGGAAAACCTCAAGTAACAATCTGGATTCAAAGGTTCTCCTCATCACTCACCTCCGATTCACTGGACCGGCTCGTACACCGCTCGTATGAGCCCCTGTGCACCGTCATGCCGCGACACACCCCCGTTCGCACGGCTCAGGCGGTTCGTACGGAAAACAGCTCCCCGGCGCAAAGGAAATCCGTTCCATGACCTCGCAGCCGAGTCTCAAGACGACAGAAAACGAACGCGGCCCCGGAGAACCCGGTGGCGGCTCCGGGCTCCAGGCCGGGCTCAAGAACCGGCATCTGTCGATGATCGCCATCGGCGGTGTCATCGGGGCGGGCCTGTTCGTCGGGTCCAGCTCCGGCATCGCCACCGCCGGGCCCGGCATCCTGCTGTCGTACGCCCTCGTCGGCACGCTCGTCGTGCTGGTCATGAGGATGCTCGGTGAGATGTCGGCCGCCAACCCGACCTCCGGTTCCTTCTCCGCGCACGCCGACCGGGCGCTCGGGCCCTGGGCCGGTTTCTCCATCGGCTGGCTGTACTGGTTCTTCTGGGTGGTCGTGCTGGCCGTCGAGGCGACCGCCGGTGCCGTGATCCTTGAGGGGTGGATCCCGGCCGTGCCGCAGTGGGCCTGGGCCCTGATCGTGATGTTGGTGCTCACCGCCACCAACCTCGTCTCCGTCGGGTCGTACGGCGAGTTCGAGTTCTGGTTCGCCGGGATCAAGGTGGTCGCGATCGCCGCGTTCATCGTCATCGGCGGGCTCGCCGTGTTCGGCGTGCTGCCCGGCGTCGACAGTGACCAGGCCGGACTGAGCAACCTCACCGAGCACGGCGGCTTCCTGCCCCACGGCGCCGGCGCCATCCTCACCGGTGTGCTCCTGGTCGTCTTCTCCTTCATGGGAAGCGAGATCGCCACCCTGGCCGCCGGTGAGTCCGAGAACCCGCAGCAGGCCGTCACCAAGGCCACCAACAGCATCATCTGGCGAGTCGCCGTCTTCTACCTCGGCTCGATCTTCGTCGTGGTGTCCCTGCTGCCGTGGGACAGCAAGTCCATCGCCGACGACGGCTCCTACGTCGCCGCGCTCGACTCGCTCGGCATTCCGCACGCGGGTCAGATCATGAACTTCATCGTGCTGACCTCGGTGCTGTCCTGTCTCAACTCCGGCCTCTACACCGCCTCCCGCATGGCCTTCTCGCTCGGCCAGCGCGGCGACGCACCGAAGTCCTTCGCCCGCACGACCGCCAACGGCGTGCCGCGGACGGCGATCCTCGCGTCCGTCGCGTTCGGATTCGTCGCCGTCTTCTTCAACTACAAGTTCCCGGACTCCGTCTTCCTCTTCCTCGTGAACTCCAGTGGCGCGGTCGCCCTGTTCGTGTGGCTGGTGATCTGCTTCTCCCAGCTGCGGATGCGGAAGATCATCCAGGCCGAGGCGCCGGAGAAGCTCGTCGTGAGGATGTGGCTTTACCCGTACCTGACCTGGGCGACGGCCGCGCTGATCGTGTTCATCCTCGGTTACATGCTCACCGACACCGAGCACGACGGGCGCCGGACCATATCGCTGTCGCTGCTCGTCGCGGCGCTTGTCCTCGTCGTCGCCTTCGTGAAGGAGAAGGCCGGCAGGGGGCGGCGGGCCGCCGCTGACGCCGCGCAGACACAGACGCAGGACGACAGCCGGGACGAGGTCTCGGCCGGCTGACCCTTCCGGCGCTCGCCGTTCGTGGTGAACGGGGGCCTGCGGTGCGTGTCCTTCCCGTACACGCGCCGCAGGCCCTTTCCGTTGCCGCCTACAGCACCGTGAAGCTGTCCTTGACCTTCTCGTACGTGCGGAGTGCTTCCGGTTCGACGCCGGAGTCGTACCAGGTGTTGATCTGGTACGACGTGCCGCCCACGTTGAAGCCGAGCAGGCGGGCGTGCCAGTGGACGCCCCGCAGCGTGAACGTGTACTCCCAGGCGACCGCCGGGTGGCCGCGGAACGTCGTCTCCTCCAGGCGGATCTTGCGGTAGTCCCGGCCCTGGTGGGCGTTGCGCTCGGAGGCCTGCCAGGTCTCCAGCAGGTCGCCGCGGGCCAGGGACGACTTGCCGACGAGCTCCTGCGTGCCGTCCGGGGAGGTGTAGTGCACCTCCGCGCCCGTCTTCACGTCCCGCCGCCAGCCCTCGGGTGTCGCCCAGGCGAATCCTCCGGCCTCCCGGTGCGCGCCCGGCGGCAGGCTCTGCGGCCTGGCTGTGCCTTCGACCGTCGCTGAGGGCGTGGTGTCGGGGGTGGGGGCAGTGGCGAGTGGTGCGGAGGCCGAGGAGCCCGCGCGGGGGTCGCCGTCGCGCGGTGAGCCGGAGGACGTCGCCAGGACGATTCCCACGACGGCGCCGACCGTGGCGACCGTGGCTGCCGCGGCGGCGAGCATCGCACGGCGGTGGCCGGCCCGGGGGCGGGTGGCGGCCGGTGCGGCGGGGCCGGGGAGTTCGCCCGGCGGCATCGCGGTGGGTTCCGGAGCGAGGTGGGGGCGGCACTCCGTCGCCGCCTGTGCTCGGGTGAGGGAGACGGGGCTCGGGCGGTGGGTGGTCGTGGTGGTGCTGCTGACGGCGGGTTCTGGCGAACCGGCCGTGTTCGGACGCGTGGTCTGCGCGGTGGGTGTGGTGGCTGCGGTGGGTGTGGGAGCGGGTTGGCGTGGGTCCTTCGGAGTGGGTGGCCGGGGTGATGGCGGCGCCGGCGCCGATGTCCGCGGCTCCGGTTCCGGGGCGGGTTCTCCGTCCGGCTCGGTTTTCAGGTCGAGGGCGGGTTCGGGCTGTCGATCCGCCGCCTCGACAGGTTCCTGAGCGGATGCCGAATCCGACACCGGCTCCGGCGACTCCGTGGCCCACTCCCGCTGTTCCCGACCCGCTCCCACCGACACCGTAGGCATCGGCGCCGGGAACGCGACCGGTTCCAAGGCCGCTTCCAGTTCCTCAAGACCCGGGCGGATCGACGGGTCCTTCTCCAGCAGGGAGGTCAGGATGTCGCGCAACGGACCGGACGCGGCGGGGAGTTCGGGCTCCTCGTACAGGACCGCGTGCAGGGTCGCCAGCGTGGTGTCGCGGGCGAAGGGGGAACGGCCGCCCAGGGCCGCGCAGAGGGTCGCGCCGAGGGACCAGACGTCGGACGGCGGGCCCTGCGGGCGGCCGGAGACGCGCTCGGGGGCCATGTAGTCGGGCGAGCCGACCAGCATCCCGACCATGGTGAGCGCCTTGGCGTCCTGGATCGCGGCGATACCGAAGTCCGTGAGGACGACGCGCTGTTCATGGGAGCGAGGGGGTGGGCCGGAACGCCGCGCGCCCGGGTCGGCGGCCGTGCCACGTCCCGATCCGGTCGGCCCGCTCCCGTTCTCCACCAGCACGTTGCCCGGCTTGATGTCCCGGTGCAGTACTCCCCGCGCATGGACCTGCCGTAGCGCCGCGACCAGGCCGAGCCCGATCCGGGCCGTGTCGCAGGGGCCCAGTGGGCCCTCCTCCGCGAGGATCCGTTCGAGGGAGCGGCCCGCGACCAACTCCATGACGATCCACAGGCGTTCGCCCTCGTCGACCACGTCGTAGACCCGTACGACGTTGGGGTGGTCGATCCGGGCCGTGGCCCTGGCCTCGCGCAGGGTGCGTTCGCGGCGCGTCCCGCTGTCCTCCGCGTCGAGGCCGTCGATGCGCATTTCCTTGACGGCGACCTGCCGGTCGAGTATTTCGTCGGCGGCTCGCCACACCCGCCCCATTCCCCCCTGGCCGATACTTTCGACCAGCCGATAGCGCCCCATCACCACTATCCCTGGAACACCGCCGATGTTCGCATTCCCCGGCAATCCGCTGCACCCCCTCCACGACGCCGCGACCGCCTCCAGTGAAACACGACGGTCACACTTCGCGCCTCACCAGGATAGTGCCGGGAAATCTTGTGGTAGCTCTTTCAGTACTGCGAATTCACGCGCAGTCCAGGGCAGTCCAGGCGCAGCCCAGGGGAACACAAGGGGGGCGAACATGAGTTCTCGTCGCACGGCGGCGGTCGCGGGATCACTGGTAGCGGCATCTTTCTCGGCGGTGGTGATCCTTTCCGCAACGGCCGGCGCGGAAGACGAAGGGCCGGCAAGCAGCAAGGGGGGAAAGGTCGTTGACGAGGCACCGACGGGGGTGAAGCTGACCACGCTGCTGACCGAGAAGATCTCGGTCGACAACGGCTCCCAAAAGACAGCACTTACCGCCACGGTGAAGAATGAGGGAAACAAGGAAAGCGGGAAGATCCAGCTTTTGGTCGTCGGTTTCGACGGGCTCACCGTCAAGAGCGTCCAGGGCTGTTCCCCGATAGCCGAGAACAATCTTCCGGAAGGTTCGAACAGCGGTTTCAGCTGCCCCGTCGGCAATCTTGCGGCCGGCACGTCGAAGTCGTACGCCGTCGACGCGACGTACGACCTGAGCAAGACCGGGAAGATCTGTCTGCCCGTCCGGTCGAACGACGGGAAGAAGACGTTCTGGCAGCAGGGCCCGGTGCCGTTCGGCACGACCAATCCGTCGCCGGACGCACCGGCGACGCCGCTGCTGCTCGGCACCGACAACGAGCCGGTCTCCCCCGGCGAGCCGGACCCCCCGGGCGGCAAGGAGCTGCCGAAGACGGGGCCGGCGCGTGATCTGCTGCCGCTGGGCGCGGCCGGAGCGTCGCTGCTCGCGGCGGGCGTGGCCGGGATGTGGTGGTCCCAGCGGCGGCGGCCGGCGCCGCGGGAGGTCTGAGTCGCCGCACCGAACCACCGGCCTTGTGAGGTCCGAGCGGGCCGCACAGCGCCCGACGCACGAGAGGCTCGCCGGGCTGAGGGGAAACTCCCCCGGCGAGCCTCTCGTCGAGTACTGCGACTTCAGCGCTTGTCGGCGAACTTCCATGCCGTCGGCAGCGCCCCCATCGCCAGCGCCGCCTTCAGCACGTCGCCGATCAGGAACGGCGTGAGGCCGGCCGCGATCGCGGCGGTCGCGGACATGCCGGTGGCGAGGGCCAGGTAGGGCACGCCGAGGGCGTAGATGATCGCCTCGCCCACCAGCATCGTGCCCGCCATGCGCAGCACCGAGCGGTCGGCGCCGCGGCGCGCCAGGGCGCCCACCACCGTGGAGGCGAGGATCATGCCGAGGATGTAGCCGAAGGAGGGGGCGACGCCGGAGGTGCCGTTCGAGAACCACGGCATACCGGCGAGGCCCGCCACGGCGTACAGCGCCAGCGCGAGGAATCCGCGGCCGGCGCCGAGGGCGGTGCCCACGAGCAGCGCGGCGAAGGTCTGGCCGGTCACCGGCACCGGGGAACCGGGAACGGGCACCGCGATCTGCGCGGCGAGGCCGGTGAGCGCGGCTCCGCCGAGCACGAGGGCCGCGTCCCGGACACGGGATGCGGGCAACAGGTCGGCGAGGACCTGCCCGGTGCGGGCGGGTGTGGCGGCAGCGGTGCTCATGGGGACTCCGCGAGAGTGAGGGCCGTTCGGGACACGGTGACGCTATCCCAGCGCCATCGCCCGGTTCACCGTCAGCGCTCGACAAAGGCGAGATCGCGCGATTGGTTGGCTTCGGACAAAGGGCGGGAGGTATGCCTGGCGCGGAGTGATGCCGGTCACGGAGGTAGCGAGGCTTCGATCACGGGGCGGCCGGGCAGGCGGACTGTAGGGTTTCGCCAAATGACCTTCTGGACGGGTACCAACCCTCCGCTTCCGACCGCTCACAGCACGCTTTCCGGGTGTCCGCATGGTGGACAGCCCTCCCCGTGGGCCGGAGGGCCGCCCAGACTGGCGGCGTTTTTGCCCTCTCACGCCTCTCACGCATTGGACGAGCCGCGCCCATGCCCAGCAGCAGCACCACCGGGACACCGCCCAGCACGGACGACGTCTCCCTCTCCCATGGCCTGAAGCAGCGCCACCTGTCGATGATCGCCCTCGGTGGGGTGATCGGTGCCGGTCTGTTCGTCGGCTCCGGTGCGGGCATCGCCGCCGCCGGCCCGTCGATCGTGGTCGCCTACGCCCTCTCCGGTCTCCTCGTGATGCTGGTGATGCGGATGCTCGGCGAGATGTCGGCCGCGTATCCGTCGTCGGGTTCGTTCTCGGCGCACGCCGAGCGGGCGATCGGCCCCTGGGCCGGATTCACCGCGGGGTGGGCGTTCTGGGTTCTGTTGTGCACGGCCGTCGGCCTGGAGGGCATCGGTGCCGCGAAGATCGTGAGCGGCTGGCTGCCTGGCACGCCGGAGTGGGCGTGGGTGGCGCTGTTCATGGTCGTCTTCTGCGGCACGAACCTCGCGGCCGTGAAGAACTTCGGCGAGTTCGAGTTCTGGTTCGCGGCTCTGAAGGTCGGCGCGATCACCCTGTTCCTGACCCTCGGCGTCCTGGCGATCCTCGGGATTCTGCCGGGCACGGACTCGCCCGGCGCCTCCCACCTCACCGACTTCCTCCCCAACGGCGGCGAGGGCCTGGTCATCGGCCTGCTCGCCTCGGTCTTCGCCTACGGCGGGCTGGAGACGGTCACCATCGCGGCGGCCGAGTCGGAGAACCCCGTCAAGGGCGTGGCGAGCGCGGTCCGTACGGCGATGTGGCGTATCGCGCTGTTCTACGTCGGCTCGATGGCGGTCATCGTCACGCTGGTGCCGTGGGACTCGAAGGAGGTCGTCGAGAAGGGCCCGTACGTCGCCGCCCTCGACGAACTCGGCATCCCGGGCGCCGGCCAGCTGATGAACGTCGTCGTCCTGGTGGCCCTGCTGTCCGCCATGAACGCCAACATCTACGGCGCCTCGCGCATCGCCTACTCGCTGGTGGAGCGCGGCCAGGGCCCGAAGGTGCTGGGTCGCGTCTCGGGTGGGGTCCCGCGGATCGCCGTTCTCGCCTCCTCCGTCTTCGGCTTCCTGTGCGTGCTGCTGAGCTACTGGCGGCCGAACGACGTCTTCTCCTGGCTGCTGAACATGATCGGCGCGGTGATCCTGGTCGTCTGGATCTTCATCGCCGTCTCGCAACTGCGCCTGCGCCGCCGGCTGGAGCGCGAGGCGCCCGAGAAGCTGGTCGTGCGGATGTGGTTGTTCCCGTGGCTGACGTGGATCGCGCTGGCCGGCATGGCCGCCGTCTTCGTCCTGATGGCCCGCCAGCCCGACACACGGGTGCAGCTCTACTCGACGGGCGGGATGACGCTCGTCCTGGCGGCCGTCGGGTTCGCGTGGCAGAAGGCGCGCGCCAGGCAGTAGGAATTCCGGCACCAAGGCCCCCGCGACACACGCGGGGGCCTTTTTGCGTGCCCTGAGCACCCACTGCCGCCCTCTTGCTGCTAGCGTGCAGTTGCAAGACAGTTGCAATAAGAGGTTCCGGAGGGGATCCCGCCCATGCCCGTCTATACGCTGCCTGACCTGCCCTACGACTACTCCGCGCTCGCCCCCGTGATCAGCCCCGAGATCATCGAGCTGCACCACGACAAACACCACGCGGCTTATGTGAAAGGTGCCAACGACACGCTGGAGCAGCTTGCGGAGGCGCGGGACAGGAAGACGTGGGGGGCGGTCAACGGGCTGGAGAAGAACCTGGCCTTCCACCTGTCCGGGCACATCCTGCACAGCATCTACTGGCAGAACATGACCGGCCCGAAGGACGGCGGTGGTGAGCCGCTGGCCGCCGACGGTGTGGGTGAGCTCGCGGACGCGATCGCCGAGTCGTTCGGGTCGTTCGCGAACTTCAAGGCGCAGTTGTCCAAGGCGTCGGCCACCACGCAGGGTTCGGGCTGGGGTGTGCTCGCCTACGAGCCGCTGAGCGGGCGGCTGATCGTCGAGCAGGTCTACGACCACCAGGGCAACGTCGGTCAGGGTTCGACCCCGATCCTCGTCTTCGACGCCTGGGAGCACGCCTTCTACCTCCAGTACCGGAACCAGAAGGTCGACTTCATCGAGGCGATGTGGCAGGTCGTCAACTGGCAGGACGTGGCCCGGCGTCACGAGGCCGCCAAGTCCCGCGCGGACGTGCTGCTGCTGGCGCCCTGACGGTGACGCGCTGTTGAGTCGTCCTGCCTCGTGATCGTCTTCTCACCCTTCACGAACGGCAGGCGGAAAGAAGAAAGCCCCCGTGAGGACCTGACTCGCGGGGGCTTTCCGTACGTGCGCTAGGGCACGTCCGTCTCGCAGGGCACATTGAGTGAGAGGAGAGCGGCGGAGCCTTCGGGGTTCATGCGCAGTTCGCTGATCGCCGCGTTCCGCAACCGCGGGAACACTCTGCGGTACTCCCCGGCCGGGATCGACAGCAGTGTGCACAGCACGAGGCGCAGCAGGGTGTTGTGGGCGACGACGAGGACGCGTCCGCCGGGGTGGGCGGCGGCGATACGACGCAGGGCGGCGGCCCCGCGGGCCGCTGCCGCCGTCGGGTCCTCAGCACCGGGGAAAGGGTGGGCGACGGGGTCGGCGCGGAAGGCCGCGGCCCGGTCGGGGACCTCGGCCTCGAACTCGGCGAGCGTACGGCCCTCCACGACTCCGAAGTCGCATTCGGTGAGGTCGGGTTCGCGCTGCGGGACGAGGCCCAGGGCACGGCAGGCGGGCTCGGCGGTGGCGACGGCCCGGGAGAGCGGGGACGTCCAGATCGCGTCGACGGGGTGGGCGGCGGCCCAGCGGCCGAGCGCCTCGGCCTGGGCACGGCCGGTGTCGGTGAGGCCGATGTCGCTGACACCGGCGTACCGGTTCTCGGCGTGCCAGACGGTCTGCCCGTGCCGGGCGATGAGGAGGGTCGTGGTCGTGGTGGTCATGACTTCCCGGTGTCCAGGTGCAGGCGGGTTCGGGCGTGTGCCGCGACGGGTTCGGGCAGCCAGCCGCGTGCCTCCAGCGCGTCGACGAGACGAGCGTACGGCTCGGCGAAGCGGGTGGTGCGGTCGGCGCGGGGTTCGAGGACGGTACGGACGCGGACCATGCGCTCGGCGACGTCGGCGAGGGTTCCGGCTCCGGATCCGGCTGCCTCGTGAGCCCCGTACGCGGCCAACGCCGCCATCCCCAGCGCCGGTTCCGTCTGCTCCGGGACGCGGGCCGGGCGGCCGAGGATGTCGGTACGGAGCTGGTTCCAGTACGGGCTGCGCGCGCCGCCGCCGGTGAAGGTGAGCGGACCGTCGAGGGGGGCACCGAGGTGGTGCAGGTAGTCCAGGCACAGGCGTTCCGCGAAGCCGACGCCCTGGAGCAGCGCGGCCCACAGGCCGGCCTCGCCCTCGGGTTCGCCGAGGACGAGGGGGGCCGCGCCCGGCGCCCGGAACGGGAACCGCTCCCCCTGCGACACCAGCGGGTACGCGATCGCACGGGACGGCTCGAACGCCGCCGCCAGCCCGTCCATCGTGGCGGGGTCGGCGTCCGGGAAGTGCGCCGCGAGTGCCCCGGCCCCTACGCTCGACGCCCCGCCGGGCAGCCAGGTGCCGTCAGGGGCACGGTGGTTGTAGACCACGCCGGTGGGGTCCCGGACGGGGTCGCGGGCGGCTCCCTTCAGGACGAGCGTGGTGCCGAGCACCGAGTTCCAGGAGCCGGGGCGCAGCGCGCCCGAGGCGATCTGGGCCGCGCAGCCGTCCGTCATCCCGGCGAGCACCGGGGTGCCGACGGGGATGCCGGTGGCGTCGGCCGCGTCCGCGCAGACCTCGCCGAGACGCGTGCCCGGGCGTACGACGTCCGGCAACAGACGGCGTGGGGCGCCCAGTTGGGCCAGAGCGGCCTCCGGCCAGGCCTCCGCGTGCAGGTCGTAGCCCGTCTTGAGGGCGTGACTGGAGTCCGCCGGGGGCGGTTCGCCGGTGAGGCGGGTGACGATCAGATCGGGCTGGTGACACAGCCGAAGACCCGGTCCGTACTCCCCCACCAGCCACAACGCCTTCGGCAACGCCCAGGTGTCCTGGACCGCGAGCCCTGCCTCCCGGGCCCGCGCGGCCTCCGCCGCCGCGCGGCCGTCGTCGTACATCAGCGCGGGGCTCACCGGGCGGCCCGAACCGTCCGCCAGCAGGACCGTGCCGGAGGTGCCGCACACCGCGAGGCCGCCGACCGGCACGCCGGGCGCGGAGCCGAGTGCGGCCCGGGACGCCGTGCACAGCGCCGACCACCACTGCTCCGGGTCCTGCTCGTGCCGCACCCCGTCCCGCCGTCCGGCCAGCGGGGCCGAGCCGCTGCCGAGGACCCTGCCGTCGGCGGTGACGAGCAGCACGCGGACGCTCTGTGTGCCCAGGTCGATCCCCAGCCAGCCCGCATCCTCGTCCGCCATCCGGAACCTCCCACGATGTCGCAGCCGGATCTGTGAACTTCTCACTGTGCCCCGATATTTTCCCGTGCGCGAGGGATTGACGCCCAACTTCAGCCGTTCCACCCTCTGTTAACGAGTCGACTCGACGTGTTAACCAGCCCCCACGTGGAGGTACGGATGAACACGCACGCGCACGACCGGCGGCGCTTCCTCGCGCTCGCCGCCGGGGCTGCCGCGGCCCCGCTGCTCACGGCCTGCGGCGCCGGTTTCGGCGGGGACGACAGCAAGAACGACGGGTCCGCCGCGGATGACGTCACCGGCTCCTTCGACTGGAAGCGGGAGAAGGGCACCACCGTCAAGGCGCTGCTCAACAAGCACCCGTACACGGACGCCCTCATAGCCGACCTGAAGTCCTTCACCGCGAAGACCGGCATCAAGGTCGAGTACGACGTCTTCCCTGAGGACAACTACTTCGACAAGCTCACCGTGGACCTGTCCAGCGGGCGAGCCTCCTACGACGTCTTCATGCTCGGCGCGTACATGGTGTGGCAGTACGGTCCGCCGGGCTGGCTGGAGGACCTCGGCCCCTGGATGCGCAACTCCTCGGCGACGGGCGCCGAATGGGATCAGGCTGACTTCTTCCCGAACCTGCTCCAGGCCGACCAGTGGTCGCTGAAGGCGGGCGCGCCGCTGGGTCAGGGCGGGCAGTACGCCCTGCCGTGGGGCTGGGAGACGAACGTCGTCGCCTACAACACGGAGGTGTTCGGGAAGCTGGGCCTGAAGCCCGCCGAGTCCTTCGACGAGCTGGCCGAACTCGCCGGGACCATCAAGCGGAAGGCGCCGGGGGCCGGCTTCGACGGGATGTACGGGATCGCCGTACGCGGGTCCAGGAGCTGGGCCACCATCCACCCGGGCTTCATGACGATGTACGCCCGCAACGGACTGAAGGACTTCACGGTCGACGGCGGGAAGCTCACACCGGCGATGAACAGCCCCGAGGCCGTCGCCTTCACCCAGGACTGGGCGCGGATGGTCAAGCAGGGCGGCCCGCCGTCGTGGACGTCGTACACCTGGTACCAGTGCTCCAGCGACCTCGGCGCGAAGAAGGCCGGGATGCTGTTCGACGCGGACACGGCCGCCTACTTCCAGGCGGTGAAGGGCGCCAGCCCCGCCTCCGGGAAGATCGCCTTCCACCCGGGGCCGAAGGGACCGGACGGGTCCCTGGCCACCAACATGTGGATCTGGTCGCTCGGCATGAACGCCAAGAGCAAGAAGAAGAGCGCCAGTTGGCTGTTCCTCCAGTGGGCGACCGGCAAGGAGCATCTGCGCAAGGGCGCGATCACGCACAACCACATCGACCCGGTGCGCAAGTCGGTCGCCGACGACGCCGCTTACAAGGACAAGATGCGGCATCTGCCGGGCTTCCTGGAGACCTTCGAGACGGTCGTCGACCAGACGAAGATCCAGTTCACCCCGCAGGCGCAGTTCTTCGACGCGACGACCAGCTGGGCGGCGGCCCTCCAGGAGATCTACGGCGGCAAGGGCGCGAAGTCGGTCCTCGACGGGCTGGCGGACGACCTCGCCGGCAAGGTGGGTTAGCCGATGGGGTGGCGGCTCACCCTGCGCCCGTACGTCCTGATCGTGCCCGCACTGCTGCTGACCTGCGGGATCCTCTACCCGTTCGGGCTCGGCCTGTACTACACGCTGTTCGACTTCTCGGCGAGCAAACCGCAGCCGGACATGGTGCGGTTCGAGAACTACACGACCGTCTTCACGCAGGAGGCCTTCTGGAACTCGGCGTGGGTGACGGTGCTGTACGCGGTCGGGGCGGCCCTCGTCGAGACCGTGCTCGGAGTGGCCGTCGCACTGCTGCTGCACCGCTCGACCCTGGTGGGCCGTGTGCTGGAGAAGATCCTGATCCTTCCGCTGATGATCGCCCCGGTGATCGCGGCGATCATCTGGAAGCTGATGCTCCAGCCGTCCGTGGGGGTCGTCAACTACCTGCTGCGGCCCTTCGGGCTCGGCGGCGTGCAGTGGACGGACACCCCGACCGGCGCGCTGCTGTCGTCGATCGCCGTGGACGTGTGGGTGTACACGCCGTTCGTGGCGATCCTCGCCCTCGCCGGTCTGCGGTCGCTGCCCACCTCCCCGTTCGAGGCGGCGGCCGTGGACGGCGCGGGGTGGTGGTACACGTTCCGGCGGCTGACGCTGCCGATGCTGTGGCCGTACGTGCTGGTGGCGGTGATCTTCCGGTTCATGGACTCGCTGAAGGTGTTCGACATCATCTACGCCCTGACGGAGGGCGGCCCCGGTGACTCGACCGTCGTCCTCCAGATCCGGGCGTATCTGGAAGCGATCCGCTTCCAGCGCTACTCCTTCGGGATCAGCTACACGATCGTGCTGTGGGCCGTGGTGTATCTGGCCGCGATGGTGCTGGTGAAGCACCTGGGGAAGATCCAGCGCCGGGCCGCGGAGGTGACCACATGAGGAGACGTGTGCTGGGGTGGCTGGCCGATGCCGCCCTCGTCCTCTACTTCGTCTTCGCGCTGTTCCCCATCGCCTGGATGGTGGTCCTCTCCCTGAAACCCACGGATCAGCTCTTCAGCACGTACTTCTCCTTCTCCCCGACACTCGACGGCTACCGGACGGTCCTCGGCGACAGCGAGGGCATCCCGTTCGTGCGGTTCTTCGTCAACAGTCTGGTGGTGTCGGTGGGGGCGGTCGTGCTGTCGCTGGTGGTCGGGCTGCCGGCGGCGTACGCCTCGGCGCGGTGGCGGTTCAAGGGCTCGGAGAACCTGATGTTCACGCTGCTGTCGTTCCGCTTCGCGCCCGAACTGACCGTGATCATCCCGCTGTTCGTGCTGTACCAGAAGCTCGGGCTGTTCGACACGTACGTCGGCATGGTGTGGGTGCTGCAACTGGTGACGCTGCCGCTGATCGTGTGGATCATGCGGTCCTACTTCGCCGACCTCACGCCCGAGCTGGAGCAGGCGGCCCTGCTGGACGGCTACACCCGCAAGCAGGCGTTCTTCAAGGTGGCCCTTCCGCTGGTCAAGCCGGGCATCGCGGCCGTGTCGCTGCTGGCCTTCATCTTCGCCTGGAACAACTTCGTCTTCCCGCTGATCCTCACCTCCAACGAGGCCCAGACGGTGACCGTGGGCGCGCTGTCCTTCCTCGGCGGGGACCGGCCCAAGTACAACCTGACGGCCGCCGCCGCACTGGTGTCCGTCGTACCGCCGCTGCTGCTGGCACTGACGATCCAGCGGTATCTGGTGCGGGGACTGTCGTTCGGGGCGGTGAAGTCTTGATCACGCTGAGCGGGATACGGAAGACGTACGGGAAGACCGTCGCGCTCGACGCGCTGGAACTGGAGGTGCGGGAGGGCGAGTTCTTCTGCCTGCTGGGCCCGTCGGGCGCGGGCAAGACCACGACGCTGAAGACCATCGCCGGGCTCGAACAGCCCGACTCCGGCACCGTCGTGCTCGACGGCGAGGACATGCGGGGTGTGGAGCCGTACGACCGGGGTGTGGCGATGTGCTTCGAGAGCTACGCCCTCTACCCGCACCGTTCGGCCTACGACAACCTCGCCTCGCCCCTGCGCTCGCCCCGGCACCGGCTGCCCGCCGCAGAGGCCCGGCAGCGGATCGGCGCGATCGCGGAACTGCTGGGCATTTCGGGGCTGTTGGACCGGCCGGTGGGCCAGCTGTCCAACGGGCAGCGGCAGCGCGTCGCCCTCGGCCGGGTGCTGGTCCGCCCCGCCCGGGCCTTCCTCCTCGACGAGCCGCTCTCCCACCTGGACGCCAAGCTGCGCCAGCAGATGCGGGCGGAGCTGAAGGCGATCGGGGCCGTGCAGCACACCACCACGCTGTACGTGACCCACGACTCCGTCGAGGCGCTGGCGCTCGGCGACCGGATCGGGGTCATCCGGCAGGGGCGGATCGTGCAGACGGGCACGCGGGAGGAGATCTGGTACCGGCCGTACGACACGGAGGTCGCGCGGGCCTTCGGGCGGCCCCGGATCAATCTGCTGCCGGGGGTGGTGACGGAGAGCGGGGTGCGGTCGGACGGCGGGGTGGAGCTGCCGGTCCGGGCGCAGGCCCCGGCAGGCACCGAGGTCCTGGTCGGGCTGCGGCCCCGGGACATCGCCCTGCACGGCGAGGGCCACGAGCTGACCGGGACCGTGTACGTCACCGAGGTGCTCGGCCGGTCCGTCGAGGTCACCGTCCGGCTCGGGACCGGGGAGCAGCGGGTGTCGCTGGTGGCCCCTCGGGCGGACGCGGCGCGCCTTCGTCCGGACGATCCGGTACGGCTCGTGGTCCGGCCTGAGAACCTGCTGCTGTTCGAGGCCGACCGGCCGGAGCGACCGGGACGACGGATAGAGACACAGCGATGAGCAGCAGCAGTGGTGGACAGCAAGGGCCGGCGGCGCGGCAGGCCGCCATGGCCGAGCAGGTGCTGGCCGACGGCTCGGCGACGGCGGCGGAGCTCGCCGAGCGGTTCGGGGTGAGCCTGATGACCATCCACCGGGATCTCGACGAGCTCGAACGGCAGGGCATCGTACGGAAGTTCCGGGGCGGGGTGACCGCGCAGCCGTCGGGGGTCTTCGAGTCGAACGTGCAGTACCGGCTGAAGACGATGCGGGCCGAGAAGGCCGCCGTCGCCGAGCACGCGGTGCGCATGGTGGAGCCCGGCATGGCGATCCTGCTGGACGACTCCACGTCCACCCTGGAGATAGCCCGGCGCCTGCGCACGGGCGAGGTCACGCCGCTGACGGTCGTCACCAACTTCCTGGAGGCGATCAACCTCCTCTCCGACCAGCGGGGCATCCACCTGATGGCGCTCGGCGGCGACTACGACCCGCTGCACTCCTCCTTCCTCGGGGTGTCGTGCGTGGAGGCGGTCGAGCAGTTGCGGGTGGACGTCTGCTTCGCCTCGACGTCCGCCGTGCACGGGGGTTACGCCTACCACCAGGAGCAGCACATCGTGTCCGTGAAGCGGGCGATGCTCGACGCGGCCGCGCGGAACGTCCTGCTGATCGACCACACCAAGCTCGGCCGGGTCGCCCTGCACCGGGTCGTCCCGCTGTCCCGCTTCGATCTGCTCCTGGTGGACGACGGGGCGTCGGCGGAGGCGCTGCGGGATCTGGACGAGCACAAGGTCCGTTACGAGGTTTGCGCGACGAAGGGCGGCCATGACGGGACTGGAGCTACGTGAGCTGCGGAAGACCTATCGGTCGCGGGGGCGGCCTTCGGTGGACGCCGTACGCGGCATCGACCTGAGCCTCGGGTCCGGGGAGTTGCTCGGGCTGCTCGGCCCGTCGGGCTGCGGCAAGTCGACGACCCTCCGCATGATCGCCGGTCTTGAGCCGGTGACCGGCGGGGACATCCTGGTCGGCGGGGCGTCGGTGGTCGAGCGGCCCGCGCAGCAGCGGAACATCGGGGTCGCCTTCGAGAACTACGCGCTGTATCCGCCGCTGTCGGTCGCGGAGAACCTGGCGTTCGGGCTGAAGGCCCGGAGGAAGGCCGCCCGCGGTGACGTCGACCGCAAGGTGAAGGAGATCGCCGAACGGGTCGGCCTGACCGACCTCCTCGACGCCCGCCCGGCCGGCCTGTCCAGCGGCCAGAAGCAGCGCGTCTCCCTGGCCCGGGCCCTGATCCGCGAACCGGACGTGCTGCTGCTCGACGAACCCCTCTCCCACCTGGACGCCGCCCAGCGCGACACCACCCGCCGCGAACTCAAGCGCATCCAGAAGGACCTGGGCCACACCACGATCCTGGTCACCCACGACCAGGAGGAGGCCCTCTCCCTCGCCGACCGGATCGCCGTGATGAAGGACGGTGTCATCCAGCAGCTCGGCACCCCCTACGAGATCTACGACAGCCCGGCCAACGTGTTCGTCGCGGACTTCGTCGGCGAGCCCGCGATCACGCTGCTGCCCGGCATCGCCGACGGCGACGGCCACGCCCGCCTCTCCGACCCGGTGCGCATCGCGCTGCCCGTGCCGGTGGGCCGGGGGCGGGAGGTGGTGGTCGGGATCCGCCCGGAGGACGTCCGGCTCACCGCCGAGGGCGGCCTGCCCGCCCGGGTCGTCGCCCACGAACCCCTCCTGGAGTCGGGCCTCGCGACCCTCGCCCTCGACGGGGTCGAACGGCACCTGGTCGTCCTCACCGACCCCGAGGTGCGGCTCGCCCACGACGAGCGGGTCCGGGTGGCCGCCGACCTCCAGCACACCCATGTCTTCGACGCCGAGACGGGAGAGTCCCTGCAATGACTGCCGGAAACAGCGTGCGTGTGGTGGCCGCCGGTGACCACTTCGTCCTGCCCTCGCTGATCACACGGGCGGTGGAACACGAGGTGGGGCGGGCCGACGTCCGGGAACTGAGGCTCGGCTGGCCGCTGGAGCCGTTCGGGCCGGTCGCCGAGGTGCAGGAGGCCAGTGACGCCGAGGACGAGATGATCGAGACGCTGGCCGGGGCGGAGGTGCTGGTCACGCAGATGGGGCCGGTCACCGAACGGGTCCTCGCGGCCTGCCCGGATCTGAAACTGGTCGTGGTCTGCCGGGGCGGGCCGGTCAACGTCAACCTGGACGCGGCGAAGCAGCGTGACGTGCGGGTGTGTTTCGCGCCCGGCCGCAACGCCGCCGCCACCGCCGAGTTCACCGTCGGCATGATGCTGGCCGCCCTGCGCCGCATTCCCCAGGCCCACGACCCGCTGGCCCGGCAGGGCAGCTGGGAGGGTGCGACGTACTACACGTACGAGCAGAGCGGTCTGGAGCTGGAGGATCTGCCCGTCGGGCTGGTCGGATACGGGGCCGTGGGCAGCCGGGTGGCGCGGGTGCTGTGCGCGTTCGGGGCGCGGGTGATGGTGTACGACCCCTATGTGCACGGCGAGATCCACGGACTGCGCGTGACCTCGCTGGACGAACTCCTGCGCCGCTCCCAGGTGATCACCCTGCACGCCCGGCTCACCCCCGAGACCCGGGGTCTGATCGGCGCCCGGGAGCTGGGGCTGCTGCCGTCCGGCGCGGTGGTGGTGAACGTGGCCCGGGGCCCGCTGCTGGACGAGGGCGCGCTGTGCGACGCGCTGGAGAGCGGGCAGGTGTCGGCGGCGGCGCTCGACACCTACGAGCGGGAGCCGCTGCCCGCGGAGTCGCGGCTGCTGGGGCTGGGTGACCGCGTCGTACTCACCCCGCATCTGGGTGGTGCCTCGCGCGCGGTGGCGGAGAAGGCCGCGCGGATCGCCGCCGAGGAGGTGGGCCGCTGGGTGCGCGGCGAGCCGCTCGCGCACTGCCTGACCTGAGGAGGAGAGCCGCATGTACGTCGGTATCGATGTGGGCACGTCCATGGTCAAGGCGGCGGCCTTCGACGACACGGGCCGGGAATTGGCCGTGTCCTTCCGCCCGGTGGACCTGAGGCTGCACGGCGGGATCGTCGAGCAGGACATGGAGGAGGTGTACGGGGCGGTCGTCGCCGTGCTCGACGAGGTCACCGGACGGGTCCCGGGGCCGGTCGAGCTCGCGGGCCTCACCGGGCAGGGCGACGGGGTGTGGCTGGTCGACGGGGAGGGGCGGCCCGTGCGGGCGGCGGCCTCCTGGATGGACGGGCGGGCGCACGAACTGGTCGACCGGTGGCTGGCCGACGGTACGTTCGAGACGGTGTTCCGGCGGACCGGGAGCGCGATGTTCCCGGGCTGTCCGGGGCCGTTGCTGGCCTGGCTGGACCGCAACGAACCGAAGGCGCTGGATGCCGCGGAGGCCGCCCTGTACTGCAAGGACATGGTGTTCCAGCGGCTGACGGGGGTGGGACCGGCGACGGATGTGTCGGACGCCTCGATGCCCTTCCTGGACCCGCGCACCCGGACGTACGACGACCGGGTGGTGGAGCTGCTGGGGCTCACGCACCGGCGCCGTCTGCTGGCCCCGGTCAGCGACCCGGTCGCGACGGCCGAGGCGCGGGGCGAGGGCCTGCCGTCCGGCACCCGGATCGCGAACGGCCCGTACGATCTGCCGGCCTGCGCGCTGGGCGCCGGCGTGACGGCCCCCGGGGACGGTCTGCTGATCGTCGGCACCTGTCTGGCCAGCCTGGTCGCCACGACCGAGCTGGACCTGACGGGCGAACCGGCCGGCCTGTACATCTCCACCGACCGGCCCGGTCACTGGCTGCGTGCCATGCCCGCGATGGTCGGCACGGCGGCCCTGGACTGGGTGCTGTCGACGACGGGGGTGCGGCACGACGAGGTGGACGGCCTGCTGGCGGAGACCCCGCCGGGCGCGAACGGCGTCCGGGTGCTGCCGTACTTCGCGCCCTCCGGCGAACGCGCCCCCTTCGTCGAGCCCCGGCTGCGCGCCGAACTCACCGGCGTCTCCCTGGAGTCGACCCGGGGCGATCTGGTCCGCGCCACCTGCGAGGGCATCGGCCATGCCGCCCGGCACTGCCTGGAGGCGGCGGGCCTCGACGGGAATCTGGCCGTCTGCGGCGGCGGCACCCGCAGCCCCGCCTGGATGCGGCTGCTCGCCGATGTGCTCGGCCGGCCGCTGCGGGTCGTCGAGGGCGAGGTGGGGGCCCGGGGCGCGGTTCTCGCGGCGGCCGAGCGGTACGGGGTGCCGCTGGACGCGCAGGTGTGGACACGGCCGACGGAGGTCGTCGAGCCGGACCGGGGCCGGGCCGCGTACTACGCGGAGGGCTACGAGGAGCACCTGGCCCGGCTTGCCGACGCACGGGCCCGGGCAAGGACGTGAACGTTTGGATGGCGAAAGGGACCTGGATGCACCTGAGACGCCGATCTCTCCTGCTCGCGGCCGCCGCCTCCCCGGCCGCCGCGGCCGTACCCGCGCACGCGGCACCCGCTCATGCGGCCCCTGCCGGCGGGCCGTTGGTCATCGGCCACCGCGGCGCCGCCGGCTGGCGCCCCGAGCACACGGCCGCCTCGTACACGTACGCCGTGCAGACGGGTGCCGACTGGATCGAACCGGACCTGGTGCCGACGAAGGACCACGTGCTGGTGGTCCGGCACGAGAACGAGATCTCCCAGACGACCGACGTGGCCCGCCACCCGGAATTCGCGGACCGCCGCACGACGAAGACGGTCGACGGCCGGTCCGTGACCGGATGGTTCACGGAGGACTTCACCCTCGCCGAGCTGAAGACGCTGCGGGCGGTGGAGCGGCTGCCGCAGGTCCGCAACCGCAACACGGTCTTCGACGGGCGCGCGGAGGTCATGACCTTCCAGGAGGTCGTGGACCTGGCGCGGAAGCTGTCCAAGACGCACGGCCGGACGATCGCCGTCTTCCCGGAGACCAAGCACCCGACGTACTTCCGGTCCATCGGCCTGCCGCTGGAGCCGAAGCTGGCAGCCGCGATCCGCCTGGGCCGGCTCGGCCGGCGCGAGTGCGTCGTGCAGTCCTTCGAGCCGACGAGCCTGAAGCGCATGACAGGGCTGGGCGTACCGCTGTGGCAGGCGCTGGGGACGACGGGCGGTCCGTACGACCTGCCCACGACGACCTACCGGGACATGATGACGCCGGCGGGCCTGGCCGGGATCGCGCGGTACGCGGACTGGATCGGCCCGGACAAGTCGTCGCTCGTCGGCACGTCACTCCTCGCGGACGCCCACGCGGCGGGCCTGCGCGTGGGGCCGTACACCTTCCGGGCGGAGAACCAGTTCCTGCCGGCGGAGTTCCGGCGCGGCACCGGA
Source organism: Streptomyces sp. NPDC052064 (assembly GCF_055585925.1). Lineage (NCBI taxonomy): Bacteria > Bacillati > Actinomycetota > Actinomycetes > Kitasatosporales > Streptomycetaceae > Streptomyces > Streptomyces sp. NPDC052064. The sequence continues at coordinate 420,441 of NZ_JBVJJE010000004.1, forward strand.
AGCACCGATTTCGGGGACGCGTTCGCCGAATACGCGCTGTACTACCGCATGGGGGTCGATGCGGTCGTAACCGACTTCCCGGACTTGGCGGTGATCGCGAGGAGGGGCTGATGATTCGCAGGGCGTGCCGGACCTGCGGCACCATGCAGGACTTCCGGAAGCTCAACGAGGAGGAGCGGGCGGCGGTCCGTGAGGAGAAGAAGGATCCGCGCCACTACGTGGACAACCTCTGGCGGTGCACGGTGAAGGGCTGCCTCTGGTACCAGCCGTATCTGCACACGGACGGCGGCGGCGTCCTCCCCGAGCGGTTCAAGGAGGAGGCCGCCCCTGCCGGGTGAGTCCTACAGGTTGGAGAAGTCCGGCCCCTTGGTGCGGGTGCGCTTGATCTCGTAGAAGCCGGGGACCGAGGCCACGGCGAGGGTGCCGTCCCAGAGGCGGGCGGCCTCCTCGCCCTTGGGGGCCGGGGTGACGACCGGGCCGAAGAAGGCGATCTGCTCGCCGTCGGCGCCGGGCACGGCGATGACCGGGGTGCCGACCTCCTGGCCGACCTTGTCGATGCCCTCCTTGTGGGAGGCGCGCAGCTCGGGCTCGTACCGGGTGCCGTCCCAGTGCTCCATGAGGGACTCGGGCAGGCCGACGTCCTTCAGGGCGGCCGCGACCGTCTCCTTGCCGGGGCCCTCGCCCTGGTTGTGGATGCGGGTGCCGAGCGCGGTGTAGAGGTCGCCCAGCACCTCGGCGCCGTGCTCCTGCTGTGCCGCTATGACGATCCGGACGGGACCCCACGCCTTGGTCTCGAGCAGCTCGCGGTACTCCTCGGGCAGCTCGTCGAGCTTGTCCTCGTTGAGCACGGCGAGGCTCATGACATGCCAGCGGACCTGGATGTCCCTGACCTTCTCCACCTCCAGCGCCCAGCGGGAGGTCATCCACGCCCAGGGGCACAGCGGGTCGAACCAGAAGTCGACGGGAGTCTTGTCCGACATGTCTCTCCTCATGAGGAAACCGTTTCTCCGGGAACACCACCGCTCGCCCCGGTCATTCCCCGCTGCCCCGCGTCAGGGGCACGTGGCAGGATCGTCGCTGTTCAGCCGTATCCGACGACGCTTGAGGAGTTCCGCCCGTGCCCGGTGAGAATCTGTCCCGCGACGAGGCCCGGGAGCGGGCCGCCCTGATCGGCGTCGACGGGTACGAGGTGTCCCTCGACCTGCGGTCCGCGGTCGGTGAGGACGACACCGACGGGCCCCGCACGTTCCGGTCCGTCACGACCGTCCGGTTCCGCTGCAACGAGCCCGGCGCGAGCAGCTTCGCCGATCTGATCGCCCCGAGTGTGACGGCCGTCTCACTCAACGGCCGGGATCTGGACCCCGGCGAGGTCTTCGACGGCTCCCGGATCACGCTGGAGGACCTGGCCGCCGACAACGAGCTGGTCGTCGACGCGCAGTGCGCCTACTCCCGCACCGGGGAGGGACTGCACCGCTTCGTCGACCCCGAGGACGGCGAGGTGTACCTGTACACGCAGTACGAGCCGGCCGACTCCCGCCGGGTCTTCGCCAACTTCGAGCAGCCCGACCTCAAGGCCCCGTTCCGCTTCGAGGTGCGGGCGCCGGAGGGCTGGACGGTGTGGAGCAACGGGGTGGGCGAGCGGGCCGACGGGGTGTGGCGGTTCGCCGAGACCAAGCCGATCTCGACGTACATCACGTGTGTGGTGGCGGGCCCGTACCACTACGTGACGGACTCCTACTCCCGTACGTTCGCGGACGGCACGACGCTGGAGATCCCCCTCGGCGCCCTGTGCCGCAAGGGCCTCGCGCCCCACTTCGACCCCGAGGACGTCTTCCTGGTCACCAAGCAGGGCCTGGACTTCTTCCACGACCACTTCGACTACCCGTACCCGTTCGGCAAGTACGACCAGGCGTTCGTGCCCGAGTACAACCTGGGCGCGATGGAGAACCCGGGTTTGGTGACCTTCCGGGAGGAGTTCATCTTCCGGGGCAAGGTGACGCAGGCGTCCTACGAGGGCCGGGCCAACGTCCTCCTGCACGAGATGGCGCACATGTGGTTCGGCGACCTGGTCACCATGGAGTGGTGGGACGACCTGTGGCTGAAGGAGTCGTTCGCGGACTTCATGGGTGAGTTCTCGCTGGTCGGCGCGACCCGCTTCGTCAACGGCTGGATCACCTTCGCCAACCGCCGCAAGTCGTGGGCCTACCGGGCCGACCAGCTGCCCTCCACGCACCCGATCACGGCGGACATCCGCGACCTCCAGGACGCCAAGCTGAACTTCGACGGCATCACCTACGCCAAGGGCGCGTCGGTGCTGAAGCAGCTCGTGGCGTACGTCGGCCAGGACGCGTTCCTGGAGGGCGCCCGGCGCTACTTCAAGCGGCACGCGTACGGCAACACGCGCCTCGGTGACCTGCTGTCGGTGCTGGAGGAGACCAGCGGCCGGGACATGAGCACCTGGTCGCGGTCCTGGCTCCAGACGGCCGGGGTGAACTCTCTGACCCCGCAGCTGCTGCTGGACCCGCAGGGCCGCGTCCAGGAGCTGGCGGTGGTGCAGGAGGCGGCCGAGTCGCATCCCGAACTGCGCCCGCACCGGGTGGCGGTGGGCCTGTACCGGATGACGGACGGCGGGTCGGTCGAGCGGTACGCGCGCGCCGAGGTGGACGTCGACGGCCCGCGGACGGTCGTGGCGGAACTGTCCGGCGCCGAGGCGCCCGACCTGGTCCTGGTCAACGACGACGACCTGACGTACTGCAAGATCCGCTTCGACGAGACGTCGCTGGCGACGCTGCGCGAGCACCTGGGGGCGGTGACCGACCCGCTGGCACGCGCCCTGTGCTGGTCGGCGCTGTGGAACATGACGCGGGACGCCCTGCTCCCGGCGAGGGACTTCGTGGACCTGGTGCTGCGGTTCGCGGGGAGCGAGTCCGAGATCGGCGTGGTGCAGATGCTGCACGGGTGGGCCGAGTGGGCGGTCACGCACTACACGGCGCCCGCGCGGCGGGAGACGACCGCCCATATCCTCGCCGAGGGTGCGCGGCGCGAGCTGTACGCGGCCGAGGCCGGCAGCGAGCATCAGCTCGCATGGGCGCGTTTCTTCGCCCGGACGGCCGCCACCGAGGCCGACTTCGAGCTGCTGAGCGACCTGCTGGCGGGCACGGCGTCGGTCGAGGGCCTCGAACTGGACCAGGAGCTGCGGTGGGTGTTCCTGGAGCCGCTGGCCGCGCACGGGGTGGTGGACGAGAAGGTGCTGGCCGAGGAGCTGGCCCGGGACGACACGGCCTCCGGCAAGCGCCACCAGGTGCGCTGTCTGGCCGCCCGGCCGTCGGAGGCGGTCAAGGCGCAGGCGTGGGCGCAGGTCGTGGAGTCGGACGCGCTGTCCAACGCGATGGTCGAGGCGACCATCGCGGGCTTCTCCCAGGGCTCGCAGCGGGAGTTGCTCGCGCCGTACGCGGAGAAGTACTTCGCGGCGATCGAGCGGGTGTGGGCCGAGCGGTCGATCCAGATCGGGATGCACGTGGTGCAGGGCATGTTCCCGTCGCTCCAGCAGTCCCGGGAGACCCTCGACGCCACGGACGCATGGCTGGAGGCCCACCGGGAGGCGGCCCCGGCCCTGCGCCGGCTGGTGCTGGAGGCCCGGGACGACCTGGCACGGGCGCTGCGGGGGCAGGAGTGCGACAAGACCTCCGGCCAGTAGCTTCGGCCTAAAGTCCGGGCGTTCCGTCTTCGTTACGAGATGAGTGCCCGGTGAGCCGTAACCCCTGGTCCGCACCCGAACGGACCAGGGGCTTTCGGTATCCGAACATCCGTCCTTTAGCGCGGGCTTGTCCGTATTTGTCGACGGGCCTGTAACAGCGGTTCAAGGGCGGTCCGGGCAAGGGAAATTGCGGGTCATGACCCACAACACGCCGCTCTCTCCCCGCCCCCTGCACGACCTGTCCGGCCGTGGCCGCCCCCGCGTGACGACGACGGCCCGGCTCCGCGCGCACGGCGTCTCCACGGCCGAGACGAACGAGCAGTGCCGTCCCGGCGGCCCCTGGCAGCAGCTCCTCCCGGGCGTCGTCCTGCTCCACCCGGGCCCGCCGACCAGCGAGGAGCGGCTGCACGCGGTGCTGATGTACGCGGCACGGGAGCGTGGCACAGGGGTCCCGGCCCAGCCCGGCGCGCGCGAGGCACACGCCCCCGCCTACCCGGAGGTGATGATCACGGGCCTGGCCGCGCTGACCCTGCACGGCTTCTCCTCCACGCCCCCGCTGCCGTCCCTGGCTGCCTTCGACGTCCTGGTCCCGCGCATGCGGCGGCTGCGCTCGACGGGCTGCGCACGCATCGTCCGCACCCCCGCGCTACCCACCCCCGAGGAGGTCACGGGCGTCCCGGTGGCCCCGGCGGCCCGCGCGCTGGCCGATGCCGTCGCCGAGCTGGCGGACGCCGGCACCGTGCGCCGGCTGATGACGGAGGCGGTGCGCGGCGCCCACTGCGAGCCGGCGGCGGTGGTGCGGGAGCTGAACGAGGCGCGCCTGCTGAGCCGTCCGCACGTGGTGGACGCGGTGGAGTCACTGCTGGCGGAGGGCCGGGCGCGTGCGGAGGACCGCCTGTACCGGATGGTCCGCGAGTACGGCCTGCCCGACCCGGTCTGGAACGTGGACCTGCGCCTGCCCGGCGGCCCCTACCTCGGCGGCCTGGACGCGTACTGGCCCGACCACGCGGTGGCGGTGGAGCTGGACACGCGGGCGCCCCGGCAGGACGACGACGCCCTGTGGTCCGAGTACGCCCGCAAGCGCGAGCACCTGGAGCGTCTCGGCATCACGGTCGTCCACATCACGCCCAGGAAGCTCCGCGACTCCCTGGAACAGCAGGCGACGGTGGTCCGCACGGCCCTGATGGCCTCGGCCGACCGCGATCCGGCCGCGTATGTCGCGGTACTGCCCCGCTAGTGCCGGGCCGGGGGCAGTACCGGGAGGGGTTACTTTCCGCAGAACTCCGCCTCGACGACGGATTTCGTCTCCCCTGCCCAGTCCCCGTTGAAGTTGACGGCCAGGGAGTGGCGGCCGTCGCTCGTGGTGACGGCCATGGAGGAGGAACCGTGAATGTCGCCGCCGTGGCCCCAGACGGTTTTGTCGCAGGTCAGCTCGTACGAGCGCAGACCGAGGCCGTAGCGCTCGTTCTGCTTCGTCGTGGGAACCGTGCGCTTCATCTCCTTCAGCTGCCGCGGCGGGAGCACCTCGCCGCGCAGCAGGGCCGAGAAGAAGCGGTTCAGGTCGGCCGAGTCGGAGATCACCTCGCCCGAGTAGGCGAAGGAGGGGCTGAACTCCGTGACGTCGTAGGCCGGGCCGTCGGGTGTCCTCGCCAGCTTGCTGTAGGCGCGGCTGCCGGGCTGTGGGACGGTGATCCGGGTGCGGGGGACCGAGGTGGCCGTCAGCTTCAGCGGTTCGATGACGCGGTGTTCGACGGCCTCGCCGTACGGGCGGCCCGTGATCCGCTCGATCACCATCGCGGCCAGGATGTAGTTGGTGTTGGAGTACCTCCACGAGGTGCCCGGCTCGAAGTCCCGCGGGTTGGTCATGGCCATCGCCACCAGGTCCCGGGGCGTCGTCGTGTCGAAGCGGTGCCGGAGGAAGCCCTCCTCGAGCATGTAGGTCCGCTGGAAGGTCTCGTCGGCCAGCAGGTCGAAGACGCCGCTGGTGTGGTTCAGCAACTGGCGGATCGTGATGCGGCTGCCGTCGTGGTCGTTGCCGTGCACCACGCCCGGCAGCCACTTCTCCACGGTGTCGTCGAGCGAGAGCTCGCCCTCCGCCTCCAGTTGCAGGACGACGGTGGCGATGAACGTCTTGGACGCGCTGCCGATGCGGTAGTGGTCCCGCGTCGAACGCGGCTTGCCCGTCTCGAGGTTGCCCACCCCGGCCGTGGCCGCCCAGGCCCCGTGCCCCCGCTGCGCTCTCACGGTCACGCCCGGGACGCCGTCGGCGACCGCGGCCCGCATCGCCTGCCGGGTCGCGTCGTGGTCGTCTGCGGGCGGGGCCGCGACCGCGGGACCCGCCAGGGCCGCCGACAGTGCCACGGCCGTCGCCGCCGTCAGGATCGTGCGTGCGCGTCTGTTCATGTCCGTACCCCCGTCACGTCGAGCGGTGTCAGGGGGTGGGACCGCGAGTCGGCGGGCCGGAGTTGACCGGCCCGGGCGGGTTGAGCGGGATTCAGCCCTTCTTCAGAACCAGCTCGGTGTTGCGGTCCTCCGGGTCGCCGCCGAGGGACGTGCTCGCTCCGGGGGCGTTGAGGGACAGCTCGCGGTAGAGGGCGGCGAGGCCGGTCTGGGAGAGGTCGGAGAAGTCCGTGCGGTGCGGGGCCGAGGACTCCACGAGCGTGGTGAACAGGGAGACCGTGCCGTCCTTGTTGTCGGTCAGCTCGATGACCCGGGCGAGCTGCGGGTAGTCGACGTGGGAGGCCGTGGAGATCTCCCAGAAGGAACCGCCGCCGGACATCGAGTGCGGGGTGATGACGTTCTTGTGGATGTGGCCGTTCACCCAGGCGAGCACGTTGCGGTGGCCGCCGAGGAGGGCGAGGACCTCCTGGCCGCTGTGCCGGCGCTCATCGGGGCGGGCCGGGTCGATGCGGGTGTTCGTCATCGTCTTGCTGGTGTGATGGCTGAAGATCACCGCGTAGGAGTCCTTGTTCTCCCGCAGTGTCCGGTCGAGCCACTTCAACTGGGCCGTGCCGAGAGAGCCTTCGTAGTGGCCGCCCGCGTCGGTGGTGTCCAGGCTGATGCCGATGACGTCGTCGGAGACGCGGAAGGCGTAGTACTGGGTGCCCGCGTCGAGGTTGGCGGAGGAGTAGCCGTGGCCGGCCGGGCCGATGCCGCGGTAGGCCGGGTCCAGGTGAGCCTGGATGTACTCGGTGGGGGTGAAGGGGGCGCGGCTCTCGTCGGGGGTGACCGAGCGCGTGGCCCGGGCGTGGGTCTTGAGGAAGTCGTGGTAGCGGACGCCCTCGGGGTCCCGGTCCTTCTTGATGAGGGTCAGGAGCCGCTGTGCCTCGGCCGCGGACACGTTCATCAGCTTCTTGCCGCCGACGGCGAGTTCGGTGAGGTAGGAGTCGCCGTGGGCATAGCAGCCCATCGGCATGGAGTCGTGGTTGCCGACGGTCGAGTACCAGGGCAGGTTGAGGCCGGGGCTGCGGACCTCGCGGATGGCGGCCTTGAGGAAGCCGTCGAGGTGCGGGAAGCCGACCTGCTTGTCGGTGTCGCGGACCGCGGCGTCCGGCTGCCAGTACAGCTTGAGGCCGCTGTTCTGGACGCCCTCGTACCGGCGCGGGTCGCCGGTGTTGGGTGTGATGCGCCCGCCGCTCATGATCTTCAGGAACCACTCCAGCTCGGACTTGGCGTTGTTGTCCGTGTTGTCGCCGGTGGTCATGGCGAAGTGCAGCGGGGCGCCGGTGACCGGGGCGCCGCGGAGCGCGTTGATCCGCTCCACCAACGCGATCGCGCCCTGCACGGTCAGCGCCTCGTGCGGCCGCCAGGCGTGCACGTCGGCCGAGCGCAGGTACTCCAGGCGCAGCGGGTGCTGGGCGTCGATGATGTGCAGGTCGGTGAGCTGCACGAACGCCGCGAGCGGGGTACGGCGCCCGACGCGGCCGGACTTGGGCGCGGCCAGGTCGGAGCGCACGACCCGCTGCCAGCCGGGTCCGTCGCCGAGGCGCCGGTAGCCGGAGCCGCGCGGGGCGGCCACGGACGCCACGGTCGTGCCCTTGGTGTACGGGGCCAGCGGTGCGGCCGGTGCCCGGCGGGAGGAGGCGGCGACTGCCTCGGTGGTCTCCTTGGCGGTGGCGGCCTGGCTGTCGCTGGGCCGCAGGGCGTAGCCGACACCTGCGGACAGGGCGACCGCTCCGGTGGCGGCGAGGACGGAACGACGGTGGATGCCCTGGCCGGAGCCGGCGACTGAGCGTGTGCGCGACATGCGCTTCTCTCCCCGAGTGCGAACGCGTCGGCAGTGGTCGCGGGATGTCCGGCACGCGAACACCCCGCTCGTACTGGATCGTTGGCACTGGGAATGACCTGTGCGTAAACGCGGCGGCAACGGGCAGCGCCGATCACCGTACGTGGATCTTGGACTACCTGCGCGTCGTCGGCCGCTCCTGGAACGGCCGGGAGTCGGTCACGCGGTGTTCATCTTCCGGGGTACTGCACCTATTCCACCTCCTCCATGGCGTCGGCGAGCCGTCCGGTGACCGGCCGCTCCCGCCACAGGCGCAGGGCTATGTCGACCATCCCCACGCGGACCAGTCCGGGGACCGCGTCCAGGTCCTGCCAGGCGGCGAGGTCGGTGGAGCCGTTCACCTCGTTGCGCAGTTCGCCGCCGATGATCCGGCCCTCGTAGACGAAGCGGACGGCGTGATGGTCGACGGCGCGTCCGAGGCCTTCGCGGAGGGTGTGGCGGGAGGAGTTCACGCCGAGCAGTCCGGTGACCTCGATGTGGTACCCGGTCTCCTCCTCGACCTCCCGCCGCACGGTGTCGTAGGGGTCCTCGCCGTGCTCCATGCCGCCGCCGGGCATGACCCACTCGGGGGTGCCGTCGGGGGCCGGTGAGCGGGCGAGCAGGATCTGTCCGTCGCGGACGCATACGGCGTAGGCCGCCACCCTCAACTTCTGTCGCACTCCGGGACGTTAACCGATTTCGCCGCCTTCAGGACTCATGCCCGCAAAACGCATCGCGGGTTTTCCCCATACATCCATTTCGATTCGGTCAACCCTCCCCAAAGAACCTCACCTTGCGTAAAGCTGTGCGATCGTCCGGGCCTGCGATCCGGACGGCCGCGACCAGGACCGATCGGCCCCGGTCGCTCCCGCTCGTTCCTTTACCTACAAGGGATGCCGATGACCAACACCCCCCAGCGTGACCCGATATCGGCCCGGAGACGTGTGGCGCGCGTCGCCGTGGCGGCCGGTCTCGTCGCCGCGCTCTCCGCGGCCGGACCGGTCCCCCTGGCCTTCGCCGCCGACGAGCCGGGCACGACCGCTCCGGCCGACACCGACGTCAAGTCGGCGCACGGCAAGCTCGGTTCGGGCGACGCGGACCTGCTCGCCGAGGCCAAGGCCGAGGGCGACAAGACCGTCACGATGATGATCGCCACCGCGCCCGGGCAGACCGAGCAGGTCGCCGGGCAGCTGGACGCGGTCAAGGGCGGCTCGGTGGGCCGGGCCGACGACAAGCTGGGCTACGTCCGCGCCACCGTCCCGACGTCCCGGGCGGACTCGGCCATCGCCGCCGCCGTCAAGCTCTCCTCCGTGCACGGCATCGACCTGCGCGAGGAGATCCCGCTGGACGACCCGACGCCGGCCGCGGACGCCGTCAAGGGCGCCAAGGCCGACGCGGGGACGTACCCGGCGCCGGGGAAGAAGACCCCCGCGGAGAACCCGTACAACCCGTCCTTCGAGACGGGCGCGGTCGACTTCGTCGAGGACCACCCGAAGGCGGACGGCCGCGGCATCACCATCGGCATCCTGGACTCCGGCGTCGACCTGGGCCACCCTGCGCTCCAGAAGACCACGACCGGCGAGCGGAAGATCGTCGACTGGGTGACGGCGACGGACCCGGTCGTCGACAACGACAACACGTGGCGCCGGATGGACACCTCGGTCTCGGGCCCCACGTTCACGCACGACGGCAGGACCTGGAAGGCGCCGTCGGGCTCGTACCGGGTGAGCACCTTCAAGGAGTCGTACACCACCGGCGGTGACGCCGCGGGTGACGCCAACCGCGACGGCGACACCACGGACTCCTGGGGCGTGCTGTACGACCCGGCCGCCGGCACGGTCCGGGTCGACCTGAACAACAACTCCGACTTCGCAGACGACACCGCGATGAAGCCGTACAAGGACGGCTTCCAGATCGGGTACTTCGGCACCGACGACCCGAAGACCGACATCGCCGAGCGGCAGCCGTTCGTCGTCGAGATCCGCAAGGACGTCGTCTACAACGGCGCCGGTGCGAAGGCCGACTTCGTCAACATCGGCGTCATCGAGTCCGAGCACGGCACGCACGTCGCCGGCATCACCGCCGCGAACGGCCTGTTCGGCGGCAAGATGGACGGCGCGGCTCCGGGCGCCAAGCTCGTCTCCTCGCGCGCCTGCACCTGGTCCGGCGGCTGCACCAACGTCGCGCTCACCGAGGGCATGATCGACCTCGTCACCAAGCGCGGCGTCGACATCGTCAACATGTCCATCGGCGGCCTGCCGGCGCTGAACGACGGCAACAACGCGCGCGCCGAGCTGTACACGCGCCTCATCGACACCTACGGCGTGCAGCTGGTGATCTCCGCGGGCAACTCCGGCCCCGGCACCAACACCATCGGCGACCCGGCCCTGGCCGACAAGGTGATCTCGGTCGGCGCGTCCGTCTCCAAGGAGACCTGGGCCGCCAACTACGGCTCGGTCGTGGAGAAGAAGTACGCGCTGATGCCGTTCTCCTCGCGCGGCCCGCGTGAGGACGGCGGCTTCACCCCGACCCTGGTCGCCCCGGGTGCCGCGATCAACACCATCCAGACCTGGATGCCGGGTGCCCCGGTCGCCGAGGCGGGCTACTCCCTGCCGGCCGGCTACGGCATGCTCCAGGGCACCTCGATGGCCTCCCCGCAGGCCGCGGGCGCCTCGGCGCTGCTGCTCTCGGCCGCCAAGCAGAAGAAGATCGACCTCACGCCGGCGACCCTGCGCACGGCCCTCACCTCGACCGCCGACCACATCAAGGGTGTGCAGGCGTACGAGGAGGGCGCGGGCCTCATGAACATCGAGGACGCCTGGGACTCGATCCGCGACGGCGCGACCTCGCACGCCTACACGGTGAAGGCTCCGGTCGACACCGCGATGGACGAAAAGCTCAAGACGCCCGGCTACGGCACGGGCCTGTACGACCGTGAGGGCGGCCTGAAGGCCGGCCAGAAGAAGGCGTACGAGATCACCGTCACGCGTACGTCCGGCGCCGACAAGGCGATCCGGCACGAGCTGCACTTCGAGAACAACGCGGGCGGCACGTTCCGGATCGTCGGCTCCGACGAGGTGAAGCTGCCGCTGAACAAGCCGGTCACCGTCAAGGTCCAGGCCGCGCCGAAGTCCGCAGGCATCAAGAGCGCGATCCTGGAGGTCGACGACCCGAAGACCGAGGGCATCGACAAGCAGGTCCTGAACACGGTCGTGGCCTCGGCGCCGCTGAAGTACACCTACTCCGCGTCCGGTTCGGTGCAGCGCAACAGCTCGCGGCACTACTACGTCACCGTCCCCGAGGGCGCGAAGTCGCTGGAGGTCGCGCTGGGCGGACTGAAGGACAAGAGCCAGACCCGGTTCATCTCCATCCACCCGTTCGGCGTCCCGGCCGACCCGACGTCGACGGTCAACTGCTACCCGAACTACTCGAACCCGGCCAACACCTGCCGCCCGGACCTGCGTTCCTACGCGGACCCGCAGCCCGGCGTGTGGGAGATCGAGGTCGAGTCGCGCCGTACGTCGCCGCTGCTCGACAACCCGTACAAGCTGGACGTCGCCGTGCTCGGCGCGGCCTTCGAGCCGGAGACCGTGACCGTGCCCGAGGCGAAGGTCGGCACCCCGGCCGCCGCCTCCTGGAAGGTGACGAACGGCTTCGCCGCGATCGAGGGCAAGCTGGTGGGCGGTCCGCTCGGCTCGTCGAAGACGGTCCGGCCGTCGATCAAGCAGGGTGAGACTCAGACCAGCACGGTCGAGGTGCCCGCGGGCGCGAAGTCGCTGGACGTCGCCATCGGCCGCGTCTCGGACGCCGCCGCCGACCTGGACCTCGCGGTCTACGACGCCGCCGGCAAGCAGGTCGGCAGCTCCGCCGACGGTGACTCGGAGGAGTCGGTCTCCGTGCCCTCGCCGGCCGCCGGCAAGTACACCGTCCAGGTCGTCGGCTACTCGGTGCCGGCCGGCACGACCGAGTACGACTACCGGGACGTGTTCTTCGCTCCCTCCCTCGGCAGCATCACCGTCGACGGGTCGGCGCCGGTGAAGCTCGGCACGGGCGACTCGGCGACGGTCTCGGGCAGCGTCACCGCCGCGGCGGCCGCGCCCGAGGGGCGTGCGTTCTTCGGCGAGGTCCAGCTGGTCAACGCGCGCGGGACGGCCGCGGGCGTGGGCAGTGTGAAGATCGAGAAGGTCGTGCCGTAGCGATTGGACGGCATCCGAGGGCGGGCGTCCGGGCGGACGCCCGCCCTCGGTGTTTCCCTCACTCGCAGGGAAGGGTTCCCGACTCGGGCAGGGCGGCGGTGATCCAGGCCCGTTCGGGGGCGATCTCCTTCTCCCCGACGCTCCACAGGTCCGGCTGGGCCTGCTCGCGCGTGATCCCGACGAGGACGCGGTCGCCCGGTCGCGGCCGGGGTTCGGCGTCCTCGTCCATGGGGAAGACGATCCGGTCCTGGCCTTGGGCGGGCTTGTAGTAGCGGTCCACGTCGAGGGTGATGCGGTCCTGGCCGCTGCCGGGGACGGGTTCGACCTCGGCGACGGTGCCCTCGGCCACGAGCCGGGCGCACGCGAGGTAGCCGGCGTGCCCGAGCCCGGCGTCCTCCTCGCCGCGCTGCGGCCCGGACGCGGTGTCGGCGGCCGAGCTGCCCGCCGAGTCGTCCCCGGCCCCGTTACCGCTCTGCACGACGAGCCAGCCCATGCCCACCACGACGCCGGCGGCCACGGCCGCGGCGAGTCCGCGCATGACCACGACCAGGGCCCGCGGACGGCTCCGCCGCCCAGCCAGCGAGACCACACCCGCCCCGGCTCCCACCTCCTGCCCGGACCGCGACGCTGCCCCCGGGGACTCCCCGGGAAGCACCCTCACGCTCGGGCCGTCGGCAGCGCGCGTGGCCGCAGGGCCGACGGCCGCCCCCGGGGCGGGGGCCCACCCCGCCGAGCCCCCCGCTTCCCCCCGGGCCTGCCCCCCAGCCACCGCCCCGGTACCGGCTGCCGCGGCCTCGGCCCCGGCGTCGCGCGCCAGTGTCTCCCCGATCAGCAGCAGCTGGTCCCGCAGCAGTGCCACGTCCGCGGCAGCCGCTCGGTGGGCCGCCATGAAGGACGTGTCCCGCCGGGCCCCCTCCGGCAGCGGGTCGTCGACGAGCGCTGCCATCAGCGCGTCCATGCCGTCGTAACCGACGTCGCGCCGGTCGTCGTCGTTCCGGGCGGTCATGTCACACCACCTCGTCCTCGTGCAGGCGGGCGCGCAGGGCCCGTACCGCCGTGTGCAGCCTGCTCTTGACCGTGCCCTCGGGGACGCCGAGCTGCTCGGCGATGGAGCGGACCGGCAGGTCGGCGTAGAAACGCAGCACGACGACCTGCCGCTGGGCGTCGGGCAGCTCGTCCAGGCCCTGGGCGACGGCGACGGAGAGCACGCTGGTGTCCTCGCCAGAGGGATGTTCCAGCTGCCGCAGGGCGGCCAGCCGCTCCCCGAGGCGCTCCTGGCGGCGCTTGGCCCGATGCCAGTCCATGGCCAGGTTGGACGCGACCACAGCCGCCCAGGCCGATACGTCCCGCGGCGCCTCCCGGCCGCTCGCGGCCCGCTCCAGCAACCGCAGGCGGACCTGCTGCACCCCGTCCGGCAGGTCCGCCTGCGGCACCCCGCCCAGCGCGAGCACCGCCCGCACCCGGCGCTCCTGTGCCGCGTCCAGCGGATCGTCGCCGGTACCGGTGTGCGCCTCCCGGCCGCGCCGGGCCCTTCCGCGCAGCAGCACAAGCCACCCCCCTCACCGTGTTTCTCCTACGACGCCGACACCGCCCGGAACGTTCGGTCTTTTTTCCGGCGGGACGGCAGAGGCGTACGTCACACTCCCGTGTGGCCGAGAGCAACAGGGGCAGGCGACCTTGCGGCGTATGCCCCTGGGCAGATGAATTTCTCCAGCTCAGCGGGGGTGGGCGCCGGACGTCCGCAACCATGGAACGGGACACGTCGTCCCACTCCCCGGGCAGACCCGGGGAAAGAAGTGGACAGGCGGGCCTTGGTCGGCCGCATGATGGAAAAGCCTCGGCCAAGCAACGAGCACGTGAAGAGACGCAGGAGAGGGAGTCACCGTGAGGGTCGGAATCGTCGGAGCCACCGGACAGGTGGGCACGGTCATGCGCAGGATCCTCACGGAACGGAACTTCCCGGTCACCGAACTGCGCCTGTTCGCCTCGGCCCGTTCCGCGGGCACACAGCTGGACGGCGTGACGGTGGAGGACGCGGCGACCGCCGACTACACCGGCCTGGACATCGTGCTGTTCTCCGCGGGCGGTGCCACGTCCAAGGCGCTGGCCGAGAAGGTCGCCTCCCAGGGCCCCGTCGTGATCGACAACTCCTCCGCGTGGCGCAAGCACCCGGAGGTCCCCCTGGTCGTCTCCGAGGTGAACCCGCACGCGATCGCGAACCGCCCCAAGGGCATCATCGCCAACCCGAACTGCACGACGATGGCCGCCATGCCGGTGCTGCGTCCGCTGCACGAGGAGGCGGGCCTGGAAGCCCTGGTCGTCGCCACGTACCAGGCGGTCTCCGGCTCCGGCCTCGCGGGCGTGGCGGAGCTGCACGGGCAGACGCAGAAGGTCGTCGCCGAAGCGGACAAGCTCACGCACGACGGCGAGGCGGTCGACTTCCCCGAGCCGGGCGTCTACAAGCGGCCCATCGCCTTCAACGTACTGCCGCTGGCGGGTTCGATCGTCGACGACGGTCTGAACGAGACCGACGAGGAGCAGAAGCTCCGCAACGAGTCCCGCAAGATCCTGGAGATCCCCGGGCTGAAGGTCTCCGGCACCTGCGTACGAGTCCCGGTCTTCTCCGGCCACTCCCTCCAGATCAACGCCCGCTTCGCCCGCCCGATCTCCCCGGAGCGCGCGACGGAGCTGCTGAAGGACGCCCCGGGCGTCGAGCTCTCCGACATCCCCACCCCCCTCCAGGCCGCCGGCAACGACCCGTCCTACGTCGGCCGCATCCGCCGCGACGAAACGGTGGACAACGGCCTGGCCCTCTTCGTCTCCAACGACAACCTCCGCAAGGGCGCCGCGCTGAACGCGGTCCAGATCGCGGAACTGGTGGCGGCCGAGCTGAAGGGCTAGTCCCTGCGCACCTCGTAGAGGAAACACCCGTACTCGACGGCCCGGACGTGGACGAGCTCCACGGCCGGGTCGTCGAACGCTTCTCCGAGGGCCTGCCCGAAGGCATCCGGCTCCTCGACCAGCCGGCCGCCCAGGATGTGGCCCTCGGCCGAGTAGCGGCGGACCGTGCGGTGGGCGTTGGTGAAGAAGAGGGCGGCGTCGAGGTCCGGGCCCGGGCAGTCGTCGGCGTGGATGAAGACCGGGCCCACTTCGTCGTACGCGCCGGGGTCGACGCCCTTTTCCGCCGCCCAGCGGCGTAGCGGGGCGTACGACACCAGGGCGATGCGGTCGCCCGGCTCGCTGCGGCCCAGGCAGCAGCGCAGGGGCACGCCGCCCTCGGTGTCGGTGAAGGGGGCCGTGGAGCGGCCCGCGTCGTCCGTCGTGCGGAGTTCCTTCAGGACACGCGGGGCGACGGGCTGTGCGGTGTACGTCGTCGTCATGTTCATCAGGCTTGCGCGCTCGGGCCCTTTGGACCGGCGGGATCCGGACGTCGTGTTGTTTCTGTCTCCGGCCGCCCGGCCCGTACGACCGCCGGCAGGGCGAGGAGCGCCAGGGCGCCGCCCACGCAGAGCACCGCCGTCGGGCCAAGTGCGTCGGCCGCGCGGCCCCCGGTGAACGCGCCCAGCGCGATCCCCGTGTTGAAGACACCGGCGAAGAGCGCCGACCCCGCCTCGCGGGCCCTCGGCGCGGCGGTCGACAGCCAGTTCTGGGCGGAGACCGAGACGCCCCCGTAGACCAGACCCCAGACGACGAGCAGCAGCGTCGAGCCGGCGAGTGTGCCCGCCGCCGGGATCAGCAGCAGGACGACCGTGGCCAGCCCGGCCGTGATGACCAGCAGGGCCCGGCGCGGGTCGCGGGCCGCCAGCCATCCGCCCGCGAAGGTGCCGGCGACTCCGGCCAGGCCGTAGCCGAGGAGGAGGGTGCTGATCGTTCCCGCGCCCAGGCCGGGGACGCGTTCCAGGACCGGGCGGACGTAGGTGTACGCCGCGAAGTGGCCGGTGACCAGCAGCGCTGTCGCCAGCAGGCCCCGGGACACCAGCGGCGTGCGCAGCAGGGCCGGGAACGTGCCGAGCCCGACGGGGCGTTCGGGCGGCAGCGACGGCAGGGCGAGGGCCAGCGCTGCGGCGACGGCCGTCGCGAGGACGGCCGGCGCGGCGAAGGCCCAGCGCCAGCCCGCGAGTGCCCCGAGGAAGGTGCCGGCCGGGACGCCCAGCACCGAGGCCACGGCTATCCCGCTGAAGATCAGCGCGGTCGCCCGGCCCGCCCGGTCCGGCGGCATCAGCCGTGTTCCCAGCCCGGCCGCGATCGCCCACACCCCGCCGATGCACACCCCGACCAGGGCACGCGCGAGCAGGAGGACGGCGATGTGCGGGGCCAGGGCGGACAGCACGTTGGCGGCAGCGAGCAGGAGCAGCAGCGCGCACAGCACCGTGCGCCGGTCGGCGCCGCGGGCCGCGACCGGCAGCAGGGGTGCGCTCGCCGCGGCGACCAGGCCGGGCAGGGTGACGGCGAGCCCGGCGGTGCCGGCGGAGACGTGCAGGCCGGTGCCGAGCGAGGTGAGCAGGCCGACCGGCAGCATCTCGGTGGTGACGACGGAGAAGGTGGCGGTGGCCAGGGCCAGGACAGCGGGCCAGGGGCGCGCCGGCCTGCCGGTGCCGGTCTCCGGGGCGGTGGTCATGGAGGTCGTGGGGCTTGTGGAGGGCATGCCTCCACCCTTTTGCGCGGGCCGCCCGGGAACAACGGCGAAGTCCTCACCCTTGCATGAGCGGGACTGATCGATAGGAACCGAGGGGAAACGGCCGTGGCGGGGCTGGAGTTGCGTGAGCTGGAGTGCTTCCTGGTGCTGTCCGAGGAGCTGCACTTCGGCCGGACCGGGGAGCGGCTGTACGTCTCGCAGAGCCGGGTGAGCCAGTTGCTGAGCTCGCTGGAACGCCGGGTGGGCGGCCGGCTGGTGCACCGCACGAGCCGCCGGGTCGCCCTGACGCCGCTCGGCGAGCGGTTCGTGCAGCGGCTGCGTCCGGCGTACGGCGGGCTGCGGGAGGCCGTGGACGACGCGCGGGCCGCCGCCCGGGGCGTCGAGGGCGCCCTGCGGATCGGCTTCCAGGGGACGGCGGACACCGGGCTGACGGCGGCGGTGCGGGCCTTCCGGTCCGCGCACCCGGAGTGCGAAACGGACGTGGTGGAGCTTCCTCTCGCCGACCCCTTCGGCGCCGTGCGCGAGGGCACGGTGGACGCGGCGGTCGTCCTGCTTCCCGTCGAGGAGCCGGACCTGGTGCTGGGCCCGGTCTTCTCCGAGCGGCCCCAGACGGTCGCGGTCGGCCGGGACCACCCTTTCGCGTCCCTCGCGCAGGTGACGGCGGCGGAGGTGGCGGCGACCCCGCTGGTCACGGCCGCTCCCCCGGCCCCCGCGTACTGGCGGGCCGCCCACGCCCCGTCAGTCGTGCCCGGCCCGGCGGTGACCACCCTCCAGGAGGGCCTGACCCAGGTCGCAGCGGGCCGCGCGGCGATGCTGCTGTGCCGGCCCACGGCCGCGTACCACCGGCGCGAGGACGTGGTGTTCGTGCCGGTGGAGGGCGTGCCCGAGTCGGCTCTCGGCCTTGTGTGGCACCGGGACGGGGAGACGGCGGCGGTGCGCGAGTTCGCCCGGTCCCTCGCCGGGCGAGGGCTATCCCTAGGAGACGCCCAGGTCGTCGCCTGATGCGAGGCTGCCGTGGAAAGATGGCGCAACCCACCCATACCGAGGAGATGACCGCGTGCCTGGCACAAACCTGACCCGCGAGGAGGCGCAGCAGCGGGCGAAGCTGCTCGCCGTTGACTCGTACGAGATCGAACTCGACCTCTCCGGCGCGCAGGAGGGCGGCACCTACCGGTCCGTGACCACGGTGCGCTTCGACGTCACGGAGAACGGGGCGGAGTCGTTCATCGACCTGGTGGCCCCGGCCGTGCACGAGGTGATCCTCAACGGGGACTCCCTCGACCCCGCCGAGGTCTTCGCGGACTCCCGAATCGCGCTGCATGGCCTGCTGGAGGGCCGCAACATCCTCCGGGTGGTCGCCGACTGCGCGTACACCAACACCGGTGAGGGCCTGCACCGTTTCGTCGACCCGGTCGACGACCAGGCCTACCTCTACACCCAGTTCGAGGTGCCGGACGCCCGCCGGGTGTTCGCGAGCTTCGAGCAGCCGGACCTGAAGGCGACCTTCCAGTTCACCGTGAGGGCGCCGGAGGGCTGGACCGTCATCTCCAACTCGCCCACGCCCGAACCGCAGGACAGCGTCTGGGTCTTCGAGCCGACGCCGCGCATCTCGACATACATCACGGCGCTCATCGTCGGCCCGTACCACTCGGTGCACAGCGTGTACGAGAAGGACGGCCAGTCCGTCCCGCTCGGCATCTACTGCCGTCCCTCGCTCGCCGAGTACCTCGACTCGGACGCCATCTTCGAGGTGACCCGGCAGGGCTTCGAGTGGTTCCAGGAGAAGTTCGACTACGCGTACCCGTTCAAGAAGTACGACCAGCTGTTCGTGCCGGAGTTCAACGCGGGCGCGATGGAGAACGCGGGCGCGGTGACCATCCGCGACCAGTACGTGTTCCGGTCGAAGGTGACGGACGCGGCGTACGAGGTGCGCGCGGAGACCATCCTGCACGAGCTGGCCCACATGTGGTTCGGCGACCTCGTGACCATGGAGTGGTGGAACGACCTGTGGCTGAACGAGTCGTTCGCCACGTACACCTCCATCGCCTGCCAGGCGCACGCGCCCGGGAGCCGGTGGCCGCACGCGTGGACCACCTTCGCCAACTCCATGAAGACCTGGGCCTACCGGCAGGACCAGCTGCCGTCCACCCACCCGATCATGGCCGAGATCCAGGACCTGGACGACGTCCTGGTCAACTTCGACGGCATCACGTACGCCAAGGGCGCCAGCGTCCTGAAGCAGCTCGTCGCCTACGTCGGCATGGACGAGTTCTTCCGGGGCGTGCAGGCGTACTTCAAGCGTCACGCCTACGGCAACACGCGCCTGTCCGACCTGCTGGGCGCCCTGGAGGAGACCTCCGGCCGCGACCTGAAGACCTGGTCGGAGAAGTGGCTCCAGGCGGCCGGGATCAACATCCTGCGCCCGGAGATCGAGACGGACTCCGACGGTGTCGTCACGTCCTTCGCCATCCGCCAGGAGGCCCCGGCCCTGCCCGCCGGTGCGAAGGGCGAGCCGACGCTGCGCCCGCACCGGATCGCCGTCGGCCTGTACGAACTCGATGACGACAGCGGCAAGCTGGTCCGGGACGAGCGGATCGAGCTGGACGTGGACGGCGAACTGACGGCCGTACCGCAGCTGGTGGGCAGGCGCCGCCCGGCCGTGATCCTGCTCAACGACGACGACCTGTCCTACGCGAAGGTCCGCCTGGACGAACAGTCCCTGGCCTTCGTGACGGAACACCTCGGCGACTTCGAGTCGTCCCTCCCCCGCGCCCTGTCCTGGGCGTCGGCCTGGGACATGACCCGCGACGCCGAGCTGCCCGCCCGCGACTACCTCTCGCTGGTGCTGTCCGGCATCGGCAAGGAGTCCGACATCGGCGTCGTGCAGTCGCTGCACCGCCAGGTGAAGCTGGCGGTCGACCTGTACGCCGACCCGGCCGCCCGCGAGGCGCTGCTGGCCCGCTGGACCGACGCGACGCTGGCCCATCTGCGGGCGGCGGCGCCGGGCAGCGACCACCAGCTGGCGTGGGCGCGCGCGTTCGCCGCGACGGCCCGCACGCCCGAGCAGCTGGACCTGCTGGACGCCCTGCTGGAGGGCTCGCAGACGATCGAGGGCCTGGTCGTCGACACGGAGCTGCGGTGGGCGTTCGTGCAGCGGCTCGCCGCGGTCGGCCGGTTCGACGAGGCGGAGATCGCGGGCGAGTACGACCGTGACCGTACGGCCGCCGGTGAGCGCCACGCCGCCACGGCCCGCGCGGCCCGCCCGACCCCGGAGGCCAAGGCGGAGGCGTGGGCGTCGGTCGTCGACTCCGACAAGCTGCCGAACGCCGTGCAGGAGGCGGTCATCGCCGGCTTCGTCCAGACCGACCAGCGCGAGGTGCTCGCCCCGTACGCGGACCGGTACTTCGAGGTGGTCAAGGGCATCTGGGAGTCCCGCTCCCACGAGATGGCCCAGCAGATCGCCGTCGGCCTCTACCCGACGGTCCAGGTCTCCCAGGAGACCCTGGACAAGACGGACGCCTGGCTGACCTCCGCCGAGCCGAACGCGGCACTGCGGCGGCTGGTGTCGGAGTCGCGCGCGGGCGTGGAGCGTGCGCTGCGGGCGCAGGCGGCGGACGCGGCGGCGCAGTAGCCGACCGTACGGCGATGAGGGGCGCCCGGCACAGCGCCGGGCGCCCCTCGTCCGTGCCGGGGCCGGCCCTGGATCAGAAATGGGTGGCGATCCCGAACACCCGGCGCAGTTGCGCCATGTCGTGCCGATCGCGATCCGTCGGCTGGTATCCCTGGTGGAAGTAGACCTGCTGCTCAGCGGACAGACACGGCACAGGCGTCCCCTGGATGGTTCCCGTCACGAAGCACGAGGCGGGATATCGGAACGGATGCTCCGGTTCGAGGGATGCCTGCTCCGCCGAACCGTCGTCGGCGAAGACCAGCGGATGGAGATCGATCTCCCGCCCGTCCGGGGCGCTGACGACGAACCGGACGGGCCGCCAGTCGAGGGTCTCCACAAAGCCCTCCTCGGCGAGGGCCGCCACCACGGCGGCCTCCTGCTCCTGCCGGTGCACCAGGTCGAGGTCGCGATGGTCCCGGGTCTGCTCACCGATCAGAGCATCGATCCCCCAGCCGCCGCCGATCCAGACCTCCGCCTCTGCCTGTCGCAACACCTTCAGAACGGACAACACGTCTTGAGCGGTCATCATCCGACGCAGGCTAGGGGCGGTCGCCCGGGAGAGCGAACGCATTTCCTCCCGCCGATTGAACGCATTTCCTCCCGCCGATTCCGGATCAGCCGCGGGTGAGGCGGGTGAGGGTGACGCCGTTGGGGAAGGCGGTGCGTTCGGCGACGTCGAAGACCGTGGGGTCGAAGGCGCCGTCGAAGGCCGGGATGCCGGCGCCCGCGACCACCGGGTAGTTCTTGATCACCAGTTCGTCGATCTCGGGCAGCAGGGTGCCCGCGAGCTTGCCGCCGCCGCAGAGCCAGACGTCCAAGCCCGTGCCCTCCTCCTGCTTCAGCTCGCGGACGAGGGCGAGCGGGTCGCCCGGGACGACGGTGACGGCCGGGTCGGTATCGGATGTGAGGGTGCTGGACACCACGTACTGGCGCATGTGCTCGTACGGACTGGTGATTCCCTCGTCGAGGGCGGGGCGGTAGGCGCCGAGGCCCATGACGACGGTGTCGAAGTGCCGGTTGGGTGCGTCGGCGAGGCCGACGGCGGCGCGGATGAGGGTGGGGACGGTCTCGGGGTAGAGGGTGTTGGTCCAGGCGCAGTAGGCGGCGGTCTGCTGTTCGTCACCAGTGGGGAAGAAGTCGTACTCGCCCCCTGGCCCGGCGATGCGGCCGTCGAGCGTGACAGCGACGTAGTACACGAGCTTTCGCATATCAGGTAACTCCACATGTAGTACTCTGTCTGAAGTGGTCTGAACGTAGTACTACGGATGGAGTGGTGTCAATGGTCAGGCGGAACGAACAGCGGCGTGCCGCCCTCGTCGACGCGGCGATCGAGGTGCTGGCCCGAGAAGGCGCACGAGGCCTGACGTTCCGGGCGGTGGACACCGAGGCCGCCGTACCCGCCGGCACCGCGTCCAACTACTTCGGCAACCGCGACGACCTGCTCACCCAGGCCGGCGCCCGTGTCTATGAGCGGCTGCAGCCCGACGAGGCCACCATCGCCCGCCAGCGCGCGGCCGGCCGCGACCGGGAGACCTACGTGGAGCTGATGCGCGAACTCGTCGGCCGCGTCGCCTCATTCCGCACCGGCTACCTCGCGCTGCTCGAACTCCGACTGGAGGCCACCCGCCGCCCCGAACTGCGCAAGGTCCTCACCGAACGGGTCCGGGCCGACGTCGACGCCAACCTCGCCTACCACGAGGCCTCCGGCTTCCCCGGCGACGCCATGGCCGTCAAACTGCTCATGCTGACTCTGAACTGGCTGATCGTCGAGCAGCTCACCCTGCCGGACGTCTTCACGGAGGCCGAGCGCGAACAGCTGGTGACGGCCGCGGTCGAGCGAATCGTGGCGGCGGAATGAGCGGGAGCGGGACCTACCGTCGCAGCGCCGGACCTGTCACGCCCATCGAACCCCACGGCGCCTTCCCTTCAGGGGAACTGACGACTGGCCCGCCAGAGGCCCCCCGGGCCGCTTCCGCGCCCGACGACTTCCGCCGCGGCGCGACCTGTCCCGCCACCGTCGCCCCGAACGCCAGCGCCATGCCCGCCAGTTGCACCGGCGTCAGCGCCTGACCGAGCGCCGCCCAGCCGACGACGGCCGCGGTCAGCGGGGAGAGCGGGCCGAGGAAGGTGACCTGGGTGGCGGTGAGGCGGCCGATGCCGCGGAACCACAGCCAGTACGCGACCGCCGTGTTCGCCAGGGCCAGATAGAGGTAGCCGCCGACCGCCCGGCCGTCCAGCGCCGGCGGCGCACCCTCGACGAGGAACGCGAGGGGCGCGATGAGCAGGCCGCCCGCGGTCAGCTGCCAGCCGGTGAGGGCCAGCGGGCCGACGCCCTCGGGGCGCCCCCACCGCTTGGTGAGCACGGTGCCGGTGGACATGGACGCGGTGGAGGCGAAGGCCGCCAGCACGCCCAGCGCGTCCAGCGCCCCGGCCGCCTGGAGCACGACCAGGCTGACACCGAACGCGGCCGCGATCCCGGTGAGCAGCGTGCGCAGCGACGGCCGCTGCCCCAGCAGCAGGGCCGAGAGGCCGACCACGAACAGCGGGCCGACCGAGCCGACGACCGCCGCCATGCCGCCGGGCAGCCGGTACGCGGAGAAGAACAGCAGCGGGAAGAAGGCGCCGATGTTCAGCGCGCCCAGCACCACCGACTTCCACCACCATGCGCCGCGCGGCAGCACCCGGGCGAGGGCCAGCAGGAGCAGGCCGGCGGGCAGGGCGCGCAGGAGGCCGGTGAACAGGGGCCGGTCGGGCGGGAGGAACTCGGTGGTGACGGCGTAGGTGGTGCCCCAGGAGACGGGGGCGAGGGCGGTGAGCGTGGCGCGGTGCGCGGCCTGGGGACGCATGAGTCGCACCCTTCGAAGTAGGTCAGTGGGAAGTAGCTTAGCGCTAACCCACTTGCCGTCAAGCTACTTTCTTGCGGGCGACCCGGAGCCGTCGGATACTCGTGGCATGAGCGAACGCCCCGAGCAGCACAAGGACCCCGTCGACGCGATCATCGACCAGTGGGCGACGGTGCGGCCCGACCTCGACACCGCCGCCATGGAGGTCTTCGGCCGTATCTACCGGCTCTCCCGCGCGATGGGCGACCGGACGGAGGAGGCGTATGCGCGGTTCGGGATCGGCCGCGGGGAGTTCGACGTCCTGGCGACCCTGCGCCGTGCCGGCGAGCCCTACACGCTCTCGCCCCGGCAGCTCTCGGCCACGCTGATGCTCACGACGGGAGGAATGACGGGCCGCCTCGACAAGCTGGAGCGCGCCGGCCTGCTGCGCCGCTCCCCCGACCCGCACGACCGCCGCGGCCTGAAGGTCACACTCACCGACAAGGGCCTGGAGCTGATCGACGAGGCGGTCGGCGCCGGAGTCGCCGTCCAGACGGCGGCGCTGTCCGGCCTGGACGCCGAGCAGGCCGGACAACTGGCGGAGCTGCTCAGGGAGTTGCTCCGGACGACGGAGGACCGGCAGGACTGAGCCGGCGTCCGACGCGTTCGCCGGTGACCTGACGGGCCGGGGCCGGGACCGGCCCGCCGAGGCCCTACCCCACGTGGGCGGCGACGGCCGCCTCGATCGCCCGGACGTCCGCCGGGTCGGCCGCCCACGCGGCGTACCCGTCGGGCCGCACCAGCACGGTCGTACGGCGATCGCTCGCCCAGCGCTCCACGGCCAGCCGGTCCTCACGGCCGGTCCCGGCCTTGTACGGCTCCGGGGTGATCAGCACGAACCGGCCGCCCCGCATCGCCTCGTGGAGGCGACCGCCTCCGGCAAGGGCGACGTCCGGGACGCGCAAGCCGGTGAAGCGGTGGGAGCCGCGGGGAGCGGGGTAGCGGTAGCCGATGCCGGTGACCTGCCCGAGTGCCCTGCGGCGGGCCGGGCCGACCGTGTCGAGGAAGGCGGCGAAGGCGGTGCGCAGGGCGATCGTCCAGGGCCGCCGGGCCATGGCCGCACGCACGATGCCGCCGCTGCTGCGCAGTACCGTCCTGCCGATGGGGTGACGTTCGGCCTGGTAGGTGTCGAGGAGCGGGTCGGCCGCGTGCCCCTTGAGGACGGCGGCCAGCTTCCAGCTCAGGTTGGCCGCGTCCTGGAGGCCGGTGTTCATGCCCTGGGCGCCGGCCGGGGTGTGGACGTGCGCGGCGTCCCCGGCGAGGAAGACGCGGCCGACACGGTAGGCGGGCGCCTGCCGCTCGTCGCTGTGGAAGCGGGACATCCAGCGGGGGTCGTGCATGCCGAAGTCACGGCCGAGGGCGCGCCGGGTGGTCTCCCTGATCTCGTCGAGCCCGACCGGCGCGTCGTCGGGGAGCTCACGGCCGCGGTCCCAGCAGACGACGCGGTGGTAGCCGTCGCCGAAGGGGACGAGGAAGGCGAAGGCGTCGCCGACCGCGTCGAAGGTGAGCAGCTCCCCGGGTTCCTCGGTCACCCGTACGTCCGCGAGCATGACGGAGCGGATCACCGAACGGCCCGGGAACGGCAGCCCGATCGCGTTCCGCACCGTGCTGCGCATCCCGTCGGCGCCGACGACGTACGCCGCGCGCAGCGCCTCCGGGCCGCCGCCGGCCCTGCGGACCTCGACCGTCACACCCTCCGCGTCCTGCGTCAGCCCGGTCACCTCGGTCTCGTACCGGAACTGCGCGCCGGCCTCCAGCGCCCGCCGCTCCAGGACCTTCTCCACCTCGTACTGCGGAAGGACGAGGAGGTGGTTGAAGCGGGAGGGAAGCGAGGAGAGGTCCAGGCCGAGGCGGCCGTAGAGGCGGAACCGGCCGAGCCGCCAGCCGAGGCCCTCCAGCTCGTCGGCCAGCCCTCGGGCGTCGAACTGCTCCAGCGTGCGGGCGTGCAGGACGAACGCGCGGGAGAGGTTGCCGATGCCGTGCCGGCGCTTCTCGACGACGGTGACGGGGACGCCGGCGGCGGCCAGGTCACCGGCCAGGAGGAGGCCGGTGGGGCCGGAACCGACGACGATCACGGTGCGGGTGGTGTCGCTCATCAGGGCCTCCCTGTAGGCCAACAAGGGTTGGTGAACGACCGTTGACCCACACGCGTTTGCCAACACTCGTTGACCAACGGTCGTTGACCAACGTAGAACCGCACTCCTACTCCGTCAACAGTTGTTGGCCTACGTATGTTGGCCTACGCTTGTTGGCATGCCTGACAGCAAGCCCACGGCCCCCTCCCGACGCTCCGACGCCACCCGCGCCGCCATCCTCGACGCCGCCCGCGAGCGTTTCGCCGCCGACGGCTACGAGCGCGCCACCATCCGCACCATCGCGCGGGACGCGGGCATCGACCCGTCCATGGTGATGCGGTACTACGGCAGCAAGGAGGGCCTGTTCGCGGCCGCCGTCGCCGTCGATCTGAAGCTGCCCGATCTGGGCCCGCTGCCCCGGGACGAGGTCGGGTCAGCCCTCGTGACGCACTTCCTCGCCATGTGGGAGGAGAACGAAGTGCTCACGGCCCTGCTCCGGGTCGGTGCCACCAACCAGGCCGGGGCCGAGCGCATGCAGGGCATCTTCCAGGAGCAGTTGCTTCCGGTCGCCCGCCAGGTGTGCCCCGACCCCGAGCAGGTCCCGGTACGGGCCGCGCTCACCGCCACGCAGCTGCTCGGGCTGGCGCTCACCCGGTACGTCCTGCGCCTCCCGCCGGCCGTGGCGCTCACCCGCCAGGAGATCGTGGCATGGCTGGCGCCGACGGTGCAGCGCTATCTGACGGCGCCGAATCCCTGACTCCCGCGCACCGGGAGAAGCCGAGGGCGCCGCCTCGGTCGTCGTACGGCGGCATGCGCGTACGTACGGCGGGGACGGCGCCCTCGGAAAAGGTGCGTGACGGACTCGAAGGGAGCCCTGGTCAGGCCTTGGCGTCGGCCTTCGCGTCGGCCTTGGTCCTGATGTTGGAGCTGGTCGGGTCCTTCTTCTTGTGCGACTTGTCGCCGATCATCACCAGACCGTGGATGACCAGGTACAGCACGATCGGGGCCACGACGAAGAGGCCCAGCGTCTCGATGACGCTCAGGCCCGGACCGGGGTCGTCACCGTCGTCGCGGGTGAGCGCGGAGGCGGGCGACGACATGAGCAGCATCATCAGCGTCGTACCGGCTGCCAGGGCGCCGGCGCGCAGGGCGTTCTTCTTGTCCACGGTGCCAAAAGTATCCAACGCCGGTCGGGGCCGCGCGCCCGGGGTGCCGTAAGGGTCCGTCCTCATCCACCCGACGCGCCGGCCGGCTGTCGCAGAACCTCGATGAGGGCGTGCAGTCGGGGCGACGCCGCCAGTTGCTCCAGCGTGACAGGACGGCCCTCCGCGTCCGCGATCGGCAGCCGCCAGTTCGGGTACTGGTCCCACGTTCCCGGGAGGTTCTGCGGGCGGCGGTCGCCCACCCCGTCCGGGAGCCAGACGCCGACCATGCGGGCCGGGGTGCGGAGCAGGAAGCGGTGGACGGCCTGGATCTCGGCCTCCTCCGAGGAGGTGTCGGTACCGCCGGTGCCGTGCAGCAGGCCGAGGTGGGTGAGCAGGGCCAGCCACTCGGCGGTGTCGGCGGCGGCCTCGGCGCGTTCCTCCTCCAGCGGGCGGGTCAGCAGGCCCAGGCCGTCGCGGAGCTCGACGTGCTCGCCGGTGAGGCGGGCGGCCGTGGAGGGCAGGTCGTGGGTGGTGGCCGTGGCGAGACAGTCGGCGCGCCAGCGGTCGGGGGGCAGCGGGCGGCCGTCGCCCTCCCAGTCGCGTTCGAACCACAGCACGGACGTGCCGAGCACCCCGCGCTCGCGCAGCGCCTCGCGCACGCCCGGTTCGACGGTGCCCAGGTCCTCGCCGATCACCAGCGCCCCGGCCCGGGAGGCCTCCAGGACGAGGACGGCGAGCATGGCCTCGGCGTCGTAGCGGACGTACGTGCCCTCCGTGGGCGGGTGGCCCAGCGGTACCCACCAGAGGCGGAACAGGCCCATGACGTGGTCGATACGCAGGGCTCCGGCATAGCGGAACAGGGCGCGCAGCAGCTCGCGGAAGGGGGCGTAGCCCGACTCGGCCAGGCGGTCGGGGCGCCAGGGCGGCAGGCCCCAGTCCTGGCCGCGGGCGTTGAAGGCGTCCGGCGGGGCGCCCACCGACATGCCGGCGGCGAAGTACTCCTGCTGTGCCCAGGCGTCGGCGCCGCCGGGATGGACGCCGACCGCGAGGTCGTGCACGATCCCGACCGGCATCCCGGCTTCGCGTCCGGAGCGCTGCGCGGCGGTCAGCTGGGTGTCGGTGAGCCAGGCGAGCCGGGACCAGAAGTCCACCCGGTCCATCAGTCCGTTGCGGGCCCGGACGGTCTCGGCCGAGCGCGGGTCGCGCAGGCCGGTCGGCCAGCGGTGCCAGTCCGGGCCGTGCACCTCGGCGAGCGCGCACCAGGTGGCGTGGTCCTCCAGGGCTTGTCCCTGCTCGGCGAGGAAGTCGCAGTAGGCGGCACGTCTGCCGGGGCCGAGCGGCACCTCGCACAGCAGCTCGAGCGCCTCCCGCTTGAGCTCCCACACGGCGTCCCGGTCGATCAGCGCGCCCTTCTCCAGCACCGCTTCACGCAGCCGACCGGATCTCTCCAGCAGCGCGCGCAGCCGCTCGCGGTCCTCGACGTACGCGCACTCGGGGACGTCCTCGATCCGCAGGTGCACCGGGTCGGGGAAGCGGCGGGAGGAGGGGCGGTACGGGGAGGGGTCGGTGGGGGCGCCGGGCACGGCCGCGTGCAGCGGGTTGACCTGGACGAATCCGGCGCCGAGCGACCGCCCGGCCCAGCCGGCCAGCTCGGCGAGGTCGCCCAGGTCGCCCATGCCCCAGGAACGGCGGGACAGGAGGGAGTAGAGCTGGACGAGGAGTCCGTGGGAGCGTCCGGTGGGGGTGGGCAGGCGGGCCGGGGCGATGACCAGGTGGGCGGTGGCCGTGCGGCCGTCGGGGACGGTGGCGGTCAGCCGGTGGACGCCCGGTGGGAGGTGCTCGGCCGAGGCGCGGGCCTCGCCCTGCTCGGTCTCGATCAGCAGCCGGCTTCCCTCGGGGAGCGCGGCCAGGGCGGCCGGGGGGCTGGTGCCCCAGCCGACCACCGTGGGCGGCAGCAACCTGGCGCCCAGTTCCCGCTCCCGGGTGGCGAGCGCGGCGCGGACGGCGCCGGGCGTACTCGCGTCCACGCCGAGAGCGGCCAGGGTGAGGGTGACCGCGGCGGCCGGGGCCGCGACCGTACGGTCCGGGGACGGGCTGTACGAGGTGGCGACGCCGTGCAGGTCGGCGAGGCGGGACAGGTCCTCGGAAGGCGGTTCGGCCGGCCGGGGTGCGGTCATCTAGGACCTCGTGAAGTCCGGGACGAAGACTGAGGGCTCGCTGGTCAGGGGGGCGGATTCGGCGAGCGGCGGCTCGCTGGTGAGGGGCTCGGCGTCGGGCAGCGGGGGCTCGCTGGTCAGCGGGGGCTCGGCGCAGGTGCTCTCGGAGCTGAAGACGCAGTAGTGGGGGTCTTCGTATCGGGGATCGTCATAGTGGGGGTCGAGGTCGGCGGACGTGTCCGCCACGGGTTTGGACGGGGCCGGGAGCGGAAGGAAAGTCATCGCAGCCACGGGGGCCTCCTTGTCGGGTACGGCATTCAACGGTTATCGCAGCCCTACCCAGTCGACGCAATGACAGACACCCCTGACCGAACATCGTGCTTCTGCTCACATTCCGCTCTCCTCCACCTCCTCCAGATTCCGGCAATTCGGTCACAACGGCCAGTCTCGTTGACACCTTCACCGGGCGGGTGGTGGGCTCGTTCTCCCGGTCGAACACACCTGGAGGGGGCCTGTGGGACTGCGGCGTGGGAAGCGGGCAGCGGCTCTCGCCGTCGCCGTCGTCGCCGGAACCCTCGGCACCCCGCCCGCCGCGGTGGCGGCCCCGCCCGTCCCCGGCACGACCGCGACACCCGCCGCCCCCGACACCGCCCGTCCGGACCTCTCCGTCTGGCCGCGTCCCCAGTCCCTGCGCGCGAACGGCGCACCGGTCGCGGTCACCGACGAGGTCGCGCTGATCACCGGCCCAACCGCAGACCGGCACACTGTCGAAACCCTGCGCGAGCTGCTGCGGCAGGCCGGAGCCCGTCGCATCACGGACTCCGCCGCGCCCGGGGCGCTCGTCGTTCGGGCACGGACGGAGCCGGTCCGCAAGGGCGACCGCCGCGCCCTCCCCGCCGGGGGATACGAGCTGTCCGTGGGCGGGGGCGGCGTCTCCCTCACCGGAACCGGCGAGGACGGCCTGTTCCACGCGGTCCAGACGCTGCGGCAGCTCCTGCGGCCCGACAGCACGATCACCGCCGCCGTCGTACGCGACTGGCCCGGCACCGCCGTGCGCGGCATCACCGAGGGCTTCTACGGCACCGCGTGGACGCACCGGCAGCGGCTGGCGCAGCTCGACTTCATGGGGCGCACCAAGCAGAACCGCTACCTGTACGCCCCCGGTGACGACCTGTACCGGCAGGCGCGCTGGCGTGAGCCGTACCCGGCGGCGCAGCGTGCCGAGTTCCGGGAGCTGGCCGAGCGGGCGCGCCGCAACCACGTCACGCTCGGCTGGGCGGTGGCCCCGGGCCAGGCGATGTGCTTCGCGTCGGACGCCGACATGCGCGCGCTGACGCGCAAGCTCGACGCCATGTGGGCGCTGGGCTTCAGGGCCTTCCAGCTCCAGTTCCAGGACGTCAGCTACAGCGAGTGGCACTGCGACGCGGACGCCGACCGGTTCGGCTCCGGCCCGCGGGCGGCCGCGCGGGCGCAGGCCCGGGTGGCGAACGCGGTGGCCCGGCACCTGGCGGAACGGCACCCAGGGGCCGCCGGTCTGTCGCTGATGCCGACCGAGTACTACGAGGACGGCACGACCGACTACCGGCGGGCCCTGGCGAGCACGCTGGACACGGGTGTCGAGGTGGCGTGGACGGGCGTCGGGGTGGTGCCCCGCACCATCACGGGCGGTGAACTGGCCGACGCGCGGGAGGCGTTCCGGCATCCGCTGGTCACGATGGACAACTACCCGGTCAACGACTACGACCCGGGCCGCCTCTTCCTCGGCCCCTACCGGGGCCGCGAGCCGGCCGTCGCCACCGGCTCGGCCGCGCTGCTCGCCAACGCGATGCAGCAGCCCGAGGCGTCCCGCATCCCGCTGTTCACCGCCGCCGACTACGCCTGGAACCCGCGCGCCTACCGCCCCGGGGAGTCCTGGAGCGCCGCGATCGCCGACCTCGCGGGCGGGGACCGGCGCCGTGAGGAGGCCTTGGCCGCGCTCGCCGGGAACGACGCGTCGTCGGTCCTCGGCGAGGAGGAGTCGGCGTACCTGCGCCCGCTGACCGAGGCGTACTGGCGGGCCCGTACGGCGGGTGGCGCCGAGGCGAGTGGTTCCGGGACGGACCGCCCCGGGACGGACGGCGACGCCGCGCGGCGGCTGCGCGAGGCCTTCACCGTGCTGCGGGAGCTGCCCCGGCGGCTGGCGGGCACCGCCCTCGCCCCGGAGGTCGCCCCCTGGTCGGAGCAGCTGGCGCGCTACGGCGTGGCGGGCACGGCCGCGCTCGACATGCTGGACGCGCAGCGCGCCGGAGACGCGGCGGCGGCCTGGACGGCGTACCGCGAACTGGGCGCGCTGCGGGCCCGGCTGGAGCCGGCACCGGTCAAGGTCGGCACGGACGTCCTGGACTCCTTTCTGGGGCGGGCGCAGAAGGCGTACGCGGCCTGGTCGGGCATCGACCACGAGCCACCCCCCAGCCCCGGTGACCCGGGCGACAGCCGCACCCTGCGCTTCCCGCACCCCCGGTCCCTGGCCGCGGTGACGGCCCTCACCGACCCCGGCATCGAAGGCGACGTCGAGGTGCACGTACCGGGCCGGGGCTGGCGGCAGGCCGGCCGGCTGACCGCTTCGGGGGCGACGGAGGTGCGGGCCGGGCAGCGGGTGGACGCCGTGCGGGTCACCGGTCCCGCGTCGTCCCGGGTACGTCACCTGGTCCCGTGGTTCGCGGACTCCCCCGCCACCTTTCTGGAGCTGGCGCGCGACCGCGTGGACGCCGAGACCGGCAGGACGCGGCGGCTGACGGCCGGACTGGGCTCACTGCGCCCCGCCGACGCCCGCGGCAGGCTCACCGTCGAGGCACCCGAGGGCGTACGGGTGCGGGTGCCCAGGACCGAACTGGCCGTGCCGCGTGGCACGAAGGTGGAGGTCCCGGTCGAGGTGACCGTGGAGCGCGGTGCGCCGAAACGGTCCTACGACATCCGGCTGGGGTTCGCGGGAACGACCCGCACGCTCACCGTCCGGGCCTTCCCGCCCACCGGCGGACCCGACCTGGCCCGCACCGGCACGGCGCGTTCCTCGGGTGACGAGACGCCCGACTTCCCCGCGGCGGCGGCGAACGACGGCGACCCGGACACGCGCTGGTCGTCCCCGGTCGACGACGGCGCCTGGTGGCAGGTCGAGCTGCCTCGCCCGGCACGGCTCGGGCAGGTCGTGCTGCGCTGGCAGGACGCCCACCCCTCGGCGTACCGCGTCCAGGTCTCGCCGGACGGCCGCCGCTGGCGCACGGCGGCCGCGGTACGGGACGGCCGGGGCGGCCACGAGAGCGTCCGCATGGACGAGCGCGACGTGCGCTTCGTACGGGTGCAGGGCGAGAAGCGGGCCACGCCGTACGGGTACTCGCTGTGGTCGGTGGAGGCGTACGCCGTCACGGACTGAATCCCTGGAGGTTCGGCGAGGGACTTCTTCGGCGACGGATTTCTACGGCGACGACTCCTTCGGCGACGACTCCTTCGGCGACGACTCCTTCGGCGACGACTCCTTCGGCGACGACTTCTTCGGGGAGGACTTCTTCGGGGAGGACTATTCACTCAGTACATATACTCGGTGCATACTGATCGGCATGAGCACCCGCCACATCCTGCTGGGCCTGCTCGCCACGGGTCCGAGCCACGGCTACGACCTCAAGCGACGCCATGACGAACGCTTCCCGCAGGCCCGACCGCTGGCCTACGGGCAGGTCTACACGACCCTCCAGCGCCTCGTCCGGGACGGCCTCGCCACGGTCGAGGGCACCGACTCGGACGGCGGCCCGGAGCGGACGACGTACCGCGCCACCGAGAAGGGGACGCGCGAACTGTCCCGCTGGGCCGGGGAGATCGCGCCGCCCGCACCCTTCGTGGCGAACGAGATCTTCGCCAAGGTCGTGGTCGCGATCCTCTCGGGCGGCGACCCGGCCACGTATCTGAGCGCCCAGCGCGCTGCCCACATGGAGCGGATGCGGGAGCTCACGGCGGTCAAGGCCGCGAAGGGCGCGGACCTCGCGACCGTGCTCTCGGCGGACTACGCCCTCAACCACCTCGACGCCGACCTCCGCTGGATGAGCACCACGGCGGCCCGGCTCACCACCCTGACCGCGGAGGTCGACGCAGCATGAGCAAACCCGTGCCTCTTCTCTCGGCGAGCGGCCTCACCAAAACGCACGGCAGGACACCCGCACTGCGCGGCGCCTCGGTCGAACTGCACGCCGGCGAGATCCTCGCCGTGAGCGGCGCGAGCGGCAGCGGCAAGTCGACGCTGCTGCACTGCCTGGCCGGGATCGTCCGGCCCGACGAGGGCTCGGTGTCGTACGACGGCCACAGGCTGGAGGATCTGCCCGAGAAGCGGCTGAGCGAGCTGCGGCGGACCGAGTTCGGCGTGGTGTTCCAGTTCGGGCAGCTCATCCCCGAGCTGACGGCCCTGGACAACGTCGCCCTGCCGCTGCTGCTGGCTGGCACCGACCGCGCCAGGGCCCGGGCCCTGGCCGGTGAGTGGCTGGAGCGGTTCGGCGTGCGCGGGCAGGAGGACCTGCGGCCGGGCGAGATGAGCGGCGGCCAGGCCCAGCGGACCGCGCTGGCCCGGGCCCTGGTCACCGGCCCGAAGGTGGTCTTCGCCGACGAGCCGACGGGGGCCCTGGACTCCCTCTCCGGCGAGCAGGCCATGACGGCCCTGGTCCACACGGCCCGCGAGTCGGGCACGGCGGTCCTGCTGATCACCCACGACGCCCAGGTGGCGGCGTACGCGGACCGGGAGGTCCAGTTGCGGGACGGCGCCGTGGCGCCGCTGGGGGTGACGGCATGAAGTCCCTTCGTGCCGATCTGCGCCTCGCCTGGGAGCTCACCCGTGGTTCCGATCGCGGAGAGTGGTGGCGGGTCGCGCTGACGGCGACGGGCGCCGCGCTCGCGACGGGGTTCGCGCTGGCCGCCGTCGCCCTGGCCGCGCTGCGGGGCAGCTACCAGGTGCCCGTCGCCGCGGGCCTGCTGGACGAGCCCGGCACGCGGGCCGGCGTGATCGTCGGCCTGCTGCTCCTGCTCGTGCCCGTGCTGGGGTTCCTCGGCCAGTGCGCCCGGATCGGCGCCGTGCACCGCGACCGGCGGCTGGCCGGGCTGCGGCTGGCCGGGGCGACGCCCTGGCAGGTGCGGCGGATCGCCGCGCTGGAGACCGGGCTGGCCTGTCTGCTGGGCTCGGCGGTCGCCACCGTCTGCACGGTGCTGCTCCTGCTGCGCCAGTGGGACCGGCCGACCGCCCTGGCCTGGATGGGGATCGCCCTGGTCGCCGTCGCCGTACCGACGCTGGGCGCGACGGCGGGCACACTGGCGCTGCGCCGGGTAGTGGCCTCCCCGCTGGGCTGGGTGCGCCGGGTCGGGCCACGCGACGGACGGGGGCCTGGGCTGCTGTTCCTGGCCGGGGTCCTGCTCGTCGCGGTGCTGGCGCTGCTGACCGTGGCCACCACGTCCCCGGCAGCCTCCAACCGGCCGAACGGCGGGTTGCCGCTGCAGATGATGGGCGTGATCCTCGCGGTCGGCGCGGGCGCGGTGTGGCTCTCCGGGGCCATCGCGAAGGCGACCGGGCGGATCCTCGCGGTCCGGGCCCGGTCGGCGGCGACACTGATCGCGGCGGAACGACTGCGCGACGACCCCTGGTCGGCCGCCCGCACGCATGCGGCGGTACTGCTGGTGACGGTCGTGGGCACCGGCTTCCTGGGCATCCGGCAGGTGCTGAGCGACGTGGTGCGCACCCAGCGCTTCTCCGCACCCGCGTCCTACTACACCACCGGCCTCGACCTCACCGGCGCCGCCATCGCCATCGCCCTCGCGATCACCCTGTCCGGCCTCGCCGTCGGCACCGCCGAGTCCCTGGCCACCCGCCGCCGGGGCCTGGCCGCGCAGGCCGCCGCCGGAGTGCCGCGCTCGGTGCTCGGCCGGGCGCTGCTGCTGGAGACCGCGCTGCCGCTCGCCCCCGCCGTGCTGCTCTCGGGCCTGGGCGGGATGGCCATCGGCACGTGGTACGCCCTGCTCGCCGGCCGGCCGGTGCCCTGGGGGATCGCCCTGGTACCCGTCGCCGTCTACGCCGCCTGTCTGCTGGCCGCGGCCACCTCACTGCCCCTGCTGCGCCGCTCGGTGCGCCCGGGGGAGCTGCGATACGCGTAAGCGCCCTCCGCAGGGCGGGCCGGCCCGGGGGAACGGGGGTTCCCCGGGCCGGTCGGCCGACCGCACGCGGCCATACGAAAGCCCGGATCCTCGTCAGGCGGAAATGCCCTCGATCCGGGCCAATGCGTCGTCCGCGCCGTACGGCTGCAAGTACGGCAGCCAGCGCGGGTCCCTATGGCCGGTCCCGATGATGCGCCAGGCCAGGCCGGTGGGCGGGGCGGGTTTGTGGCGCAGCCGCCAGCCGATCTCGAAGAGGTGCCGGTCGGCCTTCACGTGGTTGCAGCGGCGGCAGGACGCCACCACGTTGTCCCAGACGTGCTTGCCCCCGCGGCTGCGCGGGATGACGTGGTCGACGCTGGTTGCGACGCCACCGCAGTACATGCACCGGCCCCCGTCACGGGCGAACAGCGCCCGGCGGGTCAGTGGAACGGGCCCCCGATAGGGAACCCGGACGAATCGCTTGAGCCGGACCACGCTGGGTGCGGGGACTGTGACGGTCGCGCTGTGCAGATAGGCGCCGGACTCCTCGAGGCATACGGCCTTGTTCTCGAGGACGAGGACGAGCGCGCGGCGGAGCGGTACGACACCGAGTGGCTCGTACGACGCGTTGAGGACCAGGACGTGCGGCACGGATGCCTCCTTGGACGCCGGCGGCGCGTGGCTCGCGCCGGGACGATTCGTAGCCAGTCTCTCCTCATGCCTGGTGAAAGCGCCACCATGTCCCCGTAACGGGCTGGGAGTGTTTTCGACCACATCTGATTCATCCCCCGGATCATGGCCTGTTCAAGCCCAGGTGAGCACGGTCTCTCCTTCACACATCCCGCGGAAGCACACACAATGCCCCGTTAGTGTGGTGGTTCTGCCCCCTCGGTGACCCAGTCGTGACCTCGACCCCCTGAACCATCGCACCGGGGCAGACCGCTGCACCTGGAGGTACCTGCCGTGTCCCTGTCCGCCGCCCTGCTGGCCGCCGGCCCCTCACCGTCGCCGACCCCCTCGGATACGGAGACCCCGAGAGTGCCCTCTTTCCAGGACGCCCAGGAGAGCGCGACGAACGCCGCCGGCTGGGTCGAGCAGAACTGGTCGACGTGGCTCGCGATCAGCCTCAGGGTCCTGCTCATCGTGGTGATAGCGGCGGTGTTGCGGATCGTCGTCCGGCGCGCGATCACCAAGCTCATAGACCGCATGAACCGGACCGGCCAGTCCGTGGACGGCTCCGGGCTCGGCGGGCTGCTGGTCAACGTCGAGCGCCGCCGCCAGCGCTCGCAGGCGATCGGCTCGGTACTGCGCTCGGTGGCGTCGTTCCTGATCATCGGCACGGCCGCGCTGATGGTCCTGGGCACCTTCCAGATCAACCTGGCCCCCTTGCTGGCCTCGGCGGGTGTCGCCGGTGTGGCGATCGGCTTCGGTGCCCGCAACCTGGTCACGGACTTCCTCTCCGGCGTCTTCATGATCCTGGAGGACCAGTACGGCGTCGGCGACACGATCGACGCGGGCGTCGCCTCCGGCGAGGTCATCGAGGTCGGTCTGCGCGTGACCAAGCTGCGCGGCGACGGCGGCGAGATCTGGTACGTCCGCAACGGCGAGGTCAAGCGCATCGGCAACCTGTCCCAGGGCTGGGCGACGGCCAACGTCGACGTCACGGTCCACGCCGGTGAGGACCTGGACAAGGTCAAGGCCACGCTCGACGAGGTCGCCGAGAAGATGGGCGCCGAGGAGCCCTGGAACGAACTGCTCTGGGGCCCGATCGAGGTCCTCGGCCTGGACAGCGTCCTGCTGGACTCCATGGTCGTGCGCATCTCGGCCAAGACGATGCCGGGCAAGTCCCTGACCGTCGAGCGCGAACTGCGCTGGCGCATCAAGCGGGCCTTCGACGCGGCGGACATCCGGATCGTCGGCGGCGCCACGGCCCCGGTGGAGGAGACACCCGCCGACCCGACGGCGGGAATGGCGGCCCCGTCGGTGTACGCGAACTCGACGTCCCCGCAGTCGGCGGCGGCGTCCCCGCTCACGCCCGTCGCACCGCCGACGAGCACCACGAAGTAGCCGCACCGGAGAGGGCGACTGGACGGTCGCCACCAGGAGGGCGGCACCCGGCCTACCGGGTGCCGCCCTCTTCGCATGCCCGGGTGACGACGCCCAGCTCCACGAGGCCACCCGGCGGCCGGCTACGCCGCTGGACTCGACGTCACTGGCACCCAAGACGGCCCCTCAGGTGGTCACGTCCAGTCCTGCCCTCGGGGCGGCGCTGCTGGGGCTGGACGAACTGGGAGCAAGGGAGGGGGCGCAGGAGCGGTTGCGGGCGCGCTTCGGGGCGTGAGAGAGCCCGCCTACGAGACCGGCCGGGACCGTGCCGAACGACGGAACGTGGACAGCCGCAGGCAACGGAACACGCGAGGGCGCATACTAGGGGCAATGACAAAGCCTGCTGCTCCTAAGCGCCATCTGCCCACCAGCCCCTTCAAGGCCCCGGTCATCCCGGCCCCGAAGCACTTCTCCGTGGGCGACCAGGTCACACACGACATGTACGGCCTCGGCCGGGTCATCAGCATCGAGGACGGGATCGCGGTCCTCGTGGATTTCGGCTCGGCGCAAAAGCGGATCCTGAGCCCGTACGCCAAGATGACCAAGCTCTAGCACCGCTGTGCCCGGTCACGGCACACCAGGTCCCTCCCGGGGCCTGGCACCAGAAGGAGACCTCCCATCGATCTGACCTCGCTCTTCTCCGCCCCGGAAGGGGCACCCCGCTCCACCGCCACGGCATCGCCGCCTCCGACCACGAACCCCTTCCAGGCCCCGGACTTCGGAGAGGACGACGGCGCGACAGCGCCCGAACCACTCAACGGCGACCGGCACTGACGGCGAAACACCAGCTCAGAGCGGGACTTTCACTTACCACGACACTTACCACGAGAGGGCATGAAAATGCCCCTCACCAGCGGTTTCCCTGCCGTTGAGGGGCCGCGCCAGGCGGCTTGGGCCGTCAGTGGGCCGTCGTGTGCATGGCTCTACCTGCGGCGTCCGTGCGGGTTCTTTCGACGCCGAGGCATGCCCGCATCCGCGTCCGCATGTCCTTCCAGTGATCCCAGAGCCGGCGGAGATCCTTCTCGATGTCCTCGAAGGGTCAGGAACGGTGACCTTGATCAGCGACGGCTCGCCCTCTTCGACGTAGACGACACCGATCGTGATCAACGCCTCTCCGCTCGGGGCGTCCTTGGCGATCTCGCCATCTGTCGGCCGCGGACCTTGCACCCGCGTCACCTGGACGATCCGGCCAGCGCTCTTCCTACCGTTGTCCCACCGCCAAGGAACGGAACTGCCGGCCTGCGCGTACGACTGCGAGCCCCACCACAGACTGGCTCCGTGCAGCGGGCTGAGAAGCCACATCCGCGAGAACAGTCCGAGGGGGCACCACGTGACGCCAACGGGAACCATCACGGTAGAGCACATGGACGGCTCAGCCGCAGCACAGGCTGAGGACGCGTTCAGGCTGATCTATGCCGACGTGTTCGCGGAACCGCCGTACAACGAAACCGCTGACGACGTCGCAGCCACCTTCCGGCGCTTTCGCTCCCAGACCGGCAGGCGCACTTTTCGCGCCGCCCTGGCCCGTACCGAGGACGGCGAGCCGGTCGGCGTGGCATACGGTCACCCAGTCGAGCCTGACACAGGGTGGTGGGACGAACTGACCGAGCCCGTGCCCGACGACATGCGGCGCGAGGACGGGCACCGCACCTTCGGCCTCATGGAACTTGCCGTACGCGAACCCTGGCGCGGGCAGGGTGTCGCGCGGCGTCTGCACGAGACCCTGCTCGACGGCATCGAGGCCGAACGGGTGCTGCTGAACGTCCACCCGGACAGCACGGCAGCGTCGGCCGCCTACCAGGCGTGGGGCTACCGCAAGATCGGCGAGGCGCGCCCGTGGGAGGGCCCGGACCTCTATGAAGTCATGCTGCTCGACCTGCGCACATGACGCTACGTACGAGCGAACGCGCATTGAGGAAGGAAGCGCCAGACGCAGCCGCTCTGGTGATCACTCGCGCCAAAGCATCTCCGTAAGTTGTTCGGTGGCCGGTGGCCCGGGAGGGCCGGATGTGGCTTCAAAGCAGCTTGCCGACCGTGGCTCGGCTGGAGTGGCCGTCCGGCCCTACGGGGCGCCCTGGTCGCTGATTGGTAAGTCGCCTACCAGCAAGGCAAGTTCATCCGCCGTACGCGCTTGCAGGGCGTGTTGTGAACGGTCCTCATGCTCGTGCGGATCGAGTCGCCCCTCAGCCAGCGCCGCTGCCAGCACAACGAGCGCTTCGTCGCGGTCCCGGTCCGAGACCCGCACAGCAGGCACAGCATGTTGACAGCGAGGAACAGCGCCGACAGGTCGGTGCAGCCCTGCTCCAGTTGGTCTCCGAACGCGGCCTTGACGAGGTCAGCGTTCGCACTGTGGCCGCTGCCGCCGACCGCTCCCCCGGCGCCGTTCAGAAGTACTTCCGCACCAAGGACGAGATGCTCACCTTCGCCGCCGAGTTGGCCGGTGAGCGAATCGAGCGCCGGATGACCGACGTGAACACCGCACTGCCGCTGCGCCAGGCTCTGCGCGAACTGGTCCTGACCACGCTTCCCGTGGACGCCGAGCGACGCGCCGAGGCCACAGTCCAACTCGCCTTCGCGGTCCACGCGGCACATCACCCCCGCCTTGCCGCGATCCGGCGGCAGGTCGACGAGGACATCCGTCAGGCGCTGGCCGCCTGGCTCGAGTCGGCCAGGCACGAAGCCCACGCGGTGGCCGTCGCGGATGCCGTGATCGCACTGTCC
Organism: Streptomyces sp. NPDC052064; assembly: GCF_055585925.1. Taxonomy (NCBI): domain Bacteria; kingdom Bacillati; phylum Actinomycetota; class Actinomycetes; order Kitasatosporales; family Streptomycetaceae; genus Streptomyces; species Streptomyces sp. NPDC052064. The sequence continues at coordinate 460,127 of NZ_JBVJJE010000004.1, forward strand.
GACGGCCTTGCACTGCGCATGCTGTACACCCCACAGGAGCACGAGCACCTGCTCACAGTGCTGGACCAAGCCTTGGACGCCCTGATCCCAGGCCGTAGGCCGGACGTTGACATCCGCCTCCGCGAGTAGCAGCACTCTTCCCGAGCTTATGGCGCGGCATGCCCGTCCTGTGATCAGTGAATGTCTATGGAAGAAATGGCCTCCGGAGCCGTGTTACGGCACCCGTCAGGCTGCGAGAGGCACTTGCTCGCCCTCTTCCGGGGTCTGGTAGTGATCCCAGATCTGGTTCAACTCATGCTGGTAGTAGAGCGGATACAGACCAGCCACGATGAGAAGGATGAGGCCGATCCAGGGATTGCAGCTCCGCTGCAACCCGGCCGACCGCTGCATGCGGGCAATGCGCAGACCGGTGTTGTAGACCGACACGAAGGGGGGAACGATCACCAGCCAGCCGACAGTGAGAGCCACCAGAGACCACACCGGATCGACCTCGATCCGGTGATCAAAGTCCCGAGCTTCGCGATTCACCTTGTAATACCAAACCAGATGGTAGATACCCAGCGTGAGCAGCGGCCAGATCAGCCAGACGAGAAATATGTTGCGGGTCTTTCCAGCGCGACCTGACATGACGCACCTCCCATAAATCCAGTGCATCACGACCAGTCCCCATGCGCGCGTGGTGAAATTCGAGGCGGCCCCACGATCGGGGCCGAGTCCCACCTCAATGAGCCGCACGGGGACGACGGCAACTCCGACCTGCCACCGCACCCCACATGAGAGGAGCGCTGACGAGCCCCAGGGCCAAAGCGCCCGCGAAGACCGTGAAGTCGAGAATCCACAGGGCCGGCCCCACGGCGCCACACGTTGCCAGTAGCCAGCAGGCACGAGCACGGCCGAGGAGTACCCCCAACAGCAAAGACGGAACAAAGCCGCAGATCAGCATACTCAGGATGACGGTAAAGCCCGTCAGATCCAGAATGCCCACGGCGCTGGGCAGCCAAGGGCTGACAGCAATCACTGTCGCCCACAACAGGGACGTCGAGATGAGACCAGCAGACCTCCTCACGGTCGTCGCCTCCCTGACGCGTTTTTTGCCCCTCATCCTCGCCCCCAGAACAGTTGAGGCGATGCTCCCGCCAATTTTGAACACGCTCAACTCTCGAGCGAACCCACAACGTCCCCCACTGGCGAGGCCGCACGGCGCGGGAGACGCCAGAGGAAACGACGCCTGAGGCGGTGCTCATCTCGGCGCGACGGCACGGAGCCAAGCGGCGAGCACGGAGAAGTCGGCGTCGTCGAGGCCTTTGGCCGGGTCGACGTGATGAAGCAGCGACGGCCCAGGGTGGCCAGCAGCGACCCAAAGGCGGTCCATGGCGCTGATCTCGTCATCGACCCAGATGAACGGTCGGCCGTCGGCCCACTCGACAAGGGGGCGGGTCTTCCAGTGCAGGCCGCGCGGAACTTCCTCGGCGCCGTTCTCCGGCCACTCCAGCACTGGCAGCTTTGGCAGACCGATGCGCGGAGCGACGACCTCGTTCGCCTCCTCCATCCAGGTCGAGGCCCATACGAGATGGCAGCCCAAAGCCAAGAGGCGCGCCCCGACCCCGGGGTCGAGCCGCGACAGCAGTGGGTGCCCCTGATCGACAGGCGCCGAAGCGTCGGCACCAGCGGACCGCGGGTGACCGGACGACGCCCCGAACGGGATGAGTGGGCCATCGACGTCGAGGAAGAGGAAGGGGCGCTCCGCTGCGCTGATCACGGCGGCACGATAGCCCGGCGCGGTGGACGGCACCCTCGGGCCGGGCCGCCTGAATGGGCCGTGCGAGGGCACCCGAGGCCGACCAGCGGCGCGCCAGGGCTGGATCGAATGCGATCCGACGATCGGCATCGAGCGACGGCCGGCGCCGCCAGACCGAACCAAGGCCCTCGCGGAGAACCAGATTGCCGCCCTGTGGCGCCTGGACATCGCGCTGCGGGAGAGGACGTTCTGGAAGATGCTCTACGAGTCGGCGGCGCGGGCGGAGGAGATCCTGTGCCTGAACGTCGAGGACCTGCACCCGGGCGACAAGCGCGGCCGGACCCTGGCCAAGGGCGGGGCGACGGAGTGGATCCACTGGCAGTCCGGCACCGCCCAGTTGCTGCCCCGCCTGATCGCCGGCCGCAGCTGCGGCCCGCTGTTCCTCACCGGCCGCAAGGCCCCTGCCGGAACGCCCACCCTGGATGTGTGCCCCGAGACCGGCCGCGCCCGGCTCTCCTACCGCCGCGCCGGAGATCCTCGAGGAGAACACCCGGCTGCTGGCCAACCCGCTCGCCCGCGAAGAGGACATCGAAGACCTGGACGGCTGGACCCTGCACCGGCTCCGCCACAGCGCGCTCGCCCACGACGCCGAAGGCGGCACCTCCACCCCGATGCTGCTCGCGCGTTCCCGGCACGCCTCCGTCCGCTCCCTGGAGGGGTACGCACGGCCTGGCGTCGACCCTTGGCCCGTTGCCTGTTTCGGTCGTATTCCGGTTGCCCTCCTACCATTCCGTGGCGATCGAGTGACACGGGCTTCGCGGCCGTGATCAAGCGTCCCTCGCCGCGCATCTATGTGTGCAGGCATCCCGCGTGAGCCGAGCTCCCCGCCGTTCTCGGCCGGAGCCACATCACGGCAGACCTACACACCACAGGAGAAACCCACCATGGCCATCCACACGCTTTTGAGGCGGCGCTTCGCCGCCGTCGGCACCATCCTGGGGCTGGGCGTCGCCCTGCCGTTCGCCGTAGGGGCCACCCCCGCCTACGCGCAGGCCCAGCTGAACGTCACGAAGACCCACGTGGGGGACTTCCCCCGGGGTGGGCAGGGGATCTTCACCATCACGGTGAACAACCCCGGCGACGAGCCGACCACCGCTTCTGGGACGCGGATGACGGACACTTTCCCCGCAGGGCTCACAGGCACATCGATCGAATTCGTCCAGAACACCACCGGCAGCGCGGTCGGGTGTTTCCTCAACGACGCACGCACCAGGGTTGAGTGCGAAAGCGACGGCCCCATCGACCCCGGAGGCGGCTACGCGATCGAAGTGACCGTCAGCGTGGCCCAGGACGCTCCCTGCATGGTCACCAACACCGCCACCGTGATCGATATCGGCGGCGGCCTCAGCGACTCAGCAAGTGACACCGTCAACATCCCCGGCCCCAACTGCAACGGCGGGAACGGCGGGAACGGCGGCGGAACGTCCATCCTCACCGTCAACAACATCAACAACACCATCTACAACAACACGAACAAAAACAAAATCATCAACAGCCCCGGCGCCAGCAACACCAACGCCAACACCAACACAAACACCAACAACCAGAACGCCCCGGTCAACGCGCCCTGAGAGACCGCCTGCCCCTGCCTCCACCGCCGGTCGGGGGCAGGAGCCTGCAACGGCCGCCTCTCCGGCGAAGCCGGTGACCTTGCTCGGGGCCACCCAGCCACACCTCCGAGGTGTCCGGGCAGCCGTCGTGCCCGGCCCGCGTACTCCCGAGGGCGCACCGGCCGCTGCCCTGCCGTGAGTCGATGGCCTGGGCCTGTCGGGCTGACATCACCAGGTGATATCAACGGCTGCGAACGAAGGTGCACCGAAGCGGCCACGGCCGGATCGGCGAGCGGCCCGCGGTCGCCGTTTCTGCGCGCCGCACCGCACTGCGATCGAACTCCTACTTCTGGGCCGTCCCTGGGCCGTGCGAGGGTGCCCGAGGTCGACCAACGGCGACCGGCAGTGACAGTCGCCCGGCCGTCGGCAGCCGAGAAAGGCCAGGTCAGCCGCCCCCACCCATACGCGTTTCCACCCAGGGGTGGCGGTACGGCAAGATGGGGTGTATCTGCCCACTGCCGTATTCAAGCTGCCGGACGGTTTCTCTTGGCTGAGTTCATTTACACCATGCGCAAGGCGCGCAAAGCGCACGGCGACAAGGTGATCCTCGACGACGTGACGACCAGCTTCCTCCCGGGAGCGAAGATCGGCGTCGTCGGACCGAACGGCGCCGGCAAGTCGACGATCCTGAAGATCATGGCCGGCATCGAGCAGCCGTCCAACGGTGACGCCTTCCTCACCCCCGGCTACACGGTCGGCATCCTGCTCCAGGAGCCCCCGTTGACCGAGGACAAGACCGTCCTGGAGAACGTCCAGGAGGGTGTCGCCGGGATCAAGGGCAAGCTCGACCGGTTCAACGAGATCGCCGAGCAGATGGCGACCGACTACACCGACGAGCTCATGGACGAGATGGGCAAGCTCCAGGAGGACCTCGACCACGCCAACGCGTGGGACCTCGACGCCCAGCTGGAGCAGGCCATGGACGCCCTGGGCTGCCCGGCCGGCGACTGGCCCGTCACCAACCTGTCCGGCGGTGAGCGCCGCCGCGTCGCGCTGTGCAAGCTGCTCCTGGAGCAGCCCGACCTGCTGCTGCTCGACGAGCCCACCAACCACCTCGACGCCGAGTCCGTGAACTGGCTGGAGCAGCACCTGGCCAAGTACCCGGGCACCGTCGTGGCGGTCACCCACGACCGGTACTTCCTCGACAACGTCGCCGAGTGGATCTGCGAGGTCGACCGCGGCCGCCTCTACCCCTACGAGGGCAACTACTCCAAGTACCTGGAGACCAAGGCCGCCCGCCTCAAGGTCGAGGGCCAGAAGGACGCCAAGCGGCAGAAGCGCCTCAAGGAGGAGCTCGACTGGGTGCGGTCGAACGCCAAGGGGCGGCAGGCCAAGTCCAAGGCGCGTCTGGCCCGCTACGAGGAGATGGCCGCCGAGGCCGACAAGATGCGGAAGCTGGACTTCGAGGAGATCCAGATCCCGCCGGGCCCGCGCCTGGGCAACGTCGTCGTCGAGGTCAACAACCTCACCAAGGGCTTCGGCGAGAAGCTGCTCATCGACGACCTGAGCTTCACGCTGCCGCGCAACGGCATCGTCGGCATCATCGGCCCGAACGGCGCCGGCAAGACGACGCTGTTCAAGATGATCCAGGGCTTCGAGGAGCCCGACTCCGGTTCCATCAAGGTCGGCGACACCGTCAAGATCTCCTACGTCGACCAGAGCCGCGAGAACATCGACCCGAAGAAGACGCTGTGGGCGGTCGTCTCCGACGAGCTGGACTACATCAACGTGGGCCAGGTCGAGATGCCGTCGCGCGCGTACGTCTCCGCCTTCGGGTTCAAGGGGCCGGACCAGCAGAAGCCGGCCGGCGTGCTCTCCGGCGGTGAGCGCAACCGGCTGAACCTCGCGCTCACCCTCAAGCAGGGCGGCAACCTGCTGCTCCTCGACGAGCCGACCAACGACCTCGACGTCGAGACCCTCAGCAGCCTGGAGAACGCGCTGCTGGAGTTCCCCGGCTGCGCCGTCGTCGTCTCCCACGACCGGTGGTTCCTCGACCGCGTCGCCACGCACATCCTCGCCTACGAGGGCGAGTCCAAGTGGTTCTGGTTCGAGGGCAACTTCGAGTCGTACGAGAAGAACAAGATCGAGCGGCTCGGCCCGGACGCCGCGCGTCCGCACCGCGCCACCTACAAGAAGCTGACCCGGGGCTGATCTTGCGGCACATCTACCGCTGCCCACTGCGCTGGGCGGACATGGACGCGTACGGCCACGTCAACAACGTGGTGTTCCTCCGCTATCTGGAGGAAGCCCGTATCGACTTCCTGTTCCGCCCGGAGAAGGACTTCAAGCAGGGGTCCGTGGTGGCACGCCATGAGATCGACTACAAGCGGCAGCTGGTCCACCGGCACACCCCCGTGGACATCGAGCTGTGGGTCACGGAGATAAGGGCGGCGTCCTTCACCCTCACGTACGAGGTGAAGGACGACGACCTGGTCTACGTCCGGGCCTCGACGGTGATAGTGCCGTTCGACTTCGAGGCACAGCGCCCGCGCCGGCTCACCCCGGAGGAACGGGAGTTCCTCCGTGAGTACACGGACGACGAGGAGGAGGCCGTCGCCGCATGACGGTGCTCCACCTGGCCGACGAGGGGGAGGCGGCGGATCTCGCGGCCTTCCTCTCCCGGCTGCTCCACTACGACCGTGGGGCCGCGGTGCGCCTCCAGGCGGCGGGCACCGCCCTGGCCGTGTTCGGGCGGCCGCCGTCCTTCGAGGTGCTGGCCGTGCGCGCGGTGCGGCTGGCGAAGCCGTACGAGCACGGGATCGACGTCACGCTGGACGTGACCGTGTCCGCCGGTGAACTCCTGGAGTCGGTGGACGAGAAGGGCGCCACGGCCGTCGTGCCGGACGCGGTGACCGGGCCGCCGTGGGCGGGCGTGCTGCCGCCGCGCGGCGGCTGGCGACCCGAGCCGGGGCTGCCGGCGCCCGACGCGCTGCGGTCCCTCGTGGCCGCCGCCGTCGCCGAGTTCCGGTCCCGTACGCAGGAGTTGCCGTCGGAGCGGCGCACGAGGGCCGAGCTGGACCGGATCGGGCGGGACATCTGGTCCCGTACGGTCGGCGACACCCGGCTCCCGGTCCGGGCCGTGCACGCGGCGCAGTCCCTCGGCTTCCTGCGGCCCGGGGCGCCCCTGGAACTGTTCTCGTCGGGCGCGTGGCTGCGGCTGCGCACGCCGTACGGGTCGGTCGCCGTACGGCAGGCCGGGCTCGGGGCGCTGGACGTCAGCGTCCGCTGACGATCGCCACGCCCCTGCGGGTCAGCCCGGGGCGTTCACCATCGACGCCGCCGCGTACGTCATGTAGTTCCACAGCGTCTGCTCGTGCTCCTCGGAGAGCCCGAGTTCCTCGACGGCGACCCTCATGTGCTTCAGCCAGGCGTCGTGCGCCGCACGGTCGACCGTGAAGGGCGCGTGCCGCATCCTCAGGCGCGGGTGGCCGCGGTTGTCGCTGTACGTCGTGGGGCCGCCCCAGTACTGGATGAGGAACAGCGTGAGGCGCTCCTCGGCCGGGCCCAGGTCCTCCTCGGGGTACATGGGCCGCAGCAGCGGGTCCTCGGCGACTCCCTCGTAGAAACGGTGCACGAGCCGACGGAAGGTCTCCTCCCCGCCGACCTGCTCGTAGAAGGTCTGCTCCTGAAGCGTGCCGCGCCGAATCTCTTTCACGCCCTCCATGCTCTCAGACGGGGGGACATAGGACTCAAGGCCTAGGACCGGCCCCGGTGCCCTTACTGTGGGGGTATGGGCGGGCATGCACCCGACAGGGAACCGGACGATCTCGCCGCCTCCGCGCGGGCGGCTCTGGTGCGCCGGATCGACGCGAGCGGAGCCTGGGTCGCCGACCCGGCGTGGCGGGAGGCGTTCGCGGCGGTCCCGCGCCACCTCTTCGTGCCGTACTACTACGTCGGCGTCGCCGGCGGCTACGAACGGCGGTGGGGCGAGAGCCCCGACCCGCAGGCGCGCGAGCGGTGGCTACGGGGCGCCTACGAGGACACCCCGCTGGCGACCCGGCTGCGCGACGGCGAACTGCTCTCCTCCAGCAGCCAGCCGTCCCTGATGGCGGACATGCTGGCCGCGCTGCGCGTGGAGGACGGGAACACGGTCCTGGAGATCGGCGCCGGCACCGGCTACAACGCCGCGCTGCTCGCCCACCGGCTGGGCGACGACCGCGTCACCACCGTCGATCTCGACCCGGAGATCACCGAGTCGGCCCGCCGGCACCTGGCCGCGGCCGGGTACCACCCGGTCGTCGTCACCGGCGACGGTGCCCGCGGCGTGCCCGAGCGTGCGCCGTTCGACCGGATCATCGCCACCTGCGCGCTGAGCACCGTGCCGCGCGCCTGGCTCGCCCAGAGCCGCCCCGGTGGCCGGATCCTGATGCCGCTCGCCACCGGCCTGGTCGTGCTCACGGTGCGCGACGCCGACCATGCCGAGGGGCGCTTCCTGCACACGCCCGCCTACTTCGTCCCGCTGCGCGGCGTGAGCCGGCCCGGTGGTGAGCCGCTCCAGCTGGGCGGCGTACCGCGCCGGGCCAGGGAGGACGACCTGTTCCGCTTCCTGCTGGTCCTGACCCGCGGCAGCCTCGACCCGCAGGAGGCGCACGCGCTGTGGGAGCAGGAGGGCATGCCGCAGCGCGAGCGCTACGGCATCACCGTCAGCGGGGACCGGGGGTGGGCCTGGCTGGACGACCCGGAGGGGCCGTACGCCTGGCCCCTCCCGGCCTGACGAGGCTGCTGACCAGGGCTCAGCCGCGGCGGATCGTGATCGTCGTCCAGGCGCCCACGTGCACCCGGTCGCCGTCCTGGAGCGGTACGGGGACGAACGGCTGGATCGGCTCCTCCGAGCCGTTGACCGTCGTGCCGTTCGTCGAGTTCTGGTCGACGACCGCCCAGCTGCCGTCGGGCTGCTGGACCAGCACCGCGTGCTGGTGCGAGACGCCCGGGTCCTCCGGCGGCACCGAGAGATCGATGTCGGGGGTGTCGCCGGTGGAGTGCCGGCGGCGGCCGATCGTGATCTGGTTGCCGGTGAGCGTGCGCTGCTGCTCGGGCGAGTACGCGGGCAGGTTCAGGCCCGCGGCTTCGGGGCCGGAGCGCTGCATCATCGCCATGAAGTACTCACGGTCCGGGCCGATGTTCGCGGTCCAGGTCGCCGGTCCCTGGGGCGCCTGGGGCTGCTGCGGGAAGCCGCCGTGGCCGGGCGGGGCCTGGGTGGCGCCGGGCTGCGGGTACCCGTAGCCGCCGCCGGGCCCGGGCGGGGCCTGAGTCGCGCCGGGCTGCGGATAGCCGTAGCCGCCGCCGGGCCCGGGCGGGGCCTGAGTCGCGCCGGGCTGCGGATAGCCGTAGCCGCCGGGGCCACCGGGCCCGCCAGGGCCGCCGCCCGGGCCGGTGGACGACGGAGGGGAGATCACCCAGTCGTCACCGCCACCGCCGAAGGCCTGACCGCCCTGCTGCGGACGCTGGGTCTCCTGCGGGAACCCGGGCGGAGCCGGCGGGCCGGACTGCTGGAAGCCCTGCGGAGCGCCGCCGGGGCCACCGGGGCCGCCAGGGCCACCGGGCGCACCGGGGCCGGGCGGCGGCGGGACCGGCCGCGAGGGGTCGGCACCGAATCCGGGCGGGCCGGAAGGACCACCGGGGCCGGGAGGACCACCGGGGCCACCGGGGCCACCGGGACCGCCGGGGCCGGGACGACCACCGGGGCCGGGACGACCGCCCGGGCCGGGGTGGCCGGAGGGGTCGCTACCGAAGGGCGGGATGGGCTCGGCCGGGCGGTTCATCTGCGACGGGCGGGAGCCCTGGTACTCGTACGAGTCACCGCCGCCGTACGACGGACCGGGCTGACCCGACGGGCCGGACGGACCGGGCTGACCCGGCGGCTGGAAGCGCACGCCGGGGCCGGGCGGCGGCGGGGGCGGGGCGGCGGGGGTGTACGAAGTCGCCGTGTTCGTGAGGAAGTTCCACCGGCACTCCTCGCAGAACGGTGCGCCGCCCTCACGCGGCGTACGGCACTGCGGGCAGAGCTCCGGCTCGGCGTTCGGTACGGCGGACAGGTGCGGAGGACGCCCACCGGGCTGGCCACCGGGGCCTCCGGGAGGGCCGCCAGGACCACCGGGGCCGCCCGGGCCGCCGGGGGGCGGGAAGCCGTAGCCGCCGCCGGGCGGGGGCGGCGGGGGAGGAGGCGGAGGCACGGCACCCGCCATGCGGTGACCGCAGACCTCGCACCAGTCGTCGGAACCCGACTGGTGTCCGTTCGGGCAGGTCGGCATGTCGGCGCGTCCCTCCTTCGATCTCTTCTAGGTCACTTCTTCACGCGAACAGTCTTGGTGGACCGGGTCTCGAGCGTCATCTCGTCGGCCTCTTCGACCTTCGCCTTCAGTCGCACAGTACCGGTCGCGGCATCGACCACGTCCACCACCTTCGCAAGCAGTTTCGCAGTATCGGCGTTCCCGGAGGCACTCGCGAGCTGAACGGCCCGGCCCAGTTTGGCCGTTGCTCCGTCCATATCTCCCGTCTTGCGAAGATCCAGCCCCTGCTGGATGACCTGCGCCAGTTCCGCCTGCCCGGTGTAGTGGGCGACCTGGGGGTTGATCGACGTCGAGGCGACCATGTCGTCCGTCCACACGGCACGGACCAGGCCCTGCGCACCGAGGTTCTGGACGGTGCCGTCGGACTGCGGAATGACCAGCGAGATCCGGGCCGCCAGCATCTCCTGCCCGATGTTCGCGGCCGGGACCTCCACGCATACGTGGTAGTCACGGGACTCGTCTCCCCAGGAACCCAGGGGGTAGTCGCCGGCGCGCGGGCCCGCCTCGGTGCGCCGGCCGGTCAGTTCCTCGACCGTGGGCGCGACCTGCTTGACGAACTTCACAGTGGTGTCGACCGGGGTCCACAGCCGCAGGGAGACGTCCGCTACCTCCTTGCCCATCGCCGTCTCCATCATCTGCGTGAAGTCGGCGGCGAGACCGGCCGGGTCGGCGACGATGTCGGCGGTGCCGAGCAGGGCGGAGGCGATCCCTGTGACTTCTTTCACTTCCCAGTCGGTGCCCACGCCGCGCGCGTCACAGGTGAAGCGCCCCGCACACGCGGCGAGCGCGGCCTTCAGGTCCTGGGGCGACTCGTGTTCGTTGCGGCCGTCGGTGAGCAGGATCCCGTGCCGGATGGCCACGTCCGCGGAGGACAGCAGGCGGTCGGCCAGTTTCAGCCAGGTGCCGATGGCCGTGCCGCCGCCCGCGCTGAGCGAGCGCAGCGCCTGTTTGGCCTGCTCGCGGGTGGTGGCGTCGGCGACCGCGAGGCGACCGCCGCCCGGGTAGACCTCCTTGGCCACGTGTGTCCCGCCGATCACGGCGAAGTGCACGCCGTCGCGCAGGGTGTCGACCGCGGCGGCCGTAGCGTCGCGGGCGTTGCGCATCTTGGTCGCCGGGTAGTCCATCGACCCGGAGCAGTCGACCATGATCGCGACGGCCGCGGACGGGCCCTGGCCGGGCGAGAAGAGGTGGGGCGCCGAGACCGCGCTGCCGATCGTGCCGCCGCCGGTCGCCGTCACCGTGACGATGGCGTTGACCTCGCCGGCACCCTCCGGCAGGTACTCGTTCTGGTACACGTCCACCGAGAACTGGGGCACGTTCGACTTCGAGAAATTGGCCATGCCTGCTTCGATCCCCCTCGAAAGCCCCCACCGGAGCGGGGTGATGACGGTAGGCGGACCGGTCCCCTCCGGTCCGCTGAGCCGCCCCCGTATCGCGGCCTCAGGCCGATCCTGCCCCCTGCGGCACGGCCGGGAACGGCACGAGGGCCACTGTTACGTTGTCGTGGCCCCCGCCGTCCAGGGCGTGGCCCACGAGCACCCGGGCGCTGTGCAGCGGATGCGCGGCGGCGTCGAGCGGGACAACCCGGGCCATCTCCTCGGCGGCCTCCGCGTAGTTCCACAGGCCGTCCGTGCAGACGACCACCACGCCCGGCCGGTCCGGCTTGAACGCGGCGGTGTGCGGTTCCAGTTCGTAGGCGTCCGCGCCGAGCCAGCCGGTGATCGCGTGGGCCCGCTCGTCGGCGTAGGCCTCGGCCTCGCTCATCAGGCCCGCGGCGACCATCTGCGCGGCCCACGAGTCGTCCTCGGTGAGCCGGGCGGGGGGTGCGCTCCGGTCGACCGGGACCCAGTAGGCGCGGCTGTCGCCGACCCAGCCGACGATCAGCAGGCCCGATGTGACCACGGCGCCGACGATGGTGCACGCGGGGGCGTTCTGGTGCGGGGCTTGCTCGCGGGCCGTGGCGGGCTCCGCGGCGAGCGAGTTGACCGCGCGCGAGGCGGCGATGATCGCGTCGTGCATCGCCTGCTGCGGGTGCGTGCCGCGCGGCAGGGCGGCCAGCAGTGCCTCGCTCGCCGCCTTCGACGCCGCCATCGAGGCGTCGTCGGGGCGGGTCGCCGAGGAGACGCCGTCGCAGACGATCGCCACGGAGGCGGGCGAGCCGTCCGGCAGCGCGGTGCTGCCGATGGCGAACGCGTCCTCGTTGCGGTGGTGGCGCAGGCCGCGGTCGCTGACCGCGGCCACCGGGCCGGACTCCTGCTCCATGTGGTCCCGTTCGCGCGGCTGGGCGTGGCCGCAGTTCTCGCAGTAGCCGTCGTCGTCCACGCGGCCGGCCCGGCAGGCCACGCAGACCTTGCCGCCGGCGCCCGCGGCCTGGGCCGCCGGGTCGGCGGACACCCGTGGGTCCGGTGCCTGGAGGAGGTACTCGTCGGGCTGCTGTGCCTGGTAGGTCTCGGACTGTGCCGGATATCCGTCGGGCTGTGGGTCGTAGCCGCCGGGCGGCGCGGGGTGTCCCTCGGCCCGGGGCGGATGATCGAAGCGGACACCCGCTGCCGGGGCCGGCGGGGCGCCGGGGGGCGGGGGTGCGTCCGGGGGCAGCGCGGAGCCCCCCGAGCCCGTGCCCTGAAGGTCCGTCGGCAGGTGCGCCGCTTGCGATCCGCCCGAGCCGTCCGCCCCGGGGGCGGACCAGCCCGCGCCGGTGGGTGGCACCGACGGCGGCTCGGGATACACACCGGCCGGAGCGCCCTGCGCGGGCACCGAGCCGTTCATGGTGATGGTCGGGTTGTCCTCCGGCCGTGCCGGCACGGCGGACAGGTCGTATCCGCACGCGCCGCAGAAACGGTCACCCGACTCGAGGGGTTCCTCGCAACTCGGGCAGGCGGACAACTGGGGCATCTGCGACATCAACTACACCCACGTCCGGGGGCGGTAACGATTGGCACGTTCCACCAGGTCGATCCTCTCCTCGCCGCCCCGCGCCAGCCGGGCCAGCATGCGGTACGAGCGTTCCAAGCCGAAACGCAGGCCCCGCTCGTCCAGGCCGCTGCCGAGCAGCGTCCGTCCCCCGGCGGCGGGAGGGGCGGAACCCTGGCCCCCGGAGAGTACCCAGTCCAGCGCGCAACCGAGGACTTCGGCCGACAACTGCTCGCGCCGCGCCGGGTCCAGACCGTACGCCTCCAGGGCCTCGACCTGCGCCGCGGCGGCCGTGAGGTCCTCCAGGAACGGTACGTCCGTGGCGGTCGCCGTGCGCTGCCGCAGCCGCGCCCGGACGGCGGCCACGCGCGCGGCCGTGTAGTGGATGGAGGACTCCGGGACCGACTCCAGCGTCCGTACGGCGCTGCGCCGGTCCCCGGTCGCGAGCTGCACGCGGGCCAGCCCGAACGCGGCGCTCACGTAGCTCGGGTCGGTCGACCACACCAGGCGGTAGTACTCGGCGGCGTTGTCGAGCTGGCCCAGCACCTCCGCGCACAGGCCGAGCGCCAGCTTGGGCGCGATCTCGCCGGGGAAGGCGTCGTAGATCGCGTCGAAGGCGAGCGCGGCACCCTCGTCGTCGCCCGTCACCAGCGCGGCCACGCCCCGGTACCAGACCACCCGCCAGTCGTCGGGCCGCTCCCCCTCCAGTGTGACCAGCGACTCCAGCGCGGCGGCCGGGTCGCCGGTCTCCAGCCAGGCCCGGATCTGCCGCAGCCGCGTCTCGATCGACGGGGCCGGAGCCGCCGCGAGGGCGCCGAGCAACTCGGCCGGGGCGGAGGTCATCAGGCCCGCCAGAAAACCGGCGTTGGGGTCGGACGGGTCGACACGGGGGACGGGGAGGGCGAGGGCGGCGGCGGGGGTGTCGACGGGTTTGACGAGGCTGTGGGGGCGGGGGAGGCTCCGCGCGCCGCCGAAGCCGGCGGGAAGCCGGGCGGCGTGGGGTTGGGAGGGGACAGCGGGCAGCGCCGCCGCCGTCGCGGAGTTGCGCCGTTTCCGCACCTCCCTCGCCCCCAGGTGAGACACCTCACCGTCCAGCTTCGGGAACAACTCCGTGTCCGTGACCCGCAGCTCCGGCCCGAACAGTGTGGAGAGGGCGGGCCGGGCGCGGCCCGTCTGGAGGGAGACGACCTCCCTCAGGACACCGGTCAGCTGCTCGGTCATCTCCTGCGCGGAGGCGAACCGGCGGGCCGGGTCGGGGTCCGTGGCGCGGACCAGGAGGCGGTAGAACGACTCGTACTGCCGGAAGACCTCGATGTGGTCCGGGTCGGGCAGGGAGTCCGCGTAGACGTTCGTGTAGCCCTGGAAGTCGAAGGTCAGGACGGCGAGCGTGCGGGCGACGGTGTAGAGGTCGCTCGCCACCGACGGGCCGGCCTCGGCGACCTCCGGCGCCTGGTAGCCGACCGTGCCGTAGATGGCCGACTCCTCGTCGTCCATCCTGCGCACCGCGCCCATGTCGATCAGCTTGAGCTGGTCCTCGGTCTGGATGGCGTTGTCGACCTTGAAGTCGCAGTACAGCAGGTTGCGGCTGTGCAGATGGCCGAGCGCCTCCAGGGCCTCCAGGCCGTACGCGCAGGCCTGCTCCACGGGCAGCGGGTCGCGCCTGCCCTGCGGGGTTCGGCGGGCGTTGGCGATCTCCTTCAGCGACTTGCCGCCGACGTACTCCATGACGATGTAGCCGTCGAGGGAGCCCGTGCGCTGGTCCAGGTGCTCGACGAAGTTGTAGATCCGCACGATGTTGGCGTGCTCGATCTCCGCCAGGAAGCGCCGCTCGGAGATCGCCGCGGCCATCGCGTCCTGGTCGCCGGTGTCCAGCAGGCCCTTGAGGACCACCCAGCGGTCGGCGACCGCCCGGTCGACGGCCAGGTAGATCCAGCCCAGGCCGCCGTGCGCGAGGCAGCCCACCACCTCGTACTGGCCGTGCACGATGTCCCCGGCCTTCAGCTTCGGCACGAACGAGTACGGATGGCCGCACTTGGTGCAGAAACCCTCCGTGCGCCCTGGACGGTCGCCGCGCGCCCGGCCCACCTGGGCGCCGCAGTCCGAGCGTGAGCAGAACCGCTTCCGCTCGGGCACTTCGGGGTTGTCCAGGACCATTTCGCGCGGGTCGGGCCGCGGGATCTGCGGAACCTGGACCAGCCCGGCGCCCAGCCGGCCCCGGGACGAGGAGCCGGCGGCGGAGCCGGAGCTGCGCACCGACACCGAGCGGCCCGTCGCCTTGCCCGACAGGGAGCGCGAGAGTCGTCCCGACACCGAGCGGCGGGACTTCGACGACTGGGACGACGTACGGGAACTGCGGCTGCTGGTGCGGGAGCTGCCGCTGCCCCCCGAGCCGCCTGAGCCGCCCTTGCCGCCGGCGGTGATGCCGGTGGGGGGTGACCCGACCATGCCGTTCGATGCGACGACGGGGGCAAGGCCGCAGGTGTCGCAGTACAGTTCGCCGCCGCCCACGTCTTCGTAGGTGCCGACGCAGGCGGGGCGCTGGCAGGTGCGTTGCGGCGCGCCCGGTGACGGGCTCGGCGGTTCGCTCGGTGGTTCGTTCGGTGGTTCGCTCGGTGCCTGACTCACGGACTCCCCCTTGTCGCTCATGCGCCCGGCCCCCTCCGGTCGTCCTCCGGCACGCCCTGGTCCGGCACCCGCGGGCCACCGAGCAGTTCCGCGGCGGCCTGCTGGTAGCGCAGCACGGCCTGTTCGGCGGCGCGCAGGTCGCAGGGGGCGCTCCACAGCATGCGGCGGGCCTTCTCGTACCGCTCCACCAGCAGCGTGTCCTCGGCGAAACCGTGCCGGGCGACCTTCGCCTTGTACGCGTCGAGACGGCCGCGCAGCTCGGCGCGGACCGCCAGGGGCGCGGTGACCGCGGTCAACGACTCGCGCGCGCGCAGCAGTTCGTCCTCGGCCTTCTGCTCCAGCGACTCCAGGAGCGGGGACAGCCGGTGCCACTGTGCCTGTCTGCGGTACTCCGCGGCCGCCGCCAGCTGCTCCTGCAACGCGGTCGGCGGTCCGCTGACGACCGGCACCTCCGTCGCCGCGATCTTCGCCAGGACCTCGCCGCGGGCGGTGCGCGCCTCGGCGAGCGTACGGTCCGCGCGGCTGAGGACGTCCCGCAGTTTCACAATCCGCTTCTCGGCGTCCTGCCGTACGGTCAGAACCGCGTCGATCTCCCGGCGTACGTCTTCCAGGGCGCGCGCCTCACGGTCGTACACCGTCGTGTCCGGCCTGCCGCCGCCCGGAGCCGAACTGCCCTCGGCGGCCAGCCAGAACGCCAGCGGGTCCGACACCACCTGCTCGCGCAGCTTCGTGAGCGTGCGGGTGATGCGTTCAAGGTCGTCGCCCGCCGGGTGCTCGCCGGGACGCACGCCGACCGAGTGCGCGAGCCGGCGGGTGCGCTGGAGCTCGGCCGCCAGCAGATCGATCCGGGCCGGCAGCGCCGACCAGACCGCGTCGGCCGCGACGACCATGTCCAGGCTCGTCGCGTACAGCTCGTTCATCCGGTCGACGAGGGTGGCGAGCGAGTAGCGTTCGCTGAGTTTGTTCCCCGTGCCGTGCAGGGTCGGGGCGTTGGCCGTCGCGGTGGCGCTGCCCGCGACCGTGACCGACTCGCCGTTCAGCAGCTCCGTCAGCTCCACCAGGTCCTCCCGGCTGGACCAGCGGCGACGGGCGCGGATCTCCCGGGCGGTGCGAAGTGCGCCCGTGTACGCGTCGAAGTACGTCCACAGCAGCGTGATCGACGCTTCCGTGGACGTCCAGCGTTCCTGGGTGACGCCGGTGAGCTCGGCGCCCTCCAGCAGTCTGCGGCCCGCGTGGTCCTGGAGGGCGAGGAGCGAGGTCTCGATCGCCTCGTGCTCCGCGCCGAGCCGCGCCAGCGCACGGTCCACCTCGTCCCGGTCCATCACCGGCCCGGTGGATCCCGTGACGCCCATCGATCACCTCTCGCTGCGGTTGTGCCGGTTGGTGGGGTCGGTGCGGTTGTCAGGTCGTGCGCAGGTACTGCGGTGCCGGTGGTTCCGACTTCTCCGGATCCTTGCCCAGTGTCGCCGACAGCCATTTGTCGTACGACGCCTGCCAGCCGTCCGCGGTGTCCTTGCGGTAGTCCACCAGGATCTGGTTGACCCGGCGTACCAGATCGTCGGCGTCCTTCTTCATCGCCACGCCGTAGTACTCGGCAGTGAAGGCGTCGCCCTTGAGCTGGACCGTCGGATCCTGTGCCGCCTGGCTCGCGGCGAGCGCGCCGTCGGTGACCACCGCGTCGGCTTCGCCGAGCTGGAGCCTGACGAGGCAGTCGAGTTGGTTCGGGACGGTTTTGGAGATGTCGGTGGTGGCGGGGAGTTTGCCGTCCTTCTGGTCCGCTTCCAGCGTGGAGTACGCCGTGGAGCCCGTGGCCGTGCAGATCCTCTTGCCGGCGAGCGTGTCGTCGTAGCCCTTGATGGGTGAGGACTTGGGGGCCAGGACGTGCTGTCCCGTCTTGAAGTACGGCGCGGAGAAGGCGACGTCCTCGATGCGCTCGCAGTTGATCGTCATCGTGCGGACGACCATGTCCACGCGGCCGTCCTGGATCGCCGGGATGCGCTCGTTGGTGGGGATCGCCTTGAACTGGACCGCCCGCGGGTCGCCGAGTATGTCCTCGGCGATGCGGTGGACCAGGTCGATGTCGAAGCCCTCGAGCTCCGCGGTCCTGCCGCTGTTGGGGTTGCGGTAGCCCCAGCGGTAGCTGTTCTGGTCGACGCCGACGATCAGCTTGCGCTTCCCGCCCGTGCGGTTCTTGATCGTCTGGATGGTGTCGCCGTCGGCGGAGGAGGGCGACAGGGTCTGCTTCTCGGGGGCTTCGCAGTCCTCTTCTGCCTTGTCGGCCTTGACCCGGGCCGACTGGGCGACGGACTGGCCGTCAACGGTCCTCGTCCCGGACAGCGGGAGGCACAGTGCGAAGACGGCCACCAGGGCGCAGACGACCGCCATCGCGGCCACCCCGCCCCAGCCCTTCAGACTGGCCCGCAGACGTCGTGCTCGCATGGTCGCGCCCCCTTTCACCCGTGTCCCGTTCATCGGTACTCCGACAGCCTGCGGCCGATGCCCAGCACCGCGCCCGCGGCACCGAGCACCGCGAGGACGGCCGCGCCTGCCGACAGGCCCGTCAGGGCGTCCCGGCCGTCACCGGCCGCGCGCTTGAACTCGGTCTCCTCGTGTGCGAGTGCCGTGCGCAGGTTCTCGTCGACGCTGTCGAAGCACTCACCGGTCGTCTTCCCGGTGCCGACGACCTTGTCCAGCGCCTGCTGGTAGTTGCCGTTCTCGTCCTGCTCGCGGGCCGCGGTGTGGCGCTTCTTCCACTCCGTCATGTTGCCGACGGCGGCGGTGACGGGGCTTTCGCCCGATGCGTCGTCGGCGAGCTTCCCGGCGGCCGTCAGGTGCTTACCCAAGGCGTTGATGTCCGTGCGGAAGTCGTAATCGTAGGCGTCGTAGGTCTCTTTGCCGACTTTCTTCGTCTCGGCGCCGCGGGCCACCAGGGTCAGGTTCTCGTTGCCCCTTGCCTTGAGGGAGGCGATACGGGCGTCGTGCAGCACGTTCAGGGAGCGGACGCCGTGGTCGTAGGAGTCGTTCAGGCCCGCGCGGGCGACGCTGTGGCCGACGACCAGCCAGAGGAGGACCACGGTCACGGTAGCCGTGGCGGCGACCAGGCCGTGGTTCAGGACGCGGTTCGTGCGCTGGTAGTTGCGGTGCTGTGTCCAGGCGAGGGCGGCCAGGGCGGCGATGCCGAGGGCGATGGCCGCCCAGGGGTAGGGCGTGGCGTCCGCGTAGTCCGCGCGCAGGCGCTGGTTCTCCTTCTTGTACAGGTCCTCCGCCGCCGGGAGCATCTCCTGCTGCATCTTCTCGTTGGCGTAGCGGAGGTAGGCGCCGCCGACCGGGAAGCCCTGGCGGTTGTAGGTGCGGGCACGTTCGACCAGGCCCTTGTATTCCGGGAGGAGTCTGTTGAGCTTGGCGATGGCCGTCGCGGACGGGGAGTCCGGCTCCGAGTTGGCGGCGGCGTTGACGAGTTTCTCCGCGGCCGTGCGGATGTCCTTCTCGTAGCGGTCGCGGGAGGCCGCCGTCTCCTGGCCGCCGGCGAGGAAACCGCTGGAGGCGGCGGTGTTGGCGTCCGCGAGGGAGCGGTAGATGTCGGCCGCGTCCGAACTGAGGGGCTGACTGCTGGTGAGGACGTCGTCGGCGGCGGCCGCGCGGTCGGTCATCTGCCAGG
Organism: Streptomyces sp. NPDC052064; assembly: GCF_055585925.1. NCBI lineage: Bacteria > Bacillati > Actinomycetota > Actinomycetes > Kitasatosporales > Streptomycetaceae > Streptomyces > Streptomyces sp. NPDC052064. Next base: position 479,018 of record NZ_JBVJJE010000004.1, read on the forward strand.
CGGTGACAGCGCCGAAGGCGACGACGAGGAGCGCGAGGAGGGCTCCGATGATACGGAGGCGGCCGGGCTCTGTGGTGGCGGCGGCACGGAGTTGGTCCAGCCCCTCGGCGAAGGCGGTACGGCGGGGCTGAGGTACCACAGGGCCGTGGGGAGCTTGGGCTGGTTGCGTCGGTTGGGCCGGCACGGCCGGGAGGGTGGGCAGGCCGGACCCCGTTGGTGGTGTGCTGCTCGTCGGCAGGTGTGTCACTGTGACCTCCCCCGTGGTCATCCGTCGCCGCAAGTATCCCTTCCGGCACTGACATCCGCACCGGCCTTGCCTCGATCTTGATCTGATCGCAGCGCGAGGCACCACCCCTTGCCCAGAAACACGTCGGGGGAACCGGTTCGGTTCCCGTCGGGAATGCGCACAGCTACTCCACGTAGCGTCGAAACCCTTGCGCCGGCACTTCGAAGCCACACGCTTCGTAGAAGCTGTGGACGTACTCGTCGTCCGCTGCCAGCAGCTGCACCTTGTAGCAGCCGGCCGGCTCCCCCAGCCGCACGGCCGCCTCCATCAGTCGACGCCCGACGCCCCGCCGCTGGAAGCGTGCGGCCACCACCACGTTCTCCACGAACTGGATGGCCCGACCACCGCGGGTGAGATTCGGCATCACCATGCAGTCCGCCGTCCCGGCCACGACACCGTCGGCCTCGGCGACCAGGACGGTCCGCCCCTGCTGCCCGGATATGGCCGCCCAGGTCCAGCCCACTGACGTCCGGCCCACCCGAACACTCGCGTGTGTCAGGCAGGCCGGCCGCTCGAGCACTCACTGTCGGGGGCATGGACCCGGGACGGTCAGTCCCCCGTCGGTGTCTCCCGGCGGCGGAGCACGATCAGGGTCGTTCCGCCGATCAGGACCAGGGCGATGGCGATGCCGGCGATCAGGGGGGTGACTCCGGAGCTGCCGGTTTCGGCGAGGTTGGTGTCGGTGGCCGTGCCGCCGACCGAGGCCGGGCTCGGTTCGCTGAGGGTCTGTGTGGCCGTCCCGGTCTCGCTGCCCTGGATCCGGCAGTCCAGCATGCCGGTGAAGCGCTTGGTGAAGCCCCCCGGGCCCTCGATCGTGAAGTCGTACGCCTGGTCCTCCTGGAGCGGGACCGTCACCGTTCGGGACTCGCCCGCGGCGATGGTGTGCTCAAGGCCCGCCAGTTCGAAGGTGAACGGCTCGTCGCCCTTGTTGGACGCGATGATGTCCACGCCTCCCTCGGCGCAGTTCTTCGCCGCCGACAGTGCCGGGATCGCGCCCTCCTTCGCCCACGTCGCCCCCGCCGTCGCCGACACCGTCGACTCACTGGAACCGGCCAGGATCTGCGTCTGGCTCCGGCTCTCGGAGGCGAAGGCTCGGCCGACCGGCACGGTCGTCGAGGCCTGCACGGTCAGTTCTGCCGTGCCGGAGGCCGCGTCCTTGGGCACCTCGAAGAACACCTGTCCGCCGTTGGACGTGGAGGTGACGGTCTTGCCCTGCCTGTCTACGATCCGGACCCCGCTCGTGGCGGCGTCCGCGGGCGGGCTCACCGCCACACTGCCGGCGTTGGTGTGCACCGTCACGGGGCCCAGCCGCTCCCCCGGCCGGCCGGAGACCGCCGGCGGGTCGAGGGTGAGCGAGGCCCGTGGCTCGGGCCGACTCCGGGCGTTCTTCTCCAGGTAGTCCGCGAGCCGCTCGGCCTGCGGGTCGAGGGCGTCGACGGCCACGTCGTCCGAGTAACGCCAGATCGCCACCTGCGTGCCGGCCGCCGCGTCCTGCTCGGTCAGCACACCGCGGACGCCCGCCTTCCGTGCCAGCGCCGCGAGGTCGTTCACCTGCGGGTAGGAGTTCTGAAGGATCCAGCGGATCCGGCCGGCGTCCTTGTTGGCGCCCAGGGACGTGCCGTTCCAGGGGGTCTCGTGATACTTGGCGTCTCGTTGTGTCGGATTGTGCAGGTCGACGCAGTACGTCTGGAGCATGCCGCCGTCCTCGACGGACATCTCGAACAGGCCCGCCGACACCTGCTGGTCCCCGGTGGCGCCGTGTATCACCGCGGTGCCGTACGTCTTGAGCCCGGCTATCGTCGCGGTCGCTCCGCCCTGAGTCCGCGTGGTCTCCTCGGCGGTCGCCTGGCCGGCGCCGGCCAGCACGCCCGCGGCGACGAGGCCGGACACCAGCGTCGCGGCACCGAGGCGGACAGCCCCTCGCCTGCGTACGAACACCGCAGAGAACGAAGCAAACACCAAATTCCCCTTCGAGCAGGACCCGTCGATGTGGGGGGTACGGTCCCACCAGCAGAATCAGAGGCCTCACAGGCCGCAAGAGCCCCGAAAGCCATGCCCGGCATCCTAGGTACGCGTCGGACGCCGCTCGCCGGTGAGACGGTCGGACGAGTGATCCGAATCGGAATCGTTATCGCCAAGACCCCTTATGAGCAGGGCTTATCGACAAGTCCACCCCCGATTTTCCGGTGCGCACTCGCCGATAAGCCGCAGTTCGGGCAGGTGGTCGAGTGATTGACGTCACGTCAATACAGCGGCTTCCGGAGGCTGTTGAGACGGAACGGTCGTGGGATCCGACGAACCCCCCGGTGGTGTCTCCCAGTTGGGTTCCGGCTGCGCCGGCGCGGATGCCGTCTCCGGCTTGCCTGCGCGGCGGAACGCCGAGGTGCCCCAGGCCAGGTCGTGACCGATCGCGACCGCGTCGATGTCCGCCGAGGTCCAGCTCTGCCCCTCGCGCACGTCTGTCCGCACCTTCAGCCGGCCCTGGACGATCACGGGCTCGCCCACCGTCAACGACGCCGCCGTGTTCGTGGCGAGCTGCCGGTTGGCCCACACCGTGAAGAAGTTGGTGTGCCCGTCCGTCCACATGTTCTTCTCGCGGTCCCAGTAGCGCGCGGTCACGGCCATCCGGAACCTCGCCGACGGGCCGGACGCCATCTCCCGGTACACCGGCTGCGTCGCCACCCTGCCGACCGCGCAGACCATCGTCTCGTTCATCGCGAACCCCTCCCTCGCCCGGACACTCCGGCACCGGGCCGACACGCGTACGGGCCCGTCCCGTACGGCTGCGTCTGCCAGACTGCCGCCGCCGGGCCGAGCCCGCTGAGCGCTGTGGATCACCGCCCACCTGTGGATAATGCCGCCACCCGGACGGGTGACGCCGAGCTGAGTGATGCCGAGTGGGCGTGTGAGCCAATGGCGCGAGTGACGCAATGGCGCGAGTGACGCCGAGTGCCATCTGCGGCCCGTCACAACCGCCACGCCCCGTGAGTCACCGTCCCGGCCCAAGCGCCATCACCCCGCCGGGGCGTCACCAGCCCTGCCCTGACTCCCGCCCCCGCGTCACCTCCCCGCTCTCAACACCCTCCCGTACTGCTCCCGAACCTCCCGATACCGCAGCAGCTCCGCCGCCACCGGATCCAGCACCCGGGCCCTCCCGCACCCGGCCGCCGCCTCCCGCAACAGGCGTTCCGCCTCCAGGCCGTAGCGCCGGGCAGGCCCCCGCGCCGCCATCCGGCAGCTCCACTCGATGAGCGGGCCGCCGACGATGCCGATCACCATCAGCAGCACCGGCACGCCCAGGTTCGGCGACATGACCCCGACGATCTGGCCCAGCAGCCACAGACCTCCCAGGAACTGAATGATCGTCATGGACGCCTGGGACAGCACGGCCATCGGCCACCACCCCGGCCGCGGCGGCCGCCCCGTCGGCACCCCCGCACGCCCGGTCAGCTCGTCCAGCGCCTCGGGCAGCCCCTGGGAGCCGCGGACGGCCGCCTCGCGCACCGCCTGCGCCCAGGGCGCGGGCAGGCCCGCCGAGGCCCGGTCGGCCACGGTCCGTACCGCCTGCTCGACCCGCTGCCGGGCGGTGGCCTCCTCGTCGGCCTGCGCGCGCGAGGGGAGCCGTCCCGTAGCGGACTCGCCGCGGTCCTGGTACCAGCGCCACAACCGCAGCCAGGGCGTACCGCAAGCGCGGTTGGCATTGCGCAGCCACGCGCGTTCGGCGGCCTCGCCCGCCGCCGTGGCGCCCACCGCGTCCGCGAGCCGGTCCGTGAACTCCTCCCGGGCCTGTTCGCTGAGGCCGGTCCGGCGCTGCGTGGCGTAGACGGGCCACAGCCGGGCCGCCGCGATGTCCACGTCGGCCGAGATACGGCGGGACGGAGCCGTGCGCTCCGCGACGAACTGGCCGAGCGCCTCGCGCAGTTCGCCGACGCCGTCCCCGCTGAGCGCGGACAGCGCGAGCACGGTCGTACCCGGTTCGCCGTATTCCCCGAGGGCGATGCCGTCCTCGTCGAGGAGCCGCCGCAGATCGTCGAGGACCTGCTCGGCGGCCTCCCCGGGCAGCCGGTCGATCTGGTTGAGGACGACGAACATGACCTCCGCGTGGGCCGCCATCGGCCGCAGATAGCGCTCATGGAGGACGGCGTCGGCGTACTTCTCCGGGTCGACGACCCAGATGACCGCGTCGACGAGCGTCAGGATGCGGTCCACGTGCTCGCGGTGCTGTACGGCCGCGGAGTCGTGGTCGGGCAGGTCGATGAGGACGAGTCCGCGCAACGGTGACTCCCCGTCCCCGATCGGCAGCGGACGCCGGCGCAGCCTGGGCGGGATGCCGAGCCGTTCGATGAGGCCGGCGGCCCCGTCGCTCCAACTGCACGCGATGGGCGCCGCGGTGGTGGGACGGCGTACTCCCGTCTCCGAGATGGCCACCCCGGCGAGCGCGTTGAACAGCTGCGACTTGCCGCTGCCCGTGGCGCCCGCGATGGCGACGACGGTGTGCTGCCCGGAGAGCCTGTGCCGGGCGGACGCCTCGTCGAGCACCCGGCCCGCCTCCGCCAGCGTCCGGCTGTCGAGGCGGGTGCGGGAGAGCCCCACCAGTTCACGCAGGGCCTCCAGCCGGGAGCGCAGCGGCCCGTCGAACACCAGCGGGGACACCGTCGTCGGGGCGGCGGGACGGCTGTCCAGCACGGCGTACTGGTGTCCGCCGGTGGTCTCGTCGACCCGCCGTGCGATGAGCCCGTCGTCCCAGGCGCCCGAGGAGTCCGTACGGGAGGAGTCGCCGTCCGGCACACGCGCGTGGGTGCCGTCCGGGCTGTGGCCCTCGGAGGCGTTCTCGGGGGCCTCCGCCGATGGGTTCTCGGCGGCTCCAGCCTTGCCCGCGCCGCCCGGCTGGTCGGCGCGCTCGGTGTGGTCCTGGTCAGTGACGGCGGTCACCGGTCACCTCTCCTTCTGAAGTACGGACAGGGCGGCGATGAGTTCGGCCTGGGGCTCAGGGTGGATGTCGAGGGCGTCGAGCGGGGCGAGCCGTCGCTCGCGTTCGGTGTGCAGGACCCGGTCGACGTGCTCGGTGAGCAGCCGTCCGGCCCGGTCGCGCAGCCGCAGCGCGCCGTGGGCGCCGATCCGCTCGGCGAGCCCCTCCCCGGCCATCCGTCCCCGGCGGCCGCCCAGCAGGGAGGTGGCGACCAGGGCAGCGACCAGCTCGGGGTCGGGGGCGAGGTTCCGGTCGAGCCCGCGCACCTCGTCCTCGGCGTACTCCTCCAGCTCCCGCCGCCACCGCCGTACGGCGAGACCGATCCGGTGCTCGGCGCTCTCCGCGGCGGGTTCGCGGTCGGCGAGCCCGGGTGCGGCCGCCGCGGGGTCGCGCCGCCAGGCGTCGTCGATGCGCTCGTCGGCGGCGGTGACGGCGCACAGCAGCAGCGTGCTCAGGCTCTCCGCGAGCGCGTCGAGGAGTTCGTCGGCGGTGCAGTCCAGGGGGAAGGCGCGCCACCGCTTGAGGGCGTCCCCGGCGAGCACCGTCCCGGCCTGCAAACGGCCCCGCACGCGCGTGTGCTCGCTGTCGTACGCCCCGTCGACGGCGGCGGTGAGCCGCAGCGCGGCGGCGTACTGCGCGGCGGCGGCGCCGGCGAGCTCGGGCATCCGGGACTTGAGGGAGTCGAGGACGCCGTGCGCCGTGCGGGCCATGACCTGCTGCCGGGCCGCCGGGTCCTGGACCTGGTGCACCAGCCAGGTGCGCAGCTGGGCGACAGCACTGGCCGGCAGGAGCCCGCCGCCCCAGGCCGACTCGGGCAGCTCGGGCACGGTGAACCGCGGCACCTGCCCGAGTCCGGCCTTGGTGAGCAGGGCCCCGTACTGCCGCGACACCTCGGCGACCACCTGGTGGGGCACCCGGTCCAGGACGGTGACGAGGGTGACGTCGTACTCCTTGGCGGTGCGCAGCATGTGCCAGGGCACGGCGTCGGCGTAGCGGGCGGCCGTGGTGACCATGATCCAGATGTCGGCCGCGCAGATGAGCTCGGCGGCCAGGACGCGGTTGTCGGAGACAAGGGAGTCGATGTCGGGGGCGTCGAGGAGGGCGAGGCCGGGGGGCAGCGTCTCGACGGTCTCGACGCGCAGCACGCGCGCGGGGTTCTCGCCCGGGAGCAGCAGATCGTCCGTGGGGTCCTGCTGGGGTACCCACACACGGGTGAGGTCGGGCAGCACCCGCATCCCGCTGAACCAGTGATGGTCCTCCGGATGGCAGACCAGCACGGGGGTCCGTGTCGTCGGCCGCAGCACCCCGGCCTCGCTGACCCGCCGTCCCACGAGCGAGTTCACCAGCGTGGACTTCCCGGCTCCGGTGGAGCCCCCCACGACGGCCAGAAGTGGCGCTTCGGGGTCTCTCAGCCGGGGCACCAGGTAGTCGTCGAGCTGGGCGAGCAGTTCGTCGCGGCTGGCACGCGCGCGTGGGGCCCCCGCCAAGGGCAGCGGGAAGCGTGCGGCGGCGACACGGTCGCGCAGGGCGGAGAGTGCGTTGAGCAGCTGAGGCCGTACGTCCAAGGTCACCACATGTGAAGAATGCCCAACTTTAGGGGAATTCTGAAGCATATGAGCATGTCTGCGCGCCGACGGAACACAAGGGACGGAAGGGACGACTGGGACACGGGCCCACTCCAGGCATAACGAGTGCACAACACCCGATGCCTCTGACGCCAAAAGCGGTGCACGATTCGTACCTGCCTGCGATTATCAGGACCGCTTCACCGAACCTCCACATCGAGCCACGGAGGCGAAGCAACAGGGACAAGGACGCGGGAGCCCTATCCTTGTCCCCGGCAACGTCACGGATCGGCCCACACCAGGGCACCACGACAGAGGCCACCACACCGGCCCCCGTAGCTCAGTGGATAGAGCAGGCGCCTTCTAAGCGCTTGGCCGCAGGTTCGAGTCCTGCCGGGGGCGCAAGTCTCCGCCCTCCCTTTGGGGAGGGCTTTTTGCTGGTCAGGGCGTATGCCAGCCGACACGGCGAAGCCCCGGAGGCCCCTTGATGATCAAGGGGCCTCCGGGGCTGTCCGGCTGTCACCGGGTTTTTGCGGGTAGCCGTGTCGAATACATGTCGAAGTTCTGAGCCTCGGCGGCGTCAGCCGGTGGACGGCCGCTCGGGGAGATCTCCGGCAGCTTCGAGCCGCTCTTCAGGTCGGGCAGCTGGCCCTCGACGCATCGGGCGTAGGTCGCCAGGAGCACGGCAACGCTGTTCCCGGCCCAGTCGGCCACCTGGGCGGGTGGGATTCCGTCGTTCAGCCACTTCGTCAGGCGCGTGTTCCGGTTGCCGTAGACGCGCCGTCCGGTGGGCGACTCGAAGGCGTGCGGGGGCAGTACGGCCTTACGGGCGTTGCGCCACGCCCGACGGATGACGGAACCGGCCAGGATGCCGCCGGACTCGCCTTGGAACAGCAGGTCACCCGGCTTGAGCTGTTCGTCCTCGATGTGCTGCCGAAGGATGCGCGTCAGGGCGGGATGCCCCGGCACGGTGCGCGTCTCACCCTCCGCACGGCCCTTCAGGCCCCGTTGCTCGTGGATCTCCCCCGTATCGGTCCACTGCTTGCCGACCTCCGGGGTCGCCGTGTGGATCAGCAGCTCACACCACTGGTCGTCGGCGTCAGGCTCGGGCAGGGTCACGTCATCCACGCGCATTGCTACGGCCTCCTCGGGCCATGGACCGCAGTAGCTCAGGCCCGAAAGGACCTGGCACTTGGATGGCACGAGGGCATACGCGGCGTCAAAGCAGGTGAGTCCGATGTCCTCATCAGGTCGCTCTCAGTTCGTTTCGTCTTGCTGCTGCCAGGCACGAGGCCAGTTGCCGGACGGTGGAGGGGGCCCCAAGATGCCTAGGTCACGTCGCGCGAGAGCGTAGAAGTCATCACGTGCTCGGCTCATCTGCCCAACCGCTCTCCCCCAGCCAGCAGGGTCGTCCTTCAGACCGCGAGCATAAAGTTCGACGTTCCACACAGCTTCATGCCACTTACGAGCCGCCGCTATGGTCTCGGCATCCCCAACGAGCAGCACTGTTTCCCACTCGGCTGCACGCCGCGCCTCGGCCTCGGCGAGCTGGGTCAGGCCCTGCTCCGGATCCAGCGGGTCCACAGCGTGCTGGAATCCCCTTTCGGCCCCTATGCGCTGCGCGATGTTGATCTGATGCTTCAAGGCGTTCGCGTAGGACGCGTAGGTGTCCAGTCTCTTCTGATCCCAGCGTTCGGCTCTTGCCCGTCGCCACCGGCTCCGTTCCGTGAGGGTGGTTGCCACGTAGGAGCCGATGGCCCCTACGACAACGCCGACCAAGGCAGGTAACTGCTCCCACAACGTTGCTCCCCCCATGACTAACGCAGACAGTCGGAGACACAGTGCCGTACTCAGTGGCTTCGGGGTAGGTGGTATGCCCGCGATTTCATGCCGGTCAGCGCGCGCTTCGGCCGGCGCAGGCTCCGTCTCCTCCTCGGTGTCCCGCCTCTTTGACGAAGCCCAGGGCCCAGCCGAGATCCTGGATCGCTCGGACAAGCTAAGCAGCCGTGACACGCAGGTACTTACCGATCAGGCTCATGGCCGGAGACCAGGCGACTCCCAGGGCGTGGCCACACTGCAACGTCTCGCGCAGGTCGAGGTAAAGGCGCGTGGTGTTGCCGTCCTGCTTGAGGCCGTGAATGCGTTCGTCGATGTAACCGAGGCTGTTCAAGGCCTTCCGGACCTTGGCGGGGGTGGGCTCCACGACTTTTTGCAGCACCTCGATGATGCGCTGTTCGTGGTGGACGCTCGTGCACCAATCGTGCCGGTCCAACTCTGACGCAGGCCCTGTGAGAGGGCCGGGCTCGATCGGGTCAGTCGGGGGTGTTTCCCCAGGGGCGAGACTCCGCACCGGCTCCGGCCTGGTCGACTTTCCGGGCGGTGGCGACGGGCCCCCGTCGGACGGTGGACACGCCTGAGCGTACGTATCCAGCATCGCCGCGAACGCCTCCTGCTCGGGGGAGGGCTGTGAGGGTCTCGCCCTGGAGGCGACGCTGCTGAACCGGCTCACCCTGTGGGCCACTGCCCTTCAGCTCACTTCCGCAGCCGGTGAGTGCCAGAGAGGCGAGAGCGGCAGCCGCCAGGCCGCGCCGGTGATGGGCGAATGCGCTGATGGAGGCACGGATGTGTGTCATATGCAGAGTCTCCGGTCACCACCGCTCGCCCCATTGGGTATGCGTACTTACCCACGTGGGTACTCGACTTCAGCAGCCGACGGGCGTTCCGTGCCACGAGGAAGTAGTGCCCCGTGCAGCCAATGAACGCAGGTCAAAGCCCCTGAACGTAGCCCCCCAGCCTCACCAACACAGTCGGAAAGCATGCTGGCGTGAGAGTAGGGCCTGTACTGCGTCCGGTCGGTGATCGTGATCAGCTTGGGGTGTGGAGACCATCATCGCCAGTGCCATCGCCGTTCTGGGAACCCTGCTCGGCTCAGGGCTCACCCTGGCGATTCAGCAGCGCACCACCGACAAGGGTCATCAGTTCACCCGCCATGAGAGGCTCCGGCAGGAGCGGCTCGATGCCTACTCCGCCTACGCCGGCGCACTCATCAACTACCGCCGCTGCCTGGTGCATCTCTGGTTCTGCGAGCATGAACAACCACCACACGAGGACCCCGGCGTGGTGAAAGTCCGCGCCTACGACCTGCGCTCCAACGCCCAAGAAGCCCTCTTCCGGGTGCAGATGCTCACTGATGACGAGGCCTTGAGCCAGGCGGCAGAAGCTGTACTTGCGGACGTCACAGCGCTGCCCAAGACGGATAGCAGGGCCGAGCTCGACCAGCACAGGATGAAGACCCGCGACGACATCAGCCGACTGGTCAGAGCCTCCAAGCGCCATCTCTGAGGGGTTGGCAAGCCAGGCCGGAAGAGGCCACGGCACAGTTCTACAAGAGCCCTACAGTGTCAGCATGTTCGAGACGATCCGTTGGCGCTGCTACGCCCACGTGGCACACCGCCGCGGTGCCGAGCGAGTGGTCGGCCGCATCGGAGAGCTGTTGCCGCACACCATCGAGATCGAAAGTTACGAGCGGTACTGGAAGTTCCCAGAGCTGGCCGAGCTGCGGTTCGTCTCTCCCCTCCGTCGTTCCGCCCCGGAGGATGCACTTCTCACCACCCTTCAGTGGGCATGGAGGGTTGCGACGCCCTGGACGCTCAGCAGCCCGGAGTCAGGCGTACGTCATGATTTCGAAGGCATCGCGTCCTCTGACGTCGGAGCCAGCTTCAGTGTCGTCGGCATCGAGTGGATGGAGTTCACCATCACCGATCGCCAAGAGAAACCTCTGCGGATAGGGCGAGCTGACATCCACGAGTGACATCGACAGCGTCGGACGCAGGCACCCATGCACGGCCCGGCGCAGCTGCCGCGACCGGACGACGACACAGCCGGGCCTGGCATGGATCGTGCGACCGGCCTGCGTCCGCGGCTGGTCGCTACGCGCAGCACGTCCCGCAATGCGCTGGTCAACCGGGCGGCGAGAAGGTGCAACTCCTCCAGGTCTTCGGTGTCGTCGTCGAGTACCTGACGTGCATGCTCAAGCAGTTGGGACGCCATCCCAAGGTGGAACGCCTCGATGTGGTCCGGCAGGCGGGACACGTAGCCCCCATGGTCACCAGTGCTCAGATAGCACGGCTTGCCGTCCGGCCTCGCCCACGGGAGAAGCCTCAGTTCGTCCTGTGCCCTCATCCCTCGTGGCCTCGATGTTGGGCGCCGGCGTGCCGCTGGATGTCGAGTTCCTCGCTGCGTCGCCTCCGGGCCGAGACTCAGGGCTGCCAGGCCTTCAGTGTCATCCGCTGCCGAACGTCCGGCGCGGAGTGACGGGAAACCCAGGACACCCGGCCACAAATTCATGCACACGCATTGAAAAGGCAACGATCTCGCAAAAGGCTCCCATCGAGAGGCCGGACAGACCGGGCAGCGCAGGGCAGGCCACCCCCGTCCCGCCCATTACTTGATGGTAACTTTCACCAGCCGCTCTGACTTGACCACCAGAGCCACACAACAGAAAACAAATGGGAGAAACTGCGCGCAAGTTGGCTGTAGGCGCTCTCGCGGCTGGCCTCTTCGCCATGGAGGCGGGCACGGCGTTCGCTGCCTCGTGGCATGACATTCCGACACTCTCGACCGGTGGTGCAAAGTTCCACCACGGTCAGTACAAGTGGCACCCTGCAGGCCAGAACCGCGGGGCCTTCGAGTGGAAGGGCCCGCTTCAGGACGCCGACCACGGCGACGGTCACAACGTGTACGTGCAGGTGAAGGTCGAGGGCTACGACTGGAACCGCTACAACGGCAAGCAGAAGAAGACCGTTCCGGTAGGGGCCTCCAACTGGGCGCCCCCGCAGCGGTACACCGACGACGCGTACATCCGCGTCTGCCGTGACAAGGGTTCGCTCAATCCGGACAACTGCTCGGTCACCAAGCACTACCAGAGGTAAGCAACAGCACACCGCCAAGTACCGGGCCCAGGCTGACCCCTGGGCCCGGTCGCTTCTTTGGGGATAGCCATCAGTACGTCAGAAGTCCTTTCCGCCGAAGGCGTTGACCTTTCCTACGGCAAGCAACTGGCTGTCAGCGACGCCCACCTCTCGATCTCCCGAGGGGAGGTCGCGGCCATCACCGGACAGAGCGGTTCGGGAAAGTCGTCGCTTCTGTACTGCCTCGCGGGGGTGCTGCCTCCCGCGCGCGGACGCGTGCGGTTCGAAGGACAGCCGCTCGGCGATCTCACCGACGACGAGATCAGTACGCTGCGCCGTGAACGCTTCGGATTCGTCTTCCAGTACGGCGAACTGCTCCCCGAGTTGACCATCGAGGAGAACACCGCCCTGCCACTGCGCTTGGCCGGGCAGCGCAAGCGGCCCGCGCTCGCGGCCGCCTGCGAGGTCCTCACCCGGCTGGGACTCGGCGAACTGCGCGAGCGCCGCCCGTCGCAGGTGTCAGGCGGTCAGAGCCAACGCGTTGCCGTCGCTCGGGCCCTGGTCCACCGCCCGGCCGTCGTGTTCGCCGACGAGCCGACCGGGTCGCTGGACAGCGCCAACGCGTCCACCGTACTGAAGGAGTTCCTCGGCCTGGCGCGCTCGCAGGGCACTGCCGTCATCCTGGTCACCCATGACCCCGCCGTCGCCGCACAGGCCGACAGCCATTACACGATGTCCGACGGAGTCCTCACCCCCCGGGGGGCGGCGTGAAGGAGTTCCTGCTCGGTCTGCGCCTGCTGTTCGGCGCCGGCCGCGGCAACCGCATACGTTTCTTCCTCATGGCGGCCGGCGGCTCCCTCGGGGTCTGCTGCCTCGCCCTCGTCCTCACCATCCCTCAGATCCTCGACGCACACGACGGCCGGGCAGCCGCACGACAGCCACGGTCCGCTTCGGTGAAGCCCGCGGGTTCCACGCTGGTCCTCCAGCGCACCGATCCCTACGGCTCCAAAGCGTTCACCCGGGTGTTCATCGCCAAGGGGGCCAAGGACGCCGACAAGCTCCCGCCAGGGCTGAAGGAACTTCCGGACCCGGGCGAGGTGTTCCTCTCCCCCCGCGCAGCCGACCTGCTCCGTGACCAGCCCGCGGTCGCGGGACTCCTGCCCGGCGCCGAGAAGGGCCTGATCGGCGCGACAGGGCTCGCCCACCCGGACGAGCTGTTCGCCTACATCGGCACAACACGCGACAAGATCGCCGACGAAGGTCGCGCCCTGAAGAGCTGGGGATACAGTTACGCCCCCTTCCCCGCCGTCGAACCCTCGACCCTGACCTACATCCGCTTCGCCCTGGGGTCACTCGTCCTGCTACCCCTCGGCATCTTCCTCTCCGTCTGTGCCCGGCTCTCCGCCGCCAGCCGGAACCGCCGCCTCGCGTCCCTGCGTCTGCTGGGCCTGAGTACCAAGGGCACCCAGCGGGTCAACGCTGCCGAAACCGTCGTCGCGGCGCTGTTCGGCGCGATTCTCGGCCTCGGCGAGTACTGGGTCCTGAACCAGGTGATGACCCGGACCGGACTGCCCAGTCTGCGGTGGTACCCGGACGATGGCGCGTTGTCCGCGACGACCATCGCCGTCTGTCTGATCGGCGCCCCGCTCCTCGCCTGGTTCGTCGGCCGGGCCAGCGCACGCGATGCCGCCGCCAATCCACTGTCGGTACGCCGCACCGCCGCACCCAGGCGCCCCACCAAGTGGGGCGGCCTGCTCCTGGTGGCCGGCCTCGGCATCGTCGTCGGCTACTGCGCCACCGGCTTCACCGACCACCCCGCCGACACCCTCGGCCCGAACGCGTTCCTGATGCCCGCAGGCATCCTGCTGACCGGCCTGGGGCTGGTGCTGACGCTGCCCCTGATCTCCTACGCCCTCGCCCGCCGGCTGGCGCGAACCACCCAGTCCCTCACTCTGAATCTGGCGATGCGCCGCAACGAGGTCGAGCCGGGCAGCACCATGCGGGTCGTCACCGGCCTCGTGCTGCTCGTCTTCTCCGCCTCCCTCGCCCAAGGCGTCCTCATCCAGCTGGAGCAGGTAACCCGGCCGTCCGCTCCCGTACAGGACTACTCCATCCCCCTGTCATCGCTCACCTCACGACAGCAGGACGAAGTCGCCGGCGTACCGGGGGTAGGCGCGCACGCGGTGACGATGGAGTCCTGGACCGACCCCGATGGCTCCGCTGACCAGCCCTGGGGCAGCGCCGTCGTAGCCACCTGCGACCAGTTGGCCAAGCTGGTACGGCACTCCGAGGGCTGCGTGGACGGCAAGGTGATGCGGCTCAGTGACCCGAACGCCGGCACCGGACAGGGCGCGAGTCCCGGTGACACCCTTCCCTTCCGCATATCGGAGGGTGGTCGTGGCAAGACCCTGAACATCACACTTCCGCACGACGTGATCGCCTACAGGTCGTACGACCCGTCGGCGGTCCACGGAGCGGACGTGCTCATCCCGCCGTCGGCGCTGCCCGACACGGCAAGCCCGGAGGGTGCGCGGTACGTCCTCACCAGCAGCTCCGACCACGCTGAGGTCCGCAAGGTCCTCGACGGTATCGCCGCCGTCGCCCCGACCACCGCTGTCGAACCCGTCGGCGTGAACGTCGAGGGCCTTCAGCAGATCGCAGTCCTCGAGACCCTGCTCGCCGTCGGCATGATCATGGGGCTGGTCATCGGGACCGCAGCCTTCGTCGTCTCGGCGACCGACCGGGCGGTGGAGCGGCGCGCACAGGTCACCGCCATCACGCTGATCGGAGCACGGGCGCGGACGATGCGAGCCGTGCAGTGCGTACAGGTCGTGCTCCCCCTGAGTGTCGGGCTCGCGCTGGCACTCGTGACGGGTAAGCTCGCCGAGGCCTGCTATCTCATCACCGGCGGCAGCGAGATCTACTGGGACTTCGCCGGTGTCCCGGTGCTCGCGCTCGCGGCAGTGGGCGTGGCGGGCGTGTCCGCCGTCGGCACGCTCCCGCTCGTAGGACGGCGCATCGACCCGGAACTGATCCGCCGCGACTGAGCACGTGCACTCGACCGCTCAAGGCGCTGATCCCCATAGTCAAGGGCATACCACCGATCCGCTCCCGCCGTGGACGACGGCGACGCCGACCGGGCAAGCTCCACGCCGATAATGACGAAGATCGACGATCACGGAGGGCAGCCGCACCAAACCCACGACAAGAGGTGGAGACGTGGCCGACCTGATCAGACGCCAGGAATATCCCGTGAACGTCGACTACCACGGGTGGGCCTTGCAGGACTTCGACGATACGCAGGTTCCCATGCTGTTCCCGGAGGGTTTCGAGGGCGACACGTTCCTCACTGCTCATCCCGGTCGCCTTGATTTTTACAGTGCCGGACACACCCACACCGTGTCTCTGACAGTGGAGATCTGGGACGGGGAGCCTGCGGTGCCGACCGGGGAGTGGGAAGAGACAGCCCTGGCTGACATCGTTTGCTCTTCGGGCAAGCTGCGCGCCAGGGGGGTGGCGGCAGGACCGATGCCAGGGGCGATCGAGTTGTGGGACGGGCCGGGTATCTGGGCGGTACGAGTGGTGTGCACCGGGCGGGAGGCAGCATGTGCGCAGACCCAGCACAGCGTTGTGCACGGCACCGAGCGGTACATCGCACAGTTTTGGCGGCTGCTGGGAAGTGAGGATTCCGCCAGTGCCCTCTGTCAAATGCCTGCCGAAGCCCGGCCGAAGCAGGTCAGCAGCGGATTAACACTCGACGTGCAAAGCGCCTCTTGAGCGTTTGGTCGCAGGTTCGAGTCCTGCCGGGGGCAAGTCGCCGCCCCCTCGGGAGGGCGTTCTTGCTGTTCGGGCCGTGTCATCGACCGCGCGCAGTCACACCTGCTCCGGTCCCACATGTGATTCCGCGTCTCGACGACGAGCCGGTTGTGCGAGCGTCGGCGGTCGTCGTCGAGCAGCCGCGCTCGGCCGTGAAGCGGCGGGCCAGCGCCACGTCTCTCTCCCCGGCGAGTCGAGGAACGTTCGTACCGCTTCCCCCCTACCGGGAGACCCGCCCATGAGAAGCGGGTCCCAGCGGATCCAGGCACCGAACCGCCCCAAAGCCCTCTAGTGGCCAGGATTCGACCTCGATTCGAACGACTCTCGATAGGCTCTCGGCGCCCCCGCAAGGGAATGCCGCCCACCCCGAAAGGCACCCGTGTTACGACTCGCATGGCGGACCCTTTCGGGCCGCAGGGCAAGCTGGGCCGCCGGTTTCGTGGCTCTCGTCCTCGCGTTGATCATGACGACGGCGTGTGCCGTGCTGCTGGAGTCGAGTACTCGTGCCGGCTCCCCCACCGAGCGTTACGCGGGTACGGACGTGGTCGTCGTCGGGCAGCCGTTCGTGCCCCGGACCGAGGAACTCCGGGCGGCGCTGCACCGGTTGCCGTCCGTCGAGCGGGCCGTTCCCGAACTGTCCTTCCCCGCCACGGCCGTGGACGCGTCGGGCAGGCAGGTCGAGGCGCCCTGGGACGGACCGTTCCTCGGGCACTCCTGGGAGAGCGCCGCCCTGGGGCCCTTCGCGCTGCGGCAGGGCCGCGCCCCCGCCGGTGACTCGGAGGTCGTGCTGGACGGTGCCCTGGCCGGGCGTCTCGGCGCCGGGGTGGGCGACACCGTACGGCTGGCCGGGCCGGACGGGCTGCGTCCGTACCTGGTCTCGGGTGTCGCCGACCCGCCGCGGCAACCGGCGCGCCAGTACGCCGTGTTTCACACGGCCCGTGAAGCGGAGCGGCTCGCGGGCTCGGAGCAGCCCGTGCGGGCCGTCGGGGTGCTGGCGGCCAAGGGGACGACGGACAGCGCGGCGCTCCGGCGGCAGGTGGAGGAGACCGTCACGGACCTGTACGGCGACGATGCCGGGGCCCTCGTGGTCGCCTCCGGCGCCGGGCGGGCGGACGCGGAGTTCTGGGACGTGCCGTCCCCGGCGTCAGTTCTCTCCTCGCTCGTCGGGACGTTCGGGGTGCTGTCGCTGTTCGTGGCTGGTTTCGTCGTTTCCGGCACGCTGACGCTCGCGGTCGCGGGGCGGCTGACGGAGATCGGCCTGCTGCGGGCCGTCGCGGCCACGAAGGGGCAGATCCGCCGGATGATCGCGGTGGAGGTCCTGCTGGTGACGGTGGCGGCGGCGCTTCTCGGCGTCCCCGGCGGGATCGGCGTGGCGATGCTCCTGCACCGGGTGCTGGTCGACGGGGACGTGCTGCCCCCGTCGTTCGCCCTGTCCGTGGGGCCGGTCGCGCCCTGGGCGACCGTCGTGCCGGCCGCGGTCGTGGCGCAGCTCGCGGCGTTCGCCGCCGCACGGCGCGCGTCGCGGGTACGGCCGGTGGAGGTGCTGCGCGAGTCGGCCGCTCCGGCACCGAAGCCGGGCTGGTGGCGCGTGCTGCTCGGGGTGGGCGTGCTCGCCGGGGCGGGCGGCTGTCTCGGCGCGGTGGCGACCGGCCGGCTGGACGGTGGCGGCGGCACGACCGAGAGCATGGTGCTCGTCCTGATGGTCGGCATGGCGCTGCTGGCTCCGCTGATCTGCCGGGTGGCCGGTGCCCTGTTCCTGGCTCCGGTGGTGTGGTTCCTGCCCAGGGAGGGAGCGCTGGCGGTCCGCAACCTCCTCAGGCAGAACGCGCGGCTGGCCGCCACCGTGACACCGCTCGTTCTCGCCCTCTCCCTCACCGGCACCCTGCTCTGCGTGCCGCTGATCACGTCACACGGCGCGCAGCGAGCGGAGCGGGAGCGACTGCTCGCCGATCACGTGGTGTCCTCGGCCGGGCCCGGCATCGCGCCGGGCTACGCGGAGCGGGCCGCCCGGCTCCCCGGCGTGGCGGCGGCCTCCGGGCAGCTGTCCGTGGACGGCGAACTGAGCCGCGCGGACGCCGGCCCGGACGACGACGCGTCCGTCGTCGGCGGAAGGCTGGTCGCGATGCGGGCCGACGCGGTGCCCGGCCTCCTCGACCTCGGGGTCCACACCGGCTCGCTCGCCCGCCTCGGCGACACGTCCGTGGCACTCGGCGACAGCGCGGCCCGCGATCTGGGTGTCACAGTCGGCGACAGCGTCCGGGTGAACTGGGACGACGGCGGCCGGGACACGTACCGGGTCGCGGCCGTCTACTCCCGCGACCGGGACTTCGCCGACGCGCTCCTGCCCCGCGCCTCGGCGGCCCGGCACGCGGCCGCCCCACTGGACGACGCCGTCCTCGTACGGACCGCCGCCGGGGCCGACCGGGACGCCGTCGAGCGTCGATTGGAGGTCCTCGCGGCGGACTTCCCCGGGGCGGGAGTCGACGGCTCCGCCGGTGGGGACACGGAGGAGGGATCCGGTGCGGCGGCCGGCCTTTTCGTCCTGCTGTTGCTGACGGTGATCAACGTGTTCGCCGCCATCGCCGTCGTCAACACCCTGAGCATGGCGACGGCGAGCCGCCGGCGGGAGTTCGCCCTGCTGCGACTGGCCGGCGCGCAGCCGGCCCAGGTACTGCGGATGCTGGCCTGGGAAGCCGTGCTCACCTGCGCGGTCGCCCTGCTGCTGGCTGCTGGGGTCTGTGCGTCGGTGCTGGTGCCGCTGAGCATCGCGGTCACCGGTTCCGCCGTCCCGGCCCTGCCCGGTGGGCCGTTGGCCGCGCTGGCCGCCGGGGCACCCCTGGTGGCCGTCGCGACGGTCACCCTCGCCGGCCGGTCGGCCCTGCGAAGCGCCGCGGCCACGCCGGGAGGCCTGGCGAGGGCCGTCTCCTGACCGCCCGTCGCCTGCCCCCCTCCACGCCGCCGGAGGCCTTTCACGCCGCCGGAGGCCTTCCCGCCACCCCGCTGATCCCCGATCATGGTCCGTGGAACCGGATCAGGCCGTGGGAGAGGTGGGACGTGCGGCTGCGCTGTGCTGTGCTGGACGACTTTCAGAAGGTGGCGACCGAGTTCGCCGACTGGTCGGTGGTCGCGGACGACGTGGAGGTCGAGTCCTTCGACAGCCACCTCGCCGACGAGGACGCCCTGGCCGTGACGCTGGCCGACTTCGACATCGTGGTGACCCTGCGCGAGCGCGTGTCGTTCCCCGGGTCGCTGTTCGCCCGGCTGCCCCGGCTGAAACTGCTCGTCGCCTCCGGCATGCGCAACTCGGTCATCGACTACGCGGCCGCCGAGGCGCACGGCGTCACGGTGTGCGGCACGGCCAGTTCCTCGACTCCGCCCGTCGAACTGACCTGGGCCCTGCTGCTCGGCCTCGCCCGCGGCCTCGTCGAGGAGAGCGGCGCCCTGCGCTCCGGCGGGCCTTGGCAGAGCACGGTCGGCGCCGACCTGCACGGCCGGCGCCTCGGGCTTCTCGGCTTGGGGAAGATCGGCAGCCGCGTCGCCCAGGTCGGCCTCGCCTTCGGCATGGAAGTCCACGCCTGGAGCCAGAACCTCACCCGAGAGCGCGCCGGCGAGGTCGGCGTGGAACTCGCTCCCTCCAAGGAAGACCTGCTCGCGAACAGCGACTTCGTCTCGGTCCACCTCGCGCTGAGCGACCGCACCCGCGGCCTGCTCGGTCCCGCCGAACTCGCCCTCCTGAAGCCGACCGCGTACCTGGTCAACACCTCACGCGCAGCCATCGTCGACCAGGACGCGCTCCTCGCCGCCCTGCACGAGGGTCGTATCGCCGGGGCCGGCATCGACGTCTTCGACGTCGAGCCCCTCCCCGCCGGTCACCCGATGCGCACGGCCCCCCGCCTCCTGGCCACCCCGCACCTCGGCTACGTCTCCCGGGCCAACTACGCGACGTACTACGGCCAGGCGGTCGAGAACATCCGGGCCTTTCTGGCCGGTTCGCCCGTACGGCTCCTGGCGCCCCACTGAGGTGTGCGGCCTGTGACGCCCTGCCCGGCGGTCACGGCGCCTGCGTCGGCGGCTGCGACCGGCCGGTCCCCGCCGTGTGCGCCCGCTTGCCTCGCCGTGCCCGTTCGCGTGCCGCGCGTACGCAGCCGCACCGGTGCACGGCTCGTACGGACTACGCGTACCGGTAGATCTGGCTGTGGTCCTCCAACTCGGCCGGTGTGACGTTCCACGGCGGCATCTTCTCGTGCCGCGCGACGACTCGGCCGTGTTGTGCGTCCCCTCGGGCGAGCGGCTTCGCGGGGAGATAGCGGGCGCCCGGGTGCCGCTGCTGCCAGCGGAACCAGAGAAGATCCACAAAGGCATGGTGCAACCAGAAGGCGGGGTCGTTGACGGATGCGCCGCCCGTCATGTGGCCGCCGACCCAACGGTGGACCCGGTTGTGGGTGTGCCACGAAGCGGGGCCCCGCCCGGGCCCCCACCCCTCCAGCTTGTTGCGGAACCCTTTGGTCGATTGGGAGTTCCAGGGTGCCGCGTCGTAGACGGGATCGTTGAGGGCCCCCTCCAGATCCCCGGCCGTGGGCAGCGCGATCGGGTCCCGGGGGCGGCCCAGCTCACGCGTGAGGTACTCCGTGTCGGTGATCCCCACCTTGATCGTCCACATGCCGTGGCGGTAGGCGAAGGGGCCGGACACCACCTGCCGGTCGGTCGGCCGCCCGGTGCCGCCGAGCAGGTCATCGGTCCACGGTACGGCCGTCGGCGTGCGGTTGCGCGTCCAGTCCCAGTACGGCAGGGTCACCGACTCGTCCACGCGGCGCAGCGCGTTCTCCAGGTCCAGCAGGAACCTGCGGTGCCAGGGCAGGAAGGAAGGTGCCATGTGGGCGGTGCGCAGGCCGCCCTCACCGTCGGGGGTGTAGTACTCGATGTGCATTCGCACGAACTCGTCGTACTCACCGCGTCGTTTGAGCTCCAGCAGCGCGTTGACGAGCCGGCGCCGTTCGGTCCGGGTGAGCGTGCTGATGTCCTTACGCGTGTACACCATGGCGATGCTCTTCCTCGGCGTCCTTGTTCCCGTTCGCCGTACGGCAGTCCTCCGTGCGGCTGCTCCGCTCACCCGGCGTGCCCAGCCGTGTCCCGGGGCCGAGTTCGTCGACGGCAGCGCGCACGGCGGCGAGCGGGGTCGCGTACGACCGGTAGTGGTCGACCATGCTCATCCAGCTGCCGTCCGCCCGGCGCATCAGATGCAACGGCCGCCCCTCCACGGTGACGTGCCACACGCTCGGGCCGTCCTCCCCGGGCCGCCCGGCGTCGTACCTGACACCTGCGATGCGGCGCCCGAGGTACGTCTCGTCGAACCGTTCCTCGTCTCCGGCCGGTCCCGGCGCCTTCCCCGCCGATCCCGGCGCCCTCGGGGCCGTCCCCAACGCCACCAGGGCCGGGGCGAAAGGCACCGCGCACGCCGACGCGAACAGCCCCCACAGCACACGGCGTCGCACCGTGGTCCTGGCGCGGTGGACGGCGGGCGGCTTCGCGGGGTGTGCGGAGCCGGCAGCCGCGGGTGTGACCGTCGTGGGCGCCGGGGGGCGCGCTGGTTGTGACTGCGGTGGTTTGCCGGTTCGCAATGCCTGTCTCCTCCTCGCCCTGAAGAAGGCGGTCCAGTGGCACACGCTCGACGGGCCTCGGCGGCAACTCGAAAGCCACCAGCGGGAATCACTTCACCGCCCTCAACGAGCTCCGGACCGA
Source organism: Streptomyces sp. NPDC052064 (assembly GCF_055585925.1). Classification (NCBI taxonomy): domain Bacteria; kingdom Bacillati; phylum Actinomycetota; class Actinomycetes; order Kitasatosporales; family Streptomycetaceae; genus Streptomyces; species Streptomyces sp. NPDC052064. Next base: position 500,303 of record NZ_JBVJJE010000004.1, read on the forward strand.
GCGGAAACCCCCACACGCGGAAAATACGGCGACCCACACCGAAGGTCACCCGAATGAAGGGCAGGTCTTATCCGCCTTTCTCATCCTCGCATCAGCAGGGGAAACGGTGACCGGCGGCACCACCGTGCCGACCAGCCCGGCTGCTGGACCTGGGTCTGGAGGGTGGCGCACAGTGCGGACGACGCGATGCGCCGTGCGACGTGCCGCCGGGGACGCCCGCCGCCCTCCGCATTCGGCGCAAGACCCGCAACCAGGCCGGGAGTCGCCACGGCCGGACGGTACGCCTGAAAAAAGAATGGAATTTCCATATATGCGCATGTCTTATCCTGTATGCCCTTAATGCCGGGATACAGTGACGCGTCGAACCAGCCGACAACCATATGTTTCCCGTGAAGGAGCAACGCCGGCCATGCGTCACTCCCAAGGTCTTCCCACCACGGCGTACGGGGAGATGGTCCTGCCTGACGGCCCGTCAAAACAGGACGGTCGTCTTCAAGGCTGTCCCGCACGGTGATGGCCGACCGGGTTTCCGGGTCGTCACGCACGACACGGCCGGGGGCCTCACCTCGCGTCCTCCACATCACCCAGCCGGTGGACGGCGGCGTCGCCGGCGTGGTCGCCGAACTGGCGCGCACCCAGCGTGCGGCCGGTTTCGACGTCACGGTCGCTTGCCCCGACGGGGGCCTGCGAAAGGCACTGCGGGATCTCGGCGCGGACGTACGGCACTGGCCCGCCACACGTGAGCCGGGACCGTCGCTCGCTGGTGAGGTGCTCCGGCTCGCTCGCGTCGTCGAACAGGTGCGGCCCGATGTGCTGCACGCGCACAGCGCCAAGGCCGGACTCGCGGCCCGGCTGGCGGTGCGGGGGCGGATCCCGACGGTGTTCCAGCCGCACGCCTGGTCGTTCGAGGCGGTCGGCGGGGGCACCGCGGCGGTCGCCACGGCGTGGGAACGGTGGGCGGCGCGCTGGACCACCCGCGTGGTGTGCGTCAGCAAGGCTGAGCGCGCGAGAGGCCAACGCGCCGGGGTGCGCGCCCACTGGCGGGTGATCCCCAACGGCATCGATCCGGTGCGTTTCCACCCCGCCGCCGTCTCCGCCGTACGCCCGGCCCTCGCACCGCTCGCCGACCTTGATCCGGCCGCTTTGCTGGTGGTCTGTGTGGGGCGGCTGTGCCGGCAGAAAGGGCAGGACCTGCTGCTCGAGGCGTGGCCCTCGGTGCTGCGACGGGTGCCCGGAGCCCGGCTGGCGCTCGTCGGGGACGGGCCGCAGGAGCCGCAGCTACGGCACCGCGCGCCCGAGGGAGTGCTGTTCACCGGGGCCGTCGCCGATGCCGTCCCCTGGTACCAGGCCGCCGACCTGGTGGTACTGCCGTCCCGTTGGGAAGGCATGGCGCTCGCCCCGCTGGAGGCGATGGCGTGCGGGCGTCCCGTGGTGATCACGGACGTGGCCGGAGCGCGCGAGAGTCTGCCGCCCGGTCACACAACGCACTGTCTGGTGCCCGCGGGCCGGCCCGGCCCGTTGGCCGACGCGCTCACCAGGACGCTTCTCGACCCGCCGCTGCGTGAGTCGCTCGGAGCCGAGGGGCGCTGCCACGTATTGGCCGCGCACGACGTGCGGCGCTCGGCCGAGGCGGTCGCGGATCTCTACCGCGAACTGCTCGGCGCCCGGCGCACGGTGGCCCACCGCGCGGAACCCACTGAGTGCAGGGAGTCGATCCGCTCGTGACCGCCGAACGTACCGTCCCTCCCCCTGGTGGCCTGCCACCGAAGCAGGGATTCCCACCCGTCTCGGTCATCCACCCGCGCGGCGCCGTCGGCCACTTGCGGCTTCCCGCCGGGCGGCGCACCGCAAGGCGGCGCACCACCGTGCTGCCCCTGCTCGCCGTGGACGCGGCCGCCGCGCTCGCCGCCGCCCACGCGCTCCCGCATCCCCTGGTGGCCGCGCCCTTGCTGCTCGCCGTCCTCTGTCTGAACGCCCGGGCGGCTTTGTACCGCCCCGCCGCCGTACCCGCCGTCCTCGACGAACTCCCCGCCGTCTGCACACGGATCGCGGTGAGCTGGTGCGCGCTCGCGGCCATGGTCGCGGCGCTCTCCCCCACACACGCCCTGTCCGTCCGTACGCTGCTGACCGGCTGCGTCCTTCAGTCGGCGGCGAGTTGGGCGGGACGCGGCGCGGCGCACTGGCACCGCCGCCGGGCGCTGGCCCGCCATCCCGCCGCGGCCCTCGTCGTCGGCCCGGCCACCACCGCCCCGCGCGTGGCCGCCGCCTTCCTGCGCCACCCCGGGTCCGGCCTCAGGCCGGTCGGTGTCCTGTCCGACAGCGGGGCCGACGGCGAGGGGCTGCCGGTGCTCAGTACGGACGAGGAGGCGCAGCGGGCCGTCATCCAGAACAACGTGCGGGCCGTGCTCATCGTGGGCCCTGCGGGCGAACACGCCGCGCTGCTGCGGAAGTTGGCTGATGCGGGCTGCGTTCTCTGGGAGGTCGACGCGGACCTGCCGGCACCCGGCCGGGCCGGGGACACGGCGTACGACGAGGCCGGACGCACTCACCGCCGCCGGTCCCAGCGCGAGCGGATCGCGGGCTTCTCCTGCTGTCGCCTGGATGTCGGCCGACGCCCCGACAGCCCCGTCAAGCGAGGCCTCGACATCCTTGTCTCCGGGATCCTGCTCCTCCTCGCCGGCCCGGTGCTGCTGGTCTGCGCGGTGGTGCTGCGGGTCAGCGACGGGCCCCAGGTCCTCTTCCGCCAGGAGCGCGTCGGCAGGGGCGGCCGCTCCTTCACGCTGCTGAAGTTCCGCACCCATCGCCCGGCCGACCCCCGCGAGGCGGCGACCCGCTGGAGCGTGGCGGGCGAGCGGAACATGAGCCGCTTCTGCCGCTTCCTGCGCCGCACCTCGCTCGACGAGCTGCCCCAGCTGTGGAACGTCTTCCGGGGCGACATGACCCTGGTCGGGCCGCGCCCCGAACGGCCTTACTTCGTCGCCGTGTTCAGCCAGACCTACCCCGGTTACGCCGCCCGCCACCGCATGCGGACCGGACTCACCGGGTTCGCCCAGATCCACGGGCTGCGCGGCGACACCTCCATCGAGGACCGCGCCCGGTTCGACAACGCGTACATCGACGACTGGTCGCTGTGGCAGGACGTCTGCATCCTGCTGCGCACCGCCGCCGTGCTGGTCCGGCCGACGGGGAGCTGAACACCGGTGAGCCACGCACACGCCCTGCCCGCCGCTCGCCGGCTGGCACCCGTCCTGCCGGTGATCGCGGTGATCGCCCTGCTGGCGCTGCCCGCCGCGCCGGGCGGGGAGGGCGGTGCGACCCCCGCCGACGCCGCCTCGGGTGCCGTCGTACTGTGCTGCGCCGTACGTCTTCTGTACCACCGGCGACGTCCCCTGTCGCCCACCGCCGCCGTGATTCTGGGCCTGCCCGTGGTGGGGATCGCGGTCGCGGCGGCGGGAGCCGAAGTGGCGGGCACGGCGGTCGCGGGCTTCGTGCGCTACCTGCAGATCTTCGTCCTCGTCCCGGCCGCCGTGCTGCTGCTCCTCCGCGGCCGGCGAGACGTCCGGCTGCTGGCCTGGTCGGTGGTGGCGCTCGCGATGTGGCAGGGGGCCATCGGGGTGCACCAGTACGTGACCGGGACCGGCGCCTCGTACATGGGCCGGGAGATCCGCGCCGTCGGCACCTTCGGCCCCGGCGACATCATGGGGATGGCGACCGTGGTCGCCTTCGGGCTGGTGTGCGCGGTGGGGCTGGCGCTGGGCTCCGCACCGGTACGGAGGGGGCACCTCCCCGCTCGAGCGGAGCCGGGAAACCGGGGGCGGGTGTGGGCCCTGGTGTGCGCGCTGCTGCTGGTGGTGCCGCTGGCGGTGTCCTTCAGCCGGGGCGCGTGGATCGCGACGGCCCTCGCCTGTACGGCGCAACTGGTCCTGGCGGGCCTGCGGCGCGCCGTCAGGGTGGGCGCGGTCGTGGCCGCCGTCGCCGTGATCCTCGTCGGCGGATTCGGTGTCGGCTCCGCGCTGCTTCAAGAGAGGCTCAGCAGCATCGGGCAGGTCGCCGACGCTCCCGACCAGTCGGTCTCCGACCGGTACGCCCTGTGGGCGGCAGCCGCCGGCATGTGGCGCGAGCGGCCGCTGACGGGCATCGGCCTCAAGGGCTTCCCCGAGCACCGCGACGGGCACGCCCCGCTGGCGCTGTCGTCGGGCAGTGACACGGAGGGCGCGGGCGCGGCGTACCGGAAGCAGCCGCTGCTGTCACCGCACAGCATGTACCTGCTGGTGCTGGGCGAGCAGGGGCTGATCGGGCTGCTGACGCTGGTGGGGAGCTGGCTGGCGCTGCTGGTGCTGGGGCTGCGCAGGCTGGCGCGGGCCCGGCGAACCGGGGATCCCGGGCTCGACTGCGCGCTCGTCGCCTGGGGCCTTCTGGTCTGGCACCTGGTCAACTTCGCGTACTCCGACATCGGCGGCCCCTCGACCGTGCTCACCGCCGTCTGCCTCGGCCTGTCGGCGTGGTGGGCGCTGGCGGGTCCCGGCCGGACCGTTCCCGAGGAGGCCGCGGCACGATGACCGTCACCCCGCCACGGGCCGGGGACGCCACCGTCCCCCTGGCGCGCGCCGGCACCGAGGGCCCGGAGACCAGCGGAGCCGGGCCCGTCTCGCAGGGTTTCCTCGCCAGGGCCGCCCTCGTCACCGTCGTTCTCTCCCTGGCCGGTGCTCTGCTGGGCCTCGGCCGGGACCAGGTGCTGGCCCACCTTTTCGGAGCGGGGAGCGAGACGGACGCCTTCCTGGTCGCCTGGACCGTGCCGGAGTTCGCGGCGACGCTCCTGATCGAGGACGGGCTGGCCTTCGCACTCGTACCGGCGTTCAGCGCGGTCCTGGCCCGCCGCGCCCGGGAGGGCACGGGCGACCCCGTGCGCGCCCTGGTCCGCCGCACGCTTCCCCGCCTGGCGCTGGCGTTGTCCGTGGCCTCGGCCCTGGTCGTCTGGGGGGCGCCGTACCTGGTCCAGGTGCTGGCGCCGGGGCTCCCGGACCCCGGGCTCGCTGTGGACTGCACCCGGCTGACCGGCACCTGCGTCCTGACCTTCGGCCTCGCCGGCTACTGCAGCGCGGCCCTGCGCGCGCACCGCCGGTTCGTCGCGCCCGCGGCCATCTACGTCGCCTACAACGCCGCCATCATCACGGCGATGTGCGTCCTCGGCGCGCGCTGGGGCGTACGGGCGGCGGCGGTCGGCGTCGCGGTGGGCGGCGCGCTCATGGTCGTCACCCAACTTCCGTCACTTCTGAGACGGTTGTGCCGTGTGCCGACAGCCGCAGAGAAAGCCGCGGCAGCCAGGGAGACGTTGCGGCACTCCATGAACCTCGCCCTCATCGTCACCGTGCTGCTCTTCGCCCTGTGCCGCCAGTCCCAGGTCCTCATCGAGCGTTTCCTGGCCTCCTCGCTCCCGGCCGGCGCCATCTCGCATCTGAACTACGCCCAGAAGGTGGCCCAGATGCCGATGGCGCTCGCCCTGATGCTGTGCACGGTCACCTTCCCGGTCGTGTCGCAGGCGCTGGCCCAGGGCGACACCGAGCGGGCCCGCGACCGCGTCGAGCGCGACCTCCGGGCGGTGTCCTCCTTCGTGCTGCTCGGCACCGCGGCCGTCGTCGCCTGTGCCCCGCAGCTCGTCCACATCCTGTTCCAGCGAGGCGCGTTCACTACGCAGGACGCCGCGGCCACCGCCGCCGTCATGCGCGTGTACGCCCTCGGGCTGCTCGGCCACGCCCTGGTGGGCGCGCTCGTCCGGTCGTATTTCGCGGCGGGGCGGCCCACCTGGTACCCGGTGGCCGCGATGACCGCCGGGATCGTCGTCACCTCGTGGATCGGCGCGGTGACGGCCGGCTCGTGGGGCGTCCTGGGGATCGCCGCGGCCAACGCGGTCGGCATCACCCTCACCGCCCTGATCCTGTTGTTCGGCATGGAAGCGCGCGGCGTGCCGATCCGCATCCGGCCGCTGCTGGCCGCGATGGGCAGGCCACTGCGCGCGGCGGTGGTCGCCTGTGGCGTGGGCGGGTTCTGCGCGAGCCTCGTCGGCTCCCCCGCCCTCGGATTCGCCGCCGGCGGCACGACCGTGACCGTCGTCTTCCTCCTGCTCGCCCGGATGCCGGGCGAGCAGCGTCTCGCATCCGCACTCCGCACCGTCACCCGGAGGCTTCCGCATGCTCGTTTCCGCTGACCACGGCCCTTCCACCGCCCTCGGTCCCGACAGGCCCCGGAGCCGACCGGGCCCGCCCCTCTGGGTGGCGATGTACCACTCCGTCGGCGACTGCTCCGACGACCCGTACCGCGTCACCGTCTCACCCGGCCGCCTGGACCGGCAGCTCGACTGGCTCCGCCGCCGGGGCCTGCGCGGCGTCGGTGTCCATGAGCTGCTCGCCGCGCGCGCCCGGGGAGAGGGACAGGACTTGGTGGGGCTGACCTTCGACGACGGGTACGCCGACTTCCTCACGCACGCCCTGCCGCTGCTGCGCCGCCACGGCTGCGGCGCCACCCTGTTCGTGCTGCCGGGCAGGCTGGGCGGCGAGAACGCCTGGGACCCGTGCGGTCCGCGCAAGCCACTGCTGTCGGCGGAGGGCATCCGGCACGCCGCCGCCGAGGGCGTCGAGATCGGCTCGCACGGCCTCACGCACGTGGACCTGACCCGGGCCGACGACGCCCTGCTCCGCGCCGAGGTGAGGGACAGCAGAGCAGCGCTGCGCGAGGTGACCGGGGCGGACGTCCACGGCTTCTGCTACCCGTACGGGCGGCTGGACCGCCGCGCCGTCGACGCCGTACGGGACGCGGGATACAGCTACGCCTGCGCCACCGGCCCCGGTGACCTGTCCGGCCCCCTCGCCATCCCCCGCGTCCACATCGGCGAACGGGACACGGCCTGGCGGCTGCGTCTCAAGCACCTGCTGCGCCGCCACCCCGTCGAGGGAGTGTGAGCCTCCGCCATGCCCGGGCTGAAGGCCCTGCACATCATCACCGGCCTCGGCGTCGGCGGTGCCGAACAGCAACTCCGGCTGCTGCTGCGCCACCTGCCCGTCGACTGCGACGTCGTGACGCTCACCAACCCCGGCCCGGTCGCCGAGAGCCTGACGGCGGACGGTGTCCGCGTCATCCACCTCGGCATGTCCGGCAACCGTGACCTGTCCGCCCTGCCCCGTCTGGTCCGCCTGATCCGGTCCGGCCGCTACGACCTCGTGCACACCCACCTCTACCGGGCCTGCGTGTACGGCAGGATCGCCGCGCGTCTGGCGGGCGTCCGGGCCGTGGTGGCCACCGAACACTCCCTCGGCGGCACCCAACTGGAGGGCCGCGCCCTGACCGCCGGCGTGCGCGCGCTGTACCTGGCCAGCGAGCGGCTGGGCCACGCCACGGTCGCGGTCTCGCCCACGGTGGCCGACCGGCTCCGGCGCTGGGGTGTGCCCGAGCCGCGCATCGAGGTCGTGCCCAACGGCATCGACGTGGCCCGCTTCCGCTTCGACCCGGTCAGCCGCGAGCACACCCGCCGCCGTCTCGGACTGCCACAGGACGCGTACGTCGTCGGCGGCATCGGCCGGCTGACCGCGGGCAAGCGGTTCGGCGTCCTGATCGGTGCCCTGGCTCGGCTCCCCCGCGACTACCGGCTCCTGCTGGTCGGCGGTGGCCCGGAGGAGAACCTGCTGCGGCGCACCGCCCAGCGGGCCGGAGTGACCGACCGGGTGCTGTTCACCGGCGAACGGCCGTACGACGCCGACGGTGGCCGCGGACTCGGTCTGCCGTCGTTGACCTCGGCGATGGACGTCCTCGCCTCGCCGAGCCCGGAGGAGGCCTTCGGCCTCGCCGTCGTGGAGGGCCTGGCGGCGGGGCTGCCGGTGCTGTACGCCTCCTGTCCGGCGATCGACGACCTGCCGCCCGGCCTCGCCACCGTCACCCGCCGGGTGACGGGCGGTCCGGACGTGTTCGCTCGCGCCCTGGCCGAGACCCGCGCCCTGACCTGGGCCGGGCGGTCGCATCCACCGGCCCGTCCCGTATCCGCCGCCGCCCGCCATTACTGCATCACGCGCAGCGCCGCACAGCTCATGAACGTGTATGCCGCCGCAGTCTCCTGCTCGCCCCCTTCACGACCACCCCTGGGAGTGACCGACCGATGACCTCGACGACCTCGATGACCTCCACGGCCGAACACCCGACAGCCCCAGCTCCCACGCCCCGGCGGCGTCCGCTGCTGAGACGGCTCAAAGCGCTACCGCCGTGGTCCCTGCTCGCGGTCGGCGCCCTCGCCGGAGGCCTCGCCGGAGGCGCGTACGGCGCCCTCACACCGCCCGCCTACTCGGCCACCTCGTACGTCGTCGCCGTACCGAGCGACAAGTCGGACCCGCAGTCCGCGCTCGGCTTCGCCCAGGCGTACGGCCGGGTCGCCACGCAGCTGGCGGTCCTCGGGGACGCCCAGGTGTGGGCGGGCGTACCGGTGAAGACGCTGCGCGACAGCGTGCGGTCGGCGACCTCCCCGGACGCCCCGATGGTGTCCCTGACGGCCACCTCGGCGCGCGCCGATCTCGCCACCGACATGGCCAACGCCGTCTCGCGCTCGCTGATCGAGTACGCCAAGGACACCAAGGGCGCCACGCACGTCGAACTCCTGCAGTTCTCCCGCGCCGTCAAGCCCACCGAGCCGTCCTCGGCGCCCCCGGTGCTGACGGGCCTGGTGGGCGCCAGTGCGGGCGGCCTGCTGGGGGGCCTCGCGCTGCTGGCCCGCCCCCGGCCCACCGCCGCCGACGCCGCCCGCCCGGTCGCCGTGCCCGGCCCGGCCACCGCCACCGACGCCCAGGGGCGGCCATGAGCGGCGCACTACGGGTGGAGGCTGCGGCCCTGTCGGCCGACATCGGCACCCTGCGGGCCGAACTGTGCACCGACGAGCGGGAGTTCGCCGCGCTGGGGCCCGTCTGGGAGCGTCTGTACCGAAGCTGCGGGGCGGCCACGCCGTTCCAGAGTCACGCCTGGCTCCACTCGTGGTGGATGTCGTACGGCAGACCGGGCCGGCTGCGGCTGGTGCTGGTGCGCGACGCCGCAGGCGGCGAACTCCGCGCGGTCGCGCCGCTGATGCGGGCCGGGCACCCGCTGCCCCGGCTCGTTCCGCTCGGCGGGGCGATCTCCGACTACGGGGACGTACTGCTCGACGACGAACACGCGGACCGAGCGGCGACCGCACTCGCCGAGGCGCTCTCGGCCGCCGCCCGCACCGCACTGATCGACTTCCGTGAGGTCCGACCGGGCGGCGCCGCGGAACGGGTGTACGAACGCTGGCGCGGCCCCCGGCTGCGGTTGACCGACTCGATCTGTCTGGAGCTGCCCGCGCGCCCGATGGACGAGTTGCTCAGCCGGCTGCCGTCCGGGCGGGCGCAGCGGGTCCGCACCAAGATCCGCAAGCTCGACCAGCTCGGAGTCGAGCACCGCTTCGTCCGGTACGACGAGGTGGACTCGGCCCTGCGCACCATGCTGGAACTGCACCGCCTCCAGTGGCAGGACCGCAAGGTGACCACCGAGCACCTCCGACCCCGCTTCCATGAGCACCTGACCCGCTCGATCGGCCCGATGGTCCGGTCCGGGGACGCCCTGGTGACCGAGTTCCGGGTCGGCGGTGAGGTACTCGCCGTCGACGTGACCCTGCTGTCGCGAGGGCTGGCGGGCACCTATCTGTACGGCGCCCATCCGAGGCTGCGGGACCGGAAGGCGGACATCGCCACCATGATGCTGCGCGCCTGCGCCGACCGGGTGGCCGACGGCGAGTGCCAGGTGCTCAGCATGCTGCGCGGGGCCGAGCCGTACAAGTCCCGCTGGCGCCCGGACACCGTGGTCAACCAGAGGCTGTTGCTGGCCCGGCGGCGCACCGCCCCGCTGCTGTCGGCGGTCGCCTGCGAGGCCGCCGCGCGCAGCCGGGGCAGGGAACTGGTGCGCGGCCGGCGGGAAGACGGTGGCGGCAGGACCTGAGCCTCCGCTACCACCGTGAGGCCGATGAGTCATCGGGTCCAGTGGGACCACCACGTGGACGACCACCAGTCGCGGCGGATACAGAGCTGCCAACCGAGCCAGTTCTCGATCCAGTCGCCCAGGTCCACCGGCGAGCAGTCCTGGGAAGGCAGTGGCGCCGGGGTGGTACCGGGCACAGGCGTCGGCACCGGTGCGGGAGTCGGCACGGGCTCGGTGCGTCCGTGAAGCACGGACCGGTACGCCTCGGCCGCCTTCGGGTTCCGCCGGCACTGCCACACACCGTGCGGGCAGTAGTCGGTGAGGGCGTTGTACAGCGGCTTGTGCTCGTCGATCCAGGCGAGCATGCGCCGCATGTACTCCGGGTTGTCGCCGTTGCGGAACAGACCCCACTCCGGATACGAAATGGGCTTGCCGTGCGCCTTCGCGAAGTCCACGTGCGCCTGCAGCCCGTACGGCTCCGTCACCTGCCCGTCGAACGACATCCCCCGCGGCTGGTCGTAGGTGTCCATGCCGATGATGTCGACCGTGTCGTCCCCGGGGTAGCACTCCGTCCAGGGAACCGCGTCGCGCCCGCGGTTCGGCGCGAAGTCGAACCGGAACCTCTGGCCCGGCACCGAGCGCATCGCGCCGACGATCCTTTTCCAGTACGCCTTCCACGCCTCCGGGTCCGGCCCGCACCGATGTGTGTACGTCGTGCCGTTCATCTCCCAGCCGAGCACGAGGACGGTGTCCGGCACCCTCAACCCGATCAACCGCTTCGCCAGGCGGCGGTAGTGCGCGTCGAACTCCCCGGCCGCGCCCCGGCGCAGCAACGCCCGTACCTCGTCATCGGGGACGCCCTCCTCGTTGCGCTCCAGCATGGGAACGTTGAGAACGAGGATCCGGTCGTCCCTCTCCCGGCGCCAGTCCGCCCAGGAGTCGAGGAAACGGGGGGCACCTTCGATGTTGGTCCAGAGGTCGCCCGGCAAGTAGGTGTGCCCCACCCGCAGGTCGGCACCGCCCAGCCACCGGCTGAGCCAGGCCATCCGGGCTACCCCTCGGGGGCCGTAGTCGAGGTAGGCGCCGGTGGCGGACAGCGGGGCGGATTCGGCGGGAAGGGGAGGCGGAACAAGCGGAGTGAGCGATCCCCCGTCGGCCGTCGCCGTCGGCACCGGCCTCCTGGCGGCCGTCTCCGCCCCGGCACCCACCGCGTGCCCCGGCCCCGGCACCAAGGCGGCCGACACGGCGATACCGGCCAGGACGTACGCGGGCCATCTGCTGCGGCGCCGCTGCCGTGCGGCCATGGCTGCTCCTGTCTCCGCTCGTGGCGAGCGGCCGTAGCGCATGCGCCGCCGCCCGCCTTTGTGCCCTTTCCACTGACATACGGCCGCAGCTCTTGACGCGTCGCCATGTGAGTCCCCTGTCCGGGCACACTTCGACCAAGGGAGCCCAGGAACGAGTTCGGGTGCCGGACGCGGTTCGTCCGGCACCCGAAACGAGCGCTGTCGAGCGATTCCCTCCTTACCGACGGAACCCGGCCCCGCCTCGTCGGTACACGATGGTGCCGCTCGTCACCAGCAGCGCGGCGACACCCGCGGCTGCGAGCACCTGCTCGTCAGCGCCGGTTTGGGCGAGAGAGGCCGGCTCCACCGACGGCTTGGCGTGCGGGACGGTCGACCCAGGGAACGTGGGCGTACTCGACCCCGACGGAGGTGAGTTGGGCGGTGACGTACGCGGGTTCGTGGGCGGTGTGGACGAGTCGCCGCCGGAGCCACTGCCAGAGCCGCCGGAACCGCCGTCGCCGCCGGAACCACCGGAACCACCCGAACCACCCGAACCACCAGAGCCGCCGGAACCACCGGAACCACCAGAGCCGCCAGAGCCGCCGGAACCGCCAGAGCCGCCAGAGCCGCCGGAACCGCCGGAACCGCCGTCGTCACCGGAGCCACCGGAACCGCCCGAACCGCCAGAGCCGCCTTCGCCACCGGAGCCACCGGAACCGCCCGAACCGCCGGAGCCGCCAGAGCCGCCGGAACCGCCGGAACCGCCGGAGCCACTGTCATCGCCGTAGCCGTCGTCGCCGTAGCCACGTTCATCGCCGTAACCGGCGTCGCCGTAGCCACCATTGTCGCGGTCGTCGTGGGAAGCGTCGTTCCACGAGCGCGGGTCCGGGCCGCTGGTCGAGGCCTCCCCGTCGGACGACTTGGCCTCGCCGTCCTCACCGGCGGAACCGTAGTCGGCGTTCGCGGCAGCGTCCGCTCCGAACTCGGCTTCGTGCCCCGACACGGCACTCGGTGACACCCCGGGGCCCCCCTCGGAGCTCACGTCCGCGAACACCGGCGTGCCGTACAGGGACAGAATGCCCGTCGCGGCGGCTGCCACGACCATTCCCCTGCTCAGGTTCTGTCGCAATCTACTTGTCTTCCTGCTCGAAATAAGTACCGCAGCCGTTCGGCTGACGTTGTGCGGAGTCCTGTACGGGGCGACTGAACGTGTCGTCGAGGCCGGGCCGCGTACGAGCCGCGAGGCTGTGTTCCTGCGTGTTGAGGCGTTGAGTTCCGCGCAAGGGGGGGAAGCGAGAGGACTGGCTCTCTCGTCAGGCCCTCTTCCTCTTGCCGCGGTTGCGCCGGGGAGCGGCTTCACGCCTGCCGTAGTTTCGTTGCCTCTTGATTTTCTGACTGGTCAGAAAATGGGATCCGGTGAAGTGCCAATAATGACAGCCGGGGCATCGATAGATCCGGTCGGGAATCCTCTCGATCAGCGGCTGCCTGACGAGCCAGGCGCGAGCCTCGTCCTCGGTACGGAACGACGCCTTTCCCGATTCCGGGCAACGCGGCAGGATGATCGTGGCACTCATTTCCCCTCCGAAGTGCACTACTTGTGCGATCGCCTGCGGCGCGCCGATTTCAGGTGATCAACACCAAACCCGAGAAAGCGAAAGCGCCTCTCCCTTGACGGATGAGGAAGTCGCCCCATCCGCCGTCAGGGAAAGACGCTTTCAAGTGGGTCACGACCCCCGAGGGAATCGAATGCGGGTACCCCTGCCGCATCGGACTTGAACAGTCACCATCGGAAAAAGGGGAACTCCGTGCGTCCCGTGGACGTCAGACGATGTCGAGGATAGCGTCGATGATGGCGACGAGGCCCTCGTCGTCAACCCCCGTCGTGCTGGCGTCGACGGTGACGGGGGCCGTGTTGGTGTTTTCGTTGACGGCAACAGCGGTGTTGTCGTTGTCGTTGTCGTTCTCGTTAACGTTGTTGATCTCGTTGACGATGGTGGGCTGGTCGTCCTTGCCGTCCTTCTCGCCGCCGTAGGCGCTGGCAGCCGAGGCGGAACCGGCGAGGATAGCCACGGCCGCCAGGGACGCGGCAGCGCCGCGCATCATGCTCTTGCGCATTGAATATCTCCGTTCTGTTTCTTCCCCACTGGAAGAACGCAACCGATATTGCCCCAGCGCCGAAGCAGACGCCACTTCGAGCACCCCTAACCCCGGAACTTCATCCACATGGCCCCTGCAGGGCAGGTAATAGGAACTACCCAACGCCCAGGTCATGGCGCATTACTTCCACCGATGGAGTAACGACACACTGCCTGCGCAACGGCCTTGAGCCATCGCTTTCTTCCGCCCTGGATTCGAACGGGTGACCTCTCGAATGCATTCGCCCGTTGCCCCGGCCTCCGGCCCACAACGCCTCGATGGAGGCGTACCCGGTCCTGGAGGGGACGCCGCTCTCGCCGGGCCGGCATCAACTGCTGGGCGGACAAGCGCTGCCAGGGCGCCGACGGCACGGTCCGTCTCCCTCACCGGCCGCCGATGGGACAGCCTCTCCACCGGACCGAGGGTGAAAAAGGCTCACGGCCCCGCTGGAACCGGGAGCGGCCAACTCCCCCACGCGCGGCGGGCCTTGCTACGCGCCACAGAAGGGCATCGCTGATCGCGTCGCCGGCGTGATGTGCGGATTCGACAGGCCTGCCCCCGCAGTACGCAGAAGACGAGCGTGCTGTGGGGGCAGGCAAGACGACAGCCGCCGCCCCCCGACCTCGCGGATCGCGAAGTGGGTGGCGGCGGCCGCGTCCGTCAGACGGATGGCGACGGCAGAGCCCCGTCAGCGGGTGCAGACCGTCTTGCTCTCGCCGTCGGTCTTCAGCGTGGCGCAAACGCGCTTCACTGCGGGCACGGTGACAGTGACCTTCTCCATAACGCCTGCCTCAACGTCCTTCTTGACGTTGGCGAGTTCCTTGTCACCTGCGGAGATCGTCACGCCCACGGTCCGCGCCACCTCGCACGTAACGCCGACGGTGATCTCGCTGGTCGCGCCGGTGTTGATCTTCTGGAGCACGACGCCGCAGGGGAAGCTCTGCGGAGCTGCCTGCGCCGGCGCGGCAGCCAGGAGCGGCGCGGAAGCCAGCAGCACGGTGGCCGCCGAGCGAAGCATGCGGTGAGACATAGGTTCTCCCAAAGTGACTGGTGACAGGCCGCCACAGGCGATCTGCCCTTGACCAAGGCGCGCAGAAATATCCCTTACGCGCCTTACGGGGAGATGTGACCACGGGCTCAGAAGCCCCGCAATCTGCCACGCCCGCTGCTGACCGGTTCCACCTCGGAGGGGTGACCAGCCTTCGCGACCTTCACGTTCATGTGTGCGGAGGGTGCCTGTCGAGTCGGCACGGAGCACGGTGCCGGTGTTGCCACCGGTCCAATTCAGGGAGCCAAGGGCGGTTTTGCAGACCGCGTTGAAGAGTCAGCTCCGTACAGCGCCTCGATGTCGTCCGCGTACGCAGCCGCCACCGCATGGCGTTTGACCTTCAGGGACGGGGTCAGCATCCCGTTGTCCTCGGTGAACTCGCCGTCCACGAGACGGAATTCGCGGATGGACTCGGCGCGGGAGACCGCCTGGTTCGCGTAGTCCACGGCCTTCTGGACGTCGGCGCGCATGCGGGGGTCGGAGACCAGCTCGGACAGTGGGGTGTCGGCGGGCATGCCGCGGACGTGGAGCCAGTGTGCGACGTCCTCGGGGTCGAGGGTGATCAGGGCGGCGACGAACGGGCGGTTGTCGCCGACGACGACGCACTGGCCGATCGGCGGGCGGCTGCGGAGGCGGTCCTCCAGCACGGCCGGGGAAACGTTCTTTCCCCCGGAGGTGATGAGGATGTCCTTCCTGCGGCCGGTGATGGTGAGGTAGCCGTCCTCGTCGAGGGAGCCCAGGTCACCGGTGGCGAACCAGCCGTCGGTCAGGACGGCGTCGGTGGCGGCCTCGTCGTTCCAGTACGAACCGAAGACGATGCCGCCCTTGATGAGCACCTCGCCGTCGTCGGCGATGCGGACCGTGGCGCCGGGCACGGGCCGGCCGACCGTGCCCGGGCGGGGACTCAGGGGCGGAACGATGGTGGCGGCCGCCGTGGTCTCGGTGAGGCCGTAGCCCTCGTAGATGATGATCCCGGCAGCGTAGAAGAAGAGGTTGAGGTCGCGGTCGAGCGGGGAGCCGCCGCTGATGGCGTAGCGCGTGCGGCCGCCGAGTTCCTTGCGGATGCGACGGTAGACCAGGAGGTCGTACAGCGCCCACGCGGCGTACAGGGCGGGGCCCGGGCCCGGGCCCCGGTCCAGGAACCGGTTCATGTGCGCCTCGCCGAAGCGCACCCCGATCCGGTGCGCACGGTCGAAGGAGGCGCGGCGGCCGATCCGCTCGGCGGTGGCGCGCCCGGTGTTGTGGATCTTCTCGAAGAGGTAGGGCACGCCGACCAGGAAGGTGGGGCGGAACTCCTTGAGCGCGGGACGGAGTTCGGCGGGTTTGATGCTCGGGCAGTGGCCCATCTCGATGCGGGCCAGAAGGCAGGCGATCTGGATCGTACGGCCGAGGATGTGGGCGAGCGGCAGGAACAGGAGGGTGGAGGCGACCTGGCCGGTGACCTCCTTGAAGACGGGGTGGAGCAGCTCGACCGTGTTGGCGGCCTCCGCGTGCAGGTTGGCGTGGGTGAGCAGGCAGCCCTTCGGCCGGCCCGTGGTGCCGGAGGTGTAGCAGACGGTGGCGACCGTGTCGGGGGTGAGGGCGCCGCGGCGCTTGGTGACCTCCTCGTCGGGGACGTCCCGGCCGAGGGTGGCGAGTTCGGGCATCGCGTCCTCGTCGAGCTGCCAGCAGCGCGGCGGGGTGGCGTGGCGGGCGGTACCGGCGCGCACGGCCTCCGCGTTCTCGGAGGTCTCCGCGATCACCATGCGCGCCCCGGAGTCCCGTACGATCCACTCGATCTGCTCGGCCGATGACGTGACGTAGATGGGGACGCTCTGGCCACCGGCCGCCCATATCGCGAAGTCGAGGACCGTCCACTCGTAGCGGGTGCCGGACATGATCGCGACGCGGTCGCCCGGTTCGAGGCCGGCCGCGATGAGTCCCTTCGCGGTGGCAGTGACCTCGCGGGCGAATTCGGCGGCCGATACCCGGCGCCAGGTGTGGCCCTCCTTGCGGCGGAGGGCCACGGTCTCCGGAGCCTCGGTCGCGTTGATGAACGGAAGGTCGGCGATGCTGCCGGTCGCCGGCCGTGCCGCCATGGCCCTGGTGCGCGCCTCGCGGACGACACCGTGTTCGTCCCTGATGACCTCGACCTTCACGCGGCCCGCCAGGTCACCCCGCTGCTTCGCCTGCTTCAAGTCCTTGCGTACGCCCATGACGGCTCCCGGTTGCGGCTGTGCCGGCGTGCTGCCGTGTGTACCCGTTCTACTTACCCGAGAGTCAACTTACTCATAAGTAAGGAATATTCAAGGGGCGCGGCTCGCCGGCTCCTCGGCCGACGGACGACGCACCCCTCCCGCAACCCGGCAGATGTTGTCGGCTCGCATGCCGGTGGAGTCCTCGGTGATGTCGAAGAGCACCCGCTCACCCACGAGGAGCGTGCGGTCCGTACGACCGTGAACCGCGGAACGACAGGCGACAACATCGGGTGCTCCGCCGTCCCGCGAGATGACGCCCACTCCCCGGTCAGGATCGAACCACTTCACGACACCGCTCGGCACAGCCACCCCCGACATCCAGTGACACGGATGGAGGGTTCACGCGGCGTCCGCGCGCACCTCCTCGTCCTCGACCCGACCACATCCGGCACGCGAGACTTCCACGTTGCGCTCGTGCCGCTCCTCACCACATGAATGGCACGCCGTCTACGCCTCGTGTAGTGCCGCAACGCGGGTTCCGACGGCCCGCGTTCCACACACCGGACACCGCCGGCGCGTGCCGGCCCTGGCCGCAAGGGTGCCCAGGGCCTGCTGGAGAGCCGCTTCCACGGCGGTGGGCACAAACAGCGTTCCCACACCGTCGGGCGGAACCAGCCAGCGGAGACGCCCCAAGGCCCGGTGCGGCGCGGGTACCGTGACCCATGCGCCACTGCCCAGGTACCGGACATCCGTGCCGACCCAGCGGACTGCGGGATCCGGTGGCAGGAAGAAGCCCACTCTGCGGGCGACTGCGTCCGCCAGTACGGGGCCGGGCGCCTGCGGAATGCGTAAGAGGGCGTCCAGCGCCAGTACACCCAATTCCTCCGGCACACTCAGCACATCCCAGAACCGTCCGCAGGCCAGCACCGCGACGCCGCTTTCTCCGTGCCACTGCCGTTTGCAGTCGCGCGGATCGGTCGCGGCGGCGGCGAGCCACTCCGTGGCCTGCCTCCTGATGGTTCGCATGAGGTTCCTCCGGATCCAGCGGAAACGGCGTTTTCCCCCTTGCCACCAAGGCTGGTCAGGCCCGGCCCGTTCATGATGATGGATTTCTCTATTGCGCGGAAGGGGTGGCGTACCATGGCGAATTTCCTCTGAAGTGTTCGATATCGAGCTACGCGTCCCCCCGAGTTCCGACAATCGCCCAAGAATATGAACGCGATTCCATCGTGGGAAAGACCCGGTTCACGTCAGCCGGTTCGCTTCAGGCGGCTCGCCGTGTCGATCGCCTCTGCGAGCCGTCGTATCTCCTTGTCCAGGGTGCGGTCCGCCAAGTCGTCGGCCCGCTCGGAGAGTTCGCCGAGTCGCGGGGCGCCCGGCAGAGAACGTCCCGAGTCGCGGAGGGCGTCGGCGAAGTAGGCGGCCGTCGCGGTGACCTGGAAGGAGCGGTTCGCGCTCCGGACGGAGTCGTCGAGGGCGTCGGACTCCAGGTCGCCGGTCTCCTCGTGCGGGTCGCGGGTATCGGGGTCGAGCCAGCGGACGGTGGCGGTGGCGAGGTGGCCTTCGGCGCCGGGTTTGGTGCGGACGGCGTACAGGGCGGTGACGGTGTGGCCGGGGCCGACCTCGCCGCCGTCGACGCGGTCGTCGCGGAAGTCCTCGTCGGCGACCCGGCGGTTGTCGTAGCCGACCAGGCGGAACTCCTCGACGGTCTCGGGGTCGAAGGCGACCTGGGCCTTGGCGTCGCGGGCGGTGAGGTCGATGTTGCGCGGGAGTTCCTCGCAGAAGACCTTGCGGGCCTCCTCGGTGCCGGACACGTACACGGTGTGGCCGTCGCCCTTGTCGGCGAGGCGTTCCATCAGGGCGTCGCCGTAGTCGCTGCCGACGCCGACGCCGAAGAGGGTGATGCCGTGCTCGCGGCGTTCGCCGGAGATGCGCTCCAGGATCGTGTCGGCGTCGGTGTCGCCGGTGTTGGCGAGGGCGTCGGAGACGAGGACGACACGGTTGGTCGCGCCCTCGCGCAGGCCTTCGACCGCCGTCTCGTAGCCGGTCTCGACGCCCGCGCCGAGGTTGGTGGAGTCCCGGGTGTCCAGCTCGGAGATGACGTCGTGGATCTCGTCGCGGTTGCCGTCGAGGCGGGTCATGGGCAGGACGGTCTCGGCCTCGTCGCTGAAGGTGACGATCGCGACCGAGTCGTCGTCGCGCAGCCGGTCCGTCATCACGGAGAGGGACTCCTGGGCGAGGTCCAGGCGGCCCGGTTCGGCCATGGAGCCCGAGACGTCGACGACGAAGGTGAGGGCGGCGGGCGGGCGTTCGCCGGTGCGTTCCGTGGTGCGGGTGGCCAGGCCCACGCGGACCAGGGACCAGTCCTCGTCGTCGGTGCGGGCGCCGTCGACGGTGACCGAGAAGCCGTCGCCGTCGGGGCGTTCGTAGTCCTGGCGGAAGCTGTTGACGAACTCCTCGGGGCGGACCGTCGACGGGTCGGGGAGCCGGCCGTCGGCGAGGGCGCGGCGGGCGTAGTCGTAGGAGGCGGTGTCGACGTCGAGGGCGAAGGTGGAGAGGTGGTCGGGGGCGGCCTCGCGGTCCTGCCGCTCGGTTGTGCCGTCACCGTCCTCGTGTCCGTGGGCGGGCGCGGGCAGGCCTGATATGTCTCGGTCGGACGCCCGGCTGCCGTCGTCGGCGCTTCCGCTGCACGCGGTGAGCAGCAGTCCGCCCGCCACCGTGAGGGCGAGCAGCGCTCCCCGCCGTTTCCGTGTCCGGTACCGCTCGTACGATTCCATCGTCCGTTCCCCCTGGGTCCGTTGGCGTCGGCTTCTTGCGACTGTGACGGCGCAGGGGGCGGAAACGTGCGGTACGGAGGGTTGCGGAAGCGTCTCGAAGCGGCCACGGAGACGGCCCGTCGAGACCGGTGGGTGATCCTCCGTTGACCTAGGAGACGACGTCCTTGCGGGCGAAACCGCGGAAGGCCAGGGCGAACAGCACGAGCGCGTACGTTACGGAAATCGACGTGCCCTGGATCATGTCCGTCCACTGCACCTGCGGTTGGACGGCGTCCAGCCAGGCGTACTGCCAGTGCGCGGGCAGGAAGTGCCGCCAGTCGCCGAGGGCCGTCACCTGGTCGAGGACGCTGCCGATGATGGTCAGGAACACCGCGCCGCCGACCGCGCCGAGCGGTGCGTCCGTCCGGGTCGACAGCCAGAACGCGAGGGCCGCGGTGACCAGTTGGGACACCATGATGTACACCACGACGATCAGCAGGCGCTGGGCCGCGGTGCCGGTGGGCAGGGTGCCGCCGGTGGGCAGCTGGAGCGGGCCCCAGCCGTAGGCGGCCGTGCCGACGACGAGGGCGACGATCGGGAGCAGCACCAGCGCGGCCAGGCTCAGGGTGAGTCCGACTGCGAGCTTGGACCACAGCAGCCGGGCCCGGGGCACGGGCGCCGCGAGCAGGTAGCGCAGGGACGACCAGCTCGCCTCCGAGGCGACCGTGTCCCCGCAGAACAGGGCGACGGGGATGACGAGGAGGAAGCCGGCGGCGGAGAAGAGGTTGACGGCGGCGAAGTTGGCCCCGGACGCCGTCGCCGTGTCCATGAGGTTCACGCGGTTGTTGTTGCCGCCCGGGTCGCCGCCGACCTGGAAGGCGATGAGCAGGATGATCGGCAGGGCGAACAGGACACCGCCCATGACCATCGTGCGGCGCCGCTTCAGCTGCCGGACCAGCTCGACGCGGAAGGGCAGGGTGCGGCCCGCGCGGTAGCCGTCGGCGACCTCGACCGGCTCGGCCCGGTCGGCGAGCTTGCTCATGCTTCGGCTCCGATCAGGGTGAGGAAGGCGTCCTCCAGGCGGCGGTGCGGGCCGACCGACCGCACGGGCACGTCCAGCCGTACGAGTTCGGCGACCAGGCGCTGCGGGGTGCCGTCGGCGTCGAGCTGGACCAGCAGCCCCTCGTCGACGGGCACGACCGAGGCGACGCCCGGCAGGGCGGCGACCTTCTCGACGATCGGCTCGTCGACGGGCGTGGCCGTGCCCACCAGAAGGGTGTCGCCCGAGCCGACGATGTCCTCGACCGGGCCCGCCTGGACGAGCTTCCCGTGGTCCATCACGACCAGGTGGGTGCAGGTCTGCTCGACCTCCGCGAGGAGGTGGCTGGAGACGATGACCGTGCGGCCCGCGGCGGCGTAGCGGATCATGACCTCCCGCATCTCGCGGATCTGGGGCGGGTCGAGGCCGTTGGTCGGCTCGTCGAGGATGAGCAGGTCCGGCATGCCGAGCATGGCCTGGGCGATGGCCAGGCGCTGGCGCATGCCCTGGGAGTAGGTGCGCACCGCGCGGGCGAGCGCGTCGCCGAGGCCCGCGATCTCCAGGGCTTCTTCCATGTGCGCGTCCTCGGCGGGGCGGCCGGTGGCGCGCCAGTACAGCTCCAGGTTCTCTCGGCCGGACAGGTGCGGCAGGAAGCCCGCGCCCTCGACGAAGGCGCCGACCCGGGAGAGGACCGGGGCGCCGGGGCTGATGGCGTGGCCGAAGACGCGGATCTCGCCGCCGTCGGGCTTGATCAGGCCCATCAGCATGCGCAGGGTCGTGGTCTTGCCGGCGCCGTTCGGGCCGAGCAGGCCGAGGACCTGGCCCTTTTCCACGCGGAAGGACAGGTCCTTGACGGCGTACCGGTCGGAGGACTTGGCGTACCGCTTGGACAGGTCCGTGATCTGGAGGGGCACTTCGGCGAGCTCCAGGTCCGGCGGGGCGGGGGCCGCCGTGCGGCGGCGTCCCGTGATGATCAGCGCCAGGGCGATCGCGGCGCCGGCGAGCGGCATCCACCACACCCAGGCGGGCAGCGGGCCCTGCGCGTTGCTCTCGCCCAGCGCCGACGGGACCTTCAGATCGCCCTTGAGGGAGACGGTGTACGTGGCCGGAGTCGTCGGAGAGGCGTAGCCGAGGTCCGTCGAGGCGAGGACCAGGCGCAGCCGGTGGCCGTCGTCGACCTCGTGGTCGATCGCCGGGAGGGTGATGGTGACGTCCTTGCCGGCCTTGGCGCCCTCGACCCTGATGGGCGTGACCAGCTGGGAGGGCAGCACCGGCTGGGTGCGGCCCGGGCCGACGTCGTAGACCTTGGCGAAGAGCACGGCGTCGTCGCTGGTGGACTTCACGTGGACCGTGGCCGTCGGGGAGCCGGTGATCTGGACGTCGTCCCGGAAGGGGGCCGACTCGAACGCGGCGAACTGGCCGGGGAAGTCGAGGGAGACCCCGACGCCGAGCGTGGAGAGCTGGCTGAGGCCGCCCGCGCCGCCGAGGCCGGGCAGGGCGGAGACGCCGGGCGGGCTGGCGCCGGGCGGGTTGTCGAAGCTCTGCTCGCGGCCGGCCAGGGAGATGGAGCGCTGCTTGCTCTCCAGGCCGGGGTAGCGGTCCGAGGTCACGCCGGTCAGCCGGGGTTCGCCGTCGCCGGAGCCGAGACCGAGGGTGCGGGTGACGCGGAAGGCGGGGCCGGTGTCGACGCCCTTGTCGTCCTTCAGGTAGCGGTCGAACCAGCTCTGCACGCGCCCCTGGACGCGGCTGGTCTCCATGTCGCCGCCGTCGTGGCCGCCGGCGATCCAGTCGACGTCGACGGGGGCGCCGTTCGCACGGATCGCCTTCGCGGCCTGGTCGGCCTGGCCGAGCGGGAAGAGGGAGTCGGACTGGCCCTGCATCAGCAGCGTCGGCACCTTGATGCGGTCCCCGACGGCGGAGGGCGAACGCTCGTCGAGCATCCTGCGCGCCTCGGCGTCCGGCTTGCCCGACTCGGCGACCCGCTCGTACATCCGGCACAGCGCGGGCTCGAACCGCTCGCAGCCGCCGCCGGAGTTGACGAAGATGCCGGCCCACAGCTTCTTGAACACGCCGTTCGGGAACAGCGCGTCGGCGAGGTTCCAGTACGTGATGGCCGGGGCTATGGCGTCCACCCGGTCGTCGTGTCCCGCCGTGAGCAGCGCGATCGCACCGCCGTAGGAGGCTCCGGCCATGCCCACGCGGGGGTCGCCGGGCTTGTCGAGTTCGACCTGGGGCTGCTTCGCCAGCCAGTCGATGAGCTTCGAGACGTCGGCTACCTCGCCCTTGGGGTCGTTCAGCCCGATCTTCCCGTTGGACTTGCCGAAACTGCGCGCCGACCAGGTCAGGACCGCGTAGCCGTCTCTGGCGAGCTCCTCGGCCTGCTGCCGTACGTCGTTCTTGCTGCCGCCGAAGCCGTGGCCGAGCAGGACGGCGGGGCGGCGGCCGGCTCCGCCGGAGGTGAAGTACGAGGTGTCGATACGCACCCCGTTCCCCGTGTCCAGGACCCGGTCGGCGCGGTCGACCGGGGGCACCTCGTCGGACGCGACGGCCGTCCACGTCCCCGCTCCCACGAGCACGACGACGGCGGCCCCGGCGGCCATGAGGCGCCGGGGCCCCCGAAGCAGCCCGCGGAGTCCGGGCAGTCGAAGATCCATGCGTCAACGGTACGGGGTCAACCTGTCGAACAGTTGTCGACCGGAGGCCGAGGTGGCACGCCTCCCCTCGGAGTACGGGGGGTCTTCGGCGTACCGCGTCTGGTGTACGGCCTTGAGCTCGGTCGGTGCTGTGATCGGCCGTGTGCGGGTCGGTCGTGGTTGTTCGCGCAGTTCCCCGCGCCCCTGAAGAAGGCCTCTTACGCCTCCGGGACTGATACCAGCCAGCGTGTTTCGCGGCGGGGGCGCAGGTACAGGGCCCAGTACAGGGTCGCTACGGCCGTGATGCCGCCCGTCCAGAGCAGGTACGTCGACTCCTGCCGGCTCAGGATGTACCCGAGGACCATGATCAGCAGGGCGGGGGACGCAGGCCACAGGGGCATGCGCCATGCCGGGGTGTGCTTGTGGGGAGCTCGGCGGGCCCGCAGGGCGGCGGAACGGGGGCGGGGGCGCCCTGCGGTAACCGCAGGGCGCCCCCGGAAAAAACCTGGGTCGTCACATCTCAGTGGTTGCGCGGGAAGCCCAGGTCCACGCCCGCCGGGACGTCGGCCGGGTCCGGCCAGCGGGTGGTGACGACCTTGCCGCGGGTGTAGAAGTGCGTGCCGTCGTTGCCGTAGATGTGGTGGTCGCCGAAGAGCGAGTCCTTCCAGCCGCCGAAGGAGTGGTAACCCACGGGGACCGGGATCGGGACGTTCACGCCGACCATGCCGGCCTCGACCTCCAGCTGGAAGCGGCGGGCCGCGCCGCCGTCCCGGGTGAAGATCGCGGTGCCGTTGCCGAACGGCGAGGCGTTGATGAGATCCAGAGCCTCCTCGTAGGTCTCCGTGCGCAGCACGCACAGGACCGGGCCGAAGATCTCGTCCTGGTAGGCCTTCGCCGACGTGGGCACCTTGTCGAGCAGCGAGATGCCGATCCAGTGGCCGTTCTCGAAGCCGGCACCTTCATAGGTATACGCCGAACCGTCGAGGACCACATCGGCGCCCTCGGCCGCCGCGCCCTCGACGTAGGAGGC
Organism: Streptomyces sp. NPDC052064; assembly: GCF_055585925.1. Classification (NCBI taxonomy): domain Bacteria; kingdom Bacillati; phylum Actinomycetota; class Actinomycetes; order Kitasatosporales; family Streptomycetaceae; genus Streptomyces; species Streptomyces sp. NPDC052064. The sequence goes on from NZ_JBVJJE010000004.1 coordinate 524,368, forward strand.
CACCTTGTCGCGGTGGACCTTGGTGATGAGCGGGCCCATCTCGGAGGTGGGGTCGTTGCCCGGTCCGATCTTGATCTTCTCGGCGCGCTCGCGGATCTTCTCCACCAGTTCGTCGCCGATCGCGCCGACCGCGACGACCGCCGAGATGGCCATGCAGCGCTCCCCCGCCGAGCCGTAGGCGGCGGAGACGGCGGCGTCGGCCGCCGCGTCGAGGTCGGCGTCCGGGAGGACCAGCATGTGGTTCTTGGCGCCGCCGAGCGCCTGGACGCGCTTGCCGTTGGCGGAGGCGGTGGTGTGGATGTAGCGGGCGATCGGGGTCGAGCCGACGAACGACACCGCCTTCACGTCCGGGTGTTCGAGCAGCCTGTCCACCGCCACCTTGTCGCCGTGGACGACGTTGAAGACGCCGTCCGGCAGGCCGGCCTCGGCGAGCAGCTCGGCGATCTTGATCGACGCCGACGGGTCCTTCTCGGACGGCTTCAGCACGAAGGTGTTGCCGCACGCGATGGCGATGGGGAACATCCACATCGGCACCATCGCCGGGAAGTTGAACGGGGTGATGCCCGCGACGACACCGAGCGGCTGGCGGATCGAGGACACGTCCACGCGGCTCGCCACCTGCGTGGACAGCTCGCCCTTCAGCTGGACGCTGATGCCGCAGGCCAGGTCGACGATCTCCAGGCCGCGGGCCACCTCGCCGAGCGCGTCGCTGTGCACCTTGCCGTGCTCGGCGGTGATCAGCTCGGCGATCTCGTCGCGGTGGGCGTCCAGCAGCGCCCGGAACTTGAAGAGGATCGAGGTCCGCTGGGCCAGCGACGACTGGCCCCAGGTGGCGTAAGCCTCCTTGGCGGCGGCGACCGCCGCGTCCACCTCGTCGACCGAGGCGAACGCGACCTTCGTCGTCACCTCGCCGGTCGCCGGATCGGTCACCGGCCCGTGCGTGCCCGAGGCGCCTTCGACGGTCTTACCGCCGATCCAGTGGTTGACGATCTTCGTCATGGCCGGGAACTCCTTCACAGATGGCGGCGTCGGGTGGAGACGTGCCGTTCGTACAGCTCACGTGCCTTGACCGCGGACGGCCGTGTCGCGGTCTCGGCCACGGGTACATCCCACCAGGCCTGCGCGGGAGGCGCGCCCGACACTGTGTCTGCCGTTTGGGTCTCGACGTAGACACATGTGGGAGTGTCGGCCGCCCGGGCCTCGGCGAGTGCCTCCTCGAGGTCCCGTACGGACTTCGCGCGCAGGACGCGCATGCCGAGGCTGGCCGCGTTGGCGGCGAGGTCCACCGGCAGCGGCGGCCCCGTGTACGCGCCGTCCTCGGACGGGAAGCGGTAGGCGGTGCCGAACCGCTCGCCGCCGACCGACTCGGACAGGCCGCCGATGGACGCGTAGCCGTGGTTCTGGATGATCAGGACCTTGATCGCGACGCCCTCCTGCACGGCCGTCACGATCTCCGTCGGCATCATCAGGTAGGTGCCGTCGCCGACCAGCGCCCACACCGGCCGGTCGGGGGCGGCCATCTTCACGCCGATGGCGGCCGGGATCTCGTAGCCCATGCAGGAGTAGCCGTACTCCAGGTGGTACTGGTCGCGGGACCGGGTCCGCCACAGTTTGTGCAGGTCGCCGGGGAGGGAACCGGCGGCGTTGACGATGATGTCCGACTCGTCGACCAGGGCGTCCAGGACGCCGAGGACCTGCGGCTGGGTCGGGCGGGTGTCCGGCTCGTCCACCTCGTAGCAGGCGTCGACGCGCTGCTCCCAGCGCTCCTTGTCCTCGGTGTACTCGGTGGCGTACGACGGCGCGACCCGGTGGCCGTGCATCTCCAGCCTCTCGGTCAGCTCCTCCAGGCCCGTGCGGGCGTCCGCGATCAGGGGCTGCCCGGCGAGCTTGTGGCCGTCGAAGGAGGCGATGTTGAGGTTGAGGAACCGGACGTTCTCGCCGGTGAAGAGGGTGCCGGAGGCGGTGGTGAAGTCGGTGTAGCGGGTGCCGACGCCGATCACCAGGTCGGCGGTGCGGGCGAGTTCGTCCGCGGTGGCCGTGCCGGTGTGGCCGATGCCGCCGACGTCCTGCGGGTGGTCGTGGCGCAGGGAGCCCTTGCCGGCCTGGGTGGAGGCGACCGGGATGCCTGTGGTCTCGGCGAACTCGGCGAGCGCCTCCTCGGCGCGGCTGTGGTGGACTCCGCCGCCCGCGACGACCAGGGGACGCCGGGCGGCCCGGATCATGTGCACGGCCTCGGCGAGTTCCGAGGCGTCGGCGCCGGGACGCCGTACGGTCCAGGTGCGCTCGGCGAAGAAGTCGTCGGGCCAGTCGTACGCCTCGGCCTGCACGTCCTGGGGCAGTGCGAGGGTGACGGCGCCGGTCTCGACGGGGTCGGTGAGCACGCGCATCGCGTTCAGCGCCGAGGCAATCAGGGCCTCCGGCCGTGTGATCCGGTCGAAGTACTTCGACACCGGGCGCAGACAGTCGTTGACCGACACGTCGCCCGCGTACGGCACTTCGAGCTGCTGGAGGACCGGGTCGGCCGGGCGGGTGGCGAAGATGTCGCCGGGCAGGAGCAGCACCGGCAGGTGGTTGATGGTCGCCAGGGCGGCGCCGGTGACGAGGTTGGTGGCGCCCGGGCCGATGGAGGTCGTGACCGCGTGCGTGGACAGGCGGTTGGACTGGCGCGCGTAACCGACCGCGGCGTGCACCATGGCCTGTTCGTTGCGGCCCTGGTGGTACGGCATCGCGTCGGTGTGCTCCAGGAGCGCCTGGCCGATGCCGGCGACGTTGCCGTGGCCGAAGATGCCCCAGGTCGCGTGGATGAGCCGCTGCCGTACGCCGTCGCGTTCGGTGTACTGGGCGGCGAGGAAACGGACCAGCGCTTGCGCGACGGTCAGCCGGGTCGTCATCGGTAACCCCCTGTGCCTTCTACGTGGGCCGGATGGAAGCGGATCCGCCACTCCCGTACGGCTCCGTCGCCCCGTACGACTCGACGGCGCGCGCCGGGAACCTCAGTGCGCCCTGTGCGTGCCCCGGTCACCGGCCCCTGTGCCCCGCCGAAACCGGGGCGGCGCTGGACGCACGCGTCGCGCCACAGCCAGTGGCGAGCGCGCTGCCGGCCCGAAGCTCTGCCACAGGGCAGGTGACGTGGTACATGTCGTGGCCGCAAAGGCTCCGTGTGGGGGACCTCCGGCGCGGGGCCGTAGCGGGCGGGGAGTTGTCGCTCGCACTTCGCTCCTGCCAAAGCAAAGCGGCCTTCCGCGCCGGAGGCGATCTGGGCCCGGGCGTCACGGGGCGCGTACGCGAGGTCGGTGACCGACGCGAACACGCTCCTCCCGCCCGAGAGGTGGAACTGTTCGTTCTCGACGCGCACAAGGCACGCGCCCGTCAGGGGCAGCGCGATCCACTCGCTGTCCCCGGTGGTGAAGGTGTGGGTGCCGCCCGGTGCGAGCTCCACGATCCGCAGGCTGCCGTGCGTCCGGCCGGCCCGCTCGGGGCCGATGTCCTGGACGTGGTTCACGTCGGTCGTGGTGCCCTCGGGGACGTACAGCTCACTGGTCATGAAGCGGCCCTCACAGCAGTCCTACGGCGGTGTCCACGGCGGCGGCCACGTCGCCGTCCGCCGGGTACAGCAGCGAACGGCCGACCACCAGCCCGCGCACGGTGGGCAGTTGGAGAGCGCCGCGCCACTTCTCGTACGCCCCGGCTTGCTCCTCGGCGGAGCCCCCCACCTCGCCGCCCAGCAGTACGGCGGGCAGCGTGGAGGCGGCCATGACCTCGGCCATGTCGTCGGGGTTGTCGGTGACCGGCACCTTGAGCCAGGTGTAGGCGGAACTGCCGCCCAGGCCCGAGGCGATGGCGATCGACCTGGTGACGGCCTCGGCGGACAGGTCGTTGCGCAGCCGGCCCGTCTCGTCGCGGCGGGAGATGAACGGCTCGACGAAGACGGGGAGGCGGCGGGCCGCCATGTCGTCGACGGCGCGGGCGGTGGACTCCAGGGTGGTGAGGGAGCCCGGGTCGTCGTAGTCGATGCGCAGGAGCAGTTTGCCCGCGTCGAAGCCGAGACGCTCGATGTCCTCGGGGCGGTGGCCGGTGAAGCGGTCGTCGAGTTCGAAGCGCGCGCCCTGGAGGCCGCCGCGGTTCATCGAGCCCAGGACGACCTTGCCGTCGAGGGCGCCGAGCAGGAGCAGGTCGTCGAGGATGTCGGCGGTGGCGAGGACGCCGTCCACGCCCGGGCGGGACAGGGCCAGGCAGAGGCGTTCGAGGAGGTCGGCGCGGTTGGCCATGGCCATGCTGCGGCCGCCGACGCCGAGGGCGCCGCGGGCCGGGTGGTCGGCGGCGACGATCATCAGCCGGCCGTTGTCGTTCAGCAGGGGCCGGCGGGGGCGGCGGGCGGCGGCCTCGGCGATCGCCTCCGGGCGGTGGCTGCGGAGGCGGACGAGTTCGGAGACGTCGACGGTCACGTGACGGCCCCCGCGGTGACGGCCGCCTCGATCTCGTCCGGAGCGGGCATCGCGGAGGAGCACTCCAGGCGGGAGGCGACGATGGCGCCGGCGGCGTTGGCGTGCCGCATGGTCTTCTCCAGGTCCCAGCCGGAGAGGAGGCCGTGGACGAGGGAGCCACCGAAGGCGTCCCCGGCGCCGAGGCCGTTGAGGACGTTCACGGGCAGCGGCGGGACCTCGGCGGTGACGCCTTCGCGGTTGACGGCGAGGACGCCCTTGGGACCCTGCTTGACGACGGCCAGCTCGACACCGGCGTCCAGGAGGGCCCGGGCGGCGGCGTGGGGCTCGCGCACGCCGGTGGCGACCTCCACCTCGTCGAGGTTGCCGACGGCGACGGTGGTGTGGCGCAGGGCCTCCCGGTAGAAGGGGCGGGCCGAGTCGGGATCCGTCCAGGCCGTGTCTTTCCAGAGAATCGGGCGCCAGTCGAGGTCGAAGACCGTCGTGCCGGACTTGGCGCGGTGGGCGAGGGCCGCGAGGGTCGCCGTACGGCTCGGTTCCTCGCTCAGGCCCGTGCCCGTGGCCCAGAAGACGCGGGCGTCGCGGATGGCGTCGAGGTCGAGCTCGTGGGCGTCGATCTCCAGGTCGGGGGCCTTGGGCTGCCGGTAGAAGTACAGCGGGAAGTCGTCGGGCGGGAAGACCTCGCAGAAGGTGACCGGGGTGGGCAGGCCGGGGACCGGGGTGACCCAGCGGTCGTCCACGCCGAAGCCCTTCAGGGCCTCGTGCAGGTAGGTGCCGAAGGGGTCGTCGCCGGTGCGGGTGATCACCGCGGTCCGCCGCCCCAGGCGGGCCGCGGCGACCGCGACGTTCGTGGCCGAGCCGCCGAGGAACTTGCCGAAGGACGTGACCTGCGGCAGCGGGACGCCCGTCTGGAGCGGATACAGATCCACTCCGATGCGCCCCATGGTGATCAGGTCGTACGCCATCGGCTTCCCCTAGGTGTCGGCTCTCCCCGGCTTTGTAGTCCCCTTCCCGAAGCCCTGTCAATGTTTTGTCCGGACATTCGGACCAGATCATGACAGCGCTTTCCGCGTGGCTTGGGTATGTGTCCGCTCAGTTCTTCAGTTCTTCAGTCTTCGGCCCCAGGTGTCGGTCCGCCTCTCCAGGCGGCTGCCGCGCGGCACGACGACGGCGGTACCCGGCGTCAGGCTGGTTCCCTCCTCCGGTTCGAGCGGCGGTGTGGATCTCCCAGTGGACGCCGTGGACGTCGTCGTCGGTCTCCACGTGGAAGGTCATCACCTGCCAGCCCTCACGCTCGGAGTCGAACACGGGCTGCTCGCCTGGAGGTCCTTTCCGTGCGGTGCGTCGGGGCGCGGAGGTCCCATGCGGCCAGGACACGACGCAGCTCGACCGAGACGCCCGCCCGGAGCAGGCGCAGCGCGTACGCGATGTCCTCGTCGCGGTTCGGGCACAGCTCCGCGGTCGCGATACAGGCGGGCGACAGTCCGGACAGGCCAAAAGGCCCGCGCCGGGGCGGCACAGGGGAAGCGGACTGGGATCCCCGGTAATCGAACTGGAGACCCTTGACGCCTACTGCGCCACGAGCTCCCCGCGCCGAGCCGCCGACCTGCTCCATCTGCACCACAGCAGCGTCGCCCGCCGGCTCGAACAGATCGGCAAGGCCCTCGGCTTCGAACTCACCGAGCCGGCCGGCCTGTCGCGGGCCGGCCTCGCGCTCGCCGCATGGCGGCTGCTCGACGGCTGAGGACCGATGCCATGTGCCGCGTCAAGGCGCCCCGCCGAAGCTCCGGCGCGCACCTTTGCCCCGGATGTGTCACAAACACCCCCTTCCTGTCACATGTGTCGCGTGTGCGCGGGCCTTCCGTCACACCCGGCGCACAGGCCCTGCCCTGCGTCACCGAGCGTCGTTGTCCGGACACAGCTTGTTGATCGCCAGCGCAGCGCCCGGCTCCCCCGGACGGCCGTCCCCGGTCGCCGCCGTGGTGCGCGCGGGGAGGTGCACGTCATGACCGACCGAAGACTCTGGTCCTACAAGGAGATCGCGGCACATATCCGGGTGCAGCCGGACACCGTGCGGTCATACCGCAAGCACGGCCTGCTGCCCCCGCCCGACCACGTCGAGAACGGCAAGCCCTACTGGTACGCCGACACGGTCCGGGCCTGGGTGGCATCCAGGCCCGGCAACCGTGCCCGAAGAGCCGACTGACCTTCCCGGCCCGACCTCGTGCCCACCGTCGCGTGGGGCCACGGGTGGCTCCGGGGGTGGGTCAGCGCCACGGCTCGATCACCGTCGCGCCCGCCGGTGGTGCCGTCCCCATCGCCGCCAGCGCGGGCGGGGCCTCGTCCAGCGGGATCGTGGACGTCACCAGCAGGTCGGGGCGCAGGACGCCGCCGCGGACCAGCTCCAGCATCGGTGGGTAGCTGTGCGCGGCCATGCCGTGGCTGCCGAGGAGTTCGAGTTCCAGGGCGATCACGCGGGCCATCGGCACGGGTGTCGTGCCGGTCGGCGAGGGCAGCAGGCCGACCTGGACGTGCCGCCCGCGGCGGCGCAGGCCGTTCACGGAGGCGGCGCAGGTGGCCGGGGAACCGAGGGCGTCGAGGGAGAGATGGGCGCCGCCGCCGGTGAGGTCACGGACCGCGGCCGCGGGGTCCGGCACGACCGACGCGTCCAGGCACTGCGCCGCTCCGAACTTCCGCGCCAGGTCCAGCGCTCGGGCCGACACGTCGACGGCCACGGCCCGCGCGCCCGATGCCGCCGCGATCATCACCGCGGAGAGGCCGACCCCGCCGCAGCCGTGCACCGCGACCCACTCCCCCGCCGCGACCCGGCCCTGCCGCACCACCGCCCGGTACGCCGTGGCGAACCGGCAGCCGAGAGAGGCCGCCGTCGTGAAGGACATTTCCCCGGGGAGCGCCACGAGGTTGACGTCGGCGTGGTCCAGGGCCACGTACTGGGCGAAGGAGCCCCAGTGCGAGAAGCCGGGCTGGGTCTGCCGCTCGCACACCTGGTGGTCGCCCGCCGCGCAGGACGGGCAGGTGCCGCAGGCGCAGATGAACGGCACGGTGACCCGGTCGCCGGGCCGCCAGCGGGTCACCCGGTCGCCCGCCGCCTCGACGACCCCGGCGAGTTCATGCCCCGGCACATGCGGCAGTGCGATGTCCGGGTCGTGGCCCTGCCAGCCGTGCCAGTCGCTGCGGCACAGCCCCGTGGCCTCGACCCGCACGACGACCCCGTGCTCCGCGGGCTCCGGATCAGCGACGTCCCGCACCTCGGCCGGCTCCCCGTACCGCTCGAACACCACGGCCCGCATGTTCTACCCACCCTTCGTTCGTGTCCGGGGTCGCTGGGGGTCCTGGCGCCCCGGGCGGTCAGCGCCTCGGGGAACGCTAGCCCGTGCCGTACGGGTCCGTGCTTCAGCCCGGGGCTCCGACCCTGTCCCTGGCCGGTTCAGGTGCTCCGGCCGGTTCCGGGTCCGCCTCGCTCAGACCGAAGCGTTCGTGGAAGCGGCGCAGGGGGGCCGGCGCCCACCAGGTGGCCCGGCCGGTGAGGCGCATGACCGCGGGGACCAGGAGGCTGCGGACGATCATGGCGTCCATCAGGACCGCCAGGGCGATGCCCAGGCCGAGCATCTTGGTGTTGGTGACCCGGGACGTGCCGATCGCGGCCATGACCACGGCCAGGATGACCGCCGCCGCCGTGATCAGCCCGCCGGTGCGCTGGAGGCCGTGGCGGACGGCCTGGTCGTGGTCGCCGGTGTGGTCGTACTCCTCCTTGATGCGGGAGAGCAGGAACACGCCGTAGTCCATGGACAGGCCGAAGGCCACGCAGAACATCAGGACGGGGAGAGTCGTCTCGATGGAGCCGGGGCTGGTGAAGCCGAGCGGGCCGGAGAGGTGGCCGTCCTGGAAGATCCAGACGACCGCGCCGAACATGGCCGTCAGGCTGAGCGCGTTGAGCACGACCGCCTGGACCGGTATCAGCACGCTGCCCGTGAGGAGGAAGACCAGGAGCAGTGTGACGATCGTGATGAAGACGGCCGCGAGGGGCAGGCGTTCCCCTATGGCGTCCTTGGAGTCGACCAGGACGGCCGCCGTGCCGGTCACCTTGGTGTCGAAGGGGGCCCGGGCCTCGCGCAGTTCGCCGACGAGGCGCTGGGCCGGGTCGTCGACCGCCTCGCCCTTCGGCAGCACCGTGAAGTACGCCGAGTCGCCCTTCACCAGCGGCCCGTCGACCCGCAGCACATCGGGCAGTCGGGCGATCCGCTCCTTGTAGGCGCCGTACCGCGCCTCGGTCGCGCGGCCCTCGGCGAGCACTTCGAGGCCGCCGCCGGGGCTGCCCGGGAAGCCCTCCCGGATGTGCTGCTGCACGACATGGGACTCAGACGTCGAGGGCAGTTGGCGGTCGTCGGCGGTGCCGAACTTGACGCCCAGGAAGGGTAGTCCGAGCAGGACGAGGACAGCTGTGGTGCCCAGGGCGAAGAACGGGGCGCGGCGCATGACGAGCGACGCCGTGCGCGCCCAGGCCCTGCCCTCTTCCTCGGCGGGCTTCGGTCGGTGTCCGCGCCGGAACGCGCGGCGCAGGTCCCAGGAGTTGACCCGGCGCCCGAGCAGCATCAGCGCGGCGGGGAGCAGGATCAGCGCGGCCGCCGCGGCCAGCAGGACGACGGCGATCCCGGCGTAGGCGAAGGACCGCAGGAAGTACTGCGGGAAGACCAGCATCGCCGCCAGGGACACCGCGACCGTGAGGGCTGAGAACAGCACCGTGCGGCCGGCGGTGCGCAGGGTCGTGCCGATCGCGGACAAGGGCTCGGCGCCGGTGGACAGTTCCTCGCGGAAGCGGCGGACGATGAACAGCGCGTAGTCGACGGCGAGGCCGAGGCCGAGGGCCGTGGTGAGGTTGATCGCGAACACGGACACGTCGGTGAGCTCGGTGAGTCCGCGCAGGATCGCGTTGGTCCCGAGGATGGCGACGATGCCGATGCCGAGCGGCAGCAGGGCCGCGACGGCGCTGCCGAAGACCATCACCAGCAGCAGGAGCGTCACCGGCAGGGCGATGAGCTCGGCCCGCGTCAGGTCCTCCTGGATGATCGTCTGCATCTCGTGCCGCACGGCGACCGGGCCGCCGACATTGACTTCCACCGGGCCGTGCACGCCGCGGTAGTGGGGCGCGATGCGCTCCAGGGTCTCGCCGGCGGTCTTCTCGTCGCCCGTGATGCGGGCGGCTATCAGCGCCTCGTGGCCGTCCTCGGCGCGCAGGGCCGGGGTGCCGGACTGCCAGTAGGAGCCGACGCCGGTGACGCCCTTCTCGTTCGCCAGTCGCTCGGCGAGACGCTGGGCCCGGGCGGCGACGGCCGGGTCGTCGACCGAGGCGTCGCCCGCGTCGACCAGGAGCAGCAGGTTCGGCTGGGAGCCGGGGAACTCGCGCTCCAGGGCCTTGGTCGCGTACGTGGACTCGGCGGCCGGGTCCTCCCAGCCGCCGGCGCCGAGCCGGTCGGCCACGCCGCTGCCGGCCAGCACCGCGAGGGCGGTGAGGACCAGCGCCACCAGCAGCGACAGTCTGGGCCGGGCGGTCACGAAGCGGGTCCAGCGTCCGACGCGTGGTGGTGTGTTGACTTCGGTCATCGTGCGGTGTCCCCTTCACCGTGATCCGTGTCCAGGCGCAGCCAGACAGCACGGGGCTGCCGTAGACTGGCAAACACGAGAGATCGCTCGCATTTCTGTCCCACCTCAGAATGCGAGCGACCGCTCGTGTTTGTCAATCGCGTTCTGAGACCTGGGGATAACGCGTGCCCGAGAAGACCGAGAAACCCGGAACAGAGACGACGGCGGCGGCCGAGGACCGGCCGCGCCGCCGCCAGGCGCGCGGCGAGCGCCGGATCGCCCAGCTCCTCGAGGCCGCCGCCACCGTCTTCTCCACGACCGGTTACACGGCCGCCAGCACCAACGCCATCGCCCGCGAGGCGGGCGTCTCACCGGGGACGCTGTACCAGTTCTTCCCGAACAAGGAAGCGATCGCGATCGAGCTGGGCAGCCGGCTCATGCACGAGATGCGGCAGTCCTACGACGAGGTCCTCGCCCCGATCGACCCCGCAGTGACGCCGATCGAGGAGGTGATCACCGGGACCGTCGACCGCTTCATCGAGTTCAACTGCCGCCACCCGGCCTTCTTCGCACTGATGCACGGCCCCGACATCCCGGGGCACATCGCCGAGGAGCACGACGCGCTGCACCGCACGCTGACCGCCCGGGTCGAGGCGCTCCTCACCCCGTTCACCCCCGGCGCCCCGGCCCCGGCGGTCGCCCGCGCCGCCCAGATGTGCGTCGGCATCTACAAGGCGGGCCTGGAGCTGGTCCTGGCCCACGAGGGCGCCGAACGCGAGGCGTACGTCCAGGAGCTGAAGGACGCCCTCCTGCGCTACCTGCGACCGCTGGTCGGGGGCGTCGTGGACTGATACCCCCTAGGGGTACAGTTGGGGTATGTGGACCCCTCGGGTCCCCATTGCCCCACATGCCTCGACGAGGAGTACGACATGACCGCCCAGACCGACACCACGGGCCCCGTCACCACCGTCTACAAGGTGAGCGGCATGAGCTGCGGACACTGCGAGGGCGCCGTCTCCGGCGAGATCTCCCAGATCTCCGGCGTCAGTTCGGTGACGGCCGTCGCCTCGACCGGTGAGGTCACCGTCGTCTCCGCCACCCCGCTCGACGAGGAGGCCGTACGCGCCGCCGTCGACGAAGCCGGTTTCGAGCTGGCCGGGAAGGCCTGATCCGGTTCCAAGAGCCGGAAACGGCTCCAAGAGCCCGAGACGCACAGGCCTGAGACACCCGAGGCCTGGCACTCGTACCGACGTACGGGCCGTACGCCGCCGCCCCGGCCCGTACGGCCCGTTCCGCTTCCCGGGCGCCCCGCATCACCTGGAGTACGGACATGACCAGCACCACCGCCAAGGCGCCGACGGACGGCGAGCCGGCGCTCGCCGAGGCCGAGCTGCTCATCGGCGGGATGACCTGCGCCTCCTGCGCGGCCCGCGTGGAGAAGAAGCTCAACCGCATGGACGGCGTCACCGCCACGGTGAACTACGCGACGGAGAAGGCCCGGGTCACCTACCCCGCGGGCATCGAGGTCGCCGATCTGATCGCGACCGTGGTGAAGACCGGGTACACCGCTGAGGAGCCCGCGCCCGCGCGCGAGGAGGAGCCCGCCTCCGAGGGCACGCGCCCCGCCGAGGAGGACCCCGAACTGTCGGCTCTCCGCCGCCGCCTCGTCGTCTCCGCCGCCCTCGCCGTCCCGGTCGTCCTGCCGGCGATGGTCCCGGCGTTCCAGTTCGACAACTGGCAGTGGCTCTCGCTCACCCTCGCCGCCCCGGTCGTCGTCTGGGGCGGGCTGCCGTTCCACCGGGCGGCCTGGACGAACGCCCGGCACGGCGCCGCCACCATGGACACGCTGGTCTCCCTCGGCACACTGGCCGCGTTCGGCTGGTCCCTGTGGGCCCTGTTCCTCGGCGACGCGGGCATGCCCGGCATGCGGCACCCCTTCGAGTTCACGGTCTCGCGCGGTGACGGCGCCTCCTCGATCTACCTGGAGGTCGCCTCCGGCGTCACGGCCTTCATCCTGCTGGGCCGTTACCTGGAGGCCCGCTCCAAGCGCCGTGCGGGGGCCGCCCTGCGCGCGCTCATGGAACTGGGCGCGAAGGACGTGGCCGTGCTGCGGGACGGGCGCGAGGTGCGGATTCCGGCGCAGCGGCTGGCCGTCGGCGACCGGTTCGTCGTACGGCCCGGCGAGAAGATCGCCACCGACGGCACGGTCGTCGAGGGGGCTTCCGCGGTGGACGCCTCGATGCTGACCGGCGAGTCGGTGCCGGTGGACGTGACGGCCGGGGACGCGGTCACCGGTGCGACGGTCAACGCGGGCGGCCGGCTGGTCGTCGAGGCCACCCGGATCGGCGCCGACACCCGGCTCGCGCGGATGGCGAAGCTGGTGGAGGACGCGCAGAACGGCAAGGCCGAGGTGCAGCGGCTCGCCGACCGGATCGCCGGGGTCTTCGTGCCGGTGGTCCTGCTGATCGCCGCCGCGACGGCCGGGGTGTGGCTGGGCCTGACCGGCGACGGCGTCGCCGCGTTCACCGCCGCCGTCGCGGTCCTGATCATCGCCTGCCCGTGCGCGCTGGGCCTGGCCACCCCGACCGCGCTGATGGTCGGCACGGGCCGCGGCGCCCAGCTCGGCATCCTCATCAAGGGCCCGGAGGTGCTGGAGTCCACGCGCCGGATCGACACGGTCGTCCTGGACAAGACCGGCACGGTCACCACGGGCCGCATGACCCTCCAGGAGGTCCACGTCGCCGAGGGCGCCGAGGAGAAGGAGGTGCTGCGGCTCGCGGGCGCCGTCGAGCACGCCTCCGAGCACCCCGTGGCCCGTGCGATCGCGCTGGGCGCCGAGGAGAGGGCCGGACAGCTCCCGGACGTCGAGGGCTTCGAGAACGTCCCCGGGCGGGGCGTACGGGGGCGTGTGGAGGGCCGTGAGGTCACCGTGGGGCGGCTCTTCGACGTGGTGCCACCGGAGCTGGCCCGCGCGCGGGACGAGGCCGAGCGGGACGGCCGTACGGCCGTCCTGGCCGGCTGGGACGGGACGGCGCGGGCCGTCCTGGCCGTCGCGGACGCGGTCAAGGAGACCAGCGCCGAGGCGGTGCGCGAGCTGCGCGCGCTGGGACTCACGCCGGTGCTGCTGACCGGGGACAACCGGGCGGTGGCCGAAGCGGTGGCCGAGGCCGTCGGGATCGACCAGGTGATCGCGGAGGTCCTGCCCGAGGACAAGGTCGACGCCGTACGGCGGTTGCAGGCCGAGGGGCGGGTCGTCGCCATGGTGGGCGACGGCGTCAACGACGCGGCCGCGCTCGCCGCCGCCGATCTGGGCCTGGCCATGGGCACCGGCACGGACGCGGCGATCGAGGCGGGCGATCTGACGCTGGTGCGCGGCGACCTGCGGGTGGCCGCGGACGCGATCCGGCTGTCGCGCCGGACGCTGGCCACGATCAAGGGCAACCTCGTCTGGGCCTTCGGCTACAACGTGGCAGCGCTGCCGCTGGCCGCCGCGGGTCTGCTGAACCCGATGATCGCCGGGGCCGCGATGGCCTTCTCGTCGGTCTTCGTCGTCACGAACAGTCTCCGACTGCGGACATTCCGCTGAAGTCCCCCGAATTCGCCCTAAGTTCGCGGCGAACGTGATATGAGCCCCTCTGGAGTCCGGGGCCCGGCTCACATAAGCTCTTCACAAGGCTCGCGCATCATCCTTACGCTTGAGCCCCGGGCGGCATATCCGGGCTCTTGCGTATCTACCGGACATACGCAAGAGACGCAGATCACAGTGATGTGAACGTAACCATCGAAGGGGTTCGAAGGTCTAAGTTGACGATGTCAGGCAGCGTCTTGGGGGGCGCCACCTGGCATCTGGAGATGTCTTGGGGGACTTCTCCGGATGGGGGTACCTCCCTGCTCGAACGGAGTTGAGAGCTTGGGGGAGCGTTGCCGGGGCACGTACACCGGGAAGCTTTGAGCGGCCCTCCCGGTCGTGCGCTGTCCCGGCAGACCGCACACAGCAGTACGGCGAGTTTTGCTCGTTTTGCTCAACAGCGATTCAGGCGCTGTCCTCACAGACGCCCGGCCGGATCCCGTGGGGGGAATCCGTACCGGGACTGGGAAGGCGCCCTGGTCGTCGGCCCGTGGGGGGACCGGCGACAGGGCGCCTTCTTTTCTGTCTCTCGAGCCTTCTCGCCCCGCTCGTACGCAAGAACCCCCGCACCCGCACGAGCGCGGATACGGGGGCCGAGCGGAACTACGCCTCAGCGCTCCTCGACGGGCACGAAGTCGCGCTCGACGACGCCCGTGTAGATCTGGCGCGGGCGGCCGATGCGGGAGCCCGGCTCCTTGATCATCTCGTGCCACTGGGCGATCCAGCCCGGCAGCCGGCCGAGGGCGAACAGGACCGTGAACATCTCGGTCGGGAAGCCCATGGCCCGGTAGATCAGGCCGGTGTAGAAGTCGACGTTCGGGTAGAGGCTGCGCGAGACGAAGTAGTCGTCGGAGAGCGCGTGCTCCTCCAGCTTCAGCGCGATGTCCAGCAGCTCGTCGGACTTGCCGAGGGCGGACAGCACGTCGTGCGCGGCGGCCTTGATGATCTTGGCGCGCGGGTCGAAGTTCTTGTAGACCCGGTGGCCGAAGCCCATCAGGCGGACGCCGTCCTCCTTGTTCTTCACCTTGCGGATGAAGGAGTCGACGTCACCGCCGGAGTCGCGGATGCCCTCCAGCATCTCCAGCACGGACTGGTTGGCGCCGCCGTGCAGCGGGCCCCACAGGGCGTTGATGCCGGCGGAGATCGAGGCGAACATGTTCGCCTGCGAGGAGCCGACCAGGCGGACCGTGGAGGTCGAACAGTTCTGCTCGTGGTCCGCGTGCAGGATCAGCAGCTTGTCGAGCGCGGAGACCACGGTCGGGTCCAGCTCGTACTCCTGCGCCGGGACCGAGAAGGTCATGCGGAGGAAGTTCTCGACGTAGCCGAGGTCGTTGCGCGGGTAGACGAACGGGTGACCGATCGACTTCTTGTACGCGTACGCCGCGATCGTCGGGAGCTTGGCGAGCAGGCGGATCGTGGAGAGGTTGCGCTGGCGCTCGTCGAACGGGTTGTGGCTGTCCTGGTAGAACGTGGACAGCGCCGAGACGACCGAGGACAGCATGGCCATCGGGTGGGCGTCGCGCGGGAAGCCCTTGTAGAAGTTCTTGACGTCCTCGTGCAGCAGGGTGTGCTGCGTGATGTCGTTCTTGAACGTCGAGAGCTCGTCGACGGTCGGCAGCTCGCCGTTGATCAGCAGATAGGCGACCTCCAGGAAGGTGGAGCGCTCGGCCAGCTGCTCGATCGGGTAGCCGCGGTACCGCAGGATGCCCGCTTCGCCGTCCAGATAGGTGACGGCGGATTTGTAGGCGGCGGTATTGCCGTAACCGCTGTCCAGCGTCACCAGACCGGTCTGGGCGCGGAGCTTGCCGATGTCGAAGCCCTTGTCACCGACGGTGCTGTCGATCACCGGGTAGGTGTACTCGTTGCCGTCGTACCGCAGTACTACAGAGTTGTCGCTCACGTCTTCCCTCACCGACGTTGTGCCTCATCTTCGAGGTGCCCTGACTGTCTCTACCATCCCCCACTCGGCTCAGGAGAGTGCACTCGGGGTCGACCATCGGGCCTATTGACGGCACTGAGTGCCGTCAACTTCCTCATCCTGCCCCCTGTGTTCCCCATCTGGAAGTGCTCTGTGACCTTCACGACTCATTTGATCGATCATTTTTCTGCGAACCGAGCCGGAAGTCGAGTGCCGTGCACCGGCGGCCCGCAGACACGGAGCGCACCGCCTGGCCGATCGCCCTGCGCGAACCGACGAGGACGACCAGCTGTTTGGCCCGGGTGACCGCCGTGTACAGCAGGTTCCGCTGGAGCATCATCCAGGCGCCCGTGGTGACCGGGATGACGACCGCCGGGTACTCGCTGCCCTGGGAGCGGTGGATGGTCACGGCGTAGGCGTGAGCCAGCTCGTCGAGCTCGTCGAACTCGTACGGAACCTCCTCGTCCTCGTCCGTCAGCACCGTCAGGCGCTGGTCGACCGGGTCGAGCGAGGTGACCACACCGACGGTGCCGTTGAAGACGCCGTTCTTGCCCTTCTCGTAATTGTTGCGGATCTGGGTGACCTTGTCGCCGACGCGGAACACCCGTCCGCCGAATCTCTTCTCGGGCAGATCGGGGCGGCCGGGGGTGATGGCCTGCTGAAGCAGGCCGTTGAGGGTGCCCGCGCCCGCCGGGCCCCGGTGCATGGGGGCGAGGACCTGCACGTCCCGGCGCGGGTCCAGCCCGAACCTGGCCGGGATGCGACGCGCCGCCACGTCGACCGTGAGCCGGCCGGCGGCCTCCGTGTCGTCCTCGACGAACAGGAAGAAGTCCTTCATGCCGTCGGTGAGGGGGTGTTGGCCGGCGTTGATCCGGTGCGCGTTCGTCACCACGCCCGACTGCTGGGCCTGGCGGAAGACCCGGGTGAGGCGGACGGCGGGGATCGGGCCTCCGTCGGCCAGGAGATCGCGCAGCACCTCCCCCGCGCCGACGCTGGGCAGCTGGTCCACATCCCCGACGAAGAGCAGATGCGCCCCCGGAGGGACGGCCTTCACCAGCTTGTTGGCGAGGAGCAGGTCCAGCATGGACGCCTCGTCGACCACGACCAGGTCGGCGTCCAGCGGGCGGTCCCGGTCGTAGGCCGCGTCGCCGCCGGGCTTCAGCTCCAGCAGGCGGTGGACCGTGGAGGCCTCGGCGCCGGTGAGCTCGGACAGGCGCTTGGCGGCGCGGCCGGTCGGGGCGGCGAGCACGACTTTGGCCTTCTTGGCGCGGGCCAGCTCCACGATGGAACGGACCGTGAAGGACTTGCCGCAGCCGGGACCGCCGGTGAGGACGGCGACCTTCTCGGTCAGCGCGAGCTTGACGGCGGCCTCCTGCTCGGGGGCGAGGTCGACGCCGGTGCGCGTTTTCAGCCAGCCGAGCGCCTTGTCCCAGGCCACCGCCCGGAAGCCCGGCATCCGGTCCTCCTCGGTGCGCAGGAGGCGCAGCAGCTGGGCAGAGAGGGAGAGTTCGGCGCGGTGGAAGGGCACGAGGTAGATCGCGGTGACGGGCTCGCCGCCGTCAGGTCCCGGGACCTTCTCCCGTACGACGCCGGGGTCCTCGCTGTCCTCCGAAGGCTCGGCCATCTCGGCGAGGCACTCGATGACCAGGCCCGTGTCGACCTGGAGGAGCTTGACCGCGTCCTTGATCAGCTGCTCCTCCGGGAGGAAGCAGTTGCCCTGGTCGGTGGCCTGCGACAGCGCGTACTGCAGGCCCGCCTTGACGCGCTCCGGGCTGTCGTGCGGGATGCCGACGGACTGGGCGATCTTGTCGGCGGTGAGGAAGCCGATGCCCCAGACGTCGGCGGCGAGACGGTAGGGCTGGTTCTTCACGACGGAGATGGACGCGTCGCCGTACTTCTTGTAGATCCGCACCGCGATGGATGTGGACACCTCGACGGTCTGGAGGAAGAGCATGACCTCCTTGATGGCCTTCTGTTCCTCCCAGGCGTCGGCGATCTTCTTCGTCCGCTTGGGCCCGAGGCCCGGGACCTCGATGAGCCGCTTGGGCTCCTCCTCGATGATCTGGAGCGTGTCCAGGCCGAAGTGCTGGGTGATGCGGTCGGCGAAGACCGGCCCGATGCCCTTGACCAGGCCGGAGCCGAGGTAGCGACGGATGCCCTGGACGGTGGCCGGCAGGACCGTCGTGTAGTTCTCCACGTGGAACTGCTTGCCGTACTGGGGATGCGAGCCCCAGCGGCCCTCCATGCGCAGGGATTCCCCGACCTGGGCACCGAGCAGCGCGCCCACCACCGTGAGCAGATCGCCGCCGCCTCTGCCGGTGTCGACGCGGGCGACCGTGTAGCCGTTCTCCTCGTTGGCGTACGTGATCCGCTCGAGAACGCCTTCGAGCACGGCGAGCTGCCGTTCGCCGGTGGGGGTCCCCGTCTGGTTGGGCATGATCCGACCGTACCGCCGGGGTACGACAGTCAGGCCTTTATGTGCCCTTCCTTGACGGCCGTCACGAATGCCGTCCAGCCGTGGGTGGAGAAGACCAGGGTGGGGCCGGTGGTGGTCTGACAGGTGCTCACCAGGGCCGGATCGTCCATCAGGTTCCCGGTCTGGAAGCCCTCGACGTAGGCCACCGGGGCCGAGTCCTCGAACGTCATGAGCGTGAGCAGACTCTGCATGAGCGCGTGTGCCCCCACGCCGTACGGAAGGACGTGCAAGCGCAGTCGTCCCGACTCGGCGATGTCCGCGATTTTGTGGAGCTGCTCCGCCATGACCTGCGGCCCGCCGACGCAGCGCCGGAGGACCGCCTCGTCGAGCAGAGTCCAGACCACGGGCCGCGCCGGTCCGTCGAGGATTCGACGGCGCTCTGTTCGGATGACAACGAGCTCGTCAAGTTCCCCGGCCGTGCGGTTCGGCCGGTATGCACGGAAGAGGGCGCGTGCGCAGTCGTCGGTCTGAAGTACTCCAGGGACCAAGGAAAGCGCGAACTGCTGGATCATCACCGCCAGTTGCTCAAGCTCGGCCACGGCTGCGAAGTGGTCGGTGTACTTCGACTCCAGATCCTCCAGCCACCGCGCGAAGAACCCGTCCGTCCCCAGCGCCCGGTCGATCCGCTGGGAGTCGTCGGGTTACGGTAGCCGCCTCCCGGCCTCGAAGTGGCTGATCAGCGTGGGCGAGCACACGACCTGGGCGCTCAGTTCCTCCTGGGTGAGGCCGGCGGCAATCCACCGCAGCCGCAGCCCCTCTCCGTACTTCTGACGCGGCGTCCGAAGCGTGCGGCGTTCGTCCATGCGGCCAACTCCCTTTCTTGACAGGCGCGATGTCAAGTCCCAGCCCCTAGCAGCGCAGCCAGCGCCGACCCCACTCTGTGAGTGATTCATCGCAGAACGCAGTCACCGCAGGTCGGAAGGCAAGCAGACATGACAGACCTCGTCGCCCGAGCCCTCGAACCGCTCCTCCGCGTCCTGTTCCCTCCACGCGGACGGCGACGGCGATCCCCCGCACCGCCCCCGTGCCCGTACGGCCGCGACGGCGTCAGCGGCGCCGTGGCCCGCCGCGCGGCGGAACGTCCGGTGCGCGGAGAGGACAACCGGCTGGTCCGCCCCTACCCGGCAGCGGAGGCGAACGCGTGACCGGCGGCGCGGACGAGCGAGCGATGGCCGGGCGGCTGCTGCCCTGGACGACTGTCGAGGGCAGGCCGTGCTACCTCGTGGGCGACGGGAAGGGCTACATCTCACGCATGGCCGACGACATCGAAGCCGTACAGCTGGACATGGCGGACGATCTTCTCGGCCACGCCGCCGCACTCCTCGCGGAACGGCGCGTGACGAGCGCGGAACTGCACTATCTGGCCCTGCGGCTGACCGAATCCCTGCGGGACGTCAAACGGGTCGCGGAGAGCAGAGGGGCACGCGGCGCGCCCCCGCGGCCGGGGGCGGCGCGGGCGGGGCTCAGCCGGCGGGGCCGGTCAGGAAGTCGGTGATGCGGTGACTCGCTTCGGCCGGCGCGGCGTGCGGCAGGGCATGGTGGGACACGTGCGGCAGCGTGGTCGTCGTGACGTGCGGCAAGAGCGTCTCGGCAGCAGCGGCCACCTTGGCGGGGTTGTGGGTCCGGCTGTTCGCGGCGAGCAGGAGCAGGACGGGCAGTTTCAGGCGGCGCAGTGCTTTCGGCCTCGGGCGGGGTCCGACCACCGGGCGGCGGGAGGGGAAACCCGCGGCCGCCTCTTGGAGGGCGAGCCAGTCGGGGTCGAGGGGGGCGCCCCCCGTCTCCCATTCCAGGAAGGTCCGGACCCGTCGGGGCGTGGGCCGCAGCAGCATCCGTAGCGCGTGCGACCCGTAGGCCGACTTGACGTTGGCGAAGCACTGGGTCGGGTCCAGGAGGATCAGGTGGCGTACCCGGTGGGGCGCGCGCAGGGCGTAGTGCAGCGCTATCCAGGCGCCGTACGAGTGCCCGCCCAGGTCGGTCTCCGCGAGGCCGAGGCCCTTGAGGAGCGCGTCGAGCCAGGTCGTCAGGTCGGCGACCGTACGGAGGTGGCGATCGGGGGCGGGTGTGCTGCGACCCGGGGCGCCGATCAGGTCGACGGCGTACACCCGGTGGACAGGGGAGAGTTCGGCGGCCTGCCGGTACCAGGAGGCCGAGGTCGCGCTTCCCCCTCCCGGCAGCAGGAGGAGTGGAGGGCCGTCGGCCGGGCCGCACATGTTCACGTGCGTCGCGCCGAAGGGCGTGGGCACGGTCGCGGCCTCACGCGAGGCCGGCCACTTGGCCATGACCCTGTCGTAGGCGGCGACAAAGCCGTCCATGTCGTACGTACCGCGAGCGCTCATGCGGCCATGGCTCCCTTATTATCTCGGCCAACGAGATACTTGCTGAGCGAGATGATAGGGGAGGCGGTCCGTGTCCGACCAGGAGTACGAGAGGGCCGGGCAGGGCCCCGAGATGGAGATCGTCCATCTGCTGCGCGCTGTGGCCGTCGACCTGGGGCAGCACAGCGCCCGGTTCGCCCGGCGCAACGGCATGCATCCCACCGACGTGCGCGCGCTGATCGTCCTGATGGACGCCTACCGTGCGGGCGAAGAGACCACGGCAGGGCAACTCGGTGCCGCGCTCACGCTGAACTCGGCGGGGACCACGGCACTGGTCGACCGGCTGGAGCGGGCCGGGCATGTGCGGCGGGTGCGCGGCCGACGGGACCGCCGCAAGGTCACCATCGAGGTCGACGAGCGCGCGATCGCCCTCGGCCGGCAGCACTTCGGCCCGCTGATCGACCGGGCGGTGGGCCTGTTGCGCGGGTACGACGAGCGAGAACTGGCCGCGATCAGAGGCTTTCTGACCGGGGTGCGGAAGGCTGCGGCCCTGGAAGACGACTAAGACCGTGTCCTACATGGTCAGTTAGCGGTTGTGCTGGACATGGGGAGTGGGCGGTGCTGAAGCTCCGGGAGGCTCCGCCCGTTCTGGCACGAGTGCGGCATGGCCACCTTCTGATCCTTAGCCCTGTTCAAGGCAGGCAAAGACGGTCACGACGCTGCGAGGCGGGTTCTGTGAGTCGGCTTCAGGTACCTGTGGTCACGGTGGTTGCAGTGCTTCGCTGCTGTACAGCCCGACCGCGGCGGCCCGTTGCTTCCTGCCTGGACAGCCATGCGTACCACGGGGCCACGGCAATCAGGCAGCAGATCAGCGCGAGCGACGTGGCGTTGAACCCGCCGTGGAAGACGGTCTCGGCGAGGTACGTGGCGCCGGGCAGGGTGGTTAGCAGCACCATAGCCACCATCGGATCCGCGCGCTGCAGCCCGGCCTGCAGCAGGAACAGCGGGATAGTCACCGCCAGTACGCCCAGCAGGAGCAGGGCAGGCGGCTCGGCCACCCAACGGCGACTGGGGCCGCCGGCCGCCACCAGGAGTGCCCCGCCACACAAGTAGGTGAGGTGGAAGCGATGGGCGGTCACGTACACGGGGTCGATTCCGCGCCGCCCCAACTCGGCTGAGATCAGCGCCAGTACGGCGGCCCCGGTTCCGGCGCCGACCACTAGAGCGAGCCCGAGGGCCGCCCCGGCCGACGGCTGGATCTCACCGGTGCTGGTGAAGGTCCAGGCGATGCCGAGGCCGAGCAGGACCAATACAGCGGCGGCCATCCAGCCCTGCCTGGTGGCGCGCCGCCCGTACCCCGCCAGCCCGAACAGAGCCAGGACGGCCGGCCCGATTGCCGTCTCGATCCCGGTAGCGAGCGCGGATGGTACCCAGCTCAACGAGGCGTAGAAGCCGAGAAAGGTTACCGCTGTGACCACGTTCATCAGCGCGAGCAACCCTGTGGCCTTCGGTGAAGCGGCGGCCAGCCCGCACCGTACCCGGCGCACCAGCAGCACGGCGTTGAACAGCACGGCCGCCGCCCCGAACCCCGTACAGGAAAGGGCCAAGCTCGCTGTGGCGTCCAGCCGCCCAGAGATGTAGCCGAACACCCCGGCTTGCAACAGCACCGACGCCACGATGCACACTATCGGCACGACTTACCTTCCCATCCATACGATCCAGCAGAAGACGCCCGGCCCCTCAGCCAGCCTGCTGAGGCTCCCCGCCACGATGTCGGCGCCGCGTTGCCGGAGAGGCTTGTCCAGGCAACGACGAGGCCACCTCGCCCAGCGCGAGCACTGGGCGAGGTGATCGTGCTCCACCGGAGATCAGTGCAGCAGGGAGAACTTCTTGGCCAGCGGATCCAGCACATCGCGCTGCCCGAAGACGGCGACTCCGTAGTAGTCGAGGGCCTGCTCCGGCGTGCTCTTCATTCGGTCTAGCTGTTCTGCGTAGGTGTCCCCGGTCATCTCTGCGGTGAAGTCGGTGTACAGCAGTCCTGCAGCGTCGGCCTGGTTGCGCAGCCGCCGGACCCAGGCCGGGCGCCCTTCGAGGACGACGAGGGAGAGCCCGGAAACGGGAGCGTGGCTGCCGGCATCAGCGTCCGAGAACGCAAGGAACGACATCTTGCGCAGCAGCTCCGGCTGCTCGGTGGCTGCCTTGGCGGCCAGCCCCAGGCACAGGTGCGACGCCGCGTTCGCCGCCACCCCCGGCGGAAGCTTCGCTTTGAGGGCGACGACGAACTTATAGCGGCTGTCGACCTCATTCGCGTCGACACAGGCGGGATTCGCAGTGGGGACGGTCACGGGTACCTCCTTCAAGATCTCAAGGGGAGTCGCTGAGGGGCGCCTCGGGCGATGTCCCCTAGAGACTGGCGCAGACCGGCACGCCAGTCTTGTACGATCTTGCGCCCTGATCTCATCCCGCATACTCACCAGTTGAGATGGCCTGTAAGTGTACTGACCCGGGAGGTTGATCAAGCGTGCGACGGGCGGCTTGTTCCCATAGCGGTGTGTGGCCGGTGGTGGTTGTAGGTGTGGAGCCATGCCGAGAGAGCAGCGCGGCGCTCGCCTTCTGAGATGTGGCAGCGGGCGTATCCCCAACCGTCGGCGAGCGTGCGGTGGAATCTCTGTGCGACCGACGAATCGCCATCCGCCACCGTCGGGGATGTTGCCGAGCTTTTTGACGTCGACGTGGATCATCGAGCCCGGGTGGGGATGTTCGTAGCGGCGTACTGGGTCGCCCGTAGCACGATCGAGATAGCTCAGGCGGTTGATCTGACAGCGACGAAGCATCCGGTGCGCGGTCGATGGCGCAACTCCGGTCAAGGCGGAGTTGGACGGGGCCGATGCGCTTGCGCAGCCGCAGAGAAACAATTCGTTTGGTCGTCGCTGCCGACGTCTTCGAAGGGCTGGTGCGTGGTCGGGAGGATCTGTCGGTCATGGGCTGCCCGGCCACATAAGGGGTCGCCCATCGTTTGACGGTGGGCCATGAGCATTGAAATCGAGCAGCGACTTCCCGGATCGGGAGGCCCTCGTCGACGACCAGTTGGGCGACCTTGAGTCGCGCTCGCGGGGTCAGGGCGGCGTTGGCGTGGCTCACAGACTCGGCTCCTTCGCCCGGGCTCCCTCAGCGGTGTGCCGTCCGTTGTTTGAGCGCCTGCAGTGATAGCCACACGGCGACAAGGAGGCTCGCGATACAGATTCCGAGGGCGACGTGGTAGCCCACCTCGAATGCGTTGCGGGCCGTGGTCTGCATATGGGAGGGGACTCCCCGGAGGTTTCCGGTAGCGATGGAGCCGGAGGCAGAGCGCGTGTGCCCGAATCGCGCCGCGGCCCAGGTGTGTTGGGTCACTGCCGCGCCAGTGGCACCGACGAGCGCGAGTCCCACAGCGGTGCCGAGCTGGCGGGAGGAGTTCAGCACCGCCGAGGCAGCACCCGCTACAGGCCCGGAGACGTCGCGCATGGCCACGTGGGTGATCCCGGGAACCAGCAGTCCGAAACCGACTCCGGCGACCAGGTGTCCAATGCCCGCCACGACGAACGGGGTCGTTGGCGTCACGGCGCTCAGCGCTGCCACGCCGAGCGCTCCCGCCGCACAGCCCGTGGTGACGATGGCCCGTGGCGTGAAGCGTTGATTGAGTTTGCCGGTCATCTGCGCGGCGACCAGGAACGGGGCGTTCATCAGCAGCCATGACAGGCCGGTGTGAAGTGCGGACCAGCCGAGAAGGTTCTGGAACATCAAGGTGACGTAGTAGAGCGTGCCGCTGAAGGCCATGTAGCTGGTGAAGTAGATGACGCAGGCGCCGATGAACGCTGTGTTGCCGCGCACAGCCCTCGGCACCAAAGGATCGCTGGCGTGGCGTTGCCACTGCACGAAGGCCACGAGAACGAGCCCACCGACGACAAGCGGTACCAGGGTTCGTGCTGGATCCCAGGGGATGTCGGTCGCGGTGATCAGTCCAAAGGTCACTGATGCCAGGCCCACCGACGCGAGCACGACACCCGGCACGTCAAGCGGCCGCGGCTCGGAGGCCGCGACGGCTCGCGGGACCGTCAGCAGAATCAAGACGACCGTGACGACGATGATCGGGAGGTTGACCCAGAAGATGGTTGACCAGCCGAAGGCCGAGAGCAGTAGGCCGCCGACGATCGGGCCCGAAGCCGATGCCGCCGATTGCTGCCCACCAGCCGATCGCGTGACCGCGCTGTTCCGGCGGGTTGGTATCTGTCAGTACGGCGAGGGTGAGCGCCAAGATGGCTGCTCCGCCAATGCCTTGACCGACGCGCACCCACGAGCGCCGTTGGGCCGGGTGCCAGCGCTGCTCCGGCAGAGCAGAGGCCGAAGACGACGAGACCGGCCAACAGGACAGGCCGGTGGCCAAGCCGATCACCGAGTGCGCCCATCACAGGGATCAGCGCAGCCAGCCCGAGGGCGTAACCGCTGATGATCCACTCCAACGCGTTGGGGGCCGCCTGGAGCTCATGTTGGATCGTCGGGAGGGCGACATTGACGATGGTGACGTCGAGTTGGATGACGAAGCCGGCCAGACACAACGCCAGCAGCGCCATCCGTCGTCGTTGGTGGGCATCTGGGGTCGGGGCTGATTTGTTCGGGGTCGTCACGTTGCGCTCCTGTCACGTTCTCGCTCAAGGCGTGTCATAGGCACTGACACCCCGCAACCCGAGGACGTGACCGATGGACTCCGCCGAACAGCTCAGCCGACACTTCGACGAGAACCGTCAACGGCTGACCGCACTGGCCTACCGGATCCTCGGCAACAGCGCCGATGCAGAAGACGCTGTCCAAGATGCCTGGGTCCGCCTCAGTCGCCCCGGCGCAACAGACATCGCCGCCGTCACCAACCTCGACGGTTGGATGACCACGGTCGTCTCACGCACATGTCTCAACAAGCTCAGAGCCCGAACCGCGCGCCCCGAAAGCCCAACAGACGCAACCGGGCCCGAACTCCACGTGCGACCGGACCAGGCCCTGAGCCCAGAGGATCAGGCTCTTCTCGCCGAGCAGGTCAGTCTGGCGCTCCACATCGTCCTGGAAAGCCTGAGACCACACGAGCGCCTCGCGTTCGTGCTCCACGACTCCTTCGGAATGCCATTCAGCGAGATCGCCGCCGTCCTCGGCAAGTCGACCGAAGCTACCCGCAAGCTCGCCAGCCGCGCGCGTCAACGAGTGCACGCCGTGGATCCGACCGAGATTGAGACCAACCCCGCCAGTCAGCGCAGCGTGGTCAACGCCTTCTTCGCAGCATCCCGCGACGGTGACCTCGACACCCTCCTCACTCTGCTGCATCCCGAGATCACATTCCACGCTGACGGCGGGGCCACCAGGCCTACCGCGACCGCCACGATCCGCGGACCAGAGAACGTGACACGGCGAGCAGCGACGTTCGCCATCCCGGACGCCGCATTCCAGCCAATCACGGTAAACGGCAGCGCTGCCGTCATCGTCCGCACCAACCACCAGCCCGTCTCGATCATGGCCTTCGTGATCTCTCACGGCCGAATCGCCCAGATCTACTCACTGCTCGACCAACCACGCATCGAGCAGCTGGTCAACAGCCTCGGGTAGGCCCACCAGCCCAGCGGCAACAGGCCTCCTCAGAGTGTCCGCTCACTCAGCCGCTCAACCAATGTCCCCGATCAGTACAACTAGGGCATCTCTGCTCGGCCGGCCGTCGCCGGGGAACCGGGCCTCTCAGTGGCTGAGAACGCGCATCACTTCCTCCAGAACAAGTGGTGCGTCACCCCGCTGGGGCTCGGCACGACATCGCAGTGGAAGCGGTCGAGGAGTTCCTCGGGCGACTCCCAGAGCCGTGAGCCGGATCCGAGCGTCACCGTCGGCGAGACCGCCACGTGCAGGGTGTCGACGAGGTCGGCGTCCAGGAACTGCCGGATGGTGGTGGCGCCGCCGCCGAGGCGGACGTCCTTGCCCTGCGCGGCCTTCCGGGCCTGTTCGAGGACCTCGGCCGGGTCGCCGCCGACGAAGTGGAACGTCGTGTCGGAGAGGGTGAACGAAGGGCGCTCGTGATGGGTCATGACGAACACCGGCGTGTGGAACGGGGGCTCCTCACCCCACCATCCCTTCCACTCGTGGTCCCGCCAGGGGCCGCGCTGGGGACTGAACTTGTTGCGGCCCATGATCTCGGCGCCGATGTTGTTCGCGAAGTCGCGTGTGAAGTAGTCGTCGAGACCGCGGCTCCCGCCGGGGTCGGTGCGGTTGGGCCAGCTCGCCGTGGCGCCGGCCCAGGCGAACATGGTCGCGGGGTCGGCGTGGCCGAACGGTCGTTCCAGGCTCTGGTGCTCGCCGGCACCGTATCCGTCACTCGAGACGTTGAAGTTCTGCACGCGCAGTAGCTGAGGCACGACGCTCCTCCTGTGGTCGATGAGGGTTGGACCGCTCCGGCCGGCGAATCTCATCGGCCGTCGGGGAATCCCGCCTCCGGCTCACCCCGACTGTGCTACCACGTGCTCGATCACCTGCTGGAAGTCCTCGCTCGGGGAGAACTCCACGAACTCACTGTCCTCCAGGGCGACCGGGACGTGGCCCGGGCCCCAGTAGTACGCCTGTCCCGCCTCGTACTCCTCCTCGCCGGAGGCCGTGCGCATCCTGATCCGGCCCTTCAGCAGATAGCCCCAGTGGGGGCACTGGCACGCGTCGTCGGGCATGCCCTTGAGGGCCGGGCCCATGTCCGTGCCCTGGGGCAGGCTGATGTAGCCCACCGACATACCGCCGCCGATCGGCATGAGGCGCAGTTCCACGCCGTCGCCCTCGAGGGCTACGGGTACGTCGTTCCGGTTTGCCGCCGTCATGACTCCTCCGCTCCGGCCCCGCCGGGCCTCGCGACAACGGACCCCCTCCTTCCACCCTGAACCGTCGGGCAGCACCCCGCGACATCACGATCCGGTCAAGAGGTGCCCTCAGGGTCTTGATTTACCGGCGTGTAATCGATTCCATCCCTGCGTCGATGTAATCGATTCCACGAGCACTTCGGCACGTGCTCCCCGACTGATGGCACGTGCTCCCACGACTGATCCACAAGGAGGTGGAGCGGCGGTGGCCAGCATCAAGGACGTCGCTGCCGAGGCCGGCGTGTCCGTCGCCACGGTCTCGCGCGTCCTGAACGACCACCCGTCGGTCAGCGCCGACGCACGCACGCGCGTGCTGGCCGCCGTCGAGTCCCTGGGCTACCGCCCGAACGCCGTCGCCCGGTCCCTGCGCACCGACCAGACCCACACGCTCGGCCTGGTCATCAGCGACGTACTGAACCCGTACTTCACCGAACTGGCCCGCTCCGTCGAGGAGGAGGCCCGCGCGCTCGGCTACAGCGTCATCATCGGCAACGCCGACGAGCGGCCCGACCTCCAGGACCATCACGTACGGAACCTGCTGGACCGGCGGATCGACGGGCTGCTCGTCTCCCCCACGGACGGCGGCTCGCCGCTGATGCTGGACGCCGCGCGGGCGGGGACGCCCATGGTGTTCGTGGACCGGTGGATCCCGGGCGTGGACGTGCCGGTGGTGCGGGCCGACGGGCAGACCGCCGTACGGGACCTCGTGGCGCATCTGCACGGGCTGGGGCATCGCAGGCTCGCCATCATCGCGGGCCCGGCGGCGACCACGACCGGCCGCGAGCGTGTCGAGGCCTTCCGGGAGGCGCTCGGCGCGTACGGGCTCGAACTGCCCGACGCCTACATAGGGCAGGGCGACTTCCAGGCCGAGAGCGGCCGTCTGGTCACCGAGGGATTCCTCGACCTCGCCGAGCCGCCCGAGGTCGTCTTCGCGGCCGACAACCTGATGGCGCTCGGCGCGCTGGACGCGGTACGCGCGCGTGGCCTGCGCGTACCGGACGACCTCGCGCTGGCCGCGTTCGACGACATCCGGTGGTTCGTGCACACCGATCCGCCGATCACCGCGATCGCCCAGCCCACGGGCGAGCTGGGCCGGGCCGCCGTAAGGGCCCTGGTCGACCGCATCGAGGGGCGGCCCGGCGAGTCCGTCACCCTCCCCGCCCGGCTCGTCGTACGCCGCTCGTGCGGCGAGAACCCCACCCCAGTGCAAAGGAGCACGACGTGAGCAACGCGGACGAGTTGCTGCGCATCGAGGGCATACGGAAAACCTTCCCCGGCGTGGTCGCGCTGGACGGCGTCGACTTCGACCTGCGCCGGGGCGAGGTGCACGTACTGCTCGGTGAGAACGGTGCCGGCAAGAGCACCCTCATCAAGATGCTCTCCGGCGCCTACACCCCCGACGCCGGGCGGATCCTGGTCGGCGGTGAGGAGACGCGCATCCAGGGTGCGCAGGACTCCGAGCGGCTCGGGATCGCCACCATCTACCAGGAGTTCAACCTGGTACCCGACCTGACGGTCGCCGAGAACATCTTCCTCGGGCGCCAGCCGCGCCGCTTCGGGATGATCGACCGCAAGCGGATGGAGGCCGACGCCGAGGTCCTGCTGAAGCGGGTCGGCGTGAACGTGTCGCCCCGCGCGCGGGTCCGCGAACTCGGTATCGCGCGCCTCCAGATGGTCGAGATCGCCAAGGCGCTCAGCCTGAACGCCCGTGTGCTGATCATGGACGAGCCGACGGCCGTGCTCACCTCCGAGGAGGTCGACAAGCTCTTCGCGATCGTGCGCACGCTGCGCGAGGACGGCGTCGGGGTCGTGTTCATCACGCATCACCTGGAGGAGATCGCCGCCCTCGGTGACCGGGTGACGGTCATCCGGGACGGGAGGAGCGTCGGGCAGGTGCCCGCCTCCACGCCCGAGGACGAGCTCGTACGGCTCATGGTGGGGCGGTCGATCGAGCAGCAGTATCCGCGCGAACGGGCCGACAAGGGCGCCGCGTTGCTCACCGTCGAGGGGCTGACCCGGGACGGCGTCTTCCATGACGTCAGCTTCGAGGTGCACGCCGGTGAGGTGGTCGGCATCGCTGGGCTGGTCGGGGCCGGCCGTACCGAGGTCGTACGGGCGGTATTCGGGGCCGACGCGTACGACCACGGCACCGTGAAGGTCTCCGGAGCCCCGATCGCCAAGTACGACGTCAACGCGGCGATGACCGCGGGCATCGGGCTCATCCCCGAGGACCGCAAGGGCCAGGGCCTGGTGCTGGACGCGTCGGTCGAGGAGAACCTCGGGCTGGTGACGCTGCGGTCGGCCACGCGCGCGGGGCTCGTCGACCTCAAGGGGCAGCGCGAGGCCGCCGAGCGGATCGCGGGGCAGCTCGGGGTGCGGATGGCCGGACTCGGCCAGCACGTGCGCACCCTCTCCGGCGGCAACCAGCAGAAGGTCGTCATCGGCAAGTGGCTGCTCGCCGACACCAAGGTGCTGATTCTCGACGAGCCGACGCGCGGCATCGATGTCGGCGCCAAGGTCGAGATCTACCAGCTCGTCAACGAACTCACCGCCGCCGGCGCGGCCGTCCTGATGATCTCCAGCGATCTGCCCGAGGTGCTCGGCATGAGCGACCGGGTGCTGGTGATGGCGCAGGGCCGGATCGCCGGTGAACTCTCCGCCGACGAGGCGACCCAGGACGCCGTGATGGCACTCGCCGTCAGCACTCCGACGACCACGACCACGACCGGAACGGAGGCCTCCCGTGGCCACTGACACGCTCAAGAGCACGACGGGCGCGGGTGGCGCCTCGGGCGGCCTGCGCCGTCTCCTGCTCGACAACGGCGCGCTCACCGCGCTCATCGTCCTCGTCATCGCGATGTCGGCGCTGTCCGGCGACTTCCTGACGACCGACAACCTCCTGAACGTCGGCGTGCAGGCGGCCGTCACCGCCATCCTCGCCTTCGGTGTCACCTTCGTGATCGTCTCGGCGGGCATCGACCTGTCGGTCGGCTCGGTCGCCGCGCTGTCGGCCACGGTCCTCGCGTGGAGCGCCACCTCGGCGGGCGTCCCCGTGTTCCTCGCCGTCCTGCTGGCCATAGCGACCGGCATCGCGTGCGGCCTGGTCAACGGCATCCTGATCTCCTACGGCAAGCTGCCGCCGTTCATCGCGACGCTGGCCATGCTGTCGGTGGCCCGTGGCCTGTCCCTCGTCATCTCCGAGGGCTCCCCGATCGCTTTCCCCGACTCGGTCTCCCACCTCGGGGACACGCTCGGCGGCTGGCTGCCGGTGCCGGTGCTCGTCATGGTCGTGATGGGCCTGATCGCTGCGTTCGTGCTCGGCCGGACGTACATCGGCCGCTCGATGTACGCGATCGGCGGCAACGAGGAGGCCGCGCGGCTGTCCGGCCTGCGCGTGAAGAAGCAGAAGCTCGCGATCTACGCCTTCTCGGGCGTCTTCGCCGCCGTAGCCGGTGTCGTGCTCGCCGCCCGGCTGTCCTCCGCGCAGCCCCAGGCAGCGGACGGCTACGAGCTGGACGCGATCGCCGCGGTCGTCATCGGCGGGGCGTCCCTGGCGGGCGGTACGGGCAAGGCGTCCGGCACGCTGATCGGCGCGCTGATCCTGGCCGTGCTGCGCAACGGGCTGAACCTGCTGAACGTGTCGGCGTTCTGGCAGCAGGTGGTCATCGGCGTCGTCATCGCGCTGGCCGTGCTGCTCGACACCGCGCGGCGCAAGGCCGGGGCGACCCCGGCCGGGGCCGGCACCGGCGGCGACAAGGGCAGGCAGGCGGCGACGTACGCGCTCGCTGCCGTCGTCACCGTCGCGATCGTCGGCGCCACGTCCTTCCTGCACAACGGCTCCTCCGCCGCCAGCACCCCGAAGATGGGCCTGTCGCTGTCCACCCTCAACAACCCCTTCTTCGTACAGATCCGGGCGGGCGCCCAGGCCCAGGCGAAGAAGCTGGGCGTGGACCTGACCGTCACGGACGCGCAGAACGACGCCTCCCAGCAGGCCAACCAGCTCCAGAACTTCACCACTTCCGGGCTCGGCGCGATCATCGTCAACCCGGTGGACTCGGACGCGGCGAGCAACTCCGTGAAGGCCGCCGACAAGGCGAAGATCCCGGTCATCGCCGTCGACCGCGGCGTCAACGACGCCAGGACGGACACGCTGGTCGCCTCCGACAACGTCACCGGCGGTGAACTCGCCGCGAAGACCATCGCCGACAAGCTGGGCGGCAAGGGCAAGATCGTGATCCTCCAGGGGCAGGCCGGCACCTCCGCCGCCCGCGAGCGCGCGCAGGGCTTCGCGAACGGCCTCAAGGCCTACCCGGGCATCCAGGTCGTGGCCCAGCAGCCCGCGGACTTCGACCGCACCAAGGGCCTCGACGTGATGTCGAACCTGCTCCAGGCCCACCCGGACGTCCAGGGCGTCATCGCCGCGAACGACGAGATGGCGCTCGGCGCGATCAAGGCCCTGGGCTCCAAGGCCGGCAAGTCGGTCTCCGTGGTCGGGTTCGACGGCACGCCTGACGGACTGAAGGCGGTCGAGGGCGGCACGCTGTACGCGTCCGTGGCGCAGCAGCCGTCCCAGCTCGGGAAGATCGCCGTGGACAACGCCCTGAAGGCACTCCAGGGCAAGAAGGTCGAGGAGATGGTGAAGGTGCCGGTGAAGGTGGTCACGAAGGAGAACGTGGCCGGCTTCAGCGGCTGACATCGGGGAACGGCGGGCGGTCACCCACGGCTGGTGGGGCCGCCCGCCCATGTCACTCATGTGGGGAGACGACTCATGTACGACTACGACCTCCTGGTCGTGGGGTCGGCCAACGCCGACCTGGTGATCGGTGTCGAGCGCCGGCCCGGTGCCGGCGAGACCGTGCTCGGCTCCGACCTGGCCGTCCACCCGGGCGGCAAGGGCGCGAACCAGGCGGTCGCGGCCGCCCGGCTCGGAGCCCGTACGGCTCTGCTGGCCCGGGTCGGCGACGACGCGTACGGGCGGATGCTGCTGGACTCGCAGCGGGAGTCCGGCGTCGACACGGTGGGTGTCCTGGTGGGCGGCGCGCCGACCGGGGTCGCGCTGATCACGGTCGACCCGTCCGGGGACAACAGCATCGTGGTCTCGCCGGGCGCGAACGGCCGGCTGGTGCCGGAGGACGTCAGCGCCGCCGGGAGCCTCTTCCACGCCTCCCGGGTGGTCTCGGCACAGCTGGAGATCCCGCTGGAGACTGTGGTGGAGGTCGTACGGAACCTGGCGCCGGAGAGCCGTTTCGTGCTGAACCCCTCGCCGCCGCGCCCCCTTCCGCAGGAGGTGCTGGCGGCGTGCGACCCGCTGATCGTCAACGAGCACGAGGCGAAGGTGATCCTGGGCTCGGCCGCCGTGGGGGACAGCCCGGAGGACTGGGCGCGGATCCTGCTCGCGAAGGGCCCGCGGTCGGTGGTGGTGACGCTGGGCGCGGAGGGCGCGCTGGTCGCCTCCGCGGAAGGCGTCTCCCGGGTTCCGTCCGTGAAGGTGAGCGCCGTGGACACGACCGGCGCGGGTGACGCGTTCACCGCCGCGCTGGCCTTCCGGCTGGGGGCCGGTGAGTCCCTTGCGGAGGCGGCCGCGTACGCGGCGCGGGTAGGGGCGGTGACCGTGACGAAGGAGGGCGCGCAGGCGTCCTTCCCGACGGCGGCGGAGGTCGCTGAGCTGTGAAGCGGAACGGAATACTGAACCGTCACCTCGCCGGTGCGATGGCCGAGCTGGGCCACGGGGACGGGGTGCTGGTGTGCGACGCGGGCATGCCCATTCCCGACGGCCCTCGGGTGGTGGACCTCGCCTTCCGGGCCGGGGTGCCGACGTTCGCCGAGGTGCTGGAGGGGCTGCTGGCCGAGCTGGTGGTCGAGGGGGCGACTGCGGCGACGGAGGTACGGGAAGCGAACCAGGGGGCTTCGGAACTCCTGGACGGGCACTTTCCGTCGCTGGACCTGGTGTCGCACGAGCGGCTCAAGGAGTTGTCGGCCGGGGCCCGGCTGGTGGTCCGCACGGGCGAGGCACGGCCGTACGCGAACGTGCTGCTGAGGTGTGGCGTCTTCTTCTGAGCCTTCTGAGTCTTCTTCTGATCGCCGCCCGTGCGCGTGCCGGCGCGTGCCCGGTGACGCTTCGAGGGGGCCCGGTCCGCGGACCGGGCCCCCTCGGCTTTTCCCCTCCCGTCAGAACCCCCGCAATCCCCCCGGATCCCCCTCCAGAAAGCCCTGACGCCATGTACGACCCGCGGAGGACGGAAAGGGTTGCACGGTCAGGTGAGAATTTCTTGCCTGATTCTTGCCGGATATCTGAGGAGATCACCGCGCCGGCCGGGTCAGCACGCGGGTGAGGCCGCCGTCGTCCTCCTCGACGTCCCGGACGTGCGTGAACCCGATCCGGCCCAGCAGGCGCAGCGAGGCCTCGTTCTGCGCGGCGACGGTGGCGTGCACCTCGGTCAGCCCGAGTACGTCGAAGCCGTATCCCACGAGTGCCTCCGCCAGCTCCGTCCCGAGGCCGCTGCCCCAGGCCTCCGGGGCCAGGGCATAGACGATCTCGTGGCCGTCGACCGCGTCCGTCCGCTTGATCTCCGCATGCCCGACCAGTCGCCCACCGCGCCGGACCGCCCACACGTCGAACAGTTCCTGGGCGTAGACCTTGCTGAAGATCCGCCCGAACAGTGCCCGGTCGTCCGCCTCGGCAGCGGGGCCGTCCCCCATCCACCGGGACACCCTGGTGTCCTGGAACAGGGCGACGAAGTCCTCTTCGTCCTCCGGGGTGTAGGCGTCGAGGAGCAGGCGGGGCGTGCGCAGGGTCGGGGGCATGGGCGGCGACGCTAGCGACGCGGGCAGCGGGGCCGCAATCCATTTCATGGCGGCTGCCCTTCGTCAGGACTTCGTCGACCGCCCTGGCGGCAGGCAGCTGCGGAGCCGGTTCCAGACCGGGTTCCTCGGCCAAGGGGTGCGCGAGGTCCGGCCCGGTGATCAGCTCGACCTACGAAGTCCAGTTCGCCGGCGGGGTTGACCAGGGCGACCGACCGGACCGGAATCCGCCACGTGGTGAGCACCCGACACGCCACGGCTCCGCCGAGCGAGGCGCCGAGGAGGCCGACCGGCCCGTCGTCGACGGGCAGTTGCTCGCGCAGCGCGGCGAGTGCGGCCCGTGCTCCGGGCCGGCGCCCCGCGCCCCGTCACGCCGAGTCGTTCAGCAGCCGGTTCAGATGCTCGCGGCCCGGTCCCAGCAGGCCTGGCAGTTCGGCGGCCGACTCGTACCAGCGCTTCTCGTACTCCCAGCACAGCCAGCCGTCCCAGCCGTGCCGGGAGAGGACCTCCACGCACTCGGCCAGCGGCAGGACGCCCGCGCCGAGCGGCAGCGGGGTCGTGTCCTCGGCGGAGGCGATGTCCTTGACCTGGACGTAGCCGAGGTGCGGGGAGAGCGCCGCGTAGGTCTCCGAGGGCTGCTCGCCGCCCAGCCAGGTGTGCATCACGTCCCACAGCGCGCCCACCTGGCGGTGGCCGACCAGCCCGAGGACGCGCATCGCGTCGGCGGCGGTGCGGTGCGAGTCGTGGGTCTCCAGGAGGATGCGGACGCCCAGGTCGCCCGCGTACTCGGCGGCCGTGCCCAGCCGCCGGGCGGCCGTCGCGTCGGCCTCCTCCGGGGTCTGGACGTCCAGGTCGCCGCCGGGGAAGACCCGGATGTACGGGGCGCCGAGGTCACGGGCCAGGTCGAGGAGGGAGCGGATCTCGGCCAGGACGGGCTCGTCGTCGCCCGGCGCGGCGACCCGCGCGTAGCCCGCCAGGCCCAGGATCTCTACGCCCGACCCCTTGAACTCGGCCGCGACATCGGCTCGTTCGGCGGAGCCGAGGCCGGGGTGGACCGGTTCCTCGGGGTGGGCACGCAGCTCCACTCCGTGGTAGCCGTGCGCGGTCGCGAGCCGCAGGACGTCGGGCAGGGGCAGGCCGGGGACACCGAGGGTGGAGAACGCCAGCTTCATGTGGACGGACCCTACCCGGCACCCCTGCCGGCGACTCCCCTTGGTCACTCGGGTGTTGCGAGAAGATCCAGTCGCCAGTCCTGGCCGACCAGGTCCTGGCCGAAGGAGCGGTGCGGTTTCTCCGCGACCAGCACGAAGCCGTGGCGCTGGTAGATGCGGCGGGCGGCGGCGAGGATGTCGTTGGTCCACAGGACGATCTCGCGGTATCCGGCCTCGCGCGCGAAGGCGACGACGGCCCCGACCAACCGGTCCCCGATGCCCAGGCCGCGCGCGTCCGGCTCGACGAGCAGCAGCCGGAGCCGAGCGGCCCCCGGCACGTCGTCCCGTACGCACATCACGCACCCCACCGGCCGGCCGTCCAGCTCGGCGATCCACGTCCGCTCCAGATGCGGGTCGTGGTCCTCGCCGTACTCGGCGACGATCCGGGCGACCAAGCCCTCGTAGTCGAGGTTGAAGCCGTACTCGGCGGCGTACAGGGCGGCGTTGCGCTGCACGATCCAGCCGAGGTCGCCGGGGACGGGGTCGCGCAGGACGACGTCCTCGGGGCGTGGCGCCCGGCCCTCACCCAGAAGTGTCCGGACGGTCCGCAGCGCCTCGGCCAGCCGCGGCCGGTCCTCGGCGCGCACGGTGTCCAGCATCGCCCCGACCGTTTGGCGCGCCCGCTCGTCGAGGAGCGCGGCGGCCTCCCGGCCGCGCTCGGTGAGGGTGACACTGCGCCGGCGCGGATCCGTCTCGGACGGTCCGCGCTCGACCAGGCCGTCCTCCTCGAACTTGTTCAGGATGCGGCTCAGGTACCCGGCGTCCAGGTGCAGCTGGGCCCGCAGGTCGGCGGCGTCCGTGCGCGGCGCGTGCGCGAGCTCGTAGAGCACGCGGGACTCGGTGAGGGTGTAAGGCGCGTAGAGGTGACGGCCGTAGTCGAGCGCGCCGATGACGTTCGTGTAGAAGCGGTTGAAGGAGCGGATGTCCTGAACGGTCATGGCCACGACCCCCGATGCTTGACTCAGTCAGAGATTCCTTGAGTCGATCCTAGACGTCCAGGGCATCCGAAACCAGGAGTTTCGTTTCGATCAACGAGCCCGACCGCGTGTGGCTCGCCGAGCTGATCCGGACGACGGCCGAGGCAGACGGGAGGGACGGGCGACGGCCGATGAGTTTCTCCGTGATCCGCAGTCAGACATCGTGATTGGTGCGCCGCAGCCGCGAGTGTTGTGGAAGCGTGCACCGACGGAACCTGCTGAGAACCGGACACGAGATACCTAGGAACCTTAGATGCGTACCCTGATCAGCACCGCTTTCATCTCGCTCGACGGCGTCGTGGAGGCCCCGGGCGGCGAGCCCGGTTACCGGAACGCCGGGTGGACCTTCAAGGACATCGAATTCCTCCCCGAGGCATTCGAGATCAAGGGCCGGGAGCAGAAGGAAGCCACCGCGATGCTCCTGGGCCGGACCAGCTACGAGGCGTTCAGCCCGGTGTGGCCCGGCATGGAGGACTTCGCCGACTACAAGGTGATGCCGAAGTACGTCGTCTCCACCACCCTCACCGAGGACGATCTGGTGTCGAACTGGGGTGAGATCACGATCCTGCGCTCGCTCGACGACGTCGCCGCGTTGAAGGAGACCGAGGGCGGCCCGATCATCGTCCACGGCAGCGCGGCCCTGAACCAGGCCCTTTCGGACGCCGGCCTGATCGACCGTTACCACCTGCTCGTCTTCCCGCTCCTGCTCGGCGCGGGCAAGCGTCTGTTCAGCGCCACCGACAAGGACACCCAGAAGCTGAAGCTCGTCGAGCACGAGGTCTACGCCAACGGTCTGCAGAAGAACGTCTTCGACGTCGTCCGCTGACAAGGCTCCCGCACTCGCCCCGCCGCCACGTCCCCGGACACGGCACTCGTCGGAGGGACCTGCTCGGCGGGCGAACGGAGCTTGGCGGAGCCCGCCGCGGGACCGGCCGAGGGCGTGGCCGGCCGGTTCGCCGGCCGGGGCCCTTCTCGAGGGCCCCGGGGCGCGTGCTGGTGAGTTCGCACGATCGTGCAGTCCACCGACACGGACCAGATCAGTTCCTCATCGACAACGGCCTGGGCCATCAGCCTGCCTCGTTCGAGGGCGACTCATCGACCGGCGCCTCACGGGGTGACCGTCGAAACGCCGCTGTCGGGCTTCACCTGCTCCGAGCCCCGGCACCACCCCCAGCACCAGCACGATCAGGCGCGCGGCACCCCGGAAGACCCCCGCACCATCAACTCCCCCCGCACCGAGGCGATCCCCCCGGGCGGCGCCTCCTCCCGTCCCATCGCGATCCGCCCGGCCCGCGCCCCGGCCTCCGCCAACGGCAGCCGCACGGTCGTCAGCGCAGGCACCGCGTCGATGCTGAACGGCAGATCGTCGAACCCGGCCACCGACACGTCCTCCGGAATCCGCAGCCCGGAGTCCCGCAGCGCCGCACACGCCCCGAGCGCGACGGAGTCGTTCGCGGCGACGACCGCCGTCAGCGACGGGTCGCGCCGCAGCAGCTCCAGCGTCGCCTCGTAGCCGGACCGCCGGTCGTACCGCCCGTGCACCGTCCACCGGGGGTCCTCCTCGATGCCGTGCGCGGCGAGCGCGGCCCGGTGCCCCTCCAGCCGGTGCCGGGTCGTCGTCCGCTCCTCCGGGCCCGCGATGTAGCCGAGCCGTCGGTGCCCGAGCCCGATCAGGTGCTCGGTGAGTTCCTGCCCGCCTCCGCGGTTGTCGAAGGTCAGCGCGATCGCGCCGGTCTCCGGCGCCGGCGGGCGTCCGCACAGGACGACCCGCGTCCCGGCGTCGGCCAGCTTCCGCACCTTGGTGTCCATCGCCGCCTGGTGCGCAGCGTCCTCAATCGCCCCGCCGGTCAGCACCACGGCCGCCGCCCGCTGCCGCTGCAACAGCGTGAGATACGTCAGCTCCCGCTCGGGAGAGCCGCCGGTGTTGCAGACCACCGCGAGTCTCTCCCCGCCCGCGCGGCCGCCCGGCCCGCCGATCTCGGCCTGGATCGCGCTCGCCATGATCCCGAAGAACGGGTCGGCGATGTCGTTCACCAGGATCCCGACCAGGTCGGAGGTGGCGGCGGCCAGGGCGCTCGCGGGCCCGTTGAGCACGTAGTCCAGCTCGTCCACGGCCTTCAGCACCCGCTCCCGGGTGGATGCGGCCACGGGGTAGTTCCCGTTCAGCACGCGCGACACCGTCGCGGGCGAGACCTGCGCGCGGGCCGCCACGTCCGCCAGGGTCACCGTCATCTCGTCGTCCTCCGGTCGAGCATCTCGTCGTCCGCCCTCGTCACCCTCGTACACATACAGACCTGTGGCCTTGGTTCCGATGGAACCGACGCCCCGGCACCGATGGACCTATGGCCATGGTTCCGAGCAGACCTTAAGCCCCCGACCCCGAGGTGTTCGCCCCCTCGAACAACTCGTCCTGGTCACGGTCTTGTCCGGACCGCGGTTCAGAGGCTAGCTTCTTCATGTATAGAAAGCGCTTGCTGTACCGCTCACCAGTCCACAGGTCGCTCACCGGGCCACCTGTGAAGAGTGGGGCGTACGCGGCGCGACGACCGCGTACGAAGGGAACGACGTGACACGCAAGACGGTGCGTATCGCCATGAACGGCGTGACCGGGCGCATGGGCTACCGCCAGCACCTGGTCCGCTCCATCCTCGCCCTCCGTGAGCAGGGCGGCCTCGACCTCGGCGACGGCACCGTGCTGTGGCCCGAGCCGATCCTGGTCGGCCGCCGTGAGCACGCGCTCAAGGCGCTGGCCGAGCGGCACGGGCTGGAGCACGTCTCGACCGACCTGGACGCGGTCCTCGCCGACGAGACGGTGGACATCTACTTCGACTCCCAGGTCACCTCCGCCCGCGAGGAGGCGCTCAAGAAGGCCATCGCGGCCGGCAAGCACATCTACACCGAGAAGCCGACGGCCACCGGCCTCGACGGCGCCCTGGACCTCGCCCGGCTGGCGAACGAGGCCGGCATCAAGCACGGCGTCGTCCAGGACAAGCTCTTCCTCCCCGGCCTGCTGAAGCTGAAGCGCCTCATCGACGGCGGCTTCTTCGGCCGGATCCTGTCCGTGCGCGGCGAGTTCGGCTACTGGGTCTTCGAGGGCGACTGGCAGGCCGCGCAGCGCCCGTCCTGGAACTACCGGACCGAGGACGGCGGCGGCATCGTCGTCGACATGTTCCCGCACTGGGAGTACGTCCTGCACGAGCTGTTCGGCCGGGTGAAGTCCGTCCAGGCCATCGCCACCACCCACATCCCGCAGCGCTGGGACGAGAACGGCAAGCCCTACGACGCCACCGCCGACGACGCCGCGTACGGCATCTTCGAGCTGGAGGGCGGCGCCATCGCCCAGATCAACTCCAGCTGGGCCGTGCGCGTCAACCGCGACGAGCTCGTCGAGTTCCAGGTGGACGGCACCGAGGGTTCGGCCGTCGCCGGCCTGCGCAACTGCCGCGTCCAGCACCGCTCGGCCACGCCCAAGCCGGTCTGGAACCCGGACATCCCCGCCACCGAGGTCTTCCGCGACCAGTGGCAGGAGATCCCGGACAACGCCGAGTTCGACAACGGCTTCAAGGCGCAGTGGGAGCTGTTCCTCAAGCACGTCTACGCCGACGCCCCCTACCACTGGGACCTGCTGGCCGGCGCCCGCGGTGTCCAGCTCGCCGAGCTGGGCCTGAAGTCCTCGGCCGAGGGCCGCCGTATCGACGTTCCGGAGATCCAGCCGTGACCATCCGACTCCCGGACAGCAACGGGGCGTCGCGGACGTACGAGCCGCGCACCGAACCGCTCCTGGTGAGCCCCGGCACGCCCTTCACCTCCCGCACGGTCTACTCGGCGGCGCACGTCGTCGCCGACCCGTACGCGGACGTCTCGCCCGACTCGCCCGCCGCCGTCGACTGGGACGCCACCCTGGCCTTCCGCCGGCATCTGTGGTCGCACGGGCTGGGCGTCGCCGAGGCGATGGACACGGCCCAGCGCGGCATGGGCCTGGACTGGGCGGGCGCGGCGGAGCTGATCCGCCGGTCGGCGGCGGAGGCGAAGTCGGTCGGCGGCCTGATCGCCTGCGGTGTGGGCACGGACCAGCTGTCGGCC
This sequence comes from Streptomyces sp. NPDC052064, assembly GCF_055585925.1. Lineage (NCBI taxonomy): Bacteria > Bacillati > Actinomycetota > Actinomycetes > Kitasatosporales > Streptomycetaceae > Streptomyces > Streptomyces sp. NPDC052064. Next base: position 564,728 of record NZ_JBVJJE010000004.1, read on the forward strand.
ACCGAGGTCGGCTACCCGTACAGCCTGGCGGAGATCCGCGCCGCGTACGAGGAGCAGCTCGCGGTCGTCGAGGAGTCGGGCGCGCGGGCGATCCTGATGGCCTCGCGGGCTCTGGCGGCGGTCGCCAAGGGGCCGGAGGACTATCTGGAGGTCTACGGCCACCTGCTCCGTCAGGCGTCCGAGCCGGTGATCCTGCACTGGCTCGGCCCCATGTTCGACCCGGCGCTGGAGGGCTACTGGGGCGCGACGGACCTGGACGCCGCCACCCACACCTTCCTGGACGTCATCGCCGCCCACCCGGACAAGGTCGACGGCATCAAGGTCTCGCTGCTGGACGCGCAGCGCGAGATCGACATCCGCCGCCGTCTGCCGCAGGGCGTGCGCTGCTACACGGGCGACGACTTCAACTACCCCGAGCTGATCGCCGGCGACGAACAGGGCTTCAGCCACGCCCTGCTCGGCATCTTCGACCCGCTGGGCCCGCTGGCCGCGGAGGCGGTCCGGGTCCTCGACACGGGGAACACGCAGGGCTTCCGCGACCTGCTGGACCCCACGGTCGGACTCTCCCGGCACCTCTTCCAGACCCCGACCCGCTTCTACAAGACGGGCGTGGTGTTCCTGGCCTGGCTGGCCGGCCACCAGTCCCACTTCACGATGGTCGGCGGCCTCCAGTCGGCCCGCTCGCTCCCGCACTTCGCGAAGGCGTACGAACTCGCCGACGGTCTGGGCCTGTTCCCCGACCCGAAGCTGGCGGAGGAGCGGATGAAGAACCTGCTGAGCGTGTACGGGGTGGACCAGTGAGCGCCGCGGAGCTGGAGCGCTTCTCCATCAACCAGATGACGGTGAAGCAGCTGTCGATGCCGGAACTGGTGGACGTCTGCGTCCAGTCGGGCATCGGCAACGTCGGTCTGTGGCGCGAGCCGGTCCAGTCGTACGGCCTGGAGGCCACGGCCAAGCTGGTCCGGGACGCGGGTCTGACGGTGACGACGTTGTGCCGGGGCGGCTTCTTCACGGCGATCGACCCGCAAGAGCGCGCGGAGGCCCTGGCCGACAACCGCCGGGCGATCGACGAGGCGGCGACGCTGGGCACCGACACGCTGGTCCTGGTCTCGGGCGGGCTCCCGGCCGGTTCCAAGGACCTGCACGGCGCGCGGGAACGCATCGCGGACGCCCTGTCGGAACTGGGCCCCTACGCGGAGCGGCACGGCGTCCGCCTGGCGATCGAGCCGCTCCACCCGATGTACGCCTCCGACCGCTGCGTGGTGTCGACGCTGGCCCAGGCCCTGGACCTGGCCGAACGCTTCCCGGCGCACCAGGTCGGGGTCACCGTCGACACGTACCACATCTGGTGGGACGACACGGCTCCCGCGCAGATCGCCCGGGCGGGTGCGGGCGGCCGGATCCACACCTTCCAGCTCGCCGACTGGACGACTCCGCTCCCGGAGGGCGTGCTGACCGGCCGCGGCCAGATCGGCGACGGCTCGATCGACATGCGGGAGTGGAAGGCGTACGTGGAGGCGGCCGGTTACACCGGTGCCATCGAAGTCGAGCTGTTCAACGACGGGTTGTGGGCACGGGACGGGCGGGAGGTACTGGCCGAGACGGCGGCGAGGTTCGTCGAGCACACCTCGTGATCCGGCCCTGAACCACGCTCGCTGCCCCGCCCCGCGGAACTGGGCGGGGCAGCGGCCGTATCGAGTGGTCGTGGCCTACGACCGCGTGAGGAACCCGTTCACCCGTTCCTCCAGCCTCTCCCGGCACCGCGGCCACTCCGGTTCCGTCACCGAGAAGATCGCGGAATCGCGCAGCCGCCCTTCCTCACCGGGGGCCCACGACCGGGACCAGTTCCGCAACACGCCCTCGAAGCGGGCGCCCACGCTCTCGATGGCGGCGCGGGAGCGGCTGTTGCGGGCATCGGTCTTCAGGTCCACGCGCGAGACGCCCCACTCCTCGAAGGCGTGCCGGAAGAGGAGGAGCTTCGCCTCGGCGTTCACGCCCGTGCCCTGGGCGGAACGGGCGAGCCAGGTGAAGCCGACCTCCACCGCGTCGAGTTGGTCGTCCGCGAGCCAGGAGCGTGGTTCCCAGTAGGCCGTGGCACCGACCGCGCGTCCCGTGGCCGTCGAGATCTGCGCGTAGGGCGCGAGCCGCCCCGTCGCCGCGCGGGCGAGTTGCGCGTCGATGTAGGCATCCACCTCGTCGGCAGCCGGTACCCAGGTGAAGGCATAGGTGTCCCGGTCCTCCGTCGCCGCCATCGCCAACTCGGCGGCGTGCCGGTGGCCCAAGGGCTCCAGACGGACCAGAGCACCTTCCAGGACGGGTCCTTCCAGTGCGAAGCTCACGAGGGCAAGCCTTCCGTACGCGGCCCGGGGCGTCGACCGAAATACGCGGCACCCGCATCCGCGTGCTCAGCGAGCAGTGGCCGGAAGCGGTGGCTCATCCGCCCCGTTGAACCCCTGCTTCACCCGCGTACCGACTTCCGGAAATCCGGCCCGGGCCGGGAACCCGGCCCGGACTCCCGTCGTCCAATGCGCAGGCCGCCGGAGAGTCACCACGGTGCGGTGTCGGCCCTCGCTGCTGGCTGCGATCGCTGACCACCCTCTCCGCCGTACCGCGGCCGGCGGCACCGCCGCCATCGGCGCGTCCCCCTCCAACCGCGCCGGTGGCGGCCCCTGTGCGGTTACTGTGCACTCCCTTGACTGGCAGAAACTTCCCGGTTATTGGTGGCCTCTCGGAAGTTTCCTTCAGCGGATCCCAGCGGATCACCTCCGGAAGGAGCGCACGTGCACGACACCGGCACGGGAAGCACGGGAAACACCGCACAGCCCTCCAGACGCACCGTCCTCGCCGCCACGGCCGGCGCCGTCGGCGCCCTCGCGGCCGCCGGGCCCGCGTACGCCGCCGGCGCCCCCGACGACAAGAGACTGCGCGCCCTCGTCTCGCGTATGACGCTGGAGGAGAAGGTCGGCCAGCTCTTCGTGATGCGGGTCTACGGCCACTCCGCCACCGCCCCCGACCAGGCCGACGTCGACGCCAACCTGAAGGAGATCGGGGTCCGTACGGCCGCCGACCTCGTCGCGAAGTACCGGGTCGGCGGCATCATCTACTTCGCCTGGGCGCACAACACCCGCGAGCCGCACCAGATCGCGGACCTCTCCAACGGCATCCAGCGGGCCTCCCTGGAACTGCCGCGCGGGCTGCCCGTGCTCATCTCCACCGACCAGGAGCACGGGATCGTCGCCCGGGTGGGCAGGCCCGCGACGCTCTTCCCGGGGGCCATGGCCGTCGGCGCGGGCGGATCGCGGTCCGACGCCCGGAGCCTCGGGCGGATCGCGGGGCGTGAGCTGCGGGCGATGGGCATCCGGCAGGACTACTCCCCCGTGGCCGACGTGAACGTCAACCCGGCCAACCCTGTCATCGGCGTACGGTCCTTCGGCGCCGACCCGAAGGCGGTGGCCGCGCTGGTGGCCGCCGAGGTCGCCGGGTACCAGGGGTCCGGGGTGGCGGCGACCGCCAAGCACTTCCCCGGGCACGGGGACACCAACGTCGACAGCCACACCGGCTTCCCGACCATCACGCACAGCCGGGAGCTGTGGGAGAAGCTGGACGCACCGCCGTTCCGGGCGGCGATCGCCGCGGGCATCGACTCGATCATGACCGCGCACCTGATGGTCCCGGCCCTGGACGACTCCGGCGACCCGGCCACCCTCTCCCGCCCGATCCTCACCGGCATCCTCCGCGAGCGGCTCGGCTACGACGGGGTCGTGGTCACGGACTCCCTCGGCATGGAGGGCGTGCGGACCAAGTACGGCGACGACCGGGTGCCGGTGCTCGCGCTCAAGGCGGGCGTGGACCAGCTCCTCAACCCGCCGGATCTGGACCTCGCCTGGAACGCGGTCCTGGCGGCCGTGCGGAACGGCGAGCTGACCGAGGCGCGGCTCGACGAGTCGGTCCTGCGGATCCTGCGGCTGAAGACGAAGCTGGGGCTGTTCCGCGCGCCGTACGTCGGTCAGGAGGGTGTCGATCGCACCGTCGGCACCCGGGCGCACCTGGCGGCGGCCGACCGGATCGCCGAGCGGACGACCACCCTGCTCGTCAACGAGGGGCGGCTGCTGCCGCTGTCCCGGCGCCGGTACCCCAAGGTGCTGGTGGTCGGGGCCGATCCGGCCTCGCCGTCGGGGACGACCGGACCGCCCACCGGGGTACTCGCCGCCGCGCTGACGGAGCTCGGCTTCACCGCCACCGCCCTGTCGACCGGGACGGCCCCGTCCGCGGCGACCATCGCCAGGGCGGTCGCGGCGGCGCGGGACGTGGACGCGGTGGTGGCGGCGACGTACAACGTCACGGCGGGCAGCGGCCAGAAGACGCTGGTCGAGCAGCTCGTGGCGACGGGGAGGCCGGTCGTGGCGGTCGCGATCCGCAATCCGTACGACGTGGCCCGGCTGTCCACCGTCCCGGCGTGCCTCGCGGCCTACTCCTGGACCGACGTCGAACTGCGGGCCGCCGCACGGGTGATCGCGGGACGGGTGGCACCACGCGGGAAACTCCCGGTGCCGGTGCAGCGGGCGGATGATCCGGAGCAGGTGCTGTACCCGATCGGGTACGGGCTGTCGTACTAGACGTACGCCACGGACCGGGCGCACCACCCCCAACGTGCGCAAACCGCCCCATGTGCCTGGCGTGCGCCCCGGCGGCGGGCCACGCTGGGCTGCGGCACTGGGGGGACGGCGATGCGCGAGAGAAGTTCGGCGGGGGTGGTGTGGGCGCTGCTCGTGCTGCTCGGAGCGCTGCTGACCGGGTGCCAGAGCCCGTCGGCGGGTGTCGCGGAGAGCGGCCGGCCGGGCGGGTCGGCGCCGGGAACGACCACCGCCGGATCACCGCCGGTGACCCGGCCGTCCGGGTACGGGGCGGTGTTCCTCGCGGTCGACGAGTGCAGTTCGTTCGGCACGACGAGCTTCACCGAGGTGCCGTGCGCCGGTGAGCGGGCGGCGGCCCGGGTCGTGGCGCGGCACGACGGCACGGTCCGGGACGGGCCGCGCTGCCCGGCGACCACGGACTTCGTGCTGCACATCAGCGAGCAGCGGCCCGTGTCCGACGAGGACGGCGACGGGGCGGTGCAGCAGGGCTACGCCTGTATGCGCAACCTCCAGCCGCCGCACCCGGGCGACCCGGGCGGCGGTGGCGGGCCCCGCACCATCGTCGGCGACTGCGTCTACGGCTCGGGCGACGGGCAGGTCCGCGAGACCGCGTGCGACGGGAACGGCGAGCGGGAGCCGGAGTACGAGGTGACCGAGGCCGTCGCCAGGCGCGCCGACTGTCCCGCCCCGACCGTCCTGTACGTCCGGCTCGGCGGCGACCGGCCCGTGGGGTGCGCCCGGCCGCTGTGAGCGACGGCCGGGCGCGACAGGAGCGCTACAGGCTCCTGCCGGGTTTTACGGCCGCAGCGTCTGCTCCCGCTGCGGGTCCCGCTTGTCGAGCTTGGCGTCGAACTTCGCCAGCGGCTTCGCCGCCTGCGGGTCCGCCTGCACCGCGCGGGAGGCGACTCCGGCCCAGTCGAGGATGCGGGCGGTGGCGAGGTCCTTCTGCTCGGGCACGAGGCCCGCGACGTTGGCGCCGTGGTTCATGCCGGGAGCGGTGAGGACGTAGGAGTCCTTCGCGCCCTGGCCGAGGTGGAACGGCTCGGCGCCCCACGGGTCGTTCTGGCCGTAGACGAAGAGCATCCGGCGGGCGTTGTGGCGGACCCAGGTGTCGACGTCCCGCATCGCGGCCGGCTGGAACTTCATGGGGATGTCACGCGGGACGAAGTTCCGCGGCGGCTGGTAGCCGTAGCGGATGTACTGCTTCTCGATGTGCGGGAACCGGATCGTCGGCGCGCCGAGCTGCGTGCCGGCCTGGTAGTAGTACGGCGTGTAGGTCGTCAGGCCCTGGTCGGCATAGGCGGAGAAACCGGAGATCGTGTCGACGGAGGTCCAGATGTCGTCGTCGGTGGCCTTCTTCGCGTCGGCCGGGATCTGGTCGCAGTCCTTCAGCAGGCTGTACTGCCAGAAGCCCCACACGTAGTCGAGGACGACGGCCTCGTAGGCCTTGTCCAGGCTGCCGATGGTCTCGAAGGTGAGGCCGTTCTCCTTCGCGTAGGCCGCGTACTTCTTCTCCAGCGGCTCACGGCGCACCAGCGCCTCGCGCTGCACGGCGTTCAGCCGGTCGCGGCACTCCTTGGTGCCGACGCGTGCGAAGAAGCGGTCGTAGGCCGAGTCCTCCTTGTTGACGACGTCGTTGGGGGCGACGTAGGCGACGACGCCGTCCATGTCGCGCGGGTAGAAGCGCTCGTAGTAGGTGGCGGTCATGCCGCCCTTCGAACCGCCCGTGGAGATCCAGTTCTTGCCGTAGACGCTCTTCAGGGCCTTGAAGACGCGGTGCTGGTCGCTGGCCGCCTGCCAGATGTCCAGCTTGGACCAGTTCGCCGGGTCGGGGCGGGACGGGGTGAAGAAGCGGTACTCCAGGGATACCTGGTTGCCGTCCACGATCTGGGTCGGCTCGCTGCGGCGGGGCGTCGTGGAGACGTTGTAGCCGCTGGTGAAGAAGACCGTCGGGCGGGAGACGTCCTTGTGCAGCACGGTGATGCGCTGCTGGAACGTGCCCTTCGACGGCTTCCGGTGGTCGACCGGCTGGGTGTAGTTCAGGACGAAGAAGCGGTAGCCGGTGTACGGCTTCTCCTCGACCAGGCTCATGCCCGGTATGGAGAGCAGCCTTTCCTTGATGTCGGTGGTGCCGTCGGTGCCGGTGGCGTCGGCGGCGGTGGCCGCCCCCGCCGTACTCAAGGTGCCTATGAGCACCGTGAGCGCCAGCAGCCATCTGAGCGCCTTGCGCATGCGCACTCCCCTGTGAGACAGATGTGCGCCGGAAGCTAGCGGACCAACTCCCCCCAGCACCAGGGGACATGGGGAAAACCCTCTATGCGCCGGTCGTCAGCACAGGATCCAGCCGGAGCTGAACGTCCCCCGCCCCACCCTGCCCTTCAGCCATACGCAGCGGCGCCCGGCGTGCACCATCACCGGGCCGGCGTGGTAGGAGTACCGGCCGTCGTCGACGACCGGGCGGTTGCCGCGTGCCTGCACGCTCACCGACATCTTCCGCTTCACGCCGGGCTTCTTGGTGAGGGTCACGGCGCAGACGTAGCCGCCGCGTTTGTAGACGAGCACGGTTCCGGTGGAGAACGGCAGGGTGCGGACCTTGCGGCCGGGACAGTGGGCGGAGGCGGCGGCCTGCGCCTCGCCCGGCGCCGCCACGGCGAGCAGGCCGGAGGCGGTCAGCACGGCCAGGCCGAGCGCGAGCCGCCGGCGTATCGCTCCACTGTCCACTGTCGTCCTCCCGTACCGCGTCGTGCGCGACCATCGGCGTACAGGTGTATGGACGCATGGCGTATGTCGGACGGTTGCACGAGCGTTACGAAAACGCCGGTCGCGCGGGCCTCACCGGGACGCGCCGACCGGCTCCTCCGGCTCCGCGGCGCCGATGAACGTCCGCCACAGCTCGGCGTACCGCCCGCCGCGCGCGAGCAGCTCCTCGTGCGTGCCGTCCTCGGCGACCCGGCCGTGGTCCATGACGACGACCCGGTCGGCGCGGGCGGCGGTGGTGAGGCGGTGGGCCACGACGAGGGTGGTGCGGCGGCCGGCGAGGCGGTCGGTGGCCTGGTTGACCTGGGCCTCCGTGGCCAGATCCAGGGCGGCCGTCGCCTCGTCGAGCAGCAGGACGTCCGGGTCGACCAGCTCGGCGCGGGCCAGGGCGATCAGCTGGCGCTGTCCGGCGGAGAGGTTGCGGCCGCGCTCGGCGACCTCGTGGAGGTAGCCGCCCTCCAGAGTGGCGATCATCTCGTGCGCGCCGACCGCCCGGGCCGCCGCCTCGACCTCGGCGTCGGTGGCGTCGGGCCGGCCGTAGGCGATGGCGTCGCGGACGGTGCCCTGGAAGAGGTACGCCTCCTGAGGGACGACCCCCAGACGGTGCCGGTACGAGGTGAGGTCGAGGGCGCGCAGATCGGTGCCGTCGACGGTGACCCGGCCACCGGTGGGGTCGTAGAAGCGGGCCACGAGCTTGACGAGGGTCGACTTCCCGGCGCCGGTCTCGCCGACGAACGCGACGGTCTGCCCGGCGGGGATGCGCAGGTCGACCCCGCCGAGGGCCTCCTCGCCGTCGCCGTACGCGAAGTGCACGTCCTCGAAGGCGATCTCGCCGCGCAGGGAGAGGACTTCGCGGGGTTCGTCGGCGGACTTCGTCGACGTCGGCTCCTGGAGCAGCTCCTGGATGCGGCCCAGCGAGACGGACGCCTGCTGGTAGCCGTCGAAGACCTGGGACAGCTGCTGCACGGGCGCGAAGAACAGGTCGATGTAGAGCAGGTACGCCACCAGCGAGCCGATCGCCAGCGTCCCGTCGTCGACCCGCGCCCCGCCCACGATCAGCACGGCCGCCGCCGCCACCGACGACAGGAACTGCACGAAGGGGAAGTACACGGAGATCAGCCACTGGCCCCGGATGCGCGCCTGACGGTAGCTGTCGCTGTGCCCGGCGAACCGCCGCCCGCCGTCCCGCTCGCGCCGGAAGGCCTGCACGATCCGCAGCCCGGACACCGACTCCTGGAGGTCGGCGTTGACCACCGACACGCGTTCACGGGCCAGTTCGTACGCCTTCACGCTCGCCCGGCGGAAGAAGTACGTGGCGATGATCAGCGGCGGCAGCGTCGCGAAGACGACCAGCGCGAGCTCCACGTCGATCACCAGTAGGGCGACCATGATGCCGAAGAAGGTGACGACCGAGACGAAGGCGGTGACCAGGCCCGTCTGGAGGAACGTCGACAGCGCGTCGACGTCGGTCGTCATCCGGGTCATGATCCGGCCGGTCAGCTCCCGCTCGTAGTAGTCGAGCCCGAGGCGCTGGAGCTGGGCGAAGATCTTCAGGCGGAGCGAGTACAGGACCCTCTCGCCGGTGCGTCCGGTCATGCGGGTCTCGCCGACCTGGGCCGCCCACTGCACGGCCACCGTCAGCAGCGCGAGCAGGGACGCCGCCCACACGGCGCCGAGCGCGGCCTGGGTGACGCCCGAGTCGATGCCGTGCCGGATCATGATCGGCAGCAGCAGGCCCATGCCCGCGTCGACGGCGACCAGACCGAGGCTGACCAGCAGCGGCAGCCCGAAGCCGCGCAGCAGCCGGCGCAGGCCGTAGGACCTCTCCGGCTGGACGGCCTGCTTCTCGTCGACGTCGGGGGCATCGGTTGCCGGGGGCAGCGCCTCCACCTGGGCGAGGAGCTCGGGGGTGGCGGGGCTCTCGGCGAGGGCGAGGTCCTTGCGCTCGCGGTCGCCGGTCCACAGCCGTGGGGTGACCCCGCGCTCGGCGTCGAACTCCGCGTCGAGCTCGTCCCGTACGGAGGTGTCCTCCTGCGGGCAGGCCGGCTGGGTGTGGCCCGGGGAGACCGCGCCCAGCTCGTCGGGGTCGGTGAGCAGGCGCCGGTAGAGGGCGGAACGCCGCTGGAGTTCGTCGTGGGTGCCGATGTCGGCGAGGCGGCCGCCGTCCAGGACGGCGATGCGATCGGCGAGGTTCAGGGTGGAGCGGCGGTGGGCGATCAGCAGGGTGGTGCGGCCCCGCATGACCTCCTTCAGGGCCTCGTGGATCTCGTGCTCGACCCGGGCGTCCACCGCGGAGGTGGCGTCGTCCAGGACCAGCAGGCGCGGGTCGCTGAGGATGGCGCGGGCGAGGGCGACGCGCTGGCGCTGGCCGCCGGAGAGGGTGAGGCCGTGCTCGCCGACCGTGGTGTCGTAACCCTCGGGCAGCTCCCTGATGAAACGGTCCGCCTGGGCGGCGCGGGCCGCCTTCTCGATCTCCTCCTGGGTGGCGTCCGGGCGGCCGTAGGCGATGTTGTTGCGGACCGTGTCGGAGAAGAGGAAGGAGTCCTCCGGGACCAGCCCGATCGCGGCCCGCAGCGACTGAAGGGTCAGTTCGCGCACGTCGTGGCCGCCGACGAGGACGGCGCCGCGGGTGACGTCGTAGAAGCGCGGCAGGAGGAGGGAGACGGTGGACTTGCCGGAGCCGGAGGAGCCGACGACGGCGAGGGTCTCGCCGGGGCGGATCTCGAAGGAGAGCCCGTCGAGGACGGGGCTGGTTTTGCCGGGGGCGACGTCGTAGCCGAAGGAGACGTCCTCGAACTCGACGGTCGCGGGGGCGTCGGCGGGCAGGTCCTTCCGGCCGTCCTCGAGAGACGGCTCGGTGTCGATCAGCTCCAGGACGCGTTCGGTGCCCGCGCGGGCCTGCTGGCCGACGGTGAGCACCATGGCGAGCATGCGGACCGGGCCGACGAGCTGGGCGAGGTAGGTCGAGAAGGCGACGAACGTGCCGAGCGTGATGTGCCCGCCCACCGCGAGCCAGCCGCCGAGCGCGAGCATCGCGACCTGGCCGAGGGCGGGGACGGCCTGGAGGGCCGGGGTGTAGACGGAGTTCAGGCGGATGGTGCGCAGCCGCCCGGCGAAGAGCCTGCGGCTGACGTCCCTGACCTTCCCGGTCTCCTGTTCCTCCTGCCCGAAGCCCTTCACCACGCGGACACCACTGACGGCACCGTCGACCACGCCGGCGACGGCGGCGGCCTGGGCCTGGGCGTACCAGGTGGAGGGGTGCAGCCGGGTGCGGCTGCGCTTGGCGATCCACCACAGGGCGGGGGCGACGGCCAGGGCGACCAGGGTGAGCGGCCAGGACAGCGACGCCATGATCACCAGGGAGATCAGGAACAGCAGGAAGTTCCCGATGGTCATCGGGAGCATGAAGAGCAGGCCCTGGATCAGCTGGAGGTCGCTGGTGGCCCGGCCGACGACCTGGCCGGTGGACAGCTCGTCCTGGCGGCGGCCGTCGAGCCGGGTGATCGTGCCGTACATCTCCGTCCGCAGGTCGTGCTGGACGTCGAGGGCGAGGCGGCCGCCGTAGTAGCGGCGGATGTAGGTGAGGACGTAGACGACCAGTGCGGCGGCGACGAGGAGGCCGGCCCAGGTGGTCATCGAGCGGGTGTGGTCGCTGATGACGTCGTCGATGATCACCTTCGTGATCAGCGGGACCAGCGCCATGACGGCCATGCCGCCCAGCGAGGAGCCGAGGGCGAGTACGACGTCCTTCGGGTGGCGCCATGCGTAGGCCCACAGTCGTCGTGCCCATCCCCGTTGCGGTGTCACGCGGGTGCCCTCCGATCGTCTGGTCTGCCGGAAGGCACCAACGCCGTGGGAGGCTGTTTTCATCCCGCGGCGTGACGAGCGTTACCCCGCCCCCACCCTGGACGATGGTTGATACTCGCCGGTATCTTAGTCTGAGCAAGCGCTTAGACAGCTGAGGTCCCTGGAGGTGGCGGCGTGCGCCGTACGGTGTTCAACGAGGATCACGAGGCGTTCCGGGAGACCCTGCGCGCCTTCATCGAGGCCGAGGTCGTACCGGTGTACGACGAGTGGTTCGCAGCGGGCCAGGCGCCCCGCGACTTCTACTACAAGCTCGGTGAGCTGGGGATCTTCGGGATCAACGTCCCCGAGGAGTTCGGCGGCGCGGGCCTGGACAGCCACAAGTTCGAGGCCGTGCTCTACGAGGAGACCTCGCGCGCGGGCGTTCAGTTCGGCGGCTCCGGCGTGCACGTGCTGCTCGCCCTGCCCTACATCAAGATGCTCGCCACCGACGAGCAGAAGAAGCGCTACCTGCCGAAGTTCGTCACCGGCGAGGAGATGTGGGCCATCGCGATGACGGAGCCGGGCACCGGTTCCGACCTCGCGGGCATGAAGAGCACCGCCAAGCTGAGTGAGGACGGCACGCACTACGTCCTCAACGGCGCCAAGACCTTCATCACCGGCGGTGTGCACGCCGACCGTGTGATCGTCTGCGCCCGGACCGCCGCCCCGACGGCCGAGGACCGCCGCCACGGCATCTCCCTCTTCGCCGTGGACACCAAGTCCGAGGGCTACTCCGTGGGCCGCAAGCTCGACAAGCTGGGCCTGAAGACCTCCGACACCGCCGAGCTCGCGTTCGTCGACGTCAAGGTGCCCGTCGAGGACCTCCTCGGCGAGGAGAACAAGGGCTTCTACTACCTGGGCCAGAACCTGGCCTCCGAGCGCTGGGGCATCGCCTTCGGCGCCTACGCCCAGGCCAAGGCCGCCGTGCGGTTCGCCAAGCAGTACGTGCAGGAGCGCACGGTCTTCGGCAAGCCGGTCGCCCACTTCCAGAACACCAAGTTCGAGCTGGCCGCCTGCCAGGCCGAGGTGGACGCCGCCGAGGCCGTCGCCGACCGCGCGACCGAGGCCCTCGACGCCGGTGAGCTCACGCCCGCCGAGGCCGCCTCCGCGAAGCTGTTCTGCACCGAGGTCGCCCACCGCGTCATCGACCGCTGCCTCCAGCTGCACGGCGGCTACGGCTACATGAACGAGTACCCGATCGCCCGCCTGTACGCGGACAACCGTGTCAACCGCATCTACGGCGGCACCAGCGAGATCATGAAGTCGATCATCGCGAAGGACATGGGCCTGTAAGCCGACCGCAATCAGTGGCCGGTACAACAGTTGTCATGAGTCAGGCACTACAGGACCTCCTCGATCTGCTCGACCTGGAGCAGATCGAGGAGGACATCTTCCGCGGCCGGTCCCGGTCCGCCGTCGTCCCGCGGGTCTTCGGCGGGCAGGTCGCGGCCCAGGCGCTCGTCGCCGCCGGGCGTACGGTCCCCGAGGACCGGCCCGCGCACTCGCTCCACGCGTACTTCCTGCGCCCCGGCGATCCCGGCGCGCCCATCGTCTACACCGTGGACCGGATCCGCGACGGCCGCTCCTTCACCACCCGCCGGGTGGTCGCCGTCCAGCACGGCAAGCCGATCTTCCACCTCTCGGCTTCCTTCCAGGTGTACGAGGACGGGCTGGACCACCAGAAGCGCATGCCGGACGCGCCCGATCCCGCCACGCTGCCCACCGGTGAGGAGCGGCTGCGCGGGTACGGGCATCTCGACCCCGTCGTGGTCGAGAAGTTCGTTGAGGCGCGTGCCGCCGTCGATCTGCGCTACGTCGACGAGCCGCCGTACGGGAAGTTCGGCGAACCGCGCGAGCCGCACTCCCAGGTGTGGTTCCGGACCAACGGCAAGCTGGCCGACGACCCGCTGCTGCACGTCGTCCTCGCCACCTACGTCTCCGACATGACGCTCCTCGACTCCGTGCTGCTCGCACACGGGCGGGGCGGCTGGGCCGTCGGGGACGTCGTCGGGGCCTCCCTCGACCACGCGATGTGGTTCCACCGGCCGTTCCGCGCCGACGAGTGGCTGCTCTACGACCAGGAGTCCCCGTCCACGTACGGCGGCCGGGGACTGGGACAGGCCCGGATCTACACGCAGGACGGGCGGCTGGCCATCACGGTGATCCAGGAGGGCGTGGTCCGCGTCCCGCGGGAGCCGGGCACTAGCTGAGGCCCGCCTCCGCCAGCAGGTACGCCGTCATCGGGTCGTAGTGGCGGGGGCTGACCACGTGGTCGTCGAGGGGCACCGTCACCTGTACGGTGCCCTCGGCCTCGGCGATGAAGAGGGCCGGGTCGTTGCAGTCGGCGTAGCCGACGGAGTCCACGCCGTGCTGTCCCGCGTAGCCCGCCCAGCCGTGGTCGGCGACCACCAGGTCGGGCAGCGGGCGGCCTTCGCGCTCCATGGCGGTCAGAATGGCCTTCATCGGCTCGCCCGAGTGGGTGTGCCACAGGGTGGCACCGTGCTCCAGCACCGCCACGTCCGCGAACTGCATGACGTAGCCCTCCTCCGTCGTCAGCCCCTCCGGGATGACGACGATCTCGCAGCCGGCCGCGCGCAGGGCGGACGCGGTCGCGCGGTGCACGTCGAGCAGGCCACCGGGGTGGCCGGTGGCGAACAGGACCCGCTGCTGCCCGTCCGCCGCCTTGCGCAGCCGGCCGGCGAGCCGTTCCAGGCCGGCGACGGTCAGCTCCGGGTCGATGGTGTCCTGGCCGTACCGGTGCTCGGGATCGTCGTTCACGCCGACCCGTTCCGCCATTACCGCGAGGACGTCCTGCTCGTCGCTCCAGCGGTCGCCGAGTTCCAGGCCGAGCCAGTAGTGGCGGTCGGCGTTCGCCAGCTTGCGGTAGTGGGAGAGGTTGTTCTCGCGGGGGGTGGCGACGTCGCCCGCGATGCGCGTCCTGACGAGGTGGTCGACGAGTTCGGCGCGGCTGGGTGTCCCGGGTATCGGCATGGCTCCCATTGTGAGGCAGCCGTCCGTGGGCGGCCCTGGGGTATCGAACGCTGGGACGTGCGTCACGTACTCAGCGAGACCCCGGTCATGTACTCAGATGTGCCGCAGCGCGAACCAGAGTTCCATGCGTACGTCCGGGTCGTCCAGGTCCGCCTCCAGCAGGGTCGCGCACCGGGCGATGCGCTGCCGCACGGTGTTGCGGTGCACGGCCAGGGCGACGGCCGTGCGGTCCCAGCTGCCGTGCAGGGACAGCCAGGTGCGCAGGGTCTCGGGGAGCGCGGGATGGGCCGTGACGGGCGCGAGCAGGGTGCGGGCGTGGGCCGCCGCCTCGCCGGGCGGGACCAGGTCGGCGAGGGCGGGGCGCGGGGCGTGCCGGAGCAGCGGGACGCGGGTGGCGCGGGCCCGGGCCAGGGCGCGGGCCGCCTGGGTGTCGGCGGCGGGCCAGTCCTCCGGGGCGACGGCGGCGCTGACGCCCAGGGTCCAGCCGGGCAGCGGGTCCGGTGCCCGGTCGGCCGGGACCAGGACCCGTACGACGTCGCCCGCCGGGTCGACCAGGGCGGACCCGAGCGCGGCACCGAGCGCGGCGGCCCCGACGGCGTCGGGTACGCCCTCCCCGTCAGGACGGGCGTGCACGACGACCCACCGCCCCTCGCCGCCGAGCAACGGAGCGACGCCCTCGGGCGCGGCCCCCAGCAGCAGCCGCACCAGCGCCGAGGAGCGGGCGGCACCCGTACCGCTCTGCTGCTCCCCGGTGAGGAGGGACAGCAGCACGGCGGCGACGGACACGATGGTGTGGTCCCCCGGCGCGCGCCCCGGGGCGGCCACCCCGAGCACGAAGCCGCGCCCGGCACCGAGGGCGTAGGCGGCGAGGTGGAGACCGGCGGTGGTGTCGGTGGCCGAGGTGGGTGCGGGGCGGCTGGGATCGGTGGGTGGCTGAGGGCCGGCAGGCGAGGCCGGGCCGGGCCGGTGGGCCGAGCGGGAGCGTGCCGCCGCGGGCTCGGCCGAGTGCGCGCCCGATGCGGAGCCGGTCTGTGATGCCGCACCTGCCGGAGGCGCCGGACGGTCCGGCCGTACGACCTCCGCCAGCCGCGCCAGCGCCGAGCCCACCTCCTCCCCGGGCTTCCGGCCCGCCCCCGCGATCTCCGCCCCCTCCGGCCCGTACAGCACGGCCCACCCGCCCAGGCGCTGGGCGAGTTGCCGGAGGATCGACGGGACCGGGTCGGGGCGGGAGGCGGCCGAGGCGAGGCTCTGCTGGGCCTCGGTGACGCGGCGGAGTTCGGTCAGGCGGGCCTGGGCCATCAGCTGCCAGACCGCGCGGGCCACTCCCGAGAAGGTGGTCTGCGGCGGCACCTCCAGCAGCGGCAGGCCGTGCCTCTCGCACGCCGCGACCAGCGCCCTCGGCACCGTGTCGTGCACCGGCGCCACTCCGAAGCCGAGAGCCGCGCCGCCCGCCGCCACGATCCGGGCCACGTAATCGTCGAAGTACGTGCCTGATCCCGCCGCCTCGGGGATGTGCACACCCGCCGTGAGCAGTAGTTCCCCACCCAGCAGATACGGATACGGGTCCGCCATCTCCGAGGTGTGGACCCAGTGGACGGCGGTGCCGGGGTCGTCCGGACCGGCGATCCGCCGCAGGGCCAGGTCCTCGCGGGTCAGGAGAGCGGAGAGAGGAACGGGGGGCGTAGGGGGAACCGTATCCGGCATGTGTACGTTCCCTCCAGCCAGTACCGTTCGAATGGATGAAACGTACACTTCGCAGCCGCTTTCCGGCCACCTAGGGTCAGTCCTCGTCAACGTACATACGCGATGAAGCGCAGGAGAGAAGGCACTTCCTCATGAGCAGCAACGAGACTCCCCGCGGGCCCGTCGACTCGTCCCGCGTCCCGCGGTACGCCGG
Organism: Streptomyces sp. NPDC052064; assembly: GCF_055585925.1. Classification (NCBI taxonomy): domain Bacteria; kingdom Bacillati; phylum Actinomycetota; class Actinomycetes; order Kitasatosporales; family Streptomycetaceae; genus Streptomyces; species Streptomyces sp. NPDC052064. The sequence continues at coordinate 580,853 of NZ_JBVJJE010000004.1, forward strand.
TCCCGCGACCTTCGCCCGGCTGCCCCGGCTGGACGAGGTCGGCGGACGGGCCGATGTCGCCGTGGTGGGCGTGCCGTTCGACTCGGGTGTCTCGTACCGGCCGGGCGCCCGCTTCGGCGGCAACGCGATCCGTGAGGCGTCCCGGCTGCTGCGCCCGTACAACCCGGCGCAGGACGCCTCGCCCTTCGCGCTGGCCCAGGTCGCGGACGGCGGCGACATCGCCGTGAACCCGTTCAACATCAACGAGGCCGTCGAGACCGTCGAGGCCGCCGCGGACGACCTGCTGGGGACGGGCGCCCGCCTGATGACCCTCGGGGGCGACCACACCATCGCCCTGCCCCTGCTGCGCTCGGTGGCGAAGAAGCACGGCCCGGTGGCCCTGCTGCACTTCGACGCCCACCTCGACACCTGGGACACGTACTTCGGCGCCGAGTACACGCACGGAACCCCGTTCCGCCGCGCGGTCGAGGAGGGCATCCTCGACACCTCCGCCCTGTCCCACGTGGGCACGCGCGGCCCTCTCTACGGCAAGCAGGACCTGACCGACGACGAGAAGATGGGCTTCGGCATCGTCACCTCGGCGGACGTCTACCGGCGCGGTGCCGACGAGGTCGCCGACCAGCTGCGCCAGCGCATCGGCGACCGGCCGCTGTACATCTCCATCGACATCGACTGCCTCGACCCGGCCCACGCGCCCGGGACCGGCACGCCCGAGGCCGGCGGCATGACCTCGCGCGAGCTGCTGGAGATCCTGCGGGGGCTGGCGTCCTGCAACCTGGTCTCCGCGGACGTCGTCGAGGTGGCCCCCGCGTACGATCACGCGGAGATCACGTCGGTGGCCGCGTCCCACACGGCGTACGAACTGACCACGATCATGTCGCGCCAGATCGCCGCGGCCCGGAAGGACTCGGAAGCGCAGTGACTCACGACCACGACCTGGTGCTCCGCCCGACGCCCGCCCAGACGGAGGCAGCCCTGAGCCCTCCTCCCGGCCGCACCGGCGGAGACCTGGTCGTGGAGACGCTGGCCGGGCTGGGCGCCACGACCGTCTTCGGCCTGCCCGGCCAGCACGCCCTCGGCATGTTCGACGCGCTTCGCCGCTCGGACCTCAGGTATGTCGGCCTGCGGGTGGAGAACAACGCCGGGTTCGCGGCGGACGCGTACGGCCGGATCACGGGTGAGGCGGCGCCGCTGCTGCTGTCGACGGGGCCGGGAGCGCTGACCTCGCTGGCGGCGCTCCAGGAGGCGGCCGCGGCCAGCGCCCCCGTCCTGGCGATCAGCAGCCAGATCCCGACGGCGGGGCTCGGCGGCGGCCGCCACGGCTATCTGCACGAACTGCCCGACCAGGCGGCCTCGTTCCGGGGCGTGGTGAAGTCGGTCCACACCGTCCGTACCCAGTCACAGATCCCGTCCGCCATCGAGGCGGCCTGGACGTCGGCGCTGAGCGCCCCGCACGGGCCGGTGTGGGTGGAGATCCCGCAGGACGTGCTGCTCGCGCGGACGGCGCTCCCGGTGGTGACCGGCGGCGACGCCTTCCCCGAGGAGCTGCCGCCGCGCCCCGAACTGACGGCGGTGGCCGCCGACCTGCTGTCGAAGGCGGCCCGTCCGGCGATCATCGCGGGCGGCGGAGTGGTCCGCGCGGACGCGTCGAAGAAGCTGCGCCGGCTGGCCGAGACGCTGCAGGCGCCGGTCGTCACGACGCCCGGCGGCAAGGGCGCCTTCCCCTGGACGCACCCGCTGTCGCTCCAGTCCTGGATCGAGGACCGCCACACCACGGACTTCCTGGAGGGCGCGGACGTACTCCTCGTCGTCGGCTCCGGACTCGGCGAACTCTCCTCCAACTACCACACGTTCAAGCCGCGCGGCCGGGTCATCCAGATCGAGGCCGACCTCGGCAAGCTGGAGTCCAACCACCCGGCCCTGGGCATCCACGCGGACGCCCGCCTCGCGTTGCAGGCGCTGCTGGAGACGGTCTCCGAGCGGGAGGACCCGACGGCGCCGGGGCGCGTCCGCGCACTGCTCGCGAAGGTCGCCGAACGGATCGCCGCCCAGGAACTCACCCTGGAGCAGCAGGTGCTGGCGTCGGTGCGGAAGGCGCTCCCCGCCGACTCCCCGTCCTTCTGGGACATGACCATCCTGGCCTACTGGGCCTGGTCGGCCTTCGACGCCAAGGGCCCCAACCACATGCACTCCGCCCAAGGCGCGGGCGGCCTCGGCTACGCCTTCCCGGCGGCACTCGGCGCGGCGGTGGCCGACCCGACCCGGCCGGTCCTCGCCGTCTCCGGCGACGGCGGCGCCCTGTACTCGATCGCCGAGCTGGCGACGGCCCGCCAGTACGGACTGAACGTCACCTGGCTGATCGTCGACGACGGCGGCTACGGCATCCTGCGCGAGTACATGACCGACGCGTTCGGCGAGGCGACCGCGACGGAACTGACCCGGCCGGACTACGTGGCGCTGGCGGAGTCCTTCGGCGTCCCCGGGGTCCGTACGACCCCGGAGAACCTGGAGCAGGACCTCGCGAAGCAACTCGCGTCGCCGGGGCCCTCGGTGGTCCTTCTCCCTGCCGTACTGCGGATGTTCGCGCCGACGCACCTGGACTGAGCGCCGGCCGCCTTATGAGGTCAGGTCCCCTACAGACCGTCGCGCACCATCGCGGCGACGATGTGGACGTGGCGGTCGGCGGCCGTGTTCGACCACTCGTTGTCGAAGTTCAGGCCGTAGGGCCAGAAGTGGCCGCCGCCGGTGGAGATCTTCGCGCCGGAGCCGTCGTACTGCTTGACCAGCGCGGTCGCCTGTCCGCCGGTCCAGGTGCCGCTGCCGCCGAGGCGGGACCAGCCCGAGCTGGTGCCCACGCCGATGGTGTGGGCGATCTCGTGCAGGGCCGTCCGCTCGGTCATGTAGCTGCGGTTGCTGCCGAAGCGGATGGTCCCGTTGATGTTGCCGTCGGCGGTGGGGACGCCCGGCTCGTAGCGGACGGTGATGGTCTTGCCCAGGTCACTGAGGTTGTTGTAGCGGGCCACCGCCGCGTTCATGGCCCGGGTGATGGCGTCGTAGGCGGTGCGCTGGTCCTCGGTGGGGTTGCTCGCCCGCACGAGGGACCAGGTGATGGTGGCCGCGGCGGCGCGTTCGCGGGCCGGGGCGGATGCGGCCTGGGGGATGGCCTGGGGGGTGGCGGCCTGGGCGACGGCCGGGCCGGCCAGTAGTGCGGCCGTCAGGGCGGCTATGAGTGCCTTGCGGGACGCCTTGCGTCGGCTCATTGCGGATCCTCCTGTGGGGGGTGGCCGTCGAAAGCTTGCGAAACTTCGTACGACGTTCGGGATCTCGGACACACGGAACCACTGTCGACATCAGATCGGATGCGATGAAATCTCTTCACTGACGCGGCAGTTGGCGCGCTGTCGACCGCAAGTATCCCGGTGGGAAAGACGGCGTCAAGAGTTTCCGCAGGGGTCAGTGGAACGGTGGGGACGGGGAACGGCCCCTGACCGATGAGGTCGGGGGCCGTTCGCCGGTGTCACCGGATCAGCTGACGTCGGACGGGTCGAGACGGTAGATCGTCGACTGACTCGACTGCGACGAGGAGTTGGAGTTGGAGTCCTTCACGGCCGTGCCGTGCTTCTGCACCCACGCGGTGACCTCGGAGTTGAGGGAGGAGTCACCACCGGGGCCGCCGCCCATGCCGCCGCCGAGCTGGACGTAGTGCAGTTCGCCCTTCTTCACCAGCTCCTTGAGCTTGGCGAGCGTCATCGCCTTGTCGCTGCCGGACCAGCCCCACATGGAGATGACGGGCTCCCCGCTGCTCACGATGAGCTGGGCGGCACTCTGCGAACTGGACACGGCCAGCAGCCACTTGGCGCCGTCCTGGTGCTTCTTCAGGTACGAGACCAGCTCGCTGCTCGCGCCTCCGCCCATGCCGCCGGGCCGGCCACCGGCGGGCGCCTCACCCTCCGGGAAGCCGCCCGCCTGGGCGTTACCACCCGGGGCCCCACCGCCCTGCTGAGCACCACCCGGCATGGCCCCTCCGCCCGGCATCCCCCCACCGCCGGGCCCGCCCGAGCCGCCACCCGGGAAGCCCCGGCCACCGGCGCCGCCGCCCCCGGGCCCGCCGAAGCCGCTGCCCGTCGACGGCCCCGCCGTCGGGTTCGTACCGCCCATGCCGCCGCCCGACCCGGTCGGCACCGACCAGGCGTACGCGGCCGGTCCCGCCACCGCCGCGACCACGGCCGCGGCCACGGACACGGCCAGCAGCCGCAGCCGGAGCCCCGAGACGCCGGAGCGGAAGACGAACAGACCCACGAGAGCGAGGGCCATGACGACCAGGATCGAAGGCCACAGCCAGGTGTTCCAGCCGGAGGCCCGCCGCAGCAGCACCGCCGCCCAGGCAGCCGTGACACCCAGCCCGAGCGGCAGCACCCACACCCACCGCCGGTCCGTACGGAAGGCCCGCAGCAACAGCACACCGCCGCCTCCGCACAGCGCCGCGACGCCCGGGGCGAGCGCGGTCGTGTAGTACGGGTGCATCGTGCCCTCGGCCAGGGCGAACGTCAGGTAGTGCAGGACGGTCCAGCCGCCCCACAGCACGAGCGCGGCCCGCGTGAGGTCCGTACGCGGAGCGCGCCCGCACAGGACGAGTCCACCGACGAGCGCGATGCCCGCGAAGGGGATCAGCCAGGAGATCTGGCCGCCGAGGATGTCGTTGAACATCCGGCCGAGACCGGCGGTGCCGGAGAAGCCGCCGCCACCCCCGCCACCGCCACCGCCGTTGCCCTCGCCGCCGAGGATCCGGCCGAGGCCGTTGTAGCCCGTGATCAGGTTCCAGGCGGTGCCGTCCGTGGAACCGCCGATGTACGGCCGCTCGGAGGCCGGGACCAGCGACACGGCCGCGGCCCACCAGAAGCTGGAGACGGCCAGTGCCACAGCGGCCAGGGTCAGGTTCACGATCTTCTTGCGCCAACCGAGCCGGGACGCGTACACGTACACGGCGAAGACGGCGGGCAGCGCGATGTACCCCTGGAGCATCTTGGTGTTGAAGGCGAGCCCGAAGCAGGCCGCCGAGCCGAGCAGCGGCAGCAGCCGCCCGTTGCGCACGACGCGCAGGGCGAGCGCCGCGCCGGACACCATCAGGAACACCAGCAGCGTGTCGGGGTTGTTGTCCCGGTTGATGGCGACCGTGATCGGGGTGAGGGCCAGGACGAGGGCCGCGAGGGCCGCCGCGGCGTGCCCGAACACCCGCTGCACGGAGGCGTGCAGGATCCAGATCGTGGCGAGCGCGGCCACGACCATCGGTGCCATCATCTGCCAGGTGCCGTAGCCGAAGATCCGGCACGACAGGCCCATGACCATCAGCGCGAGCGGCGGCTTGTCGACGGTGAGGAAGTTCCCGGCGTCCAACGAGCCGAAGAACCAGGCCTTCCAGCTCTGCGTGCCGCTCAGCACGGCGGCGCTGTAGAAGCTGTTCAGGCTGGAGCCGGACAGGTTCCAGGAGTAGAGCACCGCCGCCAGGGCGAGGATCGCGAGCAGCACGGGGAGCGACCAGCGCGGAGCGGCGGTGTCCCGGGGCGGGGGCGCGGCGGGCTCTGCGATGCGGGGCTGGGTTTCGGTGGCAGATGTCACCCCAGCATGGTGGGCGGCCCTGGTTGGTGGCCGCTGTGCCGAAGCTGGCCGCCGCCTGTGAACCGCGCAGCGCCCGGTAACGACTCGCACAAACCTTCACCAAGTCCTACAACCTTTGCCCCCTCCCGATGAGTCATGGGGTGCATGACTTCTGGGACATCCCGCCGCGCGAGAGTGCTGGCGGCGGCCGTGGGTACGGGCGTGCTCGTGCCGCTCGTCGCCGCCGCCACACCCGCCGCCGCTGCCACTCCGGCCGTGACCTGTACGTCCGCCAAGGCCGGGCTCGCCGCCAAGCTGAAGAAGGACATCACCGCCGCGCTCGCCACCCGCAAGGGGACCGTCGCCGTCGGCCTCTACGACCGCAGCACCAACACGACCTGCACCCTGCGCGCGGGCACCGCCTACGACTCGGCCAGCGTCGTCAAGGTCACCGTCCTCGCCACGCTGCTGTGGGACGCGAAGAAGACGAACCGGTATCTCACCGACCGCGAGAACACCCTCGCCAAGGCCATGATCACCAAGTCGGACAACGCCGCGACCTCCACCCTGTGGAGGCAGCTCGGCATGACGAAGATCAGGGGCTTCCTCACCGCCGCCGGCATGACCCAGACCAAGCCCGGCGCGAACGGCTACTGGGGCCTGACGCAGATCACCGTCACCGACGAGCAGAAGCTGCTGAAGCTCCTGACCGCCAAGAACGCGGTCCTGAGCGACAACTCCCGCGCCTACATCCTCAAGCTGATGGGCCAGGTCGTCTCGTCCCAGCGCTGGGGCACGCCGTACGGAGTACCGTCCGGCGTCACCGTGGCCGTGAAGAACGGCTGGCTGCAGCGCGCCACGAACGGCTGGCGGGTGCACAGCGTCGGCGCGTTCAAGGGCGGCGGCCACGACTACATGATCACCGTGCTCACCCACGGCAACAGCACCATGAACTACGGCATCGCGACCATCCAGGCCGTGGCCAAGGTCATCCACAAGGACCTGGCCGCGAGCTGACCTTTCACCACGCGTCCTACCCTGCGTCACCGACCCGCCCTACGGTGACGCCCATGCCCCTGAGAACCCACCTCGCCCTGCTCACCGCGGGCCTGGCGGCGGCCACGTGCCTGACCGCCGTCGGCCCCGCCCAGGCGCACACACGGCACGCCTGCTCGCCGGCCGTCTCCATCGACGGCTTCTCCGACGCGCTCGACAAGACGACGTACGAGGACACCCACGTCGGCAACTTCTCCGCGCTGGCCGTGGACGGTGACGGCTCCCTGGCCGCCCTCTCCGACCGCTCGTCCCTCTTCCGCCTGGACGCGAGGACGCTGAAGCCCCGGTCCGTGGTCCCGCTCACCGACGAGAACGGGGCCGCGCTCGACGCCGAGGGCCTGGTCGTCGACGGCGACGGCACCCGCCTGATCACCTCCGAGACCGAGCCGTCCGTACGCCGCTACTCCCGCACCGGCGAGATCCTCGACCGCCTCCCGGTCCCGGACGACCTGCGCGTGAGCCCCGCGGGCCGCGCCCGGCCCAACGGCACCTTCGAGGGCCTGACCCTGCTGCCCGGCGGCCGCACCTTGCTGGCCTCGATGGAGTACGCGCTCTCCGGCGACGACTCGACGATCGTCCGCTTCCAGACCTGGCGCAGGACGCCGCACGGCCACTTCGCCCTCGGCGCCCAGTACGCCTACCGCACGGATGCCGGCCTGGGCGTCCCCGAGGTCCAGGCGACCCCCGACGGCCGCCTCCTGGTCCTGGAACGCGGGTTCACCTCCGGCGTGGGTAACACGGTCCGCCTCTACCTGGCCGATCCCCGCGGGGCGACGGACACGAGCGCCATCGAGACCCTCCCGGGCCACCCCGAAACCCGCCTGATCAGAAAGACCCTCCTCACCGACCTCGTGACCTGCCCCTCCCTCGGAGCGACGGCCAAACAGCCGCAGCCGAACCCCCTCCTCGACAACATCGAGGCCATGACGATCACGGGCCGGACGAAGAACACCCTGAAGGTCCTCCTGGCCAGCGACGACAACGAGAACAAGACCCAGACGACCCGCTTCTACGCCCTGCGGGTGAGAACAACCGCCTAGCCCCCCATCCGGCTGCCCGAGCCCGAACCTTGTGGGGCCCGGGCCGGAGCGCGCCCGTGCCGAGCCCGCCGGGCTGGGGGCAACCCCCGCCCGGGCCCGGAGACAAGCACAGCCCCTTGCCCGACCGCCCCCTTCAGACGGGCCCGGGCGGGGCAAAACGCCCAGGGGCGCAGGCGGCGGAGCCCCCGCTAAACCCCCACCGCCGCGAACGCCCCCCGGGCCATCCGATGCAGCAACTCCGCCGTAGCCCCCCGCCCGGGCAAGGACCCGGCCCTCCCCAGATGCGGCGTCGAGTTCAGCAGCCCGAACACCGAATGCACAGCCGACCGCGCCGCAGGCTCCCCCAACCCGGGATACACCTCCCGCACCACCCCCACCCACAGCTCCACGTACTGCCGCTGAAGCTGCCGCACCATCTTCCGGTCGCTGTCCCGGAGGCGGTCCAGCTCCCGATCGTGCAGGGTGATCAGAGGCCGGTCGTCGAGCGCGAAGTCGATATGCCCCTCGATCAGCGAGTCGAGGACCGCCTCCGCCCCCGCACCCCCGTCCGCCTCCGCCACCCGCCGCTTCGCCCCGGTCAGCAACTGCCCGCTGATCCCCACCAGCAGCTCCGCGAGCATCGCGTCCTTGCCCGCGAAGTGCCGGTACAGCCCGGGCCCGCTGATCCCGACAGCGGCGCCTATCTCGTCGACTCCGACCCCGTGGAAGCCCCGCTCGGCGAACAGCCGGGCGGCCTCCTTGAGGATCTGCTCGCGTCGGGTGGGGGCATCGGTTCTCGTGGCCATGAAATCAATTCTAGACAGGGAGGTTAGCGGTCGTTAACCTGAAGGAAATGCGTTAACGCTCATTAACAAGGTGAGGGGGCCGCAGGATGCACGAGGCACCGGAGCTCACGAGCGCGGCAGACCCCGCGTCGGAGGCATTTCGGGCCAACGAGGAGGCGCACCACACCCTCGTGGAGGAGCTGCGCGCCAAGCTGGCCACGGCCGCCCAGGGCGGCGGCGAGAAGTCCCGCGCCCGCCACACCGCGCGCGGCAAGCTGCTCCCCCGCGACCGCGTCGACACCCTCCTCGACCCGGGCTCGCCCTTCCTGGAGCTGGCCCCGCTCGCGGCCGACGGGCTGTACGAGGGCCAAGCCCCGGCCGCCGGCGTCATCGCCGGCATCGGCCGGGTCAGCGGCCGCGAAACCGTGATCATCGCCAACGACGCCACGGTCAAGGGCGGCACGTACTACCCGATGACGGTCAAGAAGCACCTCCGCGCCCAGGAGGTCGCCCTCGACAACCGCCTCCCCTGCGTCTACCTCGTGGACTCCGGCGGCGCCTTCCTCCCCATGCAGGACGAGGTCTTCCCGGACCGCGACCACTTCGGCCGGATCTTCTACAACCAGGCCCGCATGTCCGGCGCCGGCATCCCCCAGATCGCCGCCGTCCTCGGCTCCTGCACGGCCGGCGGGGCGTACGTCCCCGCGATGAGCGACGAGGCGGTGATCGTCCGCAACCAGGGCACGATCTTCCTGGGCGGACCACCCCTGGTGAAGGCGGCCACCGGCGAGGTCGTCACGGCGGAGGAGCTCGGCGGCGGCGAGGTCCACTCCCGCGTCTCGGGCGTCACGGACCACCTCGCGGAAGACGACGCGCACGCGCTCCGCATCGTCCGCACCATCGTCTCCACCCTCCCCGCGCGCGGGAAGCTCCCCTGGGAGGTCGTGGAGGCGACGGAGCCCAAGGTCGACCCGCACGGCATCTACGGCACGGTCCCGGTCGACTCCCGCACCCCGTACGACGTACGGGAGATCATCGCGCGCGTGGTCGACGGCTCCCGCTTCGCCGAGTTCAAGTCCGAGTTCGGCCAGACCCTGGTCACGGGCTTCGCCCGGATCCACGGCCACCCGGTGGGCATCGTCGCCAACAACGGCATCCTGTTCTCCGAGTCCGCCCAGAAGGGCGCCCACTTCATCGAGCTGTGCGACCAGCGCGGCATCCCGCTGGTGTTCCTCCAGAACATCTCGGGGTTCATGGTCGGCCGGGACTACGAGGCGGGCGGCATCGCCAAGCACGGCGCCAAGATGGTCACGGCGGTCGCCTGCACGCGCGTGCCGAAGCTGACGGTCGTGGTGGGCGGCTCGTACGGCGCGGGCAACTACTCCATGTGCGGCAGGGCGTACTCCCCGCGCTTCCTGTGGATGTGGCCGAACGCCAAGATCTCCGTCATGGGCGGCGAGCAGGCCGCCTCGGTCCTCGCGACCGTCAAGCGGGACCAGCTGGAGGCGCGCGGGGAGTCCTGGCCGGCCGAGGACGAGGATGCCTTCAAGGCCCCGATCCGCGCCCAGTACGAGCGCCAGGGGAACGCCTACTACGCGACGGCCCGCCTCTGGGACGACGGTGTGATCGACCCGCTGGACACCCGGCAGGTCCTGGGCCTGGCCCTGACCGCGTGCGCCAACGCGCCCCTGGGTGACCCCCAGTTCGGCGTCTTCCGGATGTGAGGGGACGGACGACGATGTTCGAGACAGTGCTTGTGGCCAACCGGGGCGAGATCGCCGTACGGGTCATCCGTACGCTGCGGTCGATGGGCGTGCGCTCGGTGGCCGTCTTCTCCGACGCGGACGCCGACGCCCGGCACGTCCGCGAGGCGGACACGGCGGTCCGGATCGGACCCGCCCCGGCGCCGATGAGCTATCTGTCGGTGGAGCGCCTGCTGGAGGCGGCGGCGCGCACCGGCGCCCAGGCCGTCCACCCCGGCTACGGCTTCCTCGCCGAGAACGCCGCCTTCGCGCGCGCCTGTGCCGAGGCCGGCCTGGTCTTCATCGGCCCTCCGGCGGACGCGATCTCCCTCATGGGCGACAAGATCCGCGCCAAGGAGACGGTGCACGCGGCCGGGGTACCGGTCGTCCCCGGCGGACGCGACCCCGAACTGGCCGACGCGGCCCGCGAGCTTGGCGCGCCCGTGCTGCTGAAGCCGAGCGCGGGCGGCGGCGGCAAGGGCATGCGCCTGGTGCGGGACCTGACCCGGCTGGAGGAGGAGATCGCCGCGGCCCGCCGCGAGGCCCGCGCCTCCTTCGGCGACGACACGCTCCTGGTCGAGCGCTGGATCGACCGCCCCCGCCACATCGAGATCCAGATCCTGGCCGACGGCCATGGCCATGTCGTCCATCTGGGCGAGCGCGAGTGCTCCCTCCAGCGCCGCCACCAGAAGATCATCGAGGAGGCGCCGAGCGTGCTCCTCGACGAACGGACGCGCTCCGCGATGGGCGAGGCGGCGGTCCAGGCGGCCCGCGCTTGCGGCTACCGGGGCGCGGGCACGGTGGAGTTCATCGTCCCCGGCGTCGACCCGTCGTCGTACTACTTCATGGAGATGAACACCCGCCTCCAGGTGGAGCACCCGGTCACGGAGCTGATCACGGGCCTGGACCTGGTCGAGTGGCAGCTGCGCGTGGCTGCCGGCGAGCCTCTCGGCTTCGCACAGGCGGACGTACGGCTGACCGGCCACGCCGTGGAGGCCCGTATCTGCGCCGAGGACCCGGCGCGCGGCTTCCTCCCCTCCGGCGGCAGGGTCCTGAGGCTCCGTGAACCGCAGGGCGACGGCATCCGCACCGACTCGGGCCTCACGGAGGGCACGGAGGTGGGCAGCCTCTACGACCCGATGCTCTCGAAGGTCATCGCGTACGGCCCCGACCGCGCGACCGCCCTGCGCAAGCTCCGTTCGGCCCTGGCGGAGACGGTCACGCTCGGGTTGCAGACCAACGTCGGCTTCCTGCGCCGGCTGCTCGCCCACCCGGCGGTGGTCGCCGGCGACTTGGACACCGGCCTGGTCGAGCGGGAGGTCGAGGGGCTGGTCCCGACGGAGGTACCGGAGGAGGTGTACGAGGCGGCCGCGGCCGTGCGTCTGGACGCGCTGACGCCCGAGCCCGGCGGCTGGACGGACCCCTTCTCGGTCCCCAGCGGCTGGCGACTCGGCGGGGGTCGGAAGCCGCCCGCCTTCCACCTCAGGGTCCAGGACGCACTGGAGTACACCCCGCGCGGCACCGGCACGGTCACGGGCGACCGGGTCTCGGTGACGCTGGACGGCGTCCGCCACACCTTCCACCGCGCCGCCGACTGGCTCGGCCGCGACGGCGACGCCTGGCACGTACGCGACCACGACCCGGTGGCCGCCTCCCTGAGCCGCGCGGCCCACGCGGGCGCCGACTCGCTGACCGCGCCCATGCCGGGCACGGTGACGGTGGTGAAGGTCGCCGTCGGCGACGAGGTGACCGCGGGCCAGAGCCTGCTGGTGGTGGAGGCGATGAAGATGGAGCACGTCATCTCCGCCCCGCACGCCGGCAAGGTCACCGAACTGGACGTGACCCCGGGCTCGACGGTCGCCATGGACCAGGTGCTGGCGGTCATCGCACCCCACGAGGAGGCGGAGGAATGACAGTCGACGGTCTCCCGATGGTGGTCCCGGCGGCGGACCTCCCCACCCGCGTCCGCATCCATGAGGTGGGCGCGCGCGACGGTCTCCAGAACGAACGGGCGACCGTCCCGACCGAGGTCAAGGCGGAGTTCGTCCGCCGCTTGGCCGAGGCGGGCCTGACGACGATCGAGGCGACGAGCTTCGTCCACCCCAAGTGGGTCCCCCAACTGGCGGACGCGGAACAGCTGTACCCCCTGGTCGGCGACCTCCCGGTGGCACTGCCGGTGCTGGTCCCGAACGAACGCGGCCTGGACCGCGCCCTGGCCCTGGGCGCCCGGCGGGTGGCGGTCTTCGCCAGCGCCACGGAGTCCTTCGCCAAGGCCAACCTCAACCGCACGGTGGACGAGGCGCTGGCGATGTTCGAGCCGGTGGTGAGCCGGGCGAAGGCCGAGGACGTCCACGTCCGCGGCTACCTCTCCATGTGCTTCGGCGACCCCTGGGAGGGCGAGGTCCCGGTCCCCCAGGTGGTCCGGGTCTGCAGGTCCCTCCTGGACATGGGCTGCGACGAGCTGAGCCTGGGCGACACCATCGGCGTGGCGACACCGGGCCATGTCGTCTCCCTGCTGCGGTCGCTAGGCGAAGCCGGTGTCCCCCCGGCCGTCCTCGGCGTCCACTTCCACGACACGTACGGCCAGGCCCTCGCCAACACGCTCGCGGCCCTCCAGCAAGGCGTCACCACGGTCGACGCCTCGGCGGGCGGCCTGGGCGGCTGCCCGTACGCGAAGTCGGCGACCGGCAACCTGGCCACCGAAGACCTCGTGTGGATGCTGCGGGGCCTCGGCATCGAAACCGGAATCGACCTCGGCCGCCTCGTCGCCACGAGCGCGTGGATGGCCGGCCACCTGGGCCGACCCAGCCCGTCCCGCACCGTCCGAGCCCTGTCCCACGAGGACACCGAGGAGCAGTGATCACCATGGACTACCGTCTCTCCCCCGAGTTGGAGGAACTCCGCCGCACCGTCGAGGAGTTCGCGCACGAGGTCGTGGCGCCGAAGATCGGCGACCTCTACGAGCGGCACGAGTTCCCGTACGAGATCGTCCGGGAGATGGGCCGCATGGGCCTGTTCGGGCTGCCGTTCCCCGAGGAGTACGGCGGCATGGGCGGCGACTACCTGGCCCTGGGCGTGGCCCTGGAGGAACTGGCGAGGGTCGACTCCTCGGTGGCCATCACGCTGGAGGCCGGAGTCTCCCTGGGCGCGATGCCGGTCCACCGCTACGGCACGGAGGCCCAGAAGCGGGAGTGGCTCCCCCGCCTCTGCTCCGGCGAAGTCCTGGGCGCGTTCGGCCTGACGGAACCGGACGGCGGCAGTGACGCGGGCGCGACCCGTACGACGGCCCGCCTGGACGAGTCGACGAACGAGTGGGTGATCAACGGCACGAAATGCTTCATCACCAACTCGGGGACGGACATCACGGGTTTGGTGACGGTCACGGCGGTCACCGGCCGCACGCCGGACGGCAAACCGCTCATCTCCTCGATCATCGTCCCCTCCGGCACGCCGGGCTTCACGATCGCGGCCCCGTACTCGAAGGTCGGCTGGAACGCCTCGGACACCCGCGAACTGTCCTTCTCGGACGTCCGGGTCCCGGCAGCGAACCTGCTGGGCGAGGAGGGCCGCGGCTACGCCCAGTTCCTCCGCATCCTCGACGAGGGCAGGATCGCCATCGCGGCGCTCGCGACGGGCCTGGCACAGGGCTGTGTGGACGAGTCGGTGAAGTACGCCAAGGAACGCCACGCCTTCGGCAAGCCGATCGCCGCCAACCAGGCCATCCAGTTCAAGATCGCCGACATGGAGATGAAGGCCCACACGGCCCGCCTCGCCTGGCGCGACGCGGCAGCCCGCCTGGTGTCCGGCGCCCCCTTCAAGAAGGAGGCGGCCCTGGCCAAGCTCTACTCCTCCACCATCGCCGTGGACAACGCCCGCGAAGCCACCCAGATCCACGGCGGCTACGGCTTCATGAACGAGTACCCGGTCGCCCGCATGTGGCGGGACTCCAAGATCCTCGAAATCGGCGAGGGTACGAGCGAGGTCCAGCGGATGCTGATCGCACGGGAGTTGGGCCTGGTGAGCTGAGCTTCGGGGCGGCGGCCGGCGCCGACCACGGCGTGGGCCCCCCGGCCCCCGTGGGAAGGGAAAGCCACTTCGTGGGCATATCGACTCCATGATATCTTCACAACCCAAATGGCACCTTTCCCCGTGCACGAATAGACCACCGGCGCCGACCACGCCGGAGACGGGGTGTGCCTCGTTTCTCCGGGGGAGTATCACGATGACCGGCCCTGCCGTTTCGGTGGTTATTGCTGCGTACAATGCGATGCCTTATCTCACGCGTTGCATCACCTCCGTCGCCGAGCAGAGCATCGGCCGGGACGCGGTGGAAGTCATCGCGGTCGACGACGGTTCGACCGACGGCACGGGTGAGGAGCTCGACCGGCTCGCCGAGGAATACCCGACGCTGTTACGGGTCTTTCACCAGAGGAATTCCGGCGGGCCGTCAGAGCCCCGGAACAGGGGGCTCGATCATGCCCGGGGGACGTTCGTCTTCTTCCTGGACGCCGACGACCACCTGGGCCCCGAGGCCCTGGAGCGCATGGTGGCCATGGCCGAGGAGAACGGCACCGACATCGTGCTCGGCAAGATGGTGGGGGTCGGCGGACGCGGGGCGCCCACTTCGATGTTCCGGCGCAACCAGCCGCGGACCGATGTCTTCTCGTCCCGCGTGTACTGGACCCTCAATCCCATGAAGCTGTTCCGCCGCGAGCTGCTGGAGCGGCTGGAGTTACGGTTCCCGACGGACCTGAGTATCGGCGAGGACCAGCTTTTCGTCGGCCCCGCCTATCTGCACGCGGACGGAATCTCGGTACTCGCCGACTACGACTGCCTGTTCTGGGTCGCGCGCGAGGACAGCGGCAACATCACCCTGCGGACCGGCGGCTCCGAACCCCGCCTGCGCTTCCTGCCCCGTGTCGTCGACCTGCTCCTGGAGCAGGTGCCGCCCGGCCCCGGCCGTGACCACCTGGCGCACCGCCACCTGACCGTCGAGGTGCAGCACCTCCTCGACCACCTGGTGCACGAGCCCCGCCCGGAGCAGGAGAAGGGCCTGGCCCGGCTCGCGGAAATCATCGCCCCGCTGTGGCACGAGGGGCTGAACGACCGGTTGTCGGCGATGGCCCGCCTGCGTCTGCACCTCGTACGCCACACCATGCTGGACGAGCTGCTCGAACTGGTCCGGTTCGAGGGCGAGCTGGCCCGGAGCGGGGTCGCAACGCCCGTCCTCGCCGACGGCGGCCGCGCCTACGCGCGCTACCCGTACCTCCGCGACCCGTCCCGCGGCATTCCCGACGCCTGCTACGACGTCACCCGCCAGCTCGGGGTGCGCCACCGCGTCACGGGCGCCGAGCTGCGCGGCACCGTGCTGCGCCTGACCGGGCACGGCTACCTGCACCGGGTCGCGACCGAGGGAGTGACGACCGAACTGGTGCTGCGCGAGCGGGACAGCGGCACGGAGCACCGGCTTCCCGTCACCCATACCGCGACACCGGGGCTCGGCAAAGAGGAGGACGAAGGCCGGTATGCGTACGAGAAGGCGGGATTCGAGGCATCCGTCGACATCACCACCGCCGGCGACGGCGGCCCCCTTCCCGACGGGCTCTGGGACCTCTACCTGGCGATCGGCGCTCAGGGCATCTCCCGCGACGTCCGCATCGGCAACAAGCGGGACGCCGGGGTCTCCGGAGCGGCGACGACGCACATCGTGGTCAGCGGCGACGAGCCCCGTGCCGTCACGCTCTACACCACCAACCCCCACGGCAACTTCACGCTCGACATCGGCGAACGCAAGCACCGGGTACTGCCGCAGCTGAGCCTGCGCAGCGTGCGCTGGGCCCCGGGCGCGCCCACGGAGCTGGAGTTCGCCGGGCGGTGCGCGCTCGCCGCCTTCCCGGACGGCGCTCTCGCCGTCCACCTGGAGGACGGCCGGGGCGGCACCGCCGTCTTCCCGGCCCGCACGGCCTCGCGGTCCGGCGGCGACTTCGTCGTGCGGGTACCGGTCACCGAGCTGCCGGCCGGGCTGTGGACAGGGCAACTGCGGCTCGGCCCTTGGTCGTCGGACCTGCCTCCGCTTCCCGCGAACGTCGCCCCCGCCAAGTGGCGGCGCCGCGGCCTCCCCTGGTACGCGAAGCCAGTGACGGACCGAGGCGCGGGCTTCGCGCTCCGGGTGGCCCGCACCGACCTGGTCCGGGCGGCGACGCGCCGCCTCAAGTCGTAGGCGGACCAGCCGCCGAGAGGCTCGGCGTCCGGTCTCGTGATTCGGATCACCGCTCCGGGGGACATTCCCGCACCGTCCCCCGGGCACAGGTACCAGGGCCCCCCTGGACACGACCTGAGGTTAGGCTAACCTAAACAGGAATCCAGCCAACTGGCTGACAGCCGTGCCCGCAGTGGCTCCGAACGTACGAAAGCAGACCCAGCGATGTCGAACGCCAGAACCGCCCGCTTCTCCCGCCGCGGCATCCTCGCCGCCGGTGGCGCTCTCGGACTCGGCGCCCTCGTGACCGCGTGTGGCAGCGAGGACTCGACGGACGGCGGCTCGGACTCGAAGGCGTCCGCCAAGTCCGGCCCGTGGTCCTTCAAGGACGACCGCGGCAAGAACGTGCAGCTCGACAAGGTCCCCGCGAACATCGTCGCCTTCACCGGCGTCGCCGCCGCCCTGTACGACTACGGCGTCTCCGTCAAGGGCGTCTTCGGCCCGACCAAGACGCAGGACGGCAAGCCCGACGTCCAGGCCGGCGACATGGACATCAGCAAGGTGACCATCCTCGGCAACACCTGGGACCAGTTCAACGTCGAGAAGTACGCCGCCCTCGCCCCCGAGGTGCTGATCAGCACCATGTTCGACTCCACGGGCACCCTCTGGTACGTCCCCGAGGCCTCCAAGGACAAGATCGCCAAGCTCGCCCCGAGCGTCGGCATATCGGTCTACGACCGTCAGCTCACCGCCCCGCTCCAGCGCATGTGGGAGCTGGCCGAGTCCCTCGGCGGCGACATGAAGGCCGCGAAGGTCACCGACGCCAAGAAGCGGTTCGAGGAGGCCTCCGAGCGGCTGCGCAAGGCCGCCAAGGCCCACCCCGACATCAAGGTGATGGCCGGTTCCGCGAGCCAGGAGCTCTTCTACGTCTCCGGCACCAACCTCTCCGTCGACCTGGAGTACTTCAAGGCCCTCGGCGTGAACTTCGTCGAGCCGCCGGAGAAGGCCAAGGCCAAGGGCGGCGGCTGGTTCGAGAGCCTCAGCTGGGAGAACGTCGACAAGTACGCGGCCGACATCATCATGATGGACGACCGGTCCTCGGCGATTCAGCCGGCGAACATCACCGAGGCGACGTGGAAGAAGCTGCCCGCGGTGAAGGCCGGGCAGGTCATCTCCCGTTCGGCCGAGCCGATTCTGTCGTACGACAAGTGCGTGCCGTTGGTGGAGAACCTCGCGAAGGCCATCGAGAACGCGAAGAAGGTCAGCTAGGCGTTCCGCGCCGCGGGGGCTTGCCGGGTCCGCGACTGCGGGTCCGTGTGTGGCTGGGCGCGCTCACGCGGCGGAGCCGCATATCGAGACAGCCCCGCGCCCTTGAGGCAAGTCACCCAGCCCCCCTGACGACAACTCAGGAGTCCCTATGACCACCGCCGTAGCCGCCCCGTTCCGTTTCTTCTCCCTCCAGGTCGTGCGGACGAGGCGGCTCGGTCCGTCCCTGGTCCGTGTCACCTTCGGTGGGCCCGATCTGCACGCCTTCCACTCCGACGGGCATGACCAGTCGCTGTCGCTGTTCCTGCCCCACCCCGGGCAGCCCGAGCCGGTCGTCCCGCTCGAACTCGGGGACGGTTGGTGGCAGGGCTGGCGTGAACTGCCGGACGAGGTACGGGCCGTGATGCGGTCGTACACCCTGCGGGCGCTGCGCCGCGACCCGGACGAGATCGACATCGACTTCGCCCTGCACGGCATCGAGCCGGGCGCCTCGGTCCAGGCCGGCCCCGCCTCCCGCTGGGCCGCCCGGGCTGCCGCCGGAGACCGGGTCCTGCTGCTCGGCCCGGCCATCGCCGACAACCGGGCGATCCGCTTCCGGCCCCCCGAGGACACCGACCTCGTGGTCGTCTGGGGTGACGAGACCGCCGTACCGGCCGCCTCGGCCATCGTCGAGTCACTGCCGGCCGGCACCCGGGCCCGGGTCTGGCTGGAGGTGCCGCACGCCGGGGACATCCAGGACCTGGTGACCGAGGCGGACGCCGAGATCACCTGGCTCGTCAGAGAAGAGAAGGGCGACCAGGGCTCCTCCACCGCCCTCGACGTCCTCCGCGACGCCCAACTGCCCCCCGCCGAGCGGCCGTACGTCTGGATCGCCGGCGAGTCCGGCTGCGTGAAGCAGCTGCGCCGGCACTTCGTGCGCGAGCGCGGCGTCGACCGCCGCCGGGTGACGTTCGTCGGCTACTGGCGCCGCGGCGTGAGCGAGGAGCAGTTGCGGTCAGAGGGATAGCCGCAGCCCACCAGCCCTTCCCCAACCCCCAGCCCTCCTCCCCACCCATGTGACCCAAGTGACCACGGTCACGGCAGGGCCCGGCTCCGCCTCAATCGACTTAGGTTAGGCTTACCTAAGTTGAACCCGCGGTTCAGCCCACCCCTGTCCCGCACCGGACTGTCCCCACCGGAGGACCCCCACATGCGCTCGCACCTGCTCAACGACACCACCGCGGAGCAGTACCGCCGCTCCGTGACCGACGGAGTCGAGCGGGTGGCCGCCAAAATCGCCACCACCGAACGGCCGTTCACCGGCGTCACCGTCGACGCCCTCGCTCCCGCCATCGACGCGATCGACCTCGACAAGCCGCTGCACGACACCGCCGCGGTGCTCGACGAACTGGAGGACGTCTACCTCCGGGACGCGATCTACTTCCACCACCCCCGCTACTTGGCCCACCTCAACTGCCCGGTCGTCATCCCGGCCGTGCTCGGCGAGGCCGTCCTGTCCGCCGTGAACTCCTCCCTGGACACCTGGGACCAGTCGGCCGGCGGCACCCTCATCGAGCGCAAGCTGATCGACTGGACGACCGAGCGCATCGGCCTCGGCCCCGCCGCCGACGGCGTGTTCACCTCCGGCGGTACGCAGTCCAACCTCCAGGCGCTGCTGCTGGCCCGCGAGGAGGCCAAGACCGACACGCTGGCCAAACTGCGCATCTTCGCCTCCGAGGTCAGCCACTTCAGCGTGAAGAAGTCCGCGAAACTGCTCGGGCTCGGCCAGGACGCCGTGATCTCCATACCGGTCGACCACGACAAGCGCATGCAGACCGTCGCCCTCGCCCGCGAGCTGGAGCGCTGCAAGGAGGACGGCCTCGTCCCCATGGCCGTCGTAGCCACCGCCGGCACCACCGACTTCGGCTCGATCGACCCGCTGCCCGAGATCGCCGGGCTGTGCGAGCAGTTCGGCACCTGGATGCACGTCGACGCCGCCTACGGCTGCGGCCTGCTCGCCTCCGTGAAGCACCGGGACCGGCTGAACGGCATCGAGCGCGCCGACTCCGTCACCGTGGACTACCACAAGTCCTTCTTCCAGCCGGTGAGTTCGTCCGCCGTGCTGGTCCGCGACGCGGCCACGCTCCAGCACGCCACCTACCACGCCGAGTACCTGAACCCGCGCCGCATGGTGCAGGAACGTATCCCCAACCAGGTGGACAAGTCCCTGCAGACCACCCGCCGCTTCGACGCCCTCAAGCTGTGGATGACGCTGAGGACCATGGGCGCCGACGGCATCGGGCAGCTCTTCGACGAGGTGTGCGAGCTGGCCCAGGAGGGCTGGAAGCTGCTCGCCGCCGACCCACGCTTCGACGTCGTCGTGGAGCCGAGCCTGTCCACCCTCGTCTTCCGCTACATCCCGGCTTCCGTCACCGACCCCGCCGAGATCGACCGGGCCAACCTCTACGCCCGCAAGGCCCTGTTCGCCTCCGGCGACGCCATCGTCGCGGGTACCAAGGTCGGCGCCCGTCACTACCTGAAGTTCACCCTGCTCAACCCCGAGACGCAGGCGTCCGACATCGCCGCCGTCCTCGATCTGATCGCCGGCCATGCCGAGCAGTACCTGGGAGAGTCCCTTGACCGCGCGTCCTGAAAACCCGTCCCCCCTTCCTGCGACTCATGACTTCGTGGGCATCGGGCTCGGCCCCTTCAACCTCGGCCTGGCCTGCCTCACCGAACCGATCGACGAACTCGACGGCGTCTTCCTGGAGTCGAAGCCCGACTTCGAGTGGCACGCGGGCATGTTCCTCGACGGCGCCCACCTCCAGACGCCGTTCATGTCGGACCTGGTCACCCTCGCCGACCCGACGTCCCCGTACTCCTTCCTGAACTACCTGAAGGAGAAGGGCCGGCTGTACTCGTTCTACATCCGCGAGAACTTCTACCCGCTGCGCGTCGAGTACGACGACTACTGCCGCTGGGCCGCGAACAGACTGAGCAGCATCCGCTTCGACACGACGGTGACGGAAGTCCGGTACGAGGACGATGTCTACCTCGTGCACACCGAGGCCGGAGAGGTCTTCCGCGCCCGCCACCTCGTCCTCGGCACGGGCACCCCGCCCTACATCCCCGAGGCCTGCGAGAACCTGGGCGGCGACTTCATCCACAACTCCCGCTACCTGAGCCACAAGGCCGAGCTCCAGAAGAAGGACTCGATCACGCTCGTCGGCTCGGGCCAGTCGGCCGCCGAGATCTACTACGACCTGCTCAGCGAGATCGACGTCCACGGCTACCGGCTGAACTGGGTCACCCGCTCCCCGCGCTTCTTCCCGCTGGAGTACACCAAGCTCACGCTGGAGATGACCTCGCCGGAGTACGTCGACTACTTCCGCGAGCTGCCCGAGGCCACCCGCTACCGCCTCACGGCCGAGCAGAAGGGCCTGTTCAAGGGCATCGACGGCGACCTGATCAACGAGATCTTCGACCTGCTCTACCAGAAGAACCTCGGCGGTCCCGTCCCCACGCGCCTGCTCACCAACTCCTCGCTGACCAGCGCGACGTACGACAACGGCACGTACACGCTCGGCTTCCGCCAGGAGGAGCAGGAGAAGGACTTCGAGCTGACCTCCGAGGGCCTGGTCCTGGCCACGGGCTACAGGTACGCCGAGCCGGCGTTCCTCAAGCCCGTGCGGGACCGCCTGGTCTACGACTCCCGGGGCAACTTCGACGTCGCCCGCAACTACGCCATCGACGTCACCGGCCGGGGGATCTTCCTCCAGAACGCCGGCGTCCACACCCACAGCATCACCAGCCCCGACCTGGGCATGGGCCCGTACCGGAACGCGTACATCATCCGCGAGCTGCTCGGCACCGAGTACTACCCGGTCGAGAAGACGATCGCGTTCCAGGAGTTCGCCATATGAGCACCACCGGCATCGGCACGTTCACCATCCGCCCCCTCGACCCCCTGAAGGACGCCGAGCTGCTGCACTCCTGGGTCACCCACCCCAAGGCGGCCTACTGGATGATGCAGGACGCGGAACTCCCGGACGTCGAGCGCGAGTACATGCGCATCGCGGCGGACGAGCACCACCACGCCTACCTCGGCCTGCACGAGGGCCGGCCGGCGTTCCTGATGGAGAAGTACGACCCGCGGTACGTCGAGCTGACCGGGCTGTACGACCCGGAGCCCGGCGACGTCGGCATGCACTTCCTGGTGGCGCCGACCGACCGGCCGATCCACGGCTTCACCCGGGCGGTCATCACCGCCGTGATGGACGAGCTGTTCGCCGACCCGCGCACCCGGCGGGTCGTCGTGGAGCCCGACGTGAGCAACAAGGCCGTACACGCGCTGAACGAGGCCGTCGGCTTCGTTCCCGTCCGTGAGATCGACAAGCCGGAGAAGCGCGCGCTGCTGAGTTTCTGCACGCGCGAACAGTTCCTGGCCGCCCGAGGAGTAGCCGCATGACCCTGTCCGACGCCGTAGCGCATCTGTCCCCCCACCGCTGGGCGCGGGCCAACCGCCTCCTGATCCGCAAGGCACTCGCCGAGTTCGCGCACGAGCGCCTGATCACCCCCGAGCAGGACGGGGACGGTTACGTCGTCCGCAGCGACGACGGCCAGACCCGGTACACCTTCAAGGCCACGCTCCGCGCCCTCGACCACTGGCAGGTCGACGCCGACTCGATCACCCGTCACCGTGACGGTTCCGAACTCCCGCTAGCCGCCCTGGACTTCTTCATCGAGACGCAGAAGTCCCTGGGCCTGAGCGACGACATCCTGCCCGTCTACCTGGAGGAGATCTCCTCCACCCTCTCGGGCACCTGCTACAAGCTCACCAAGCCGAGGACCACGGCCGCCGAGCTCGCGCGCGGCGACTTCCAGACCATCGAGACCGGCATGACCGAGGGCCACCCCTGCTTCGTGGCCAACAACGGCCGGCTCGGCTTCGGCATCCACGAGTACCTGTCGTACGCGCCGGAGACGGCGAGCCCGGTCCGCCTGGTGTGGCTGGCCGCGCACCGCTCGCGTGCCGCGTTCACGGCCGGTGTCGGCATCGAGTACGAGTCGTTCCTGCGCGAGGAGCTGGGCGAGGAGACCGTCGAGCGCTTCCACGGCGTCCTGCGCGACCAGGACCTGGACCCGGCCGACTACCTCCTCATCCCCGTCCATCCCTGGCAGTGGTGGAACAAGCTCACCGTCACCTTCGCCGCCGAGGTCGCCCGGGGGTACCTGGTGTGCCTGGGCGAGGGCGACGACGAGTACCTGGCCCAGCAGTCCATCCGGACGTTCTTCAACCGGTCCAGCCCCGAGAAGCACTACGTGAAGACGGCCCTGTCCGTCATCAACATGGGCTTCATGCGCGGGCTGTCGGCCGCGTACATGGAGGCCACCCCAGCGATCAACGACTGGCTGGCCCAGCTCATCGACAACGACGAGGTCCTGAAGTCGACCGGTCTGTCGATCATCCGGGAGCGCGCCGCCGTCGGCTACCGGCACCTGGAGTACGAGAAGGCGACGGACCGCTACTCGCCGTACCGCAAGATGCTGGCCGCGCTGTGGCGGGAGAGCCCGGTGCCGTCCCTGAAGGACGGCGAGTCTCTGGCCACCATGGCC
The DNA here is from genome assembly GCF_055585925.1 of Streptomyces sp. NPDC052064. Classification (NCBI taxonomy): domain Bacteria; kingdom Bacillati; phylum Actinomycetota; class Actinomycetes; order Kitasatosporales; family Streptomycetaceae; genus Streptomyces; species Streptomyces sp. NPDC052064. The sequence continues at coordinate 604,110 of NZ_JBVJJE010000004.1, forward strand.
TCCCTGGTCCATGTCGACCACCAGGGGGCGTCCGTCGCGGGCGCGCTGATCGAGCAGTCGGGTCTCACCCCGAAGGAGTGGCTGCGCCGCTACCTCCGCGCGTACTTCACCCCCCTCCTGCACAGCTTCTACGCCTACGACCTGGTCTTCATGCCGCACGGCGAGAACGTCATCCTCGTGCTGCAGGACGGGGTCGTGCAGCGCGCGATCTACAAGGACATCGCCGAGGAGATCGCCGTCATGGACCCGGACTCGGTGCTGCCGCCGGCGGTGGAGCGGCTGCGCGTGGAGGTCCCGGAGGACAAGAAACTCCTGTCGATCTTCACGGACGTCTTCGACTGCTTCTTCCGCTTCCTCGCGGCGAACCTCGCCTCCGAGGGCGTCCTGGAGGAGGACGACTTCTGGCGCACTGTCGCGGAGGTCACCCGCGAGTACCAGGAGTCGATGCCCTCACTCGCCGACAAGTTCAAGCAGTACGACATGTTCGCCCCCGAGTTCGCGCTGTCCTGCCTCAACCGCCTCCAGCTCCGCAACAACGAGCAGATGGTGGACCTGTCGGACCCGTCCGGCGCCCTCCAACTGGTCGGCACCCTGAAGAACCCGATCGCGGAGTTCTGACCCACAGGCAGGCGGGCACCCCGGAGTACGGTCCTCCGGGGTGCCTGTCCTTGTGGGGGCGCGGGGCCGTATCCATGTGCGGCTCCGCCGCGCGGGCGCGACAAGCCCCCCCCCCACACCCGCAGACGAATCACCGCCCGTCAGAACCCCACGGCACCTGCGGCGACCGATACCACTCGATCCCCAGGGCATTCCACCGCTCAGCCTGCGCAGCAAGCCGCACCTTGTACCGCTCCCAGTCATGCGTATCAGCCGGCGACCACCCCAGCTCGGCAACACCGGGCAACCGCGGAAAGGCCATGTACTCGATGTGCCCGGAGTTCTCGATCGTCTCCGTCCACAGCGGCGCCTCGACCCCCCGCACAGCCCCGGCCGGCACCCCGGGCAGATACGCCCCCGGATCCCAGTCGTACGACCGCCGCACCTCGACGTAACCCGCCCAGGACAGCCCCAGCGGTGTGTCCTTCGTGTACTTCATGTCGAGGTAGACCCGGTCGGCCGGAGACAGAATCAGCCCCGTCCCGTTCTGCGCGGCCTTCACGACCCGCGCCTTCTCCTCGGCACTCGTGCTGTCGAGCCCCCAGTACTGGGCGAGAGCCCCCTTCGCCGGAGTCGCCCCGGCCAGCTGGTGCCAGCCGACGACCGTCTTGCCGTACTTCGCGACGACCGGCTGCACCCGGTCCATGAACGTGACGTAGTCCTCATGGCTGGTGGAGTGCGCCTCGTCGCCCCCGATGTGGAGGTATTCGCCCGGTGTGAGCGCGGCCAGCTCGCGGATCACGTCGTCCACGAAGTCGTACGTGATCTCCTTGCCGACGCACAGCGTGCTGAAGCCGACCTCGGTGCCGGTGTAGAGCGGGGGTGCCACGCCGTCGCAGTTCAGGTCGGCGTAGGAGGCGAGGGCCGCGTTGGTGTGGCCCGGCATGTCCACCTCCGGGACGACCTCCAGGTAGCGGGAGGCGGCGTACCGCACGATCTCCTTGTACTGGGCCTTGGTGTAGTAGCCGCCGGGGCCGCCGCCGATCTCGGTGGAGCCGCCGTAGGTCGCGAGGCGCGGCCAGGAGTCGATGGCGATGCGCCAGCCCTGGTCGTCGCTGAGGTGCAGGTGCAGCTTGTTGATCTTGTAGAGAGCGAGTTGGTCGATGTAGCGCTTGACCTGGTCGACGGTGAAGAAGTGCCGGGAGACGTCGAGCATGGCGCCACGCCAGCCGTAGCGCGGGCTGTCCTCGATGGTGCCGCCGGCGACCAGCCAGGGGCCGGGCTGGACGGTGTTCTTCTCGACGGCGGCGGGGAGGAGCTGGCGCAGGGTCTGGACGCCGTGGAAGAGGCCGGCGGGCTCGGCCGCGGTGATGGTGACGCCCTTGCGGCCGCTGTCGAGGCGGTAGCCCTCGGCGCCGAAGGAGCCCTTGGCGAACCGCAGTCTGATGCCCCCGGCGCCGTGGTCGGTGACGGGGAGGCGGTAGCCGGTGGAGGGCCGCAGGACGGCCGCGAGGTACTCCGCGACGCGCCGCGCCTCCCGCGAGCCGTCTACATGGACGTGCGTGCCGCGGGTGATCCGGTAAGGAGAGCCACCCGGGGCGACCGAAGCGGGCGCGGGTACCACGCGGTCGAGCGGGGTGGGCGATGGCTCGTGTGCGCAGGCGGCGCCTGTCATGGAGACGCCCATCGCGACCAGCAGCAGGGGACCGAGAACGCGAAGCGTTCTGTGGTGCTGTCTCACACGGCCGACTCTCACGAGCGTGTCCCTTCCATGAGCCTTTATCCCCAAGAGGTCTGGACCACTCTCTCGTGAGACTGGTGGAACAATCCACCCCATGGCGGAAATCATCCAGAAGGACGGCACGTGGGCCTTCGACGGCGACGCCCTGCGGCTGACCCCCGGGCGGGACAAGAACGTCAGTCTGCTACGCAGGGAGCTGGGTGAACTGGTCGTCCCGCTGGGGGCGTTGGCCGGGATCTCGTTAGAGCACGGCAAGAGGACGGGGCGGCTGAGGCTTCGCCTGCGCGACGGCGCCGACCCTCTGCTGCACGCCACGGGCGGCCGGCTCACCGAGCCCCACGACCCGTACCAGCTGATCGTGGAGTCCGACCGCTACGGCGTCGCCGAATACTTCGCGGACGAGGTCCGTAACGCCCTGCTCCTCGACCAGGTCCCCGCCGACCCGGTCGACGCGTACCTGCTGCCGGGCCCCTCCGTCCCCCTGTCGGTCTCCGCGGGAGACGGCACCGCCGGCTTCGACGGCGAGCGCATACGCCTGGAGTGGAACTGGAAGACGGAGGACGCCAAGGCCGCCGCCGGTGCCCGCACGCTCGCGCTCACCGACATCACGGGCGTGGAGTGGCAGCCGGCGGCCGGCCTGGAGAACGGCCACCTCCGCTTCACCGTGCGGAACGCGCCCACCAAGGCCCCGCCCAAGTACGACCCCAACGCGGTGGAGCTGTGGGGCTTCAAGAAGGACCCGCTGATGGCGCTGGTCGCTGCGGCGGTCCAGGCCAGGCTTCCGCACCCGGCCCAGGCCGCCGCCGGCGACGTGACGGACGCGCGACCGGAACCGCCTTCTCCTCCGGTCGCGTCCGCCGAGGACGACCACGACGCCCTCCTGCGCCGTCTGCGCGAGCTCGGTGAACTGCACCGCACGGGCGTGCTGACGGACGACGAGTTCGCGCTGGCCAAGCAGGCGATCCTCAAGCGGATGTAACACCCTCGGGGCGCTACTTCGCCCGGCGCGCCACCGTGAAGTGGTCCACCTGGTCACCGGTCTCGGCGATGCCGCGCACCTTGAGCGTGGCCAGCCGCCCCTTCGGCGCCGGGGTGACGTCCACGCGCAGGAAGGAGTAGTCGAGGTAGCGCACCCGGGACCAGGTGACGGTCTCGTTCTGCTTGCCTTCCTTGACGTTGACGAACGAGGACACGGAGTCCACGTCGTGCTCGTTGCCCTCGTACGACAGCGGGGCGCTGAACGCGTAGAGGCTGCGGCCCGCCGCACCGGCCGTCACGTAGACCACTCCGTCGGTCTCGGGGTAGGCGGTGCCGCCGATCGGGAGCTTCCTGGTGACCTTGCCGTCCTTGATGACGTCGGTGCGCTCGTACTGGTGGTTGTGGCCGTTGATGACCAGGTCCACGGTGTACTTCTCGAACAGCGGCACCCACTCCTGCCGGACCCCGCCCTCGGAGGCGTGGGAGGTGGAGGTGCAGTAGGCGCAGTGGTGGAAGAACACGACGACGAAGTCGACGTCGCGCGCGGCCCGGTACTTCTTGAGCTGCGCCTCCAGCCACTTGGTCTGGGTGCCGCCCGAGATGCCGAGGTTGGCCGGGATCTCGAAGGAGATGTCGTTGGCGTCGAGCGAGATGACGGCCGTGTTGCCATAGACGAAGGAGTAGACGCCCGGCAGGTTCCTCTGGTCGGGGCCGTTGTCCGGGAGGGTCCAGCGGGCCTCCTCGCCGCCGTAGCCGTTGGGCGAGTACCAGGCCTCCATGTCGTGGTTGCCGTAGGCGGGCATCCACGGGACGGACTTGGCGACGGACTCGGTCTGGGCGAGGAACTGGTCCCACACGCGCGAGTCGAAGCCGGTGTCGTCGGTCCTGCCCTGGCCGGCCGGGTCGCCGTACGCGATGTCGCCGGCGTGCAGGTGGAAGGCCGGGTTCTGGCCGAGGAGCAGGCTGTTGTTGGCGAGTGCGTGGTAGCTGACGCCCTCGTCGCCGAAGGCCGTGAAGGTGAACGGCGTCTTGTGCGCGGGGGCGGTGGTGAAGGTGCCGAGGGTGCCGAGGAGGTGCGGTTCGGCCGGGTCGAAGCCCTGGTGGCCGACGCCGTAGTAGTACGTCCGGCCCGGGCGCAGGTGGGTCAGCTTGGCGTGGACGTAGTACTGGGTGTGGTTGCCGCTCGCACCGACACCGGCCGGTGTGAAGAGGGTGCGGACCTCGGCGTCGATCTTCCGGGAGAGGTCTGTGGGGTGGGCGCCGATCCGGATGAACGGCTTCTTGACGGCGACCGGGACCTGCCAGGAGACGGTCATCTCGGTGCGCGGGTCGGTGCCGTAGGCGAGGTGGCGGCCGAAGGGGGCCACATGGGCGCCGTCGACCGTCTCGGTGCTGGGCCGCCCGCTCGGAACGGCGGCCTGGGCGGTGGCACCCGGCACGAACGCGCCACCCACGACGGCACCGAGTGTGACGGCACCGCCTCTGATCATCGAGCGCCGGGAGAACCTGGCGCGCAGGTACTCGTGCTGCTCGGCCATGCTCATGCGCTCGGCGAGCCGCTCGGGTACGCCCATACGAGGAATGTCCATGGCGTCCAAAAATCGACGCCTCGGGCAACGGGACACCGGCCACCCGGTGGACGCTTCACGAACAAGCGCTCATGACAGGTTCAACGTTCCCCCAAAGGATTCCATCAGCCACCTGCCCGAAACCGGGCAGAATTCTTGCGTAAGCGCCGCCGGTGCCCCAGGATCTACCGGGTGCACGACGAACTCGTTGATCATCTGGCGCGGTCCACGCCCCTCAGCCGGGGCGAGGCGCTGCGTGTGATCCAGGACGTGCTCGCCTACTTCGACGAGACGACCGAGGAGTACGTCCGTCGCCGCCACCGCGAGCTCCAGGCCCAGGGCCTGGTGAACGCGGCGATCTTCGAACGGATCGAGGCGGACCTCAAATACCGCGCGGTGGCACCGCCGGAGCTCTCGCTCCGGCAGCTGCGGCGCATCGTCTACGGCTAGGAATGCGTATATATGTGCGGAATCGTCGGTTACATCGGGAAGCGTGACGTCGCTCCCCTCCTCCTGGAGGGCCTCCAGCGCCTGGAGTACCGCGGGTACGACTCCGCGGGCGTCGTCATCACGTCCCCGAAGGCCTCCGGCCTGAAGATGGTCAAGGCCAAGGGCCGCGTCCGCGATCTGGAGGCCAAGGTCCCGGCCCGCTTCAAGGGCACGACCGGCATCGCCCACACCCGCTGGGCCACCCACGGAGCCCCGTCCGACGTCAACGCGCACCCGCATCTGGACGCCGAGGGCAAGGTCGCCGTCGTCCACAACGGCATCATCGACAACGCCTCCGACCTGCGCCGCAAGCTGGAGGCGGACGGCGTCGAGTTCCTCTCCGAGACCGACACCGAGGTCCTCACCCACCTCATCGCCCGCTCGCAGGCGACCAAGCTTGAGGACAAGGTCCGCGAGACCCTCCGGCTCATCGAGGGCACGTACGGCATCGCCGTCATGCACGCCGACTTCCCCGACCGGATCGTCGTCGCCCGCAACGGCTCCCCGGTCGTCCTCGGCATCGGTGAGAAGGAGATGTTCGTCGCCTCGGACATCGCCGCGCTGGTCGCCCACACCCGCCAGATAGTCACGCTGGACGACGGCGAGATGGCCACCCTGAAGGCCGACGACTTCCGCACGTACACGACGGAGGGCACCCGCACCACCGCGGAGCCCACCACCGTGGAGTGGGAGGCCGCCTCGTACGACATGGGCGGCCACGACACCTACATGCACAAGGAGATCCACGAGCAGGCCGACGCCGTGGACCGCGTGCTGCGCGGCCGCATCGACGACCGCTTCTCCACCGTGCACCTGGGCGGCCTCAACCTCGACGCCCGCGAGGCACGCCGGATCCGCCGCGTGAAGATCCTCGGCTGCGGCACCTCGTACCACGCGGGCATGATCGGCGCCCAGATGATCGAGGAGCTGGCCCGCATCCCCGCCGACGCCGAGCCGGCCTCGGAATTCCGCTACCGCAACGCGGTCGTCGACCCCGACACCCTCTACGTCGCCGTCTCCCAGTCCGGCGAGACGTACGACGTCCTCGCCGCCGTGCAGGAGCTGAAGCGCAAGGGCGCACGGGTCCTGGGCGTGGTGAACGTGGTCGGCTCGGCGATCGCCCGCGAGGCCGACGGCGGCATCTACGTCCACGCGGGCCCCGAGGTCTGCGTGGTCTCCACGAAGTGCTTCACGAACACGACGGTCGCCTTCGCGCTCCTCGCCCTCCACCTGGGCCGCACCCGCGACCTCTCGGTCCGCGACGGCAAGCGGATCATCGAGGGCCTGCGCAAGCTGCCCGCCCAGATCGCCGAGATCATGGAGCACGAGGAGGACGTCAAGAAGCTGGCCCTCCAGTTCGCCGAGGCCCGCTCGATGCTCTTCATCGGCCGTGTGCGGGGCTACCCGGTGGCCCGCGAGGCCTCCCTGAAGCTCAAGGAGGTCTCCTACATCCACGCCGAGGCCTACCCCGCCTCCGAGCTCAAGCACGGCCCCCTGGCCCTGATCGAGCCCGCCCTCCCCACGGTCGCGATCGTCCCCGACGACGACCTCCTGGAGAAGAACCGCGCCGCCCTGGAGGAGATCAAGGCCCGCAGCGGCAAGATCCTCGCCGTGGCCCACCAGCACCAGGAGAAGGCCGACGAAACCATCGTCGTCCCGAAGAACGAGGACGAACTCGACCCCATCCTGATGGGCATCCCGCTCCAACTCCTGGCGTACCACACGGCACTGGCCCTGGGCCGGGACATCGACAAGCCGAGGAACCTGGCCAAGTCGGTAACGGTGGAGTAGTGCCCCTCTTTTAGGGGCGCGGGGCTGTATCGATGTGCGGCTCCGCCGCGTGGGCGCGAACAACCCCCACGCACCCGCACAGGCCACACAAGAGGACGGACCCCCACGTGCTGCCCAAAGCACAGGGGGTCCGTTTTCAGCACCGGGAAGCCGCCCAACTCCCCGGCCTGCGCAGCTAACCGGTAGCCGTCACTCCCCGGCCGGCAGCGCGTCGTGGAAGCGCCGTTGGCCAGTGCGCGAGCGCCGCGGTGGCCGCGTACCAGGCGACAGCCCCCGCGGCCACGGCGAACCACCCGCCCACCTTGGCGAGCCCGTCGTCACCGGCGAACTCGGCGATCGCCATGAGCAACAGGGCGACGAAGAACAGCCCGTAGACCACCTGACCGAGCTGCTCCCCACCCGCAAGCGTCAGAGACAGCACCACGAGGGCGAACAACAGCAGGAAGAACCCTGCCGCATTGCCGGAGGCACCCGCCGACACGGCCCACGTGAACCACAGTGCCCCGAGCACCGAGAACCCCGCCCCACCGACGGAGTCCCCGTCACGCAGGGCCATCAGCCCGGCGACGAAGAGGGCGATGCCGCCCACATACCGGGCGATTGACACGGCGTCAGCAGCCGACACCCCGTCGATCACAGCGGTATGCCCGAGCCCGAAGGCCAACAGGGTGATTCCCAGGGCGAGTCGACCGGCCAGGGTGGTGATTCCGCTTCCCGCGGAGACGTCTTTGTCCACGGCGGGCTCCCTTCGTGCATGTGCGGTTGTGCGGTGTCCCGTATATGCCCTTCACAAGGGCACAAACACCTCTACGCACGAGTAGGTTTACGCACCACACCAGGGCAGCAAGGGGAGTTGATACTCAGGGAATGACGACGACGGGCCGCTTCGCCCGCTTGGCGAGCCGCCCGGCGACGGAGCCGAAGATCCGCCCCACGAGGCCGTGGGTCGACCCGACGACGATCGCGTCGGCCTCGTACTCCCGGCCGACCTCTTCGAGTTCGTGGCAGATGTCACCGCCGCGCTCGACCAGGATCCAGGGCACCTCGGCGAGATAGTCCGCACAGGCCAGCTCCAGCCCGAGCACCTCGGTCCGATGGTCCGGCACGTCCACGAACACGGGTGGCTCGCAGCCGGCCCACACGGTGGTCGGCAGCCGGTTGGCGACGTGGACGATGATCAGGCCCGACCCGGAGCGATGGGCCATGCCGATCGCGTACGCCAGGGCGCGCTCACTGGACGTGGAGCCGTCGAAGCCGACGACGACCCCGTGCTTGAAGGCGGGATCGCAGGAGTGGCGTGCCTCTTCCGCCGCCAGGGGCTCGGCCGCCGTGGGATCGGCGACGGGCCGCTTGCGGTCCGCGGGTTCGAAGAATTCGTGACCGGCCATGGCTGTCTCGGCGTTGTGATCCTTTATGGGTGGGACAACAGTGTGCGGCGGAGCTGTGTCCGGGAATGGTCTTCCCAACCCCATACCCCCAAGGGTACGGCGGCACGCCTCCTTAGCCCAGATCCCGCCCGCCGTGCGTGCGGGTTCCAGGGAGCATGCACGAGGCGACGCCCGTAACGCAATGGTTGCTGCGCTGTACAGGCGGTTTGCACAGGATTCACTTACCCGTGCCGGTGATCCGGTCACACAGTGACCGGATCACCGGCCACGCGTTGAACCCCGTGAGTCACGCCACAGGGAGCACGCATGCCCGGACCCCGCCCCGCCTCCGAGGCGGACCGCGCGACCCCGCCGCCGCGGGACACCGCGACGGACGTGGTCCGCTGGGCAGCCTTCAGCTGCCTGCTCGTCCCGGTCGTGCTCCTCGGATACGGCGCCTCCCTGGCCGGTGCCGTCGGCACGACCCTCGGGCTCGCGGCCGTCACGGGCGCCTGCCAGGTCCTGCTGCGCCAGTCCGAGCGCGGCGCGGCCCGGCTGGCGGCCGAGGACCGGGCACCCCACCGGGGCCGGCACCACCGCACCGGAACGGGGTCGCACCGTGGCGGACGGCACACTGGCGCGGATACACCGGTCGGCTGACCGGTTTCCGCGCACGCGCACGCTGCTTTTCAGCCAACTTCTCGCACCCGTGCATCACCCTCCCTGACCACCCCCCAACCCCCGTTCGACCTGCACGGAAAGGGCCTCAGGGGTGCTGCGCACCCTACGCGGATTGGCCACTGCGACAAGGCGCGCTTCCCTGCACGCCCCACGAGTGCAACGCTTCGTGATCGAATGCTTCACGCCAAGTTGCCAAGTCGACAATGTGCCGAGTGCCGATCCGGCCACTGCGGCCCAACGGGACACAGTAGATTCGATCTTGACTGTCTACGGCGGGGGACTCGTGCAGGACCGAGGGGAAACGTGCAGGAGCGACACAACCGAGGAGCCGCGACCACCGAGGGGGGCTTAGCAGTATGAGCCACGACTCCACTGCCGCGCCGGAAGCCGCGGCCCGGAAGCTTTCCGGGCGACGCCGCAAGGAGATCGTCGCGGTGCTGCTGTTCAGCGGCGGCCCCATCTTCGAGAGTTCCATACCGTTGTCGGTGTTCGGGATCGACCGCCAGGACGCCGGCGTACCGCGCTACCGACTGCTGGTGTGCGGCGGCGAGGACGGCCCACTGCGGACCACAGGGGGCCTCGAACTCAGCGCACCGCATGGCCTGGAAGCGATCTCGCGCGCGGGTACGGTCGTCGTACCGGCCTGGCGTTCGATCACTTCTCCGCCACCGGACGAGGCGCTCGACGCGCTGCGCCGGGCACACGAGGAGGGCGCCCGCATCGTCGGGCTGTGCACCGGCGCCTTCGTCCTCGCGGCGGCGGGCCTGCTGGACGGCCGGCCCGCGACGACGCACTGGATGTACGCGCCGACGCTGGCGAAACGCTATCCGTCGGTGCACGTCGATCCGCGGGAGCTGTTCGTCGACGACGGCGACGTGCTGACGTCGGCCGGCACGGCCGCGGGCATCGACCTGTGTCTGCACATCGTGCGCACGGACCACGGCAACGAGGCGGCAGGGGCCCTGGCCCGGCGCCTCGTCGTGCCCCCGCGCCGAAGCGGCGGTCAGGAGCGCTATCTCGACAGGTCTTTACCAGAGGAGATCGGCGCCGACCCGCTCGCCGAGGTCGTCGCCTGGGCGCTGGAGCACCTCCACGAACAGTTCGACGTGGAGACGCTGGCGGCACGCGCGTACATGAGCCGTCGTACGTTCGACCGCCGCTTCCGCTCCCTGACCGGGAGTGCCCCGTTGCAGTGGCTGATCACGCAGCGGGTGCTCCAGGCGCAGCGCCTGCTGGAGACGTCGGACTACTCGGTGGACGAGGTGGCGGGGCGCTGCGGCTTCCGGTCGCCGGTCGCTCTGCGCGGGCACTTCCGCCGCCAGCTGGGCTCGTCCCCGGCCGCCTACCGGGCGGCGTACCGCGCCCGTCGCCCACAGGGCGAGCGGCCGCAGGACACCGAGGCCGCCCAGGGCGGACCGGGGTCCGGCATGCCTGGGCACGGGGGGCATCCCGGCCAGCAGCCCGCCTCGCTGCACCCGGAGCACCCCGTTCCGCTCCAGTCCCGCCGTACGGCGGCGGCGAACGCGGTCGGATCGTCCCCGGCCCTGTCGACGTCGGCCGCGTCCGACAACGGCCGGGAGGCGTACGTGCCGAGCCGGGCGAGCCTGCCGGGGCAGCGCAGTGCGACGTGAAGTGACGTGAGCCGGTGATCGGGCCCGCGTGGAGGAAATCTCCGCGCGGGCCCGGCGCTGTATCGGGGGCAGGTGCACGGTCGGCCACGAGGCAGGTGCGCCGTTGGCCACAAGGTCACCGCACGGCCGGTTCAGCCCGGGGCTGCTCACCGTAAGGTTAGACACATGAACGATCGCATGGTGTGGATCGACTGCGAGATGACCGGCCTCTCGCTGTCGGACGACGCGCTCATCGAGGTGGCCGCCCTCGTCACCGACTCCGAGCTGAACGTGCTCGGCGAGGGCGTGGACATCGTCATCCGGCCGCCGGACCGGGCGCTGGAGACGATGCCGGAGGTGGTGCGTCAGATGCACACCGCGTCCGGGCTGCTCACGGAGCTGCCGAACGGCACGACGCTGAAGGACGCCGAGGAGCAGGTCCTGACGTACGTCAGGGAGTTCGTCAAGGAGCCGGGCAAGGCCCCGCTGTGCGGCAACTCCGTCGGCACCGACCGCGGCTTCCTGCTGCGTGACATGCCGACACTGGAGGACTACCTGCACTACCGGATCGTCGACGTGTCGTCGATCAAGGAGCTGGCCCGCCGCTGGTACCCGCGGGCGTACTTCAACAGCCCGCAGAAGAACGGCAACCACCGCGCGCTCGCCGACATCCGCGAGTCCATCGCGGAGCTGCGCTACTACCGCGAGGCCGTCTTCGTCCCGCAGCCCGGGCCCGACTCGGACACCGCGAAGAAGATCGCCGCGAAGCACGTTCTGCCTGCCCAGTAGCCGTGCCGGGGGCCTGCGGAGGGGCGCCGCGAAAGCCGGGCGCGAGCACCCCTTCGGACCCTGTACACTTTTTCTCGGCCGGTCGGGGAAATCACTGATCTCCAAGCCGGTCATGGTGGGTGTAGCTCAGCTGGTAGAGCACCTGGTTGTGGTCCAGGATGCCGCGGGTTCGAGTCCCGTCACTCACCCTCGCTGAAGAGGCCGGTGACCTGTAGTAATCAGGTCACCGGCCTCTTTCGTATCCGCCGTGGCCACATCGGTGGCTGCCCGGAGCCTTGAGAAGGGTTCTACCTTCCACCCGTGGCGAGCATCCGCAAGGGCGTCCGCAGGGACGGCAGCACCGCATATCAGGTCCGGTGGCGTGAGCTCGGCTCCCGCGGGGGAGCGCCACCAGTCCGAGACCTTCGACTCCGAGCCGGAGGCCCGAGCGCGGAAGAGAAGGACAAGAGCGTCGTGTCCTTCGCCACACGGTCGGAGCACTTCGTGGAGCCCCTCACCGGCGCGCAGGTCCGCACCGGCACGACTTGGCGGGTGCACGCCCTCGCCGGAATCGGGAAGGCCACCATCAGCACGGGCGCCACCACCGTCGCCCCGAACATGACGGGGCCTACGGCTGACGTCACCAACTCCCCCGTGGAAGCCGCAAACCGAAAGCTGCCCGTTTCGCCGCCGACCTTCAAGGGCGTCAGCAGACATCCGTGCCATCAGCCCTGGGGGGAAGCGGTTCGATGCCAAGTGGTCAGCGCCGCAACAGCTTCAAGAACCTGCTGTTGCTGTGCGTCCCCCACCACACCACGATCGACGGCGCCAGCAGCTCCGACTACCCGGTGGAACTTCTCGAGGAGTGGAAAGCCGCACCATGCGCGAGCTGATCGCCGCCCGATTATGGCTGACCGTCTACCAACTACCGCCGTACGCGGAACGAGCTCAATCCGGTGGAGGGTGTGTGGTCGCTCCTGAAGAGGTCGCTAGCCAACCTCACCGAACTAAGCCTCGACGAGCTCACCAAGCTGGTGAAGATCCGACTCAAAAGCATGCAATACCGCCCCTGTCTCATCGACGGCCTCGTAGCCAAGACCGGGCTCGACCTCCAATGCTCTGTGCCGCCCAGCAGTGACCGACGTCACGATGATGCATCTGGTGCAGCATGTGCCGACAGACCGCCCAGGCGAGAAGCCAACACTTACTAAATTGGCTTATTGTGCAGCGATTGAAGAGTCATATAGTAAGCGTTAGCTTGGTAAGTATGGTTGATGTTCCAGAAGAGACATCGCAGGATCTGGTCTTGGCCGAGGCGTTGCGGTGGGGCGTGTCCCGCCTGGCTTCCCGGCTACGCGCCGAGCAGCCGGGGAGCAGCCGCTCCTTGACGCGGCTGGCCGCATCCGTGCTCGCCAACCTTCGGCACAGCGGCCCACTGACCCCGTCGGAACTGGCCGCCATCGAAGGGCTGCAGACCCAGTCACTGACCCGGGTGCTCAACGAGTTGGAGGAACAGGGGCGAATTCGCCGGTCGAAGAGCGAGGTGGATGCCCGTCGCCAGAACATCGAGGTCACGGAAGCGGGGCGGGAGGCGCTGCGGGAGCACGTGCGCGATGGCAACGCCTGGCTGGCGGCGGCACTGCGTCAGACGCTGTCACCTGCCGAGCGCGGTGTGCTGCAGATCGCCGCCGGACTGCTGGAGCAGGTGGCGGAGGCCGAGGTGGCCGTCGATGAGTGCCGGGGGCCGGCGCAGGCGTCAGGGCAGGTCGAGGGGGCGGCCCCGGCGCTATGACTACTCACTCAACCGGTAAGGCATCAGCCGGTCATCAGCGCCCGTCCTCCGAACTTCCGAAACGGCTCACGCTGTTGATGGTTCTGGCTGGACTGAGCGGCGCGAGCCCGCTGGCCACAGACATGTACGTTCCCGCCCTCCCGGACCTGGCCCGCTCCTTGGCAACCGATGCTTCCGGCGCGCAAATGTCACTGACCGGGTTCCTGGCCGGAATCATCGTCGGGCAACTTGTTCTGGGCCCCCTCAGTGATGCGGTCGGCCGCCGCCCCGTTCTCATCGGCGGATCCGTGCTGTTCGCTGTCTTCTCCACCGTGTGTGCTCTGGCGCCCACGGTGGAGTTGCTCAACATCGCACGAGTCGGGCAGGGCATCGCGGGAGCGGCCGGGATCGTCGTCTCCCGTGCTGTCGTGGCCGACCTCTTCGACGACCGTGAACTTCCCTTGGTCTACTCCCGCCTGGGAGCGATCACCGCCACGGCCCCGGTCCTGGCCCCCTTGGCCGGAGGCGCCCTGCTGCTCGCGGTGTCCTGGCGCTACGTCTTCGCCGTCCTCGCCCTCATGGGCTTACTCCTGTCGCTGGGCGTATGGCGCTGGATTCCCGAGTCCCTCCCGCCCCACGCCCGCCTCACCGGCGGGATGACCGCCAGCCTGCGCGCCATCGCAGAGGTCGCCGCACAGCGCGCCATCCTCGCACCGGTGCTGGCCCTCGCCTGCGGTGGGGCCGCCGTCTTCGCCTATATCGCCGGAACCACCTTCGTCTTCCAGGACATCTACCGTCTCTCCCCGGCTCTTTCCAGCCTCGTCTACGGCGTCAACGCCGTCGGCAACATGGCAGGGAGCCTGGCCTACGGCCACCTGGCCAAACGTCGGACCCCCGAGGCTCTCCTCATCACCAGCGGGGCGCTGGCGACAACGGGGGCGGCAGCACTATTCCTCATCCAGGCGACCGCTGGCAGCACCACGCAGCTGACCTGGCTATGCCTGTTGATCACTATCAGCGCATTCGGCGTCTTCTTCCCAGCCGTGATCACCGTTGCTCAGAGCCGCGGACGCGCTGCCCCGGGAGCTACCTCCGCTCTCCTGGGCGGAAGCCAGTTCCTCTTCGGCGCGGCCGCATCCCCCCTGGTCGGGCTATTCGGTACTCAGAGCCCGGCGCCCATGGCAGCCGTGATGAGTAGTTGTCTCGCCCTGGGAACCCTGGCCGCTATCGCCACCAAACGTGCACACGCCTCCTGAGGGTTGCTACCCCAAGGGTGCTGATCACGACCTGGACAACAGCGAGTCCTGCGCCAGAGACCTTCAGCCGCCGTAACGCCAGCCCTTGAAGGTCTCTAGCCCCACAGGTGTCCCGTCGGCATGATGATCGGCATGCCGACGGGACGATCCAGTGCTGGGAATGCCGAGGCCACTTGAAAGTCGACGGACTCGATCGCCGAGGCCAGAAGCTCTTCTGCCCTCACGGAGTTGCGAAGGCAGAGAAGCCCACCCGGGTCAAGGTCAAGCGCGTGCTGATGCCGGCCACCTGACGCTCGGACCACGGCTACTTTGGCATGACCATGCCGTGGTCCGTCACCTCGTAGCTCTGCAGGCACTCCAGGTACGCAGCCTCCGACACGTTGTACGGGCCGCCAGCCTGTTGATTGCAGTACTTGCTCAGGGTCTGACTCTTCTGCGCGGCGGATATCCCAGCAGGTTGGTTGTTCTGTCGCTGGTTGTTCTGCGACTGCTCGTTCACCTGATCCTGCACCCAGGAGTCCTGTGGAGGGGCACCCGAGCTGCTGCCGGAGCCCAGGACCGCACCACCCAGGAAAAACGAGGCGACGGCCACAGCGGCGACACCGCCCCACAGGGTCACCGGCCGCTTCCACCAAGGCCGCTCCATCGCCGCCAGGATGCGCTGATACTCCGAGGTGTTCTCGTACTCGTCCCGCCAGCGGTACCGAACCCGTCTCATGGCAATCCCCCTCAGAGCCCAACCGGCGTCCCCTGCTGCACGAAGAGTCGGGCGACACAGGTTATCCATGAGGCATACACGAATTCTACACGCCGCCTCGACTGTGATCTGGCGGCCCAGAGCGTCATGGCGGCCGTCAGCATATGACCGCCTGCCACCCCGCCCGGAGCGCCAGGCGGCTGGTTCACTCAGCTCTCCTCTTCGACCTCCTCGGCCGCCTGGGACCTCCTCTGACCCCGGCGGTCACGAAGGAAGCGGAAGATCTCGGCTCCGAACGTGAGAGCTGCAGCGGATACGGCCAATGCCGATTCAAGGACGTGCACGGTGACGGGCCCCCTCGCGCCTGAGGCCCCAACACGAAGAGCCGTGTGGAGTCTCGACATGCATGAACATGCCTGACGGTCGCAGGGACTTCGAGATACGCACGGAGTCCAGTGCTCCGCCGTATAGGTGTCCGTGCCCCCCGGGGCTGGGTTCCTCAATTCGATCGCTCTGTACTACATGGGCAGTTACCGTCCCTTCATGGACGATTCCCTCTCCTTCGAGGGCTTCCTCGAGGGTGCGAAGAAGGCCGCTCACAGAGCTATGGACGACCACGGCCGAGGTGACTACGACGAGTTCGCGCTCCACGCCGGAGTCGCGATCGAGCGGCTCGCCAAGGCCGTCCTGGTCTCGAAGAATCCGGTGTACATCGTCGAGATCAGGGGCAACGCCAGCACGGACATGCTGTTCCATATGGGGGGTCACCGAACGGCCAAGAAGATCCGCACGGTTGGAGCGTCAGAGGCCATCTCTCGTCTACGAACCCTGGAGGTCCTCGCTCCGAACAAGGACCTGGACACGCTGATCGACGTGCGGAACGGTGCCGCTCACACCGGAAGCGGAGACGAGGCGAAAGCCCTCCTGCCGACCCTTGCAGAGACCGTTGAAACGCTGCTGAGGGACCTCGGAGGCCCGCTGCACGCCTTCTGGGGAAGGTGGACGACCGCTGCCCGCATGGCCGTGGACGACAAACGGAGCGCGATCTATCGGGACGTCCAGGTCCGGATCAGGCAGGCGAAACACCGTTACGACGATCGGTTTTCTGACCTGCCTGAAAATCTTCAGCACCGTCTCAAGATCGAGCAGCTTCGACTGGAAGGCTTCTCGGTAGTCCGTACGGCGAGCGGCATCCAGATCGAGAGTAACGAGGCATGTCCAGCTTGCAGGAGTGCTGCCCCCGTTCTCTCCGTGAACCAGGGCACAGAGGAGTCGCCGCACTTCACCGTCATCGCCCTACGCTGCTCCATGTGCTACCTGAAGCTCGCCACTCGGGATGAGCTTGCCGCCGCTGGGGTGGACATCAAGGCTGCTGACGATCGGGCCGCACACAAAGCCACACGATTTCTTACCAACCCTGACTTTTCAGAAGCGACACTTGGCATGAGGGTGGAAGAGTTCCTGAACGCCGACATCGACGATCAGGACTGATCTCCCTCACTCGAAGCCCAGGTCGATGACGAAGTCCACCAGGGTCGCGTCACCCCGAGGTGTCTCCACTACTCCAGCGGTAGCTCGGCCAGCATCACGGCGTACACCGGGGAGTCCGGGAAGGGCTGCCGCTCGCCGACCTTCCGGAAGCCCCAGGACTCGTACAGCTCCTGGACCTTGGGGTGCGTGACGTCGACCAGAAGGACTGCGAGGTCCTCGTCCCGGTCGTTCAGCAGGGCGCGGGAAAGCAGTTCGGCCAAGCCCTGCCTGCGGTAAGCCTGGCGGACGGCCAGCTCCGAGTAGGAGAACGTCCGGCTCTTCTCCGGCGCCGGGTCGAGGTGCTCGCGCCACCACTCGCGGTAGGGAGCGGACGGGGCGCCATAGGCGAAGGCCACAGCCTCCTCGGCGTCGTACGCGATCACGCAATCGAAGTCGGGGTTGCCGCCCCAGTGGTCGACGAACCAGGGGAAGCGCTGATTGAACTCGTCGTCCATCGCATCCGCGTAGGCGTCGGCGTGCACGTCGATCAGCGTCTGGCGGATCTTCGGCAAGTCGTTGTGCGAGTAGCGTCGGACGACCAGATCGGCGGCGATCAAGATCGGCTCCATTCGACTCGGAAGCGGTCTCCCCACTCTTGTGCGACCCCGGCGCCCGGCGCAAGCGTGATCAAGTCGCGGTGAAAGTCGCCGAGGAGAGTCCGCATCCGGCCGGGAATCGGCCGCCCGGCCATCAGGTCGAACACAATGGACGCAGTCCCGCACGCCTGGTCGATATCCCGTTGGTGGAGCTGGGCCAGGGCGAGGCGGGTCGTGGCCAGAGCGCGGTTCCTGCGGAACTGCTCGGGGATCGTCCCAAGCGCCCGGTGGGAGTCGGCCTCAGCTTCCGCAGGACGGCCGATCAGGTCCTTCACGATGGCCGAGATGGCGGACAGTTCGGCATGCCCGTAGAAGGCCATCCAGCTCGGCCGGCGCACGTCGAAGACGCTTTTACTCAGGGCCTCCTGGGCGTACCCCAGTGAGCGGATGGCGGCCTGCTGGTCACCGAGGTTCGAGTGGCCGACAGCGGTCCTGGCGTGCGCGAGCGAGGCGAACAGCGGATCCCGCCGGGTGATGGCCGTGGCCTGAGCCGCGTATCCGGCGTCCACGGCCTGGGTGTACTGACGCCGCTGGTGGGCGAGCATCGCGTAGGAGTTCCAGACCCGCATCTCCACGACGGGGTCTTTGGCCATCCCGGCGAGGTACAGCGCGCGATCAAGGTGCTGCTGAGTCCGGTCGAGGTGGCGGGCGTCGAGGGCCGACCAGGCGGCCGTTGCGGTGTAGTCGGCGGCCAGGGAGAACAGGCGTTGGCGGATGCGCTGGGAGGCGGCCAGCTTGAGCTTGTCGAGGGCCTTCTCAGCTCCGGTCAGGGCGGCCCGCTCCAGGCCCTCGTGGCCTCCTCGGTTGTCGTCCAGGGCCATGAGGGCGTCCAGGCCGGACCGGAGCCGGATCACGTCGGACGTACCGACCCGGGTAGGTCGGGAGTCCGGGACCACGACGGCGGCGGCTGTGCCGCTGGTAGCAGTGAGGAACTTTCTGCGCCGCACGGGAGACTCCGGTTCGCTGGCGGGAGGTCTTGCCGATGGCGGGCGGAAGCCCAGCTCTTCGGCCGTACATCCGAATACTGCCTCTAACGCCTCGCGCTGGCGCGGGTGCGGGCACCGAGTTTTTCCGGTCAGCCAGTTCCGGACGGTCCTGTCGCTCACAGTCCCGTCGTATCCGGAGGCCCGGAGTCGGTCGTTGACGGCCTCGGCCAACTCGGCCTGCTTGAAGCCCGCTTCGCGCATGGCGCTGATGAGGCTCGCGTTCCCCTCCACCTACCCACGGTAGCCACTGATACCCCATCAGTGACGGCAGGAGCCGGGAAATTTCCGGTTGGCCGTGATGCACGCCCGGCCGACTTTTCCTCCTCGGCGCGGACGAGCGGTCGTTGACTGAACCAAGGCCGTCGTACACCGACACCCCGAGGTTCAGATGATCGTGTCAGCGAAGCCGCATCACACGGGACACCCCGGATACTCCGAGACACTCCCGGGTCTGGAGGAGAGCGCCGAGGCCGCTCGGAGGCTCGTACGGACAGCTCTGGCCGCTTGGCACATGGAGGAGCTGACGGACACCGCCATACTTCTCGTCTCGGAGCTGGTGGCCAACGCGGTCAAGCACACCAACAGCCGCGTGATTCGGGTCGTCATCATCAGGCCGAGCGAACGGTCCGTACGGATCGGGGTCGTCGACAGGGCCCGCGCGCTGCCGGAGCTGGCCAAGCCCGGTGACGACCTCCTCACCAGCGGTAGGGGACTCCTGCTGGTCGACGCCCTGGCCGAGCGCTGGGGAACCGACCTGTACCGCTGGGGCAAGCAGGTCTGGGCCGAGGTGTTCTGCGAGCCGGCCCGGTGACCGAGGAGAAACCCAAGGCGTGGGTCGGCGACCAGGTGTACGACGCCAACGCGGGCAGGGAGGGCATCGTCAGTGACGTGAAGAGGGACGGCACGTACTTCCTGCGTGCGGTGGACTCGTTTGCCTTGAGGTGGACGGCTCCGAACGCCGAGAAGTTGACCGTCACCGTGCCCCGCCTGGTGCGCGTCAAGAAGGAACGAGAGGCGTAACCGTGCAGAGCACTGCGTTCCCCGTGGGTCAACAGGCATCCACTGCTACGAATGGAGTTCGAGTCCCGTCACTCGCCCTGAGCACTCAGCCGATGGCTACGCCTGGAAACCACCTGCTGATGCTTTGTGCGCGCCGGTCCCGGGCCGGGCAGCGACCGGCATTACGGTCGGCGGCATGGACGGTGAGCGCCGAGGGTGGCGTGCGTGTGTGCTCAGCGGGGCGGTGTTCGCCGTGTGCATGGCCGGCACCACGCTGCCGACTCCCCTCTATCCCCTCTACCAGGGCAAGTTCGGGTTCTCCGAGCTGACGGTGACCGTGGTGTACGCCGTGTACGCCTTCGGGGTCATCGGGGTCCTGCTGCTGGCCGGCAACGCCTCGGACGCCGTGGGCAGGCGCCCGGTGCTGCTGTGCGGCATCGGCCTCGCGGCGGCGAGCGCCGTCTGTTTCCTGTGCGCCACCGGGCTGGGCTGGCTGTACGCGGGGCGGCTGCTGTCGGGACTCTCGGCCGGTCTGTTCACCGGTGCCGCCACGGCGTACGTCATGGAGCTGGCGCCGGAAGGCGGCGCATCCCGGGCCACGTTCGTGGCGACGGCCGCCAACATGGGCGGACTGGGCTGCGGTCCGCTGCTGTCCGGGCTGCTCGCGCAGTACGCCGACTGGCCGCTGTATCTGCCGTTCGTCACGCACCTCGTGCTGGTGGCCGGGTCGGCCGTCGTCCTGCTGCGGCTCGCGGAGACCGTACGGGAGCGGAAACCGCTGAGCACCGTACGGCCGCAGCGCCCCGCGCTTCCGCCTCAGGTGCGGGCGGTGTTCGCCCCCTCAGCGATCGCCTCGTTCGCGGGGTTCGCCCTCTTCGGGGTGTTCACCTCGGTCAGCCCCGAATTCCTCGCCGAGTCCCTGCACATGGACAACCACGCCGTGAGCGGGCTGATCGTCGCGCTGGCCTTCTTCGCCTCGACCGCCGGACAACTGGCGGTCGGCCCGGTCGGGGTGCGGCGCTCCCTCCCGCTGGGCTGCGCCGGACTCCTCGCCGGGCTGGCGCTGCTCGCGGGCGCGCTGCGGTGGGACCTGCTGTCCCTGGTGGTCCTGAGCGCACTCGTCGGCGGCGTAGGGCAGGGCCTGGCGTTCCGCGGCGCGCTGTCCGAGGTCGCCGGGGCATCACCCGAACACCGGCGGGCGGCGGTGATCTCGACGCTGTTCGTCGTCGCCTACGCCGGCATCTCGGTCCCGGTGATCGGCGTCGGCCTGCTGACGGACCCGATCGGCCTGGAGGGCGCGGGCCTGGTGTTCATCGCGTGCATGGCGGTGCTGGTGTCGACGGCGGCCGTCTATCTGGTCCGGCGGTCAGCGGTCGCGAGGACGTGACTGCCCTCTGCCGGGGGGGGCGATCAGCCTCTACTGGCTCGGCGTGCACGAGGCCGTCGCCGAGTTCCTCAGTCTGCGGCGTCTCTTGCCGCCCTGTGCACCGAGCTCCGCCACGCCGCCGTCAGCTCCGCCACGCTCGTGAAGCGTTCGGCCGGGTCCGGGCGCGTGGCCCGTTCCACGAGCGTCAGTTGGGCCGCGGTGCCTCGCCAGGTCGGCTCTCCGCCAACCGTGTTCATCAGGATGCGGATGGCGCTGCCCAGAGCGTGCACGGTGGTTCGGGTGTCGATCGTCGAACCGCGTCGCCATTCCTCCGGGGCCATGAAGCGCCGTGAGCCCGGCAGGCGGTCCGCCTGGAGCACGAACGGGCCCGGGCGGTACTCGTCCAGGTCGATCAGGTGGAGATCGCCGGCGTCGAAGTCGTAGAGGAACGCGCCGTCGTAGAGGTCGACGGCGACGAATCCCGCGGCCTCCACCGCCAGGTGGGCGCCCAGGAGGTGGTCGATGGCGCGCACGACCCTGGGGACGGGGAGGGCTTGGAAGCGGGACAGGGGTCCTGCGCGCCGTAGCCGCTCGGGGGAGTACAAGGACTCCCCGCGACGCCAGGGCATCACCGCCGCCGTGCGTCCCGTCGCCCGTCGCGAACCGGTGCAGCTGGGGGACGATCACCGGATGCCGTACCGCCCGGTGGAAGGCCCAGGCGCGGTTCAGCGCGTGCTGGGCGGCGCCGGTCGTCGCCTCCTTCACGAACCAGCGTTCCCCGTCGGCGAGCCGGACCCCGTACGACACACAGCCCGAGTCCTGGTCACGAAAGGCCCGGAAGACCTCGCCCACCGTGCGCAGATACGGCTCGGTCCGAGCGACCTCGGCGACGTCCAGCAGGGGATGCGGCGTCACGACGACGAACGGGGCACCAGCTCCGTGGCCAGGACCACCTGTCGTCGGTCCAGTCCCCGGGACGCCAGGGGGCGGCGGTCGGCGACCTCCGTGAGGAGGAGGTCGATCATCCGGCGGCCCATCACCTCTATGGGCTGGCGGACGCTGGTGAGGGGCGGGTCCATGTGGCGGGCGATGGCGGAGTCGTCGTAGCCGACGAGCGCCACGTCGTCGGGGATACGGCGCCCCGCCTCGCGCAGCGCCTGGCGGGCGCCGGCCGCGGTGACGTCGGAGCCGGCGAAGACCGCGTCCAGGTCGGGACGGCGCTCCAGCAGTGCCGCCATGGCACGGCTGCCGCCCTCCTCCGTGAAGTCGCCCGGCTCGATCAGCGCCTCGTCCACCTCGTGGCCCGCGTCGCTCAGGGCGTCGCGGTAGCCCTCGATGCGGCGCTGGGCGCCGTAGACGTCGAGGCGGCCGGTGATGTGAGCCACCCGGCGGCGGCCGCGGGACAGCAGGTGCTCGACGGCCTGTCGGGCGCCGCCGTAGTTGTCGGAGTCGACCGACGGCAGGGTCTCGGCCGCCGATCGCGGGCCGCTGATCACCGCCGGGATGTCCAGCTGGGCCAGCAGGTCGGGCAGTGGATCGTCCGCGTGGACCGAGACCAGCAGGACGCCGTCCACCCGATGGGCGGCCAGGTACTGGGCGAGGCGGCGGCGTTCCTTGTCGCTGCCCGCGAAGATCAGCAGCAGCTGCATCTCCGTGTCGGACAGCTCCGCCCCGACGCCCTTCAGCATGTCCGAGAAGTACGGCTCCGCGAAGAACCGGGTCTCCGGCTCGGGCACGACCAGGGCGATCGCGTCCGTGCGGTTGGCGGCCAGGGCACGGGCCGCGGTGTTCGGGACGTAGCCGAGCTCGGCGACCGCCGCCTCGACGGCCGCGCGGGTCGCGTCGCTGACCCGGGGCGAGCCGTTGATCACCCGGGACACCGTGCCGCGGCCGACACCGGCGCGCGCCGCCACCTCTTCGAGGGTGGGCCGGCCACCGCTTCGGCCCCGCGCTCCGTGGCTTGCCATGGGCTCCGCCTTCCCGTCCACACCCGCACTCTGCGGCTGGCCTGGAATTTAACAGGCTCGTCTGCTGGAGTGACCGCTACCGGGGCCCGCCGCCCCCGGCCTTCCGCTTCGGTCGGCAAGCCGGTCCGACTGGCCGGATACCGCCGTCCGGGGCCTCAAGGGCCTCCGGCCAGGGTCCAGTTAACGTCCCGATAACTGAACGCATCTCTCCCTGTCCGGTCCCTTGACACCCCCGCCCCGACCGGAGAACCTTCAACACATCACTGGTGGGAGCGCTCCCACGGTACCTGACACATACACAACCCGCACGTTCCCCGCCCGAGCCGCAGCGAGTGAAAACGGGTCCAACAATGCAGTTGGCCGGGGGGTCGGCACGTCAGGGCAACAGGA
The DNA here is from genome assembly GCF_055585925.1 of Streptomyces sp. NPDC052064. Lineage (NCBI taxonomy): Bacteria > Bacillati > Actinomycetota > Actinomycetes > Kitasatosporales > Streptomycetaceae > Streptomyces > Streptomyces sp. NPDC052064. The sequence goes on from NZ_JBVJJE010000004.1 coordinate 627,258, forward strand.
GGACGACATGCGAGCACGCATCCGAACCGCCCGCAAGGCGATGGTCCTCGCGGCCGTCGCGTCGCTGGGCGCCGGGCTGCTGGCCGGCTGTGCCGACGACGGCAAGGACGACGGCTCCGACTCCCCGTCGGGCGACAGCGGCGGCAAGACGACGATCTCCGTGGGACTCTTCGGCACCATGGGCTTCAAGGAAGCCGGCCTCTACGCCGAGTACGAGAAGCTCAACCCGAACATCAAGATCGCCGAGAGCGCCGTCCAGCGGAACGAGAACTACTACCCGGCGCTGCTGAACCACCTCACCACCAACAGCGGTCTGCTGGACGTCCAGGCCGTCGAAGTCGCCAACATCGCCGAGGTCACGGCCACCCAGGCAGACAAGCTCGAGGACATGTCCAAGGTTTCGGGCGTGGACAAGGGCAAGTGGCTGGACTGGAAGTGGCAGCAGGCCACCACCAAGGACGGCAAGACCATCGGCCTCGGCACCGACGTCGGCCCGATGGCGATCTGTTACCGCACGGACCTCTTCAAGCAGGCCGGTCTGCCCACCGACCCGGCCGAGGTCGGCAAGCTGTGGGCCGGTGACTGGGCCAAGCTCGTCAAGGTCGGCGAGCGCTACAAGTCGAAGGCCCCCAAGGGCACCTTCTTCATGGACTCCCCCGGCGGTCTGATCCAGGCGATCCTGGGCAGCGAGAAGGAGAAGTTCTACGACTCCTCCGGGGAGGTCATCTACAAGACCAACCCGGCCGTCAAAACCGCCTTCGACCTGACCGCCGAGGCCGCCGAGAAGGGCCTCGTCCAGTCGCAGACGCAGTTCCAGCCGGGCTGGAACTCCTCGATCGCCAACAACAAGTTCGCCGCCATCGCGTGCCCGCCGTGGATGCTCGGCACGATCAAGGGCTACTCGAAGCCGGACGCGGTCGGCAAGTGGGCCGTGGCCACCGCGCCCAAGGGCGGCAACTGGGGCGGCACCTTCCTCACCGTGCCGAAGAGCGGCAAGAACGTGAAGGAGGCCCAGAAGTTCGTGACCTGGCTGACCGCGCCGGAGCAGCAGGCGAAGCTGTTCAAGGTGCAGGGCAGCTTCCCGAGCGCCCCGTCCGCATACACCATGCCCGAAGTGACGGGCGCCAAGAACGAGATGACCGGTGAGCAGCAGATCGGCTCGATCTTCGCGGAGGCCGCCAAGGCCGCCCCGGTCCAGGTGATCGGCCCGAAGGACCAGATCATCATGCAGGGCCTGACGGACAACGGCGTGATCCTGGCGACGAAGGGCAAGACGGCCAAGGAGGCCTGGGACTCCGCCACCAAGACCATCGACAACAAGCTGGACCAGTGACCCGTATGGCCACCCGTCACGACACCGCCGCGCCCCCCATGGAGGGGGGCGCGGCCCCGGGCCGCCCGCCCGGGGACGCCGCGGCCGCGGAGAAGGAGCGGCGGCGCCGGGACCGGCTGTCCCGCCGCTGGCAGCGGGACATCCGCTGGAGCCCGTACGCCTTCGTCTCACCGTTCTTCCTGCTGTTCGTCGCGTTCGGCCTGTTCCCGCTGATCTACACGGGCTGGGCCTCGCTGCACCAGGTGGAGCTGACCGCGCCGACCGACATGAACTGGGTCGGGCTGCGCAACTACGCCCGGATCTTCGACGACGAGTTCTTCTGGAACGCGGCGAAGAACACCCTGACCATCGGCATCATCTCCACCGTCCCGCAGCTGCTGATGGCGATGGGCATCGCCCACATCCTCAACTACAAGCTGCGGGCCTCGACCTTCTTCCGGGTCGCGATGCTCGCGCCGTACGCGACGTCGATCGCCGCCGCCTCGCTGGTGTTCGTGCTGCTCTTCGGCCGTGACTACGGCATGATCAACTGGGCGCTCGACATGGTCGGCATCAACCCGGTCGACTGGCAGAACGACAAGTGGTTCTCGCAGATCGCCGTCTCGACGATCATCATCTGGCGCTGGACCGGCTACAACGCGCTGATCTACCTGGCCGCCATGCAGGCGATCCCGCAGGACCTGTACGAGTCGGCGGCCCTGGACGGGGCCAACCGCTGGCAGCAGTTCATCCATGTGACGCTGCCGGCGCTGCGCCCGACGATCCTGTTCACATGTGTCGTGTCGACGATCGGCGCGAGCCAGGTCTTCGGCGAGCCGCTGCTGTTCGACGCCAACCAGGGCACCTCCGGCGGCGCGGAGCACCAGTTCCAGACGCTCGGTCTGTATCTGTACGAGCAGGGCTGGGTCGCCCACCACCTGGGCCGTGCCTCGGCGATCGCCTGGACGATGTTCCTCATGCTGATCGTCATCGGCATCGTCAACTACGTCATCTCGCGCCGGCTGCGCGCCAGTAGTTAAGGAGTTCCGGCCGTGACGACGACTGTGACGCCCCAAGACGCACCGCCGCCCGGCGCTGCGCCCGCGAAGGAGTCCAAACGCCCCCGACTGCCGAAGTCCGCGCGGGCCGGCGGGACGTTGCACGGCGGCCCGATCGCGTACGCGATCCTCATCGTGTTCACGATCGTCTCGCTGTTCCCGCTGGTGTGGACGGCGATCGCCGCCTCGCGTGACAACCAGCGGCTCGCGCAGACTCCGCCGCCGTTCTGGTTCGGCTCGGGTCTGTTCGACAAGCTGGAGATCGCCTGGAAGGACGCCAACCTGGGTGAGGCGTTCTTCAACACCACGATCGTGGCGGGTACTTCGGCACTGACCATCGTCTTCCTGTCGACGATCGCCGGTTTCGCCTTCGCCAAGCTGCGGTTCAGGGGCCGTGGCGCGCTGATGCTGATCGTGATCGGCACGATGATGGTGCCGCCGCAGCTGAGCGTGATCCCGCTGTACATGATGGTCGCCAAGCTCGACTGGACGGACCAGTTGCAGGCGGTGATCTTCCCGTCGCTGGTGAGCGCGTTCGGTGTGTTCTTCATGCGGCAGTACCTGATCCAGGCGCTGCCGGACGAGATCATCGAGGCCGCCCGGGTCGACGGTGCGAGCAGCTGGCGCGTGGTGTGGCACGTGGTGTTCCCGGCGGCGCGGCCGGCGATGGCCGTGCTCGGGATGCTGACGTTCGTGCAGACCTGGAACGACTTCATGTGGCCGTTCCTGGTGCTGACGCAGATGGGCAACCCGACCGTGCAGGTCGCGATCGCGGGCCTGGGCCGCGGCTACACGCCCGACCAGTCCCTGATCATGGCGGGCGCACTGCTGGGCACGCTGCCGCTGCTGCTGGTCTTCGCGATCTTCGGCAAGCAGATCGTGGGCGGCATCATGCAGGGCGCCGTCAAGGGCTGACGCCCTCGTCCGTTCTCCCAGCGTTCTTCCAGGGGGCCGGGTCAGCGCCGCCCCGGCACCCTGTTCCTCCCTTCCCCCCTCTCCTCCCTCCTCCCCCTCCTCCCTCCTTCCCCCCTCGCCTCTCCACGACCTCCAATGGGAGCGCTTCCATGCCTGACTCCGAGAACCCGGCCACCGCGGTGACCTTCCCTCCCGCCTTCCTCTGGGGCGCGGCGACCTCCGCGTACCAGATCGAGGGTGCGGTGCGGGAGGACGGCCGTACGCCGTCGATCTGGGACACCTTCAGCCATACGCCGGGCAAGACGGCCGGCGGCGACCACGGTGACACCGCCGTCGACCACTACCACCGCTACCGCGAGGACGTGGCGCTGATGGCGGAGCTGGGCCTGGGCGCCTACCGCTTCTCCGTCTCGTGGTCGCGGGTGCAGCCGACCGGCCGGGGTCCGGCCGTACAGAAGGGCCTGGACTTCTACCGCCGGCTGGTCGACGAGCTGCTGTCCAAGGGCATCAAGCCGGCCGTCACGCTCTACCACTGGGATCTGCCGCAGGAGCTGGAGGACGCGGGCGGCTGGCCGGAGCGTGACACGGCGTACCGCTTCGCGGAGTACGCGCAGATCGTCGGCGAGGCGCTGGGCGACCGGGTCGAGCAGTGGATGACGCTCAACGAGCCGTGGTGCAGCGCGTTCCTGGGCTATGCCTCCGGGGTGCACGCCCCGGGCCGGACGGATCCCGCGGCGTCGCTGCGTGCCGCGCACCATCTGAACCTGGCGCACGGGCTGGGCGCCTCCGCGCTGCGCTCGGTGATGCCGGCCCGCAACGCGGTCGCGATCAGCCTCAACTCCTCGGTGGTCAGGCCGCTTTCGCAGAGCCCGGCGGACCTGGCGGCGGCCCGGAAGATCGACGACCTGGCCAACGGCGTCTTCCACGGCCCGATCCTGCACGGCGCGTACCCGGAGTCGCTGTACGTGGCGACGGCGGAGCTCACGGACTGGGCCCACGTCCTCGACGGCGACCTGGCGCTGATCAACCAGCCGCTGGACGCGCTGGGCCTCAACTACTACACGCCCGCGCTGGTCTCGGCGGCCGACCCGTCGGCGAAGGAGCCGCGCGCCGACGGCCACGGGTCCAGCGACCACTCGCCCTGGCCGGCCGCGGACGACGTCGCCTTCCACCAGACGCCCGGCGACCGCACCGAGATGGGCTGGACGATCGACCCGACCGGCCTGCACGAGCTGATCATGCGCTACACCCGGGAGGCGCCGGGCCTGCCGCTGTACATCACCGAGAACGGCGCGGCCTACGACGACAAGATCGACTCGGACGGCCGGGTGCACGACCCGGAGCGCGTCGCCTACCTGCACGGCCACCTGTCGGCGGTCCGCCGCGCGATCGCCGACGGCGCGGACGTCCGCGGCTACTTCCTGTGGTCCCTGATGGACAACTTCGAGTGGTCCTACGGCTACGGCAAGCGCTTCGGCGCGGTGTACGTGGACTACGCGACGCTCGAACGCACGCCGAAGTCCAGCGCCCACTGGTACGCGAAGGCGGCGCGCACCGGGACGCTGCCGGAGGCGGAGGCGGTCTAGCCACTGCGGAGGCGGGGGGACGGGGCGCGGCACTAATAGGGGAGTGCCGCGCCCCGGCATGTCAGGAGACGCTGCGTGGCGTCAGCAGCCGGCGGGTTGTCGTCACGCCCCACTCGTCGAGCGACAGAAGGCGGTCGCTGGAGGCCATCAGGCCTCCCGTGGACTCCACGTGTGCCGCCCACTGTTCGCGGGTCTCGACAGCCGGGCGGGCCATCAGGCAGTCGGGGTCGTTGATCCAGAGGCGGCCGTGCTGCCACTGGCGGCCGGCGCCGGTGAACTCGGCCGGGTCCTGGCCGGGCTGGCTGTAGTCGTCCGCTTCGGGGCGGCGGTGCGGGGCCGTGTCGGGGCTGACCCGCATGGCGTCGAACAGGCCGATGGAGGGGAGCATCGGGGCGCCACAGCCCAGGAGGTAGGAGTCCGGGCCGATCGCGTCACGGATCAGGCGGATGCCGGAGCGGTACGCAGTGAGCGGGTCGACCTCCGCGTGGCGTACGCCGTCCAGGGCGCCCGCGTACAGGAAGTCAACCTTGAAGTAGTCGTAGCCCTCGGCACGCAGCGTCGTGAAGACCTCGGTCAGGTAGCCCGCCGCGCCCGGGTGAGTGGTGTCCAGGACGCGCAGGTCGTGGCCCCAGTTGCGGCCGGCGTGCGCGAAGCCGCCCCGGCCGTCCCGGACCAGCCAGTCGGGGTGCTCGGCGGCCAGTTCGCTCGCCGGGTCCACGAGGAACGGTGCCGTCCAGATGCCGGCGCGGCGCCCGCGGGAGCGGATCTTGTCGGCGATTCCGGCGCGGGAGCGGAAGCGGCCGGAGAGAGTGAGCCAGTCGCCGAGGGCCCGCTGGTAGCCGTCGTCGATCTGGACGACGTCGACGGGCAGGTCGAGGGTGTCCATCGCACGGAGGTTCTCGTGGATGTCGTCCTCGGTGACCTCCGTGAAGTACTCGTACCAGGAGCACCAGACGGTGGGCGCCGGGCGCGGGGCCGCGATGCCGAGTCCGGAGGCCCAGTCGCCCAGCACGGACTGGATGTCGTCGCCCGTCCACTCCTTCACCAGGCCGTCGGCACCGATCTCCGCGATCCCGTCCCGTACGGCGAGCCGGATCGACGGCACCTCGGACGTCGGTTCGGCCGCCGCCCACAGCCGGACCGGTGAGCCGTCGCCGGGGTCTAGCGCGAGCAGGCCCTCGCCCTGGAAGACGCCGTCGGGGACGGTGACGCCGGGCCGGTAGCAGACCGTGGCCCAGTTGGCGTTGGCCGGACGGTGGGGCCCCGCTCCGAGGGCGTAGGCGCCGCTGGGGCTCCAGGACTGCCAGCCCTCCTCGTGGACGCGGGCGCGGCGGCGGTCGACGGGCACGGAGGCCAGCGGCGTGAAGGGGTGCTGCACGGTGATCTCTTTCGGGAAGGGTCAGCCCTTGTTGGCGCCCAGGGTCAGGCCGCTGACGAACTGCCGCTGGAGGACGAAGTAGACGATGAGGGTGGGGATGGCCGTGAGCAGGGCTCCGGCGGCGACCAGGTTCGGGTCGGTGAAGTACTGGCCGGAGAGGTTGTTCAGCGCCGAGGTGATCGGCATGTTCTCGCCGGTGGAGATCAGGACGATGGCCCAGAAGAAGTCGTTGTAGATCCAGATGGACAGGAGGGTGGCGAGCGCGGCCATCGCGGGCTTGCACAGCGGCAGCACGATCTGCCAGTACAGGCGCCAGACGGAGGCGCCGTCGACGAGGGCGGCCTCGGTCAGTTCGTGCGGCAGCGAGCGCATGTAGTTGCTCAGCACGAACGCGCAGAAGCCGGACTGGAACGCCACGTGGATGAGGACCAGGCCGAGCGCGGAGTCGTAGAGCTTGCCGGACATGGTGATGCCGGGCAGGTCGATCAGCAGGTACAGCCGGTACAGCGGGGTGATGATGACCTGCTGGGGCAACAGGTTGCCTGCGGTGAAGACCAGCAGCAGCGCCAGGTTGACGCGGAAGTCGAAGCGGCTGACGTAGAAGGCGACCATCGACGACAGCAGCAGCGTCAGCAGCACGGCCGGCACGGCCACGATCAGCGTGGTGCCGAAGTAGTGCAGCATGTCCGACTGCTGGAAGGCGTTGGTGAAGTTGTCGAAGGTCAGCTTGTCGGGCCAGGAGACATAGCCCTTCTCGCTGGTCTCCGCATACGGCCGCATCGCCGCGAGCAGGGCCCACAGCAGGGGCGCCAGCCAGGCCAGCGCCGTGACGACGAGGAAGGTGTGCAGCAGGACCCGGGCGGGGCGGACGGGGGTGCGCTGCTTGTGAACGCCGGCGACGGTGCTCATGCGCGCCGCTCCTTCCGGAAGGTGGCGATCAGGTAGGGAATGATCACCGCGAGCGAGATCACCAGCAGGACGACGGCGATGGCGGAGCCGTATCCGATCCGGCTGGACTCGCCGATGATGTTGTTGGTCACCAGGATCGACAGCAGTTCCGTGCCCTGGGCGCCCTTGTTGAAGACGAAGACCAGGTCGAAGGCGCGCAGGGCCTCGATGATCGTGACGACCAGGACGACGGTGTTGGTCGGGCGCAGGGTGGGGAAGACGACGTTCTTGAACGTCTGCCATTCGTTGGCCCCGTCCAGGGCGGAGGCCTCGCGCAGGGCGGGATCGACGCTCTTCAGACCGGCCAGGTAGAGGATCATCATGTAGCCGGCGTGCCGCCAGGAGGCCGCGACCAGGATGGCCCAGAGGTTGAGGTCCGGGTCGCCGATCCAGTCGATGTAGTGGCCGGGCTTGTTGGCTCCGATGAGGCTGTTGATCAGGCCGGTGTCGGGGTTGTAGACCAGCTGCCAGACGAAGCCGATGACCGCCATCGACACCACGACCGGCAGGAAGAACGCGGTCTGGTAGACGCGGCTGAAGCGGATTTGCTTGTCCAACTGCACGGCCAGGAACAGGCCGAAGGGCGTGGGCAGCACGATGAGCACGACGAACCAGATCACGTTGTGCTCGACGGCGGGCCAGAACTGCGGGTTGCTGGTGAACAGTTCCTTGAAGTTCTGGAGGCCCACCCACTGGATGGAGTCGAAGCCGATGCCGTTCCAGGTGGTGAAGGCCAGCGCGATGGAGGCGAGGGCCGTCAGCCACACCAGGGCGACGTGCAGGATCGTCGGCACGCCCGCCATCAGGCCGAGCGTGAGCCGGTCGCGACGGGTCAGCAGGCGCTTGTGCCCGTGGGGCACCTTGGCGGGCTTGGACGTGGGGGCGGACCCCGGAGCCGGCTCGTCGGCCGTCTCCGGGACCTTGGCGGGGGTGGCAGTCATGTCAGATCCGAGTCGTCGATTCTCCGTTTCCGGTCACGAGGAGGCGAAGATCGTCTTCTTCTGACGCTCGATCGACGAGAGGATGCTGTCGACGTTCTTGGGGTTGCGGATGAAGTTCTGGAGCGCGGGCTGCATCACCGTGGAAGTGAAGTCCGGGCGGGAGTCGCGGTCCATGAACTGCGTCAGGCTCTTCGCGCCCGAGATCATCTCGTAGGCCTTCTTCTGCAGCGGCGTGTACGAGGAGGTGTCGGCCTTGGTGGAGGCGGCCACCACGTTCGGGTCGGACTTGAGGTAGATCTGCTCGGCTTCCGGGGTGCCCAGGTACTCCAGCAGCTCGGTGGCGCCCGCCTTGTTCTTGGGGGCCTTGGAGAGCATGAAGCCGTCGGTCGGCGCCTCGACGGTGTCCTGAGCGAAGGCCGGGTCGATCTCCGGGAAGGCGAAGAAGTCCAGGTCGTCCAGGTCGGCCTTGTTGGTGAACTGCTGGCCGACGAAGGTGCCCAGCACATACATGCCGGCCTTCTTGGCCACCAGCGTCTGTGCCGCGTCCTGCCAGGTGCGGCCCACCGCGCCCTCCTGGTGGTAGGGGAGGATCTCCGTCCAGTGGTCGAAGACCTTGCGCACCTTGGCATCGGTCCAGGAGGCCTTGCCCGCCATCAGCTCGACGTGGAAGTCGTAGCCGTTGGTACGGAAGTTGATCTGGTCGAAGGTGCCCATCGCGGGCCAGGCGTCCTTGTCGCCGAAGGCGATCGGGACCAGACCGTCCTTCTGCATCCGCTTGCACAGGGCGACGAAGTCGTCCCACGTGGTGGGGACCTCGTAGCCGTGCTGGGCGAAGACGCTCTTGCGGTAGAAGACCGCCCAGGGGTACGTGTACAGCGGCACGAAGTAGTACTTGCCGTCCTCGCCCTTGCTGAGCTTCTTCATCGCCTCGGGGAAGTTCCCGCCGATCTTCTGCCACACGTCGTCGATCGGGGTGGCGAGCTTCTTCGACGCGAAGAACTGCATGCGGTACCCGGCGAACCAGGTGAACACGTCGTCGGGCGTGCCCTGGAGGTAGGAGTTGATCTGCTCCTGGAACGTGTTGTGGTCCTTCGTGTTCACGTCGACCTTGACGCCGGACTTCTTCGTGAAGGCGGCGTAGATCTCGGCGAACGCCTTCTTCGGCACCGCGTCCGAGGAGTTCGAGCCGAGGCTGACCGTCTTCGGATCGGCGGCCGAGCCGCTGCCGCCGCAGGCACTCAGCAGGGGTATGCCGGCGCCGAGCAGGGCCGCGCCCCCTATGCCGCGCAGGAGAGAGCGGCGGCTGGGAGCGGGGAAGGAGGGTCCGGAGGGGGAGAGGTCGTGCATGAACGGCTCCTGAGGGCAGGGTTCGGCCACGAGGGTGTGGCGTGAAATCCGGTCTTAATCGACCAGAAATCAACTTGACCGAACACGGTGGCGCAATAACAGCCGTATGTCCGGTCATGCGTCAAGGCCCGCCGCCTCGATTTGTCGAAACGTGACCGACCCGTGAGCGCGCACTCGCCCGGGAGGGGCCGGGACCGGCCGGAGAGAGCGGAAGCCGTCAAACGGAGCGGGAGCGGTTGTATGCAGCGACCAGCCTGCCCGGACGCCGTCGCCGCACCTGCCCGCGTCGCCCCCTGCCCGTCGGCGCCCGCCCGGCCGGCTGGATCCAGATCCGTACCTCCGCCCCGCCGAGCACCGAGGAGCCGATCCGTACGTCCCCGCCGGTCGACTCCGCGAGCCGGCGCACGATGTCCAGACCGAGACCGGTCGAACCGTCGCTCCCGGAGCCGCGGCCCCGGGCCATCGCGGCCTCCGGGTCGGGTATGCCGGGGCCCGCGTCGGACACGAGGACGATCACCGCGTCCTCGCCGTTGTGCACGTCGACCGCGAAGGCGGTGCCCTCCGGGGTGTGCCGGAAGACGTTGCCGAGCAGCGCGTCGAGCGCGGCGGCCAGGTCGGCACGGGCCACGGGTATGCGCACCGGCCGGTCGGCACCGGCCACCCGCCACTTGCGGCCCTCGTCCTCCGCGAGCGCCGACCAGAACGCCATCCGCTCCCGCACCACCTCGGCCGCGTCGCACCCGGCGCCCGGACCGGCCGCGGCCGTCTGCGGCTTGGCCTCCCGGGCCGTACGGATGATGGTGTCGACCTCACGCTCCAACTGCTCGACCGCGGTCCGGGTCTGGTCGGCGGCCGGTCCCTCGCCGAGCGACGCGGCGTTGAGCCGCAGCACGGTCAGGGGTGTGCGCAGCCGATGGGACAGGTCGGCCGCCAGCTCCCGTTCGTTCGCCAGCAGTTGGACGACCTGGTCGGCCATCGAGTTGAACGCGACTGCGGCGAGCCGCAGTTCGGTGGGGCCCTTCTCCGGCACGCGGGCGCCCAGCTTGCCCTCCCCCAGTTCGTGCGCCCCCTCGACCAGGCTCTTGGCGGGCCGGACCATCCGCACGCCCAGCCGGTCGGCGACCGCGACCGAACCGAGGATCAGCGCGACACCGACCCCGGCGAGCACCGCCCAGGCCGTGCCCACGCCGTTGGTGACCTCGGCCTCCGGCACGTACACCTCGACGACCGCGATCTCGCCGGTGCTGAGCGCGACCGGCTGGAGCAGCGTCGAGCCGCCGGTGACGCCGGTGGTGGAGGCGCGGCCCAGTTTCCGCACGGCCGCGATGTCCTCGTCGGCGGCGCGCTGCCGCCCGAGCTCCAAGGCCTCCTGGCCGTCGCCCGCCGGTATGTGCACGGCCATCCCGGCGTCGGAACCGGCGGAGGCCACGACCCGTTCGAGCTGGTCGCGGTCCGTGGTGATGGACAGTGCCGGGGCGACGGCCGCGGCCTCCCGCTCGGCACCCGAGAAGGCGCGGTCCCGGGCCATCTCGCGGATGACGAGTCCGAGCGGCACCGCGAAGGCGAGCACGACCATGGTGGTCACCGCCAGCGACACCTTGACCAGGGCCCACCTCATCGCGGCGTCTCCGCCCCCGGCGGTTCGAGCTTCACGCCGACTCCCCGAAGGGTGTGCAGATAGCGGGGCTTCGCGGCCGTTTCGCCCAGTTTCCTGCGCAGCCAGGACAGATGGACGTCGATGGTCTGGTCGTCACCGTACGACTGCTGCCACACCTCGGCGAGCAGTTCCTTGCGAGGGACGACGACACCGGGCCGGCGGGCCAGGAAGGCGAGCAGGTCGAACTCACGGCGGGTGAGGTCGAGCCGCGCGCCGTCCAGTTCGGCATGGCGGCGAAGCGGGTCGACGGTCAGGCCGCCGACCCGGATCACCGGGGACGGCTCTCCCTCTCCCGCGCCGGAGCGGACGCGGCGCAGCACGGCCGCCATGCGGGCCGACAGGTGCTCGACCGAGAAGGGCTTGGTCAGATAGTCGTCCGCTCCGGCGTTCAGCAGCCGGACGATCTCAGCCTCGTCGTCCCGGGCCGTGGCGACGATCACCGGCACGTCCGTGATCCCGCGCAGCATCTTCAGGGCCTCGGACCCGTCGAGATCGGGCAGTCCGAGGTCCAGGATCACCACGTCGAAGCGGACATGGGCGACCTCGCGCAGCGCCTCCAGTGCCGTACCGACGCTGCGTACGGTGTGCGAGGCGTCGGTCAGGTGCCGGATGAGCGCCGAGCGTACGAACTGGTCGTCCTCGACCACGAGCACACGTGCCATGCGCCGCACCGTACGCCATCTCGAACAGCCGGGTGCGGGCCTGTGGACAACTCCCCTCCTGGGGACAACCAGCCCTTGCGCGACCCTCGTTCGCGGACAACACGTGGGACACGTGAGGCAGGATGGCCCCCGATGCGCAGAGGACTCGTACACGTACTGGCCTGGCTGCTCGCCACGGGCGCGGCGGTCACCCTGTCGTGGTGGGGTGTCCACACGGTGATGGCGGGTACGGCCTACGACCCGCCGCGCGCTCTGCCCATCAAGGCCGCCGACGCGACGCCCCAGGAGCCGAAGCCACTGGCCACACCGTCGGAACGGACGCCTCCGCCGAAGCGGCGCACTCCGAGCGCGCCACCGAAGGCCGACAAACCGAGCCCGCTCCCCACAAAACCACCCAGCCCCTCCCCCACCGCAACCGCCACCGCCACCGGCCAGGTCAAGAGCTACGACACCGACGGCGGCCGGGCGGTCTTCGACCTCGGCAGGACCTCCGCCTCCCTTGTCTCGGCCACTCCCGGCGCGGGCTGGTCGATGCAAGTGTGGAAGACCGAGTCCTGGATCCGCGTGGAGTTCGCCTCGGGCGCGGACCGGGTGTCGGTGTTCTGCACCTGGCACGACGGACCGCCGCGCGTGGAGATCGGAAACTACTGAGTGCCGTACGGGCTCACTTGAACACCGACGCGGGCGGCGCGGGCGACGCCACCGCCGCGAGGTCCGTCACAGGTACGGCCCCGCCGGTGAAGTCGGTCAGCGTCCGTCCGTGCTCGACCCGGCCGGGATGCGGGTCGGAGGCGGCGCGGCGAGTCAGCTCGGCGACGGGCAGCGACTGGTCGGAGGCGACCAGGACGGCGTTCCCGAAGCGTTTGCCGCGCAGCACAGTCGGGTCTGCGACCAGCGCGAGTTGCTCGAAACGGGCGCCGGCGGTGGCGATCTGGCCGCGCAGGTGGGCGAGCGGCGGCCCGTCGGCGAGGTTGGCGGCGTAGACCCCGCCGGTCTTCAGCGCCCTGCGTACGTCGTCGAGGAACTCGGTCGAGGTCAGATGGGCCGGTGTCCGGGCCCCGCTGAACACATCGGTGATGACCAGGTCGGCCCAGCCGTCCGGTACCTTGGCGAGCCCCTCACGGGCGTCGACGGACCGCACCCTGATGCGCGCGTTCGGGTCCAACGGCAGCTCACGGCGGACCAGTTGCACGAGGCCGGCGTCCCGTTCGACGACCTGCTGCGTGGAGCGGGGCCGGGTCGCGGCGACGTACCGGGCGAGAGTGAACGCGCCACCGCCGAGGTGCACGGCGTGCACGGGCCTGCCCGGCGGTGCGACGAGGTCGATGACATGCCCGAGCCGGCGCTGGTACTCGAAGGACAGGTATGCCGGGTCGTCCAGATCGACGTGCGACTGCGGGGCTCCGTCGATCACCAGGGTCCAGGCCCGGGCCCGCTCGCGGTCGGGGATCAGCTCGGCGAGCCCGCCGTCGACGCTCTCGACGACGGCTTCCGCACCGGCCTGCCTGCGCCGACCGCTCCTGGACTTTCCCATTGGGCCATTATCGGGGTCTGGCTGTTAAGCCGGGCATCCGCTCCCGCGGGCGTCAGCGCCTGGCCGGCATCGGCGCCTCAGCGGCAACCGTCCGCCGCCTTGATCGTCCGGGCCGCCTCCCCGAGGGCCTTGCGCAGCACCGCGGGGTCCGTCGCGAGGTCCGCCTCCCCCGGCGGCAGCAGCCAGTCCGAGCCCTCCACCGGAGGTTCGGGGGCCAGGGGCAGTCCGCGTCCGTCGGTCTCCGTGCACGTGCTCCCCGGCACGTCCCACGCCGCAGCCGTCCCCGGCGGCACCAGGAAGCCCAGCGTGCCACCGCCGTCGTCGTGCAGTACGGGCCCGACCGCTTCACCGGTCCCGCGCCGCAGGATGTCGACCGCCTCCAACCCCTGCCGCGCCGGCACCGTCACGACATCGCAGCCGGCCGGCGGCGTACTCGGCGGCGTACGAGGATCGTTGATCTGGCTGGTCTCCATCCCGGCCTCCACCACAGAACCCCTGCTTGGACGAGCGGTCGGGAGTCGGGGGCCTCCCGGTCCGCAGAGTTCAACGCGGCAGACCGTCAACGGCTACGGCGGAAGTCAGCCGCAAAGGATGGCACTTCATGGCAGATCACGGATGAGATATCCGGTTTGTAGTCAAACCCAGCGTGAGGACTCCGGCACAGCAGGTACGTTCTTGCCCGCCGGACACGGGGCAGACCATACGGGACAACCCGTACAACCCACCCCGAACCCGGCATGGTTCGACGGTTCGCACGAGAGGACCCGGCCATGGCGTCGTCAACGGTGACCTCGTCTCAACCCAACCGGCCACCGCGGCCCAACCTCGCCTTCCGGCACCTGCGCGGACAGCGCTCACCGGCCGAGTTCGCCGCGGCGATCCGCCGGGCCGCTCTGGAGATCGGCGAGCAGGTCAGCTGTGACGCGCGGTACGTCGGCCGGGTCGAGGCGGGCGAGATCCGCTGCCCCAACTACGCGTACGAACGGGTGTTCCTGCACATGTTCCCTGGCCGCACACTCACCGACCTGGGGTTCGCGCCCCGCTCGTCGGTACGCGGACGCCGGGTGCGCGACACCGAGGACGCGCCCCTGACGTGCACCCCGAACCCGGCGAACGCCACCAATGAGACCAGCGAGGCGTGCGAGCCGTATGAAACGCAGAACCCGTACGACCCGTACCACCCGTACCACCCGTACCACCCGCACGACACCTACGAGGAGAGCGACGTGCTACGTCGCGCATTCATGACCGGCGGGGGCGCCACGGTGGCCGCCGCCTCGCTGGGACCCGTCGGCCTCGCCCTCGACGCCGCGGCGGCACAGCGCCCCGTGCGCCGCGCCGGGGCGAGTGACGCGGGTGCCCTGGAAGAAGCCGTCCGACGCATCCGGCTGCTCGACGACCGGCACGGGGCCGACGGCCTCTACCGCCGTGCGGCGGCCCCGCTGCGTGCCGCCTACGCCCTGCTGGACGCCGGTACGACCCGGCAGACGACGGCGGACCGGCTCTACTCGGGCGCCGGTGAACTGGCCATCTCCGTGGGCTGGCTGGCCCACGACTCGGGACGCTTCGACGACGCCCGCTCCCACTACGCGGAGGCCCTGGCGACCGCCCGGATGACGGGCGATCCGGGCCTGGAGGCGCACGCCTTCTGCAACACGGCCTTCCTCGCGCGCGACGCGGGCCGGCCGCGCGAGGCGGTCCGGGCCGCCCAGGCCGCACAGCGCGTCGCCCGGCCGGTGGGCTCGGCCCGGCTGATGTCGCTGCTCGCGCTGCGTGAGGCGGGCGGCTGGGCGGGCCTCGCCGACCGCGTCGGCTGCGAGCAGGCACTGGCCCGGGCGCAGGCCTTCTTCGAACGGGGCCCCTCGGACGACGACCCCGAGTGGATGAGCTTCTACGGAGAGGCCGAGCTGGAGGGGCTGGAGGCGCAGTGCTGGTCCACGCTCGGCGACTGGCCCCGGGCGGCGCGGCACGCGCGGCGGGCGGCGGAGCTCCAGGATCCGCACTTCACGCGGAACATCGCGCTGTACACGGCCGAGCTGGCGGACGACCTCGCGCGGGGCGGGCGGCCGGACGAGGCCGCCGTGGCGGGAATGCGGGTGCTGGATCTGCTGGAGGAGGTCCAGTCGTCCCGGATCCAGACGATGCTGGCGGCTACGGCGCGGGTGCTCTCGCCGCACCGGCGGGCCTCGGGGGTGTCGGCGTTCCTGGAGAGGCATGCGTCGTTGCCGAGGATGACGTAGCTGCGGGCACCCCGACCCGCACCCCGTCTTCCTCAACTACACAAGGTGCCCAAGATCGTTCCAACTCTCGATCGCCGGCTCTCCGTAAGCCCACCCCAGCACCGACAGCGACGTCGGATTCAGCCGTATCCGCGCCGCGAAGTCGATCGGCAGGCCCAGCCACCGCGCCCCGAGGGAACGCAGGATGTGCCCATGGGCGAAGACCAGGACGTCCCGGTCCTCGGCGCGCGCCCAGGAGACCACCTCGTCCGCCCGGGCCGTCACCTCGGCGAGGGTCTCGCCCTCGGGGACCCCGTCGCGCCAGATGAGCCAGCCGGGCCGGACGGCCTGGATGTCCGCCGGGGTCATGCCCTCGTACGCCCCGTAGTCCCACTCCAGCAACGCGTCCCACGCACGCGCGCGCTCGCCGAAGCCGGCCAGTTCGCACGTCTCACGCGCGCGTGCGAGCGGGCTGGTGCGCACCTCGACGCCGGGCAGGCCGTCGTACGGCGCCCGGTGCAGGCGCTCGCCGAGCAGCTTGGCCCCGCGCCGGCCCTCCTCCAGGAGCGGCACGTCGGTCCTGCCGGTGTGCTTGCCGGACAGCGACCACTCGGTCTGTCCGTGGCGGGCCAGCAGGATGCGCGGAGCCATGGGGGACCTTTCCGGAAGAAAAACGCGAGCGGAACTCCTCCATCATCGCGCACGCTGGTCGCGGGCAACCCGGGGGGCGATCTCTGCGTCTTCGAGATCCGGAGGGCGCCCACAGGGCGCACACGTACGCCGTAAAGTGGCACGACCGACCGGCCGGGCGCCGCGTGACGACGAAGGGGGAGGGCGATCGGATGCCGCACACCGAGATACCGGGCACCGAGGCGGCCCCTGCGCTCCGGCTGCGCTGGTGGACGGAACTGCCGCTGATCGTGCTGGTGTACGCCTGCTACACGGCGGGCCGGCTCCTCGCCCGGGGCGACGTCTCCGGTGCGGTCGACAACGGCCTGGCGCTCCTGCGCGCCGAGAGGGCTCTGTATCTCAACTTCGAAGAACCGCTCAACCGCCTCTTCACCCGCGAGACCTGGATAGGCATACCGGCGGACTTCTGGTACGCGTCGCTGCACTACCTGGTCACGCCGGCGATCCTCGTGTGGCTCTTCCGCTCCCGGACGGTGCGGTACCGCGCCGCGCGGACGTGGCTGATGACGTCCACTCTCATAGGCCTGATCGGCTTCACACTGATGCCGACCTGCCCGCCCCGGCTCCTCGACGCCAGTCACGGCTTCGTGGACACGATGGCCCAGTACAGCTCGTACGGCTGGTGGGGCGGCGCGGCGAGCGCCCCGCGCGGCATGGGCGGAATGACCAACCAGTACGCGGCGATGCCGAGTCTGCACGTGGGCTGGGCCCTGTGGTGCGGAGTGATGCTGTGGCGCTACGGCGGTACGCGCACAGCGAAGATCGCGGGAGTCGCCTACCCGCTGATCACGACGATCGTGGTCATGGGCACCGCCAACCACTACTTCCTCGACGCGCTCGCGGGCGCGGCCGTCATGGGCGCCGGGCTGCTGCTGGCGCCGGTCGTGATGCGCACGGCGGACCGGGTCAGGGCACGGTTCGTGCCGCCTGTCGCGCCGGTCACGGCGGCATCTCCCGCCGTGGGTTCCCCGATTGTCAGTGCCGGATGCCAGACTTCCGCGGGTGAGCGAATTCCACGGCAGCGCGAGTCGCGGCTCGGAGCGGGAGCCGAGCCGAGTGCCTCCCCCAAGGACGCGGGGGACGGCGCTCCGGCACCGGCTCGCTGAGCTGCGCGGTCCCGACGTACCCGCGAAGGCCCTGGACGCGCGCGCGTTGGCGGCGCTGGCCGCCAACCCAGGATGTGCACGGCGCGCGATCCTCGACGGCGCCGGGGTGAACAAGGCGGCGGTGGCGAGCGCGCTGGGCTCGCCGTCGGCCTTCGGTCAGTCGCAGTTCGCGCTCACGCGGGGCAACGCGTTCGAGGCGCGGGTCAAGGCCGACGGCGGCGCGGAGCTGCTGCGGCTGGTGCACGAGAAGCTGGACCGGGCCGCCGAGCCGCCCGCCGAGGCGCGCGTGCCCGACCTGACGGCGACCGGCCCCCAGGGGCGTACGGCCCGTACGGCGCTGGAACTGCGGGAGGCCACCGCGCACCCGGGCGCGTGGACGCTGCTCGACCACCCGATGCTCGCGCTCGACGTCGCGGGCTCCCCCGCGTTCCTCGAACCGGATGCGGTCGTGGTGCATCCGGACGGCAGCTGGACCGTGGTCGAGATCAAGTCGTTCCCGCTGCTGGACGGTTCGGCGGACCCGGCGAAGGTCGGGGCGGCGGCCCGGCAGGCGGCGGTGTACGTGCTGGCGCTGGAGGAGGTCGCCGCGCGGCTCGGCGCGGAGCCGGAGGGGTGCGCCGGTGTCGAGGGGGCGAGCGCGCGGAGGCCCGAAGGGTCGAGCACGGTCGCCCCCTCGACACCGGCTGAAGCGCCCCGGAGGCGAAGCGCTCAGGACAGGGCTCCGTCCCCGCGCGTGCGGCACCGGATCCTGCTCGTCTGCCCCAGGGACTTCTCCAACCTGCCGGCCGCGTCCGCCGTCGACATCCGCAAGCAGCGTGCGGTGACGGCCCGCCAGCTGGCCAGGCTGACCCGCATCGAGGACATCGCCGAGGCGCTCCCCGAGGGCACGTGCTTCTCCCCCGAGTTGCCCGCCGACGAGCTGACGGCCGCCGTCGAGTCGGTCCCGGCGACGTACGCGCCGGAGTGCCTCTCCGCGTGCGAGCTGGCCTTCCACTGCCGGGCCCGGTCCCGCGAGACGGGCGCGGTGACCTCGCTCGGGCGTCCGGTGCGGGCGGAGCTCGGCGGTTTGACGACGGTCGAGGACGTCCTGGCGGCGGCCCGCGGCGAGGCGGGTGACCCCGACGATCCGGCGGTGGCCGCCCTGCGACGGGCGGCGGCCCTGCGTGCCGAGGCACTGGAGGCGGCGTGTCGCTGATCTCCACCCTGGCCCGGCTCGAAGCGGTCAGCACGGGCCGCGCCCAGCCCGCCGCGACCGTGCGGCACCGGCACCTGTCCGGCCGTCCGCTGGTGTTCGTGCCGCTCACCACCGCCGGCGAGGCCGGCGCCCCGCTCGGCGCGCTGGTCGGCACCGACCGGGACGCGCCGCGCCTGCTGGCCGTCCCGCAGCCCCGCGACCGCGACCTCAGGTTCGCGTTCCTGGCCGAACTGGCCGACGTGGTGCTGCCGTACGTCGACGCGTACGCCGAGGTCGTGGAGGCCGCCGAGCGCACCGAGACCGACCCGGAGACCGGCAAGCGGGTCAAGATCGAGGTCGACCTGTGCGCGGACGCGCCGCAGCTGATCGTGCCGAGCCGCGGGGGCATCGACCTGGTGCGGCTGCTCGGGCGCTCCATGCGTTTCCGGCGTACGGCGGAACAGGAGCCGGAGGCCCCGTATCCGGCTCCGCCGCGGGTGCCGTTGCTCGGGCGGTGGCTGACGCACTTCGGGGAGCGGGCCCGGGTGCCCGGCTCCTCACTGCTGCTGGCCATGACCGACGTACTCGGCCGGCACTGGGCGACCGGACAGTCCACCCTGGAGGACCAGCACCTGGGGGCGCTGCTCGCCTGGATCGACCCGCCGGAGGGCCTGACCGGCGCCGAGGCCGCGCTGCGGGCCGAGCTGCAGCGGGACGCGAAGGGCCAGCTGACGTGTCCCCCGGCCGGCCCCGCCACCGACCCGGCGTTCGACAACAAGCTGCTCGCCCCGGCCCTCGAGCGCTACGACCGGGCGCGTACGGCCCTCGCCGCCGCCGAGGACGGTCTGGAGGCCGACGACCGGCTCGGTGCGCTGACCGCCGCCGAGCGGGAGATCCGGGACCTGGTGCTCAGCCGCACCCTGCCCACCTGGGAGAAGGTCTGGCAGGGCCTCGACCTGCTACGGGAGCTGCCCGAGGGGGCGCATGTCGAGGAGCGCTGGACCCGCGACCGCTGGTCCTTCACCGGCCACCGCGACCGGGTCCTGGCCGGCGAACCCCCGCAGCCGCGCCGTGACGACGCGGTCACCGCGGCCAACAAGCTCGCCACACGCGAGCGTGAACAGGCCCGGCTGGAGGCGCAGGAGGCCCTCGACGACCCGCTGGTCATGGCGGGACGGCGGCTGTCCGGGGAGGCGTTCGCGGGTGAGGTCACGGATGTCGTGATGGCGTACAGCGAGGGCAAGCGGCCCAGCCCGCGCCCCCTGGTCACCGTGCGCACGGACGACCGGCCGCATCTCGGGGAGCGAGTGAAGGTGTACCGGTCGCTGGGCGGGAAGCCGCAGTCGGCGGAGTTCGTCGGGGCCGAGGAGGACGGCGCGTACGTCGTGCTGCGGGTCCTCGACAAGATGGGCCGCGGCAAGGAGCCCGAGCCGGGGTCGGTGCCGGAGAAGGGCGACCGCGTCTGCTTCACGCTCTTCGAGCACGAGCAGCGCGGCGGCGCGAAGCTGCCCGACCCGGAGGAGACGCCCTGGACGCACGGCGGGCCGCCCGGTGAGGCGGCCCTGGAGGCCGCCGACCCGGTGACCGAGGAGGACGTGTTGTGACGACGGTCTTCGATCCCTCTGCCGCCGCGACCCAGGCCACCGACGCGATCCTCCACGACACGCTGCACGGCACCGCACGCGGTGTCGTCGTCGACTCCCCGCCCGGCGCCGGCAAGTCCACGCTCGTCGTCCGCGCGGCCCTGGAGCTGGCCGAGGCCGGCCATCCGCTGATGGTGGTGGCGCAGACCAACGCCCAGGTCGACGACCTGGTGCTGAGGCTCGCCGAGAAGAACGCCGAGCTGCCGGTGGGCCGGCTGCACAGCAGCGACGCCGACCCGTACGACAAGGCGCTCGACGACCTGGAGAACGTCCGCAAGTCGGCGAAGGCGGCCGACCTCGCCGGGCTGGCCGTGGTGATCTCGACGGCGGCGAAGTGGGCGCACGTGAAGGCCGACGAGCCGTGGCGGCACGCGATCGTCGACGAGGCGTACCAGATGCGCTCGGACGCGCTGCTCGCGGTGGCCGGGCTGTTCGAGCGGGCGCTGTTCGTGGGCGACCCGGGGCAGCTCGACCCGTTCGCGATCGTGGGCAGCGAGCAGTGGGCGGGTCTCGCGTACGATCCGTCGGCCTCGGCCGTGACGACCCTGCTCGCGCACAACCCGGACCTGCCCCAGCACCGTCTGCCGGTCTCCTGGCGGCTCCCGGCCTCCGCGGCGCCCCTGGTCTCGGACGCCTTCTACCCGTACACGCCGTTCCGCAGCGGTACCGGCCACGGCGACCGGCGGCTGTCCCTGGCCGTGCCGTCGGACGGCTCGGGCCCCGACCGGGTGATCGACGAGGCGGCCGAGTCGGGCTGGGGCCTGCTGGAACTGCCCGCGCGGCACACCCCGCGCACGGATCCGGAGGCGGTGCGGGCGGTGGCGGCGGTCGTACGGCGTCTGCTGGACCGGGGCGGCGCGGCGACGTCGGAACGCTCACCCGATCCCTCTCCCCTGACCGCCGACCGGATCGCCGTCGGCACGGCGCACCGGGACCAGGCGGCAGCAGTGCGTGCGGCACTGGCCGACCTCGGCGTCACCGACGTGGTAGTGGACACGGCGAACCGGCTCCAGGGCCGCGAGTACGACGTCACGGTGGTCCTGCACCCCCTCTCCGGCCGCCCCGACGCCACGGCCTTCCACCTGGAGACGGGCCGCCTGTGCGTCCTGGCCTCCCGCCACCGGCACGCGTGCATCGTGGTCTGCCGGGCGGGGGTCGGCGACCTGCTGGACGACTATCCGTCGACGGAGCCGGTGCAGCTGGGGACGGTGGTGAAGTTTCCGGACGGGTGGGAGGCGAATCACGCGGTGCTGGCGCATCTGGCGGAGCACCGGGTGGTGTGGCGGCCATGACGGACGCAAGCGGACACGCCGACCTGTTGGCGCATCTGGCCGAACATCGCGTGTCCCGGCGGCCGTGCCGAACGCCGGGTGGTGTCGCAGCCGTACCCACTACCGCGATGCCCACTTGCGCGCCCGCGAGACAATGGACGGTGGCCCACCCCACCTGGGGGTGCCCCCGCTTGCGGGGGAGGGCCAGCGCGACGTACGAGGAGGAGTAGACATGGCGGAGCCCACGCCGCGTCGGAACGAACCGCGGCTACGCCCCGCGCCCCTGCTCTTCGAGCCCGCGGAGGCGGCCTCCGACCCTGAGCACTTCTTCGACCTCGAGTCGATCGACGATCCCCGCGCGCTGCTGTCCCGCGCGACGGAGCTGACGCTGGCGTTCCGGGCCGCGGCGGACCGGGCGGTGGAGTTCCAGGCGATCGCGGCGGCGCAGCTGGCCG
This sequence comes from Streptomyces sp. NPDC052064, assembly GCF_055585925.1. Classification (NCBI taxonomy): domain Bacteria; kingdom Bacillati; phylum Actinomycetota; class Actinomycetes; order Kitasatosporales; family Streptomycetaceae; genus Streptomyces; species Streptomyces sp. NPDC052064. The sequence continues at coordinate 649,154 of NZ_JBVJJE010000004.1, forward strand.
ATCCGCGGCGGTTCGACCGGCTGACGACCGCGGACATCGCCGAGCGGGCCGAGTGGACCGAGGACTACGCCAAGAAGATGGTCGAGTTCGGACGTGACCTGATGCGGGGCGGCGGCGAGGGCCGGGGGCCCGTCGACCCGGTGTGAGACCCGGGGGCTCCGCCGTCCTGCCGATCTCCGTGGCATATGCCAGGCGGGCAAGATACTCCCTCCCGGCCCTTCCTGTCCCGATTTCCCGCAACCCTCGGGAACCGCGCGTTCACGGCCGGTAGACATGGGTGCCATGAGCAGCGCATGGAACGCCTCCTATGTCACCCCGGACGGGGCCGCCTGGCTCGCCTCGGCAGGAACGTATCCCCGGAGCACGCTCGCCCTCTGGGAGGAGCGGCCGGACGCGCCGGTCGTGCTGCCCTGCGGGTCGGTGTTCGACGTGGTCAGCGCGCCCGCGATGTTCGGGCGGCGGATGCTCGACCGGCTGTGGGACGACGGCCCCGGCTCGGGGCCGGTCGCGGAGTTCCGGGGCCGGATGCTGTTGTTCGCCGCGCCCGGCACGGCTCAGCGGCTGCCGGCGCTGCTGCGGTGGGAGGAGTGGGGCAGGCACGGCGGGGACACCGGGGAGACCGGCCGCACGCGCGGGGTACCGCCCCTGCTGTGCCACGGCACGGGCGACGCGGTGACCGTCCCGGCACCGGCGGACGACGCCTCGCCCAGCCGCTCCGGCGCCCGCTGGCTCGTCGCCCCCGACACCCGTCAGCCCTGGCTGCCCGGCCCCGAGGTACTGCTGTGGGCGGCCGTCCGGGCGGCCCGTTCGGCCGTGCGGATATCGATTTTTCCTCCCGCCGACCAGGGTGCTAAGGTCTACGACGTCAGCAGGCGCCGCTAGCTCAGTTGGTTAGAGCAGCTGACTCTTAATCAGCGGGTCCGGGGTTCGAGTCCCTGGCGGCGCACAGACGGTGAAAGGCCCCTCGCGAGAGCGAGGGGCCTTTCGCGTGCCCTCAGCCATGTCCTCGTCACACCCTCAGCGCCCGACCATGATCTTCACCGTCCAGGCCCCCGAAGCCGTACGCCCCTCCACCTCCACCCGGACACCCTCCCCCGGCACCGTGAAGCTCTCCCCGGGGCCGATCGGCGCATCCGCGAGGGGCGGGTAGACCGAGTCCTCCCAGCAGGCCCCGGTGCCGGGATGGGCGTCGATCACCTCGATCGGCCCGCCCCCGGACGGCGCCTTCCCCCGCACCCGGTACACCAGCACCCCCTGCCGGCACGCGGCCATGTCGTTGCCCACCGGCCCACGCGCCTCGAAGGCGAGCACGCTGTCGCGGCCCGTACGCACCACCGCGAGCTTGGTGCCCCGCCCGAGACCGAAGGCCGGTGCCCCTGCCGCACCCGCCACCGGCACCCCGGGCCCTGCCGCCAGCGGCTCCAGGGTCAGCCGGGCGGTCCCGGTGTCCTGCACGCACCGCACCTGCCGCCGTTCCAGCCAGCCAAGCTTCCACTTGTGCCAGCCGAACAGGTCGGGGGCCAGTCCGAACTGGCTGCCCATCAGGTCCCAGTCGCCGACGTGCGTGTCCCAGTCGCCCTTGCCGTCCACGGGGCGGTGGTAGAGGTCGGGCAGGTCGAACACGTGGCCGGTCTCGTGGGCGAGGACGAGCCGGTCCGGTGGATGCTGCTCGAACACCGTGACGACCCGGCGCAGGTCGGCGCCGTCGGCCCGCATCGGACTCGTGAGGTTGACCACCTTGGTCGCGTCGGAGTCCACACCGGGCGCGTCCGGGTCGGCGACGAAGTACACGACGTCGTAGCGGGAGAAGTCGACCTGCGGGTCGGCCACGGAGAGCGCGTCCCGCAGATACGCCGCCCGGTGCGCGGCGTTCCAGTCGCGCTGTATGTCGTACGCCGTGGACGGCCGCGGCATCTGGATCCAGTGCCTCAGCGGATGCGGGCGCAGGGTGAAACGGCCGTAGGAGGCGCGTTCGAAGAAGCGGGTGGTGGCCGGGAAGTGGTCGGCGGTCAGCCCCTGCGGCGTCGTCAGCGGGTGGGCGTCCGGGAAGGACAGGAAGACCATGACCGCGTCCAGGGCCCGGGCCGGGCGCGGATAAGCGACGTTCCACGTATCCAGGCCCTCCGAGTGGTGGGCGTCGGTCCGGGTCAGGGCGCAGGGCGCGGCCGCCTCGGGCTCGGCGGCGGACGGGCCGGTACCGAGGGAGGTCGCGGCGAGCGCCGACATGGTGGTGAACACGGCCGCGGTGCTGCGCAGTCGGGCGCGCGGGAACTGACGCGGCACGGGTACCTCCGGGTACGGTTCGCGGGACACCGCACCCAGCCTGTGATGATTTGTCGCACTGCGCCCTGTTTGCCTGCACCAGTCGGGTGAAGGGGCCGAAGAATCGCGGAAGCCGACACCCCGGAAACACTCACGGAACGTCACAACTGGTCGGGGGCCTGAAGAAGCCGTCCAGGCGTGAGCAGAAACGATCTGGCAGAAGGGCGGATTGGTCGGGAACACTGGACACCGGCTGGAAGGCCCTGGGGCCAGCCTCTATGATCGGCACACTTTCCTGACCTTTCCTGCACGGACAGAGATCGAATACATGCGGGAGCGAGCGGTGAGCGGAACCTCCGAAGGGCCGGCGCCCGCGGCAGACGTCGACCGGCCGATCGTCACAGAGAGTGAGATCGATACGCCTCCCCGTACCGAGCCCCCTGCGCGTCCGGCCTACCGCTCCGTCTTCACGGCCGCCCCGCTCGCCATGGCCGTCGTCGACCGCGAGGGGATGGTCGTCAGCGCCAACGACTCGCTCGCCGCGCTCCTCGGTACCACCCCGGACGAGCTGGCCGGGGGTGTCGCCGCCGACCTGGTCGACCTCACCTCCGACGCCCGCATCTGGCACGCGTACCGCGAGGTGCTGCGCGGCCGGCAGTCCCGGCTGCGCTGCACGCGCCGTCTCAAGCACCCCGACGGGCACTCGCTGTGGGTGCAGGTGACGGTCGCCCCGCTGCCCGCCGAGGACCGGGCCGTCCTGCTGTCCGTCGCCGACATCAGCTCCCGCCGCGAACTCCAGGCCCGGCTGCGGCACTTGCAGATGCACGACCCGGTGACCCGGCTGCCCAACCGCACGCTGTTCTTCGAACGCCTGTCGGCCGCGCTGGAGGCGGAGTCGTACGAGCAGAGCGGCACCGGCCGGATCGGGCTGTGCTACCTGGACCTGGACGGCTTCAAGGCCATCAACGACACCCTCGGCCACCGCGTGGGCGACCGGCTGCTGGCCGCCGTCGCCGAGCGCCTGAGGCGCTGCGCGGACGAGGCCGGCCACTCCCGGACCAGCATCCCGCTGGTGGCCCGGCTCGGCGGTGACGAGTTCGCGCTGCTCGTCGAGGACTCCACGGGCACCGAGCAACTGGCCGAGCTCGCCGAGTCGGTGCTGGAGGCGATCCAGGACCCGTTCGACATCTCCGGGCAGCGGCTGTCGGTCTCGGCGTCGATCGGCGTCGTGGAACGGCACGCGGCCGGCACGACCCCGACCGCCCTGATGCAGGCGGCGGACACCACGCTGTACTGGGCGAAGGCCGACGGCAAGGCCCGCTGGACCCTGTTCGACCCGGAGCGCAACGCCCACCGCATGACCCGCCAGGCCCTCGCCTCCACGCTGCGGCCGGCCATCGACCGGGGCGAGTTCCGACTGGAGTACCAGCCGCTGGTCGGCATGGAGGACGACCGGCTGCACGGGGTCGAGGCGCTCATCCGCTGGAATCATCCTCAGTTCGGCGTACTGACGCCGAATCGGTTCATCGGACTTGCCGAGGAGGACGGTTCGATCGTTCCGCTGGGCCGCTGGGTGCTGCGCACGGCCTGTCGGCAGGCGCGTCGCTGGCAGCTGGACCACCCCGACGAGCCGCCGATCTTCGTGAGCGTGAATGTGGCGGTGCGTCAGGTCTGGGACTCCGACCTGGTGGCCGACGTGGCGGAGACCCTGGCGGAGACAGGCCTCGCGCCGCACCTGCTCCAGCTGGAGCTCACCGAGTCGGCGGTGATGGGCTCGGCCGGCCGCCCGCTACAGGCCCTCAAGGCTCTCAGCGACATGGGCGTACGCATCGCCATCGACGACTTCGGCACCGGCTACTCGAACCTGGCCTACCTCAGCCGCCTGCCGGTGTCCGTGCTGAAGCTGGACGGCACCTTCGTCCGCGGCTTCCAGTACGACGACCGGGACACCTCCACCCGCCCGAACCCGGCCGACGAGGTCGTGGTCGAGGCGATGATCCAGCTCGCCCACCGGCTCGGGCTGACCGTCACGGCCGAATGCGTGGAGACCTCGGCCCAGGCGACCCGGCTGCGGCGCATCGGCTGCGACACCGGACAGGGCTGGCTCTACTCCCGTCCGGTGCCGCCGGATCGTATCTCCGAGCTGCTGGGCACGCCGGGCGTTCAGGCGGGCGTCGGCAACCCGTAGGCGTCGGCGATGAGTTCGTAGGAGCGCACGCGTACGTCGCCGCCGTGCGCGTTGGCCGTGATCATCAGCTCGTCGGCGCCGGTGCGCTTGGCGAGGTCGTCCAGGCCGGAGCGGACCTCGTCCGGGGTACCGTGGATGACGTTGGCGTTCCAGGAGTCGACGAACTCACGCTCCATGGGGCTGAACTCGTAGGCCTCCGCCTCCTGGGGGCTCGGCACGAGGCCGGGGCGGCCCGTGCGCAGCCGGACCATGCTGAGGGCGGCGGCCAGCACCTGCCGGCGGGCCTCCTTCTCCTCGTCGGCGGCGAGGGCGGAGACGCCGATGAGGGCGTACGGCTCGTCGAGCACGGCGGACGGCTGGAAGGACTCCCGGTACAGATCCAGGGCCGGGACGGTGTTCTGCGCCGAGAAGTGGTGGGCGAAGGCGAAGGGCAGTCCGAGGACTCCGGCGAGGCGGGCGCTGAAGCCGGAGGAGCCGAGCAGCCAGACCGGCGGCCGGTGCGGGGACTGGACGCCGCCGGGGGACGTGGCCTGGATCGGGCCCGGTACGGCGTGGATGCGGCGGTAGGGGTGCCCGTCGGGGAAGTCGTCGTCGAGGAACCGGGTCAGCTCGGCGAGCTGCTGGGGGAAGTCGTCGGCGCCCTCGCCCGGCCGGTCGGTGCGGCGCAGGGCCGCGGCCGTGGCACCGTCCGTGCCGGGCGCGCGGCCGAGGCCGAGGTCGATGCGGCCCGGGGCCATGGCCTCCAGCGTCCCGAACTGCTCGGCGATGACGAGCGGGGCGTGGTTGGGCAGCATCACACCGCCCGAGCCGAGGCGGATGCGGTCGGTGTGGGCGGCGAGGTGGGCCAGGATCACGGCCGGGGACGACGAGGCCACGCCCGGCATGGAGTGATGCTCGGCGACCCAGTAGCGGTGGAAGCCGCGGGCCTCCGCGAGGCGGGCCAGGTCGACGCTGGTGCGCAGCGCGTCGGAGGCGGTGCGGCCGGCCCCTACGGTGACCAGGTCCAGTACGGAGAGGGGGACGGGGGCGCCGCCCTGCGCTGCGCCGCGTATCTCGTCTGCCGCCACGGTGGGATGCCTCCTGCTGTGGGCCGTGTGCTGTCGTTCCGGCCTTAACAGGGGACTGTCTCCGGTTATTCCCCGGGGATCAGGCGGCCTGCTCCCAGTCGCTCCGCGCTCCGCCGTACGGGGGCCGCCGGGCGGCCTTCTCACGGACGCGGAGCACGGCCCATGCGAGGGCGGACCCACCGGCGAGCCACCAGGGCAGGGACCACACGGCACCCCACCAGCGGGCCTGCGGATCGAGGACGACGTCCACGGCGGCGGTGATCATCGCTGCGGCCAGGCACCAGCACAGCAGGCACCCGGACAGACGGACAGCGCTTACCTGGAATCTGAGCTGGCCCGGTTCGGCCATGGGGACCGTCCTTCACGGCACGACTGGCTGCGGACGTGGCCAGTGTGCACGGGGTGGACGACTGAAGGGGAACGCGCTTTCGGTCAACTCAAGCGCCTGGCGTGAGGGCGGAGTTGAGCGTTCCTCACCTCGTGGCGGATCGTTCGCCCCCTATGCCCGGATCTGCCCCGCTGAAGAGGTGGGACCGATTCCGGGCGTCGGTGGCGAGCACGGCAGACGGTCTCACGCCTGGACGATCGGCTCCCTCGTGAACAGGGCGCCCAGTTCCGGCGCGTTCACACGGCGGTCCGCCAGGCGGAGGCCCTCCCAGACCGTGACCTGGTTGGCGGTGAGGATCGGCTTGCCGAGCTCCTTCTCCAGGGCCGGGATGTGAGCCGCCGAGTGCAGGGCCGTGTCGGGCAGGAGGAGGGCCTCGGCGTCGGGGTGGTCGGAGTGCCGGGCCAGGGCGAGGATTTCCGCCTCGCCCCAGGTGCCGACCTCGGCGGCCGTGATGATGCCGGAGCTCTTCACCGAGACGACCTCGACGCCGTCCGCCCGCAGGAACTCGGCGAACAACTGGGCCACGTCGTCCGGGTACGTCGCGCCGATCGCGACCCGCCGCGCCCCCAGCTCCCGTACCGCGTGCACGAAGGCGAAGGACGTCGAGGAGGCCGGCATGCCGGCCGTCTGGGCCAGGGCTCGCACCTGCTCCTGCGCGCCGTCCCAGCCGTAGACGAAGCTGCCGCTGGTGCAGGCCCACACCACGGCGTCCGCACCGGCGTGCCGCAGCTCCTGGACGCCCGCCGCGAGCCGGCCGGCGGAGCCCATCTCGAGCAATGCGTCCACCCGGTGCGCGTCCTCACCGATGTCGGTGTGCACCAGGTCCACCCGGATATCGCTGCCCAGCAACTGCTCGATGCGCGGATAGTCGTCCTCGGCGGAGTGGCCCGGGTAGAGAAATCCCAGTGCTGTCATGTCCAGCCTTCCTGCTGCTGCTCTTCTTCCGGCACGACGGGACCGGGGTCCGCCCCCGGCGATCCGAGACCGACACGCGCCTCCGGATTGATCAGCGCTTGATACGGCCCCACCGCACGGGTACCCAATCGGCGCAGCGCCGCCCACATCGTCACTTGGTTGGCCGAGATCACCGGGATGCGCAGCTCGGCCTCCAGTTGGGGGATGACGTCGTAGGTGGGCAGATTGGTGCAGCTGATGAACAGGGCGTCGGCGTCGCCGCGTACGGCCTGCCGCGCCATGTCCACCACCTCCCGGTAGGGGACCTTCCAGATGTGCCGGGTCAGGCCCATGAAGGCACAGCCGGAGATCGTGACGCCCGCCTGGGCGACGTACGCCTCCAGCGACTGCGTCACCGACACCGTGTACGGCGTCACCAGCGCCACGCGCCGTACGTCCAGCTCCACCAGGGCTTCCAGCAGTCCGCCCGAGGTGGTGATCGCCGGTACGGCGCCCGCCCGGCTCATCGCCTCGCACATCGCGCGCTCGCCCATGACGCCGCCGACGAAGCTGCCCGACGTACAGGCGTAGGCGATGACCTCGGGGGCGATCGCGTTGAGCGTGCGGACCGCCTCGCTCAACGTCTCGTGCTCGCTGACCATGCGGGCGAGATCGAGGCTGACCTCGACCGGCACGAACGGTGTTCGTGTCATGTGCAGGGAGACCTCGTCCGGCACCCAGCGCCACAGCTCGCGGTCGAGTGCGAAGTCGAAGGGGGCGACGACGCCGACCCCGCGCTGCGGGCTGGGCCCGCCGAGAAATGAGACGTCCATGGCAGGGGCACCGGCCTCACACTGGGCAACGAGTGTGCAACGGATCGTGGGAACGCCCGTGTTGACGACGGTAGGTTCGGGTGCGAGCGTGGTCAATCCGCCCCGGACCATTCGCTGGTCAACACCGTGTTAACTCGTCGTCACCGGCCGCCTCCCGAAGGCAGGCCGCCCCCGCCGCACGGCTGGAGAAACGGCTGCTCATGCCCACTCCCACCCTCCTCGTTCTGGACGCCGAACCCCTCCCCCGCCTCGGGCGCCTCACCGGCCACGCCCGTATCGAACACACCGACGCGAAGGGTCTCGCCGCGCGCCTCCCGCGTGCGGATGTACTGCTGGTGTGGGATTTCACCTCGCGCGCCGTGCGGGACGCCTGGCCCGGCGAGGGCCCACGACCACGCTGGGTGCATACGGCGAGCGCCGGTGTGGACCATCTGATGTGTCCTGAACTCGCCGCCTCCGACACGGTGGTGACGAACGCGCGCGGCATCTTCGACCAGCCGATCGCCGAGTACGTCGCCGCGCTCGTGCTGGCGATGGCCAAGGACCTGCCGCGCACGCTGGAGCTGCAACGGGAGCGGACCTGGCGGCACCGCGAGTCGCACAAGGTCGCCGGGAGCCGGGCCGTCGTCGTCGGCACCGGGCCGATCGGCCGAGCGATCGCCCGCACGCTGGGCGCGCTGGACATCACGACGGCGCTCGTGGGCCGCGTCCCGCGCACCGGCGTGCACGGCCCGGAGGATCTGGACCGGCTGCTGGCGCGCGCCGACTGGGTGATCGCGGCGGCACCGCTCACCGATCAGACGCACGGCATGTTCGACGCCCGCCGTTTCGGCGTGATGCAGCCGTCCGCCCGGTTCGTGAACGTCGGCCGCGGCCAGCTGGTCGTCGAGGACGCGCTCGCCGAGGCCCTGACCAAGCACTGGATCGCGGGCGCCGCACTGGACGTCTTCGAGTCCGAGCCCCTGACTCCCGACAGCCCGTTGTGGCGGGTCCCGGGCCTGATCGTGTCCCCGCACATGAGCGGCGACATCATCGGCTGGCGCGACGAACTCGGTGCCCAGTTCGTTGAGCTGTACGAGCTCTGGGCGGCGGGAAAGCCTCTGGAGAACGTGGTCGACAAGCAGCGCGGGTATGTACCCGGACACTGACGTTCCTTGGAGGGTGGATGACCGAGCTCACCGACCTGACCGCCGTGCGGCTTCTCGACGGGTACCGCAAGGGCGAGTGGAGCCCCGTGGAGGCGACCCGGGCGGCGCTGGAGCGGGCCGAGGCGATCCAGCCGGAGGTGAACGCCTTCGTCCGGCTGACCGCCGAGGACGCGCTGGCCCGGGCCCGGGAGTCGGAGGAGCGATGGCGGCGCGGTGAGCCACAGGGGCTGCTGGACGGGGTGCCGGTCACCGTCAAGGACATCCTGCTGCTGCGCGGCGCGCCGACCCTGCGCGGGTCGAAGGCCGTGGATCCGGCGGGGCGCTGGGACGAGGACGCCCCGTCCGTGGCCAGGCTGCGGGAGCACGGGGCGGTCTTCATCGGCAAGACGACGACCCCCGAGTACGGCTGGAAGGGCGTGACGGACTCACCGCTGAGCGGGGTGACGCGCAACCCGTACGACCCCTCGCGCACCGCCGGCGGGTCGAGCGGCGGCAGCGCGGCGGCCGTGGCGCTGGGCGCGGGGCCGCTGTCGCTGGGCACGGACGGCGGCGGCAGTGTCCGTATCCCGGCGTCGTTCTGCGGGATCTTCGCGCTGAAGCCGACGTACGGGCGGGTGCCGCTCTACCCGGCGAGCGCCTTCGGCACGCTGGCGCACGTCGGGCCGATGACCCGGGACGCGGCGGACGCGGCGCTGCTGATGGACGTGATCGGCCAAACGGACTCGCGTGACTGGTCGGCGCTCGCCCCGCCGCCCGGTGCGTACGCGGACGACCTGACGGGCGGGGTGCGCGGGCTGCGCGTGGCGTACTCGCCGTCGCTGGGCGGGCAGGTGGCGGTGCGCCCGGAGGTCGCGAGGGCGGTGCGGCACGCCGTGGAGCGGCTGGCGGAGCTCGGCGCCTACGTCACGGAGACCGACCCGGACCTCACCGAACCGGTGGAGGCCTTCCACACTCTGTGGTTCAGCGGGGCGGCCCGGGTGACCGAGCATCTGGGACCGCAGCAGCGGGAGTTGCTGGACCCGGGCCTGCGCGAGATCTGCACACAGGGCGCCCGCTACTCGGCGCTGGACTATCTGGCCGCGGTGGACGTCCGGATGGACCTGGGGCGCCGGATGGGCCGCTTCCACGACACGTACGACCTGCTCGTCACGCCGACCCTGCCGATCACGGCGTTCGAGGCGGGCGTCGAGGTACCGAAGGGATCCGGCCACCGGCGCTGGACGGGCTGGACGCCGTTCACGTACCCGTTCAACATGACGCAGCAGCCCGCGGCGAGTGTGCCGGTCGGCGCCGACGGGGACGGCCTGCCGATCGGTCTTCAGCTCGTGGCCGCCCGGCACCGGGACGATCTGGTGCTGCGGGCGGCCCACGCGCTGTACGAGGCCGGCGTGGCGTCCGCCGGCCGGCTCACGCCCTCCGGAAGCTGAGCGTCTCCCCCGCCGCTCCCGACCTCCACAGGTCGTTGCACGCCTCGGCCATGGCGTCCAGGCCCTCGACGATCTGGCCCCAGACGATGCCGGGGACCCAGCCCACATCGCCGTTCAGCAGCAGGTTGTTGCGCTCGTAGAACAGGGCCAGGTCGACGAGCGTGGTCCCGGCGCGGACCTCGCGGTCGTAGCCGTACGCCTTGGTCCCCAACTCCGCACCCGCGAAGGTGAAATAGCACAGGTCACCAGGAATGGGAGTGATCGTCGGGTTTTCCAGAGGCGGTTCGGTTTCGGCGAATGGCGGGAAAAGGGCGTAGATCTCGTTGCGTGCGTACTTCGCGTGGTAGACGTCGCCGGCCAGCGGAAGGGAATCCCAGACGGCCGCGCAGGTGATCGGCGCGCGGTCGTCCAGGAGCCTGGCCCTGCAGGTCACGTCGCGCTTGACCAGCGAGACTTCGATATATCGATCAGCCATGCCTCCATGGGAGTGCCCGCCGCCCCAGCGGTCAAGGGCGCACCGGGAGACGTGCGGGGCTTGAAAAGATCGGCATAACTCGGATGCGGTCGGGTAGCCGCGCGCCCATGGCTCCACCACAGAGAAGCCCACTGAGAAGTCCGGAACCCATATCCCAGGCCGTCTCCAGGCCCACACGCCGGTCGCTGCTCGCGGGGGTCGCGGCGCTCGGCGCGCTGGGCGCCGCCGGATGCAGCCGAGTGGCCACGGCGTCGAGCACCGAGGGCGGTGACCTGCTCGGCCGGCTCCGGGCCGCGGGCGTCGTCCGCCTCGGCATCGCCGGTGAGATCCCGTTCGGCTTCATCGACAAGAACGGCGAGCTGACCGGTGAGGCACCGGAACTGGCCAAGGTGATCTTCAAGCGTCTCGGCGTCGACCGGGTGCAGCCCGTGCCGACCGAGTTCGGCTCGCTCATCCCGGGCCTGAACTCCCAGCAGTTCGACGTCGTGGCCGCCGGGATGTACGTCAACCCCGAGCGCTGCGAGCAGGTCATCTTCTCCGACCCCGACTACCAGATGCTCGATGCGTTCATCGTCCGCAAGGGCAACCCCAAGGGGCTGCGCAGCTACAAGGACGTCGTCGAGAAGAAGGCGAAGTTCGCCACCGGGACCGGCTACGCCGAGATCCAGTACGCCGTCGAGGCGGGGTACAAGGAGAGCGAGATCCTGATCGTCCCGGACCAGGTCGCGGGCCTGAACGCGGTCGAGGCGGGGCGCGTGGACGTGTTCGCCGGTACGGCGCTCACCGTACGCGAGGTGGTGAAGAAGTCCGCCAAGGCGGAGGCCACCGAGCCGTTCAAGCCGATCGTGGGCGGCAAGCCGCACGTCGACGGAGGCGCCTTCGCGTTCCGGCCGACCGAGACCAAGCTGCGGGACGCCTTCAACGTCGAGCTGCGCAAGCTCAAGAAGAGCGGCGAACTCTTCCGCATCCTCAAGCCCTTCGGTTTCACGGAGGCCGAGATGACGGATCTGACCGCGAAGGAGCTCTGCGGCGGATGACCTCGGGACTCTGGGAACTCGTACTCAAGGGCGTCTGGGTCACCATCCAGTTGCTCGTGTGCAGCGCGCTGCTGGCGGCTGCGGTGTCCTTCGTGGTCGGCGTCGCGCGCACCCACCGGCTGTGGATCGTCCGCTTCCTGGCGGGCTTCTACACCGAGGTGTTCCGCGGGACCTCGGCCCTGGTGATGATCTTCTGGGTGTTCTTCGTGCTGCCCCCGGCCTTCGGCTGGCAGCTCGTGCCGCTGTGGGCGGGCACGCTGGCGCTCGGCCTGACCTACGGGGCGTACGGCTCCGAGATCGTGCGCGGAGCGCTGCACGCGGTCGACCCGGCGCAGCGGGAGGGCGGGATCGCGCTCAGCTTCACGCCCTGGCAGCGGATGCGGCTGATCCTGCTGCCGCAGGCGGTGCCGGAGATGATCCCGCCGTTCTCCAACCTGCTCATCGAACTGCTCAAGGGCACCGCCCTGGTGTCGATCATGGGCATGGGCGACCTGGCGTTCAGCGGCAACCTGGTGCGCCTGGCGCTCCAGGAGAGCGCGGAGATCTACACGTACATCCTGCTCATCTACTTCGTGATCGCCTTCCTGCTCACCCGGGTCATGCGCGGGCTGGAAAAGAGGCTCAAGGCGGGTGTCGGGAAGAAGCCCGACAGCAAGACCCGGGCGCCTGAGCCGGTCATCGTGGAGGCGGTCCGATGAACTGGGACTGGAGCGCGGTCTCCGACTTCATGCCGGACTTCTGGAAGGGTCTGCTGGTCACCCTTCAGATCCTGGTGATCGGTTCGCTGGTCTCGTTCGTGCTGGGCCTGGTGTGGGCGCTGCTGATGCGGCTGCCGACGCGCTGGGTGACCTGGCCGGTCGGCGTCGTCACGGAGTTCGTCCGCAACACCCCGCTGCTGGTGCAGTTGTTCTTCCTCTACTACGTGCTGCCCGAGTGGGGCCTGACCTTCTCGGCGCTCGCCACGGGCGTCTTCGCGATCGGACTGCACTACTCGACGTACACGATGCAGGTCTACCGCGCCGGCATCGAGGCCGTGCCGGTCGGCCAGTGGGAGGCGGCGACGGCGCTGAACCTGCCGCTGCGCCGGACGTGGACCGCGGTGATCCTGCCGCAGGCGGTGCGCCGGGTCGTCCCCGCGCTCGGCAACTACGTCATCGCGATGCTCAAGGACACGCCGATGCTGATGGCGATCTCCGTGCTGGAGATGCTCGGTCACGCGCGCCTGTTCTCGCAGGAGCACTTCCAGTTCACCGAGCCGCTGACGGTGATCGGCGTGGCCTTCATCGTCATTTCCTATCTGGCCTCCCTTCTCCTGCGAGCACTGGAGCGACGCCTTGCCCACTGACACTCTCCCCAACCCCGAGAAGAACCCCGCCAGGAGCACCGGCGAGCTGATCCGGCTGGAGCAGGTCACCAAGCGGTTCGGCGACCACACGGTCCTGGACCACCTGGACTTCTCCGTGGACGCCGGCAAGCACGTCACCCTGATCGGCCCCTCCGGATCCGGCAAGACCACGATCCTCCGCCTGCTGATGACGCTGCTCAAGCCCGACGAGGGCACGATCACCGTGGACGGGGAGCAGCTGTTCCCGGCGCCCGAGAAGCAGGTGCGCGAGGTCCGCAAGAAGATCGGGATGGTGTTCCAGCAGTTCAACCTGTTCCCGAACATGACCGTCCTGCGCAACATCACCGAGGCCCCGGTCACGGTCCTCGGCATGCCCAAGGACGCCGCCGAGGAGCGGGCGCGCGAGCTGCTGGAGCTGGTCGGGCTGACCGACCACCTCGACAAGCACCCGGCGCAGCTGTCCGGCGGGCAGCAGCAGCGGGTGGCGATCGCCCGGGCGCTGGCGATGCGGCCGCAGGTGCTGCTCCTGGACGAGGTGACCTCCGCGCTCGACCCGGAGCTGGTCGCGGGCGTCCTCGACGTGCTGCGGGACATCGCCCGTTCCACGGACATCACGATGCTCTGTGTGACCCACGAGATGAACTTCGCCCGGGACATCTCCGACCAGGTACTGATGTTCGACTCGGGCCGGGTCATCGAGTCGGGCCCGCCGGAGAAGATCTTCAGCGAGCCGGAGCAGGACCGCACGCGGGAGTTCCTCAGCGCGGTGCTCTGACTACACCGTGTGATCAGGCAGGACGCCGGGCCCGGCGGCTGGGGCATGCTCCTGGCATATGCCAGCGGGTCGATGCCCCAGTCCGGAGGCCCGGCAATCTTGTCAACCCCCGCCCTCCTCAACCCCTTTGCCGGTTATCGTGGAGGGGATTCGCTGTCCGGATTACGGCCCAACAGCAAGCGCAGGGGGAGACCACCGTGGCGCTGAAGCACGAGCCGCCGACCACCCCGTACCACTCGGCCCAGGAAGCCCTGCGCGTCCTGGAGACGGTGGCACGGAGTTCCACCGGAGTCACCGACGCCGAGCTCGCCCGGCACACCGGCATCGGACCGGAGCGGCTGACCGCACTGCTGCGCATGCTGCGCCGCGAGGGCTACGTCGAGCAGATCGCCGACGGCGCGTACGTCACGGGCGAGACCCTGGCCCGCCTCGGCTCCTCCCAGCACCGCGAGCAGGCCCTGCGCGACAAGCTCCAGCACACCCTCGACCGGCTGCGCGACTCGGTCGGCGCCGCCGTCTACCTGAGCCGGTACGTCGACGGCGAGATCAGCGTCACCCAGTACGCCGACAGTCCGGCCACGCCCAAGGTCAACGAGTGGGTCGACTTCCGCTCCTCGGCCCACGCCACCGCCATCGGCAAGAGCCTGCTCACCCAGCTCGACCACGCCGGCCGCCGCGACCACCTCGCCCGGCACAAGATGGCCCGCCTCACCTCGCGCACCATCACCAGCGACCGGCTGCTGCTCTCCCGGCTGGAGTCCCAGCCGCCCACCGTGCCCGTCCTGGACCTCCAGGAGTACGCGGTCGGCACGGTCTGCGCGGCGGTCCCCGTCACGGCCGGCTCCTCGGTCGGCTGCCTGGCCCTGTCCCTCCCGGTCGAGCACGCCCACCGGCTGCGCCAGGCCGCGGACGCCCTCAACCGCAACGCGGCACCGGTCCTGCTGTCCTTGGCGATCTAGGGCCGGTCGTTTGGATCACGCCGCAGACGCGGGGTCTGGCACGCGCATCTGCGGCGTTGTCGTCGGTTGCCGACTCCCCCACGCTCGGCTTCGCTCGCGCGGGCGGTGCCCCCATCGCGTCGACGCCCTCCTCCGCCTTGCAGCCGCACGCACCGGACCCCGCTCACCGGCGCTGATCAGCACTGTCGGTTCCCTGCGACCTGATCCAAACGACAGGCCCCAGGGTCTGCGCCGGGTGGTGAGAAGCACCCGGCGGGACCAGGTATTATTTTCTTCGTCGCCCACCGCGAGAACGCGCGATGCGGAACGCGGTCGGCGGGAGTCATGCGCCGCTAGCTCAGTTGGTTAGAGCAGCTGACTCTTAATCAGCGGGTCCGGGGTTCGAGTCCCTGGCGGCGCACCGGTGAAGGGCCTCTCGTGGGAGCGGGAGGCCCTTCGGCGTGTTCGAGATCCTCCCTGGTCAGCGGGCGGTACGCGCACTCCCCCGGCGGCCGCCACCACACCGGATCGGCGCACCGGAAGCCTTCCTTCCGTAGAGCCGCCCGACGGATCTTGTTCGTGGCCGTCACCGGCATCCGCCCCACCACACGCACGAACCGGGGCGCCATCTTCGTCCCCAGGTCGGGCTGCGCAAGCAGGAACCTCGCGAACGCCTCCGGATCGAAGGTCCCGGCGATCGTCGCCATCACCTGGTCTCCGGTCACCGGGTCCGGCACCGCGTACACGGCGACGGCGGCGGCCCCCTCGTACCGGGCGAGGATGTTCTCGATCATCGCGGCGGCCAGGTTCTCGCCGTCGACGCGGAGGCGGTCGTCGGTGCGGCCGGCGAAGTAGAGGTAGCCGTCGGCGTCCCGGTAGAAGAGGTCGCCCGTCCAGTACCAGCCTCCCCCGCTCTCGGCTTCGCTCGAGCGGGGGGACCCCCATCTGCGCCGCTCCGCCTCCGCCGCCGGGTTGCGCCAGTAGCCCTCGAAGGAGCTGGGCCCCTGGTTGACCAGTTCGCCGATCGCCTCGTCACCGTTGAGCAGCCGCCCCGCCGCGTCGAAGCGGGCCGGCGGGCACTCCGTGCGGCTCTCCGGGTCGAGGACGACGAGCCCGGGTGCCGCCCGGCCGACCGCCCCCGGCGGCGTCCCCGGCTACCACTGCACGGCCGCCCCGCCCTCCGACGAGCCGTATCCCTCCACCAGCCGCACTCCGAACCGCCGCTCGAAGGCCGCCGCGTCCACCGCACCTGCCTCCGTGCCGAAGCCCAGGCGGAGAGGGTTGTCACGGTCGTCGGGGCCGGGCTCGGTGGCCAGGACGTACTGGATCGCCCGGCCGACGTAGGTGAAGTACGTCGCCCCGTATCGGCGTACGTCCGGCAGGAAACGGGACGCCGAGAAGCGCCGGCGCAGCGCCACGCCCGCCCCCGTCACCAGCGCGGGCGCCCAGCCCGCGATCACCGCGTTGCCGTGGAACATCGGCATGCAGAGGTAGTGCACGCCGTCCGGCCCCAGGGAGAACTGTGCGGCCAGCGCCCGGCCGGCCGCCGCCAGTCGCCCCTGGGAGCAGAGCGCGGCCTTGGGCGCGCCGGTCGAGCCGGAGGTGAAGTAGAGGAGGAGGCGGTCGCGCGGGGTGGCGCGGAAGGGGTCCGGGTGTGCGTCGGCATAGGGCGCCAGGAGGTCGGCGTACTCCTCCGCGTCCGTCACCAGCATGCGCACGCCGGGCAGGTCCAGGCCCGTGAGCAACGGCAGGTGAGTCCGCTCGGTGACCAGGACGCGGCAGTCGGTGTGCAGGATGTCACGGGCGAGTTCGGCGCCCCTGCGCGTGGGATTGACGCCGGCGACGGCCGCCCCGGCCAGGGCCGCAGCGCCCAGCCACAGCGGGTACTCGGGGGTGTTGTCGAGCAGTACCCCGATGTGGGGCTCGGCGTCCGGCGGCAGCAGGTCGGCGAGCAGGGCCGCCCGGGCCGCGGCTCCGGCCGCCACCTCGTGATGGGTCAGGACCTCTTCCTCGCACCACAGTCCCGGCCGGTGGTCGCCCCACCGATCCCGTACGAGCTCCGCGACCGTACGTCCTGTGGACTCCATGGACCGCAACGTAGCTGATGAACCGTCAGATGTGGAGGGCTGTCGTGGCGTCACACCACGGTGAACATGAGATGGGCGATGACCATGAACGCCAGGCAGAAGACGATGACCACGCCCAGCAACACCGCCGCACAGCCCGTGCCTGCCGCGAGCCTCCCCCGCGCCGGCGCGTGGGCCGTGGCGCGCTCCGGGCGGTCCGGCAGGTAGTGCACGGTGACGATGTCACCCTCCACGGTCGTCGCCGGACCGTTCGCCTCGTCGAAGCGGATCTGGCGGGCGTCGAACGTGGTGAACTCGTAGACGTGGTGCAAGGTGGTTCGCACACCGGTGTCACCGCCACCACTGGTCGTCGTGTACGCCCGCAGACACCGCGCCTGGGACGTGAACCCGCTGTTCCAGGCCCTGCTCACAGCCTTCGCGCGGCGGGCGATCCCGGTCAGGGCGAAGACCGCCAGGGCGATCATGAGTGCCGGTACGACGTAGAAGAAGGCCTGGAATGCCGCCATGGTGTCCCCCGATGTCCCGCACGGTCGCGATCGGCCGGCATGGGGGAACCTACCCACACCGGCCGCGCCGCCGCCTCAGGAGAACCTCAGAAGGTGACGTCCGAGCACGCGTAGAACGCGTTGCCCGTGTCGGCGATCGTCCACACCGCCAGGATGACGTGATGGCCGCTCAGCCCGGACGGCAGCCTGCCGCTGTGCGAGAGCGTGGACGGGGGCCGCCGGCCGTTGTACGGCACCGTGAAGAACGGCGTGAGGTTGAGGTCGGACCGGGCCAGGCTGTGGTTCTGATTCCAGCCCGGCTTGGTGATGTAGTACGTGAAGTCGGTCGTGGCGTGCATGGCCGTGAACTGCCAGCGGAACGTGTAGGTCTGGCCACCCGTCACCCTGGTGGTGGGCCAGGCCCCGCCGGACGGCGTCCGCGGTGCGCTGAGCCGGCTGAACCGGCCGAGGCCGGCGTTGCATATCTGCCCGTCGGCCGGGCCGGAGGCCGGGAAGCCCTTCGGGCCCTCGACGCTCTGCGGTTCCCATTGGATCGAACCGCAGTTGGTCACGGTGCCGTTCTGGCAGAGCTTCTGCCGGCTGACGGGGAGGTCGGTGTAGCCGTGGCCGCTGGCGCCGCCGGAGGAGAGCACGAGGGCTCCGGTCGTGGCCAGTCCCACCGCGGCTGCGGACAACTTGGTCCTTGTGCGCATGCTGCCGCTCCTGGAGAACGTGGGGGAGGTTCAGTGAGCTGTGCATGTAGGTCTAGACCAAGCCTGAGAGTATGAGCGTGAGTTGAACATGTCCATACCAATCACGGAGCCGTTTCTCCCCGGCCCGCGCAGAACGCCACCGTCAGGTCCTTCACCAGCACCTTCCGCTCGTAGTCGTCGAGTTCGACCAGCCCCCGCATGGTCAGCCGGGTCACCGTGTCCTCCACCGAGTCCACGACCGAGGTGAGCACACTCGCCCGGTGCTGGGCGTCCAGCGCGGCGATGCGGCGGCGGTGCATCGCCGCGGCGACCTCGGGGGCGTACTCCACCCGGAGCGGCTGCACCGAGAACACCTCCAGGCCGACCGGTGCCGCGTCGTCCGCCACCAGCCGGGTCAGCGCCTCGGCCGCCGCGTCCGTGGCGCCCTCGGTCCCGCCGGGCATCCCCACCGGCACCCGGGCCAGGGCCGCCTCGACGCACTCGCGCAGATACGTCTCGTGGTCCTCGACGCCCAGGGTCGCCCGAGCGGTGTCCCGCACGCACCACACCAACTGGACGACCACCCGCATCGCGACCCCGCTCGCGTCGGTGGCCGGTACCGGCTCGCTGCGCCAGTGCCGCAGCCGTACGTCCACCCGGCGGCGCAGCAGCAGCGGATTGACCCACAGCAGACCGGAGCGCCGGACGGTCCCCCGGTAGCGGCCGAACAGATCCAGCACCCAGGCCCGCCCGGTCCGGCCCCGGGCCAGCCCGCCGAACCCGAACAGCCCGAGCGCCCCGGCCCCGGCGTACGCCGCCCACTGCGCGGGGCCGAGCCCGGCCCCGGCGTGCGCGGGCAGCAGCAGCGCCTCCAGCACGAGCGGCGGCAGCAGCCCGGCCCACCAGGAGGTGGCCACACACCCGGCCGCCCCGCAGGCCCCGGCCAGCACACCCGCCGCCCCGGGCAGCACCAGCGCGGGCCGCTCCACCAGGTCGGGATCGACCTGCGGCACCGGGCGCGGCGCCACGTCCGCCGGGCGTCCGAGACGCCGCTGCTCCCCCGTGCCCTGCCTGCGGCCGAGGACCACCGGCTTCAGCGGTACCGTCGCCGGGTCGGGGTCGTCGCGGAACAGCAGGTGGACGGGGATCTCGATGGTGGCCTCGTTCTGGATGAGCCGGGCGGGTCTGACCGGTCCGCCGGCCGGTCCGTCGGGCTCGGACGTGTGGGAAGTCGTCGTACTCATGGGTGCCTCAAGCCTCCGCGCCAGATGCGTCACAACGGTGATCCCCGGTGCCGGGGGTTCAGGGCCCCTCCGAGAGGAGCCCTAGGAGAAGAGCCGCCGCCAGGTCTCGGGACCCGGGTAGCCGTCCGCCGCGCCTCCCCGCCAGCCCTGGGTTCGCTGGAAGGCCCCGACCGCGCGCCGGTCCGCCTCGCCCCAGCGCGGTCCCGGCCCGACCGTGTAGAACCTGCCGAACCCCTTCCGCACGAGCTGCCTCCCCAGCTGGGTGACGTACGTGTTGTCGGCGCCGGGCCGGAACATCGCCCGCCCCGGGTACCCGGGGACCCCGTGGGAGGAGGGCGGCGGCCCGACCGCACCGGCCTTCACGTCCTTGCCCGGGCCCAGGCCGTGGGAGCCACCGGCCCCGCGCGCGACGAGCTTGCGGCCGAGCGGCGTGACGTACTCGTTGTTCGCGCCGGGGCCGGAATACGCCGCTCCCGGGTAGGACGTGGCGGCCGGTACGCCCGGGTTCCCGGAGGCCGGTTTCTTGCCAGGTGCGGTTCCCGGTTCCTTCGGGGTGACGCCCTTGTACCGGTAGGGGACGTACCGGTCGGAGTCGCTCCAGTAGGCGTACGGGGTGGACTGCCGGCGGGTGTGCGGGCGGGTCTGCTCGTAGGCGATGTAGTAGGTGTGCGTGGAGTCCGTCCAGCCGCCGAAAATGACGACGTGCGAGCCGCTCTCGGGGGCGGTCGGATTGTGGAACAGCAGAATGTCGCCCGGCTGGAGTTCCTCCTTGGAAATCCGCTCACCGTATTCGGCGAGACTGCCCGTCCACTCGTTTCCGGGCAGCTTCCAGGCCATGGATACATAGCCCGAGCAGTCCTGCCGGTAACCGTCGGGCCGGTACGCGTTCATGCTGTACGGCACCTTCGCGGCGACCCAGGTCTTGGCCCGGTTGATGATCTCCGAACGGGTGATGACGGTTGGCTTGAGGGTGACGGAGGGCTTCGCGGGACGCTCACCGGGGCCGTGCAGCGGGGCCTGGCCACCCTGAGGGGTGTCAGGCTCTTCACCTGCGGAAACGCCGGGTCGGTGAGATGCGTGCGGAGCGGCTGTGGCCGGTATGGCGTGGCCCGCGCCGAGCGCCGCCGAGGCCACGGCGGCCAGGGCGAGGGCACGGTGTGCGGCCGGGTGGGCGGTGGCGCGGCCGGCCCGGGAATGCGGCAGGACCCGGCGCCAGTGGACGCATCCGGGGCAGTCGCAGTCGCTCGCGGGGTCGAATTCCTCGAATACCGGAGACTCCATGCGATTCCCCTCACACTTCCGGCGGAAAAGGCCGCGCCCGTGCCCGTCCGGGCGCGCGTCGTCAGTTTCTCAACTGTCTTCCGCGCGCGCATGCTGACGGTCCGAATGATGTACGCGGCGCCCTTGCGAGGGTCGCCCCGGGCCCGGAAGGGTGGTCAGGAGCACCTCCGCACGTCCTGTAGAGTTACGCCGTCAGCGCGCGCCGCTAGCTCAGTTGGTTAGAGCAGCTGACTCTTAATCAGCGGGTCCGGGGTTCGAGTCCCTGGCGGCGCACCGACCGGAAGGCCTCTCGCGGAAGCGGGGGGCCTTCTTGTGTCTCCGGGGGCCCCTCTCCCTGTGGCCGGAACCCGGCCCACCGCGCGATTGGCCGGATACCCTCTCGCCATGGCAGCGCGTGACCTCCAGGAGCGGATCAAAAAGCTCATCATCGACCG
The DNA here is from genome assembly GCF_055585925.1 of Streptomyces sp. NPDC052064. Lineage (NCBI taxonomy): Bacteria > Bacillati > Actinomycetota > Actinomycetes > Kitasatosporales > Streptomycetaceae > Streptomyces > Streptomyces sp. NPDC052064. The sequence continues at coordinate 670,154 of NZ_JBVJJE010000004.1, forward strand.
CCGGCTGGCCTCCGGGGCCCCGCTGCCGACCGAGCCCGAGCTGATGGAGTACCTCGGCGCGAGCCGGAACTCGGTGCGGGAGGCGCTGAAGGCGCTCCAGGCGATGGGCATCGTGGAGATCCGGCACGGCTTCGGCACCTACGTCGGCCCGATGTCCCTGGCCCCGATGATCGAGGGCCTCGCCTTCCGCACGGTCGCCGGGCACTACCGGGGCGAGGACTCCCTGCTCCAGCTGCTGGAATTGCGGGAGGCGATGGAGACCGGGCTGGCCTCCCGGCTCGCGGGGCGGATACCGGAAGCGGACCTCGTTGAACTGGACGGGCTCGTCGACCGTATGGAAGAGCAGGCCGCGCGCGGAGCCGGTCTCGCCGAGACCGACCGGGCCTTCCACGCCACCCTCTACCGGGGGCTGGACAACGTGCTGCTGAGCGAGGTCCTGGAGGCGTTCTGGGACGCCTTCCACCGGGTCCGCACGGACCTCGGGGGCGTGCCGCAGGACCCGAAGGTGACCTGCCGGCAGCACCGGGAGATCCTCGACGCGGTCCGTTCCGGCGATTCGATACGGGCGGAGGATGCCATAAGAGAGCACTTCGGGAACATCCGCGCCCGCCTGTCCACAACGGCTCCACAGGGTCCCCACACCCACCGCAATGAACGCGTATGACCGGTAAACGCCGCGTTTCACACCTTGCGATCATGATGAAGGCCGTAGAACCCTGGTTTTCTGGTTTTTCAACATGTTGCGGTTTCGCGGCAGTTGGGGGGAATCAGAGCCGGTTGCGGATCGGGCGGGGATGGGGGCCCCGTTCATGAAGCGATGCCGAGGGGGGCATCATGCAACCGGAAGGTCGCGTTGCCGTGTCTATAGGGTGTGGATGACGTGGTGACAGCGACCCACCACTGATACGTCTGTGAAGGTCGAGGGGGACCTCCAGCAGACGGAAGGAAGCGACGAAACACGCGGTGTCCGCGTGTGGGGGGATGACTCATGACGTCGAGGCCGACGGGCGCCCGGCAGCAGGACCACGACCCGTCCCAGACCACCCAGCTCAGGGTGCCGGCACATCGGATGAGCACCACGGGGACGTTCCGGCGGATCAAGAAGACGCTGCCGAGATACGACTACGAGCACTACAGCCGGCTCGCGGGTCCCCTCACCCAGCCTGATCCGACCAAGCCGTACAAGGTGCAGTACCGGTCGCTGATCTCGCAGGAACCGCACCGCATGAGAGTCGCGCTGATGCTGGCCGCGGCCCCGGTGCTGTCCGTGGTGCTGCTGGTGTGGCTGCTCCAGCCCGAGCACTGGACCGAGCGCGACTACCCGGCCTTCGACTGGCTGCCCGCGCTGGACATGGTGATGCTGGTCGCGATCGGTCTGATCGAGTTCTTCCGCTGCATGAACGTGGTGTCGAACGCGCACGCCACGCTGGTCGCCCGCGACCCCGTCCCGGTGGTGCCCGAGACCGGCACCAGAGTGGCATTCCTCACCTCCTTCGTGCCCGGCAAGGAGCCGCTGGAGATGGTGACGAAGACCCTGGAGGCGGCCGTCAGGATCCGCCACCGGGGCCTGATGCACGTGTGGCTGCTCGACGAGGGCGACGACCCCGAGGTGAAGGCGGTCTGCGAGCGCCTCGGCGTGCACCACTTCTCGCGCAAGGGCGTCGCGAAGTGGAACCAGGCCAAGGGCCCGCACCGCGCCAAGACCAAGCACGGCAACTACAACGCCTGGCTGGAGGCGCACGGCGGCGACTACGACTTCTTCGCCTCGGTCGACACCGACCACGTGCCGCTGCCCAACTACCTGGAGCGGATGCTCGGCTTCTTCCGTGACCCGGACGTCGGCTTCGTCATCGGCCCGCAGGTCTACGGCAACTACGACAACCCGATCACCAAGGCCGCCGAGTCGCAGCAGTTCCTCTTCCACGCGCTGATCCAGCGCGCCGGCAACCGCTACGGCTCCCCGATGTTCGTCGGCACGTCCAACGCCGTGCGCATCAAGGCGCTGAAGCAGATCGGCGGTCTGTACGACTCGATCACCGAGGACATGGCGACCGGCTTCGAGATGCACCGCCACAAGAACCCGGCGACGGGCCGCAAGTGGCGCTCCGTCTACACCCCGGACGTGCTCGCGGTCGGTGAGGGCCCCAGCGCCTGGACGGACTTCTTCACCCAGCAGATGCGCTGGTCGCGAGGGACGTACGAGACGATCCTCAAGCAGTACTGGAAGGGCTGGTACTCGCTGCCGCCGAGCAAGCTCTTCAACTACACGATGATGATCATCTTCTACCCGATGTCGGCCCTGAACTGGATCCTGGCCGCGCTGAGCTGCTGCCTGTTCCTGGGCCTGGGCGCCTCGGGTGTGAACATCGACCCGGCGGTCTGGCTGATGCTCTACGGCAACGCCTCCGCGCTCCAGATCGGTCTGTACGTCTGGAACCGCCGGCACAACGTCTCGCCGCACGAGCCGGAGGGCTCCGGCGGTGTGGCCGGCATGGTGATGTCCGCGCTGTCGGCGCCGCTGTACGCGAAAGCGCTGATCGACTCCGTGCTGCGACGCAAGAGCAAGTTCGTGGTCACGCCCAAGGGCGACTCGGCGAGCCCGGACCGCTGGTTCGGGACGTTCCGCTACCACTGGTACTTCGTCGCGATCTTCGGTGCGTCGATCGCGGCCGGCTTCGTCTTCGGCCACTCGCACCCCGCGATGATCATCTGGGCGACGTTCGCGCTGCTGATCACCGCCTCGCCGGTCTTCGCCTGGCGCTGGCAGCTGCGGCAGGACGCGAAGAAGCCCGCCGCACCCGCCGTGGAGCAGCCGCAGGACCCTGCGGGGCTGAACCGGACGCAGCCGCTGCCCGTCTCGCAGCAGCAGGCGGCGCCGCACGCCCCGCAGTACATGCCCAGTCGGGCCGCCGCCCCTGGCGGAAACGGGGAGGTCGGGGGATCCGACCAGACCATGCAGATCGCCCTTGGTGGACTTGGGGGACGTAAGGAATGAACGACCGTGCAGGCCGCCGCCGGGCCCGTCGACTCGCGATCGGCACGGCGGTGGTACTCGCGCTGGCCGGGATGAACGGGCCGTGGCTCTACCGCTTCGGCACCGAGAAATACCACCAGTACCAAATCAACAAGCCGGAGTACAAAGCCGCGAACGGCAAGTGGGAGATCATCGATTTCCCCGAGGAGTACCGGCAGAACACCATCCACGCGGCGCTGCTGCGCACCGGCAAGGTGCTGCTCGTCGCGGGGTCGGGCAACAACCAGGACAACTTCGACGCGAAGAAGTTCGACACCCGGATCTGGGACCCGGTCAAGGGCACCATCAAGAAGGTCCCGACGCCCAGCGACCTGTTCTGCACCGGCCACACCCAGCTCGCCAACGGCAACCTGCTGATCGCCGGCGGCACCAAGCGGTACGAGAAGCTCAAGGGTGACGTCACCAAGGCCGGCGGCCTGATGATCGTCCACAACGAGAACCCGGACAAGCCGATAACGCTGCCCGCCGGTACGAAGTTCAGGGGCAAGCAGAACGGCAAGACCTTCGTCTCGAAGGACCCGGTCCTCGTGCCGCGCGCGAAGAAGGTCTTCGACAAGGCGACCGGCAGGTTCCTGCGCAACGACCCCGGTCTCGGCCGTATCTACGTCGAGGCGCAGAAGCGGGGCAAGAAGTACGAGACGGGCACACAGGACAACTACCGCGTGCACGGCCTGAAGGGCGCCGACGCCAAGAACACCTATGGCATCGCGCAGAAGCTCGCCCTCGACAAGAAGGACTTCCAGGGGATCCGGGACGCGTTCGAGTTCGACCCGGTCGCCGAGAAGTACATCAAGGTCGACCCGATGAAGGAGGCCCGCTGGTACCCGACGCTCACCACCCTGAGCGACGGGAAGATCCTCAGCGTCTCCGGCCTGGACGACATCGGCCAGCTGGTCCCGGGCAAGAACGAGGTCTTCGACCCGAAGACCAAGAAGTGGACCTACACGGACAAGGTCCGGCAGTTCCCGACCTACCCGGCGCTGTTCCTCATGCAGAACGGCAAGATCTTCTACTCGGGTTCCAACGCGGGCTACGGGCCGGACAACGTGGGCCGTGAGCCGGGCGTGTGGGACGTGGACACCAACAGGTTCACGAAGGTCCCCGGCCTGAGCGACTCCAAGCTGATGGAGACGTCCGGCACGGTGCTGCTGCCGCCGGCGCAGGACGAGAAGTACATGGTGATCGGCGGCGGTGGCGTCGGCGAGTCCCAGGAGTCCAGCGAGAAGACCCGGATCGTCGACCTGAAGGACGACGACCCGCGCTTTGTGGACGGCCCGTCCCTGGACAAGGGCACGCGTTACCCGAACTCCTCGATCCTGCCCGACGACAGCGTGCTGATCTCCGGCGGTTCGGAGGACTACCGGGGCCGCAGCGACTCCAACATCTTCGAGGCGCGGCTCTACGACACCGAGAAGAACGAGCTCAGGCGGGTCGCCGACCCGCTGGTGGGCCGCAACTACCACTCCGGGTCGATCCTGCTGCCCGACGGTCGCGTGATGTTCTTCGGCTCGGACTCGCTGTACGGCGACAAGGCCAACACCAAGCCGGGCGAGTTCGAGCAGCGCATCGAGATCTACACGCCGCCGTACCTCTACGGCAGCGGGGACCAGCCCTCGCTGTCCGGCGGGCCGCAGACCATCGAGCGCGGCGGGACGGGGACGTTCACCTCGTCGGACGCGTCCAAGATCCAGAAGGTCCGGCTGATCCGCCCGAGCGCCGCCACGCACGTCACCGACGTCGACCAGCGGTCGATCGCGCTGGACTTCAAGGCGTCCGGCGACAAGCTGACGGTGACCGTGCCGAAGAACCGGAACCTGGTCCAGGCGGGCTGGTACATGCTGTTCGTGACGGACGACCGGGGCACACCGAGCAAGGCGCAGTGGGTCAAGGTGCCGTAGCCATGGCCATCGGCTGACAGGGGCGCTCTCCGGTGCGGAGGGCGCCCCTGTCGTTCGTCCGTAGGGCGATGTCGGGAAACGTGCTTGACGTGTGCACGCACTCTGGTGTGCTCTCGGTACGACATCGGCAACGCGTGGGGTCAACTGCGGCGGGGGAAACGGGAGATGACCGAGTCGACCACGGCGGGCCCGGTGGCCGAGGAGGTCCTGGCCGCCGCGACCGTCCAGGTCACCGGCGGGGACGGGCGCATCGGCGGCCTGGGGGTGCTCATCGCGCCCACACTGGTGCTGACCTGCGCCCATGTCGTACTGGAGGCCTCGGGGCGGCCGGTCCGCCAGGAAGAACGCCCCGACGGAGCCCTCGGTGTCCGCCTGGTCCTCCGGGAGGGCGAGTCGGTGGATGCCGTCGTCCGCGACTGGGTGCCGGTACGCGCGAACGGCACCGGGGACGTCGCCGTACTCTCCCTGTCCCGCCCGCTCCCGGAGGCCCGGCCGGTCCTGATGGTGGCGCCCCGGGACGTCTGGGACCACAAGGCCATCGTTTTCGGACTGCCCAGGGACGACACGGGCGGCGGCTGGCACACAGCCCGGCTGCGCGCCCGTACCAGCACGGGACGGCTGCAGATGTCGCCGCTCGACGGACAGTCGGATCCGATCCAGCCCGGCTTCAGCGGTTCGGCCGTATGGGACGACGACCTCGGTGCCGTGGTCGGCGTCGTCGCCTCGATCTCACCGGCGCACCGCGGGCAGAGCTTCTGCATCCCGACCCGGACGATCCTCGACGAACTGCCGGATCTGGCCGAACTCCTCGCACCCTCCTCCCCCTTCCCGGGCCTGCGCCCGTACACCGAGGAACACAGCGCGCACTTCTTCGGCCGGGACGAGGACGTCACCGCGGTCGTCGACCTGCTCTGCCCGCACGGGCCGGCGCCCGAGGGCTGCGTGACACTGTCCGGCCCCTCCGGCTCCGGCAAGTCCTCCCTCCTCATGGCAGGCGTGCTGCCCCGCCTGAAGGAGCAGGACGTCGAGGTCGTCCCACTGCGTGCCGAGGGCCGGCAGCCCGACGCCGCGACGATCCTGGAGACACTGCGGACCCACCGCTCGGCACGCGGACTCGTGCTGGCCATCGACCAGTCGGAGGCGCTGCTGCTGCGCCCCGAGGAGGAGCTGAGCGCCCTGGTGGACGCCCTCCTCGACGCCTGCCGGCACCCCGGAGTGGCGGTCCTGGTCGCGCTGCGGACCGACTTCCAGGACGCGGCCCTGCGCCACCCGGAGCTGAGCCGGCTGGTCGGCGGAGCGCCCGCGCACCAGCTGGGCCTGATGACCCGCGAGCAGCTCACCGAGGTGGTCCGGCTGCCGCTGCGGGCCTTCCCCGGCGTGGAGTACGACAGCGGACTGGCCGACCGGCTCATCGAGGACGCGGCGGGCCGGCCGGGAGCCCTGCCGCTGCTCGGTTTCGTCCTGACCACTCTGTGGGAGGGCCAGGTCGGCGGTCGGCTCCGACTCGACGCGTACCGCGAGCTGGGCGGTCTTGGCGGGGTGTTGAGCAGCAGGGCCGACTCGGCGTGGCAGCGGGCGCTGCGCGGAGCGACGCCGGAGGCCGCGGCCGGGCTGCTCCGCGCGCTGATCCAGGTCCCGCCCGGCAGCGGCACGGCCCTGCGCGCCCGGCTCGCACGCCGTGACGCGGGCGAGGAGCGGTGGTCCATCGCCCGGGAGCTCGTCGAGGCCCGCGTCCTGGTGGTGGGCGTGGACCCCGAGCGGGGCGAGACGGTCGAGCTGGCCCACGAGGCCCTCATCGAACACTGGCAGCCGCTCGCGGAGCAGTTGGAGACCGACCGTACGTTCCTCACCTGGCGCGGCGAACTGCGCTACGACCGGGCCCGCTGGTGGCGGGCGGGGCGGCCGGACGGACTGTTGCTGGAGGATCCGGCGCTGTCGGTGGCGGAGCAGTGGCTCGCGGAGCGGCATGACGAACTCACGGAGGAGGACCGGGAGTTCATCGAGGCGAGCGTCGGACTGCGGGCTCGTAAGGCACACGAGGCCGCGAGGTCCGAGCGCCGGAAGCGGTATCTGCGGGCGCTCTGGGCGGTTGTCACGGTTCTGGCCGTGGCGGCGGCGGCGGTGGTGTCCGTGCTGTACCTGAACCTGCTGACGGAGCAGCGGCGGCTGGCTTCGGACCGGTTGGCGCAGCAGGCCGCGAGTATCGACAGCACGTCGTTGACCGCCTCCTCGCTGTATGCGGTCGGGGCGTACCGGGCGGAGGCCCGGCCGGACGCGCGTTCCGCGCTGCTGGCGCATCATCTGCGGTTGCAGGACGTGGAGCGGGTGGTGATGGAGGGGCGTAACGACGTCGAGGACGTTGCGCTCACGGACGACGGCTCGTTCGCATACGCCGTCCTGGGCAACGGCGACTTCGTGCGGCTGGACCTACGAGGGAAGAAACCGCCCAGACCCAATCTTTTCTCGAAACGGCAGGACACCGAGCGGATCGCCATATCGGCCGACGGGCGGAGAGCGGCCCGGGCGAGCGGCTGGGGTCTGATCTCCCTCGGCGTACCGACCTCCTCCGACTCGGACAGGTTCCGGATCATTGCCCTGCGCGAGGGCAAGGCTGTGGAGAAGAACCCGCGCGCCCCCAACGACCTGCGCTTCGACGGGGACAGGAAACGGATCCTCGCCGCGATCCCCCGCGAGGGCGTGCTCGTGTGGAACGCGGACGACGGCCGCCGCACGGGCCGTACCCTCGCCCCGCCGCGCGGCTGGGACGCGGCACAGGCCTGGTTCGCCGCGGACGACACGGTCGTGGCGCGGATCGTGCCCTCCGGAGCGGAAGCGGACGACGTACGGGGCCGACTGGTCTCCTGGGACCTGAACCGGGGTTCGCTGCACCGCCCCTGGGACGAGCGCGCCACCGCCTCCGCGACGGTCAGCTGCAACGGCCGTGTCCTGGTCACCTGCACCGAGCAGGGCGCACTCGAAGCGTGGCGGCTGGGCACCACGCCCCGGCGATTCCAGAACTGGAGCAACAGCTTCCCGGGCCTGCGCCCGCTCTACACGCCCCGGCTCGACGCCACCGGCCGCTACCTGGTCAATCCCACCGGGCGCATCGGCAGCGACCTGGGCCGGATGCGGTTCCTCCTCATCGATCTGGAGAAGGGCTGGCCGGCCACCTTCGACACCCCCGCCGCGGCTCCCGAGGACCAGAACATCACCGGCCGCTCGTTCGCTCCGGCAGTCGCGCTCGCCGGCCCTCCGGACAACCTGCGCGCCGCCGTCGGAGTCGGCGGAAGCATCGTCACCGTACGCGTCGAGCCGCCCACCTCCTTCGACTCCAACTCCCTGATCAACCGCATCCGCACACCGGACGGACCGAGCGGCAGGATGGCGGTCGTCGACTCCAAGGGCACAGGACTCCAGCTGTGGAACCTGGCCGACCACCGCCTCCTCGCGACCGCGCGCCCCTCCCGGCCGCTGGCCCGTATGTACGCGGCCTTCAGCCCGGACGGACGGCGGATGCTGACCATCGCCCAGGACGAGCGGACGGTCCTCGTCTGGCGGATCGACGGTGCTTCCCTCAGGGAGGAGCACGTCCTCGAGCTGCCCGCCCCTCCCGGCATCACGGCTTCCGGGGCGGACCCCCGGACGGGGCTCGTCCCGTCCTGGATCAACCTGAGCTTCTCCGACGACGACCACGCCGTGATCTCGGGGCTGTCGTACGTCTCCCGCTGGAATCTCGACACCGGCAAACCGGACGGCGAGATCTACCGGCCTCCCGTCCAGGAGCGTGCGCAGCTCGCCAACGAGGCGGCCGGCACCTTCGCCACCGCCGTACCCGGCAAACCGCAGGCCGTGGTGCGGACGGTGGCCGAAATCGGCGTCTGGGACTTCAGTACCGGTGAGTTCAAGAGGTGGATCAAGAGGGAGGGGAGGGACAGGTCGGTCCGGTCGTTCGCCCTCTCCCCCGACGGCAGAATCCTCGCCGTGCAGTACTCCGGCGGCCGGGTACGACTGTGGGACGTCGAGAAGAAGCGAGACCTACCGGCTCTCACCACCAACGGCGTCTACTACCTCGGCCGCTTCCTGGGCGACCGCCTGCTCCACACGACCACCGCCGCCGGTGAACAGGTCGTATGGGACATCGAGAAGCGCCAGGACACCTACCGCTACTACGTGGGCTACGGCTCGGTCCTCTCACCGAGCACCGACGGCAAGGCCCTCACGATCGTCGACGGCTCCCGCACCTCCGTGGTCCCGCTCGAACCCGAGCGGTGGATGGACCGGTTGTGCGCCCTCGCGGGGCGGGAGATGACCGAGGCCGAGAAGGAACTGGCCGTCGATCCCGACCTGGTCGACGACGTGTGCCCGGGCTTCTAGGAACTCGCCTTGGCCAGCTTCAGCGCATAGTCCGACCACCACTGCCCCGCCTTCGGCCCGCCCTTGCACTCGCCGTCCGACTCGCCGGGCCGCTTCACCCACAGGTACGCGTCGACCACCGGGTCCGCCGTCTTGGTCGTCGGCGTCTCGCCCAGCGCACGGCTCGGCGGGTTGCACCAGCGTTCGTCCGGGTTGCCCTGGGTGTAGGGGCCCTTGCCGTTGCGGCTGGTGTCGATGACGAAGTGCTTGTTGCCGACCTTGCCGGAGAGCCGCTTGCCGTAGGCGATGGATTCGTCGGTGGAGTAGAAGTTGGAGACGTTGACGGAGAAGCCGTCGGCCTGTTCGATTCCGGCCCACTTCAGCGGCTCGAAGATCTGGTCGGGGTTCTGCCAGCCGGCGTTGCCCGCGTCCAGGTACACCTGGGTGTTCTTCAGGGACTTCAGCTTGGTGACGGCGCCCTTGAGGAGGTCGTAGCGCTCCTCGTGGAACTGCTCCGGAGTGCAGCCGTCCACCAGGTGCAGCAGCGCGTCCGGTTCGAGGATGACCGTGGCGGAGCGGTCGCCGATGCCCGCCGCCACGCCGTCGAGCCACTCGCGGTAGGCGTTGCCGTCGGCGGCGCCGCCCTGCGAGTACTGGCCGCAGTCGCGGTGCGGGATGTTGTAGAGGACGAGCAGTGCCGTACGGTCGGCCTTGTCCGCGGCCTCGGTGAAGCCCCGCGTCTGCTGCTCCGGGTCGTCCGGGCCGATCCACTCGGCGACCGGCTGCTCGGCGATCTTGCGGATCTGCTCGGCGTCCTGCTTCTTCCCGGCCTTCTCCAGGGCGGCCACCTGCTGGGCCGCCGTGCCGTCCGGATTGACCCAGAACGGGGCGGTCTCCTTGGGCTGCTGTGTGATCCCGGCGCCCGCGTCGGCGCCTGTGTCGGCTCCTGTGTCCGATCCGTCCCCTCCGTTCGACGAACACCCCGTGATCAGCAGTGCCGCCCCCAGCACCACTGCGGACACCCGCCTCGCGACGGACGCCCCTGCCCCCCTGCTGCCGTACATCCAACTCCCCCTTGGGTGCACCGTTCCAAGTCTCAATCCTGACATACGTCCCGCGGCCCCCACAGGCGGAAGCCACCTGCACGGAGCGGGTCGCCGACCGGGTGGGGTGGGCGCACCGGCCTGCTAGAGGCCGGTTCCCGTCAGGTACGCCGACACCACCACGTTCGCCGTGTAGCTGCGGGTCGTACGGTCGAAGCTGCCACCGCAGGTGACCAGCCGCAGCTCGGCCCGTCCCGACTCGCGGGGCCCGTAGGCCTGGTGGGCGTCGAAGCGGTCGCGGGTGAGGATCTGGACGGACTCGACGGTGAACTCGGCGACCTTGGTGTCGGCCCGGATCACCCGGATCGTCTGGCCCGGCCGCATGGCGCTGATCTTGTAGAAGACGGCGGGCCGGGTGTCGGTGTCCACGTGACCGACCATCAGCGCGGTCCCCGGCGCCCCGGGCGCGACGCCGCCCGCGTACCAGCCGACCACACCCGGCTGGTCGTACGGCGGCGGATCGAGCGCGCCGCGCGCGTCCAGGCCCCGCGCGACCACGGGTGCCTGCACGCCGAGCCCGGGGATGTCGACACGCTGCGGCAGCGCGTCGCCCAACGGGCGGTGCGCGGGCGGCAGTTTCACGTCCGGGGGCCGTCCGGCCGCCGCCATGTCGCCCGTGGTGGGTGCGGACATGCCGTGCCGTACGTCGGTCACCTCGCGGCCCCACAGCCACAGCCCGAGCAGCAGCGCCACCCAGGCGACGCCGGCCAGCAGGCGGCCGGTGCCCGAGGAGCGTCCCTTGATTCGATCCTGGTCGGGCATGGTCAGTCCGTTCCGCGGCTCCGGCGGACACCGCCCAGCGCGACGACCACCGCGGCCACTCCCGCGAGAATCAGGCCGGTCACCCCCTGCGCCGTACCGGGACCGGCCCCGCGGTCCTCGGCGGCGACGAGGTCCGCCGCACCACCGCCGCCCGCCTGGACGGGGGCGACGGGTGAGGCGTACGCGCCCGGCCGCCGGGAGGCGGGCCGCTGCCCGTCGTCGCCGGACGCGGACGGCTGCCCACCACCCTCGGGCGCGGGCGGCTGCCCACCGGTCCCGGGCGCGGGCCGCTGCCCGTCGTCGCCGGACGCGGACGGCTGCCCACCACTCTCGGACGCGGACGGCTGCCCACCGGTCCCGGGCGCGGGCCGCTGCCCGACCGTCCCCGGTGCGGGCGGCTGCCCGACCGTTCCGGGCACGGACGCACGTGGCCGGCCACCGGCCCAGGGCGCAGGCGGCTGTCCACCGGTCCCGGACACGGACGGATGCTCGCCCGTCCCGGACGCGGACCGCCGCGGCCCCTCACGCTCCCGGACGGTGAACGTGCCGGTCCGTTCGGCGTCCCCGCAGGTGACCTTCACGGCGTACGTTCCCGCGTCGAGCGTGGAGCGGACGCGGCTCTCGCCGACGAGTTCACCGTCGGCGACGGCGAGCCGCGCGTCCGCGACGAACGCCGCCGAGCGGGCGACGGCCATCCTCTCCGCACAGTCGGTCACGCGGAGCGTGACGTCACTGCCGGGTGCGGGGATCGCCGGCGTCACCGAGACGCCCCCTGCGCCCGCCGCGTACGCGGCCGGGGTGAGGGCGGCCGAGACGAGGACGCTCGTACAGACAGTGACTCTCAGGGAACCCATCGTGAACCTCCAGACGCCTGGAGCCTCCCCCGCACGGTCGGCCACCGCATCCTCAGGGACGCGGCGACTGCTCCATGCGGGTGGCGACGGGTTTGAGCTCCGGCTCGCCGCCTCCCGGGACTCAGACCCGGTCGACGAGGTCCGCGATCGAGTCCACGACCTGCGACGGCCGGTACGGGAAGCCCTCGACCTGGTCGGGCCGGGTCAGGCCGGTGAGCACCAGGAACGTCTGCATCCCGGCCTCCATGCCCGCCAGCACGTCCGTGTCCATGCGATCGCCGATCATCGCGCTGCTCTCGGAGTGCGCCCCGATGGCGTTCAGCCCGGTCCGCATCATCAGCGGGTTCGGCTTGCCCGCGAAGTACGGCTTCTTGCCGGTCGCCTGGGTGATCAGCGCGGCCACCGCGCCGGTCGCGGGCAGCGGGCCCTCGGTGGACGGGCCCGTCTCGTCGGGGTTGGTGCAGATGAAACGGGCGCCGTCGAGGATGAGCCGTACCGCCTTCGTCATGGCCTCGAAGGAGTACGTGCGGGTCTCGCCGAGGACGACGTAGTCCGGCTCGTGGTCGGTCAGGATGTAGCCGATGTCGTGCAGCGCGGTGGTCAGGCCTGCCTCGCCGATGACGTACGCCGACCCGCCCGGCCGCTGGTCGTCCAGGAACTGGGCCGTGGCCAGGGCCGAGGTCCAGATGCTCTCGATCGGCACCTCCAGACCCATGCGGCGCAGCCGGGCGTGCAGGTCGCGCGGGGTGTACATCGAGTTGTTGGTGAGGACCAGGAAGGGCTTCCCGGACTCGCGCAGCTTCTTGAGGAAGGCGTCGGCGCCGGGGATCGGTACACCCTCGTGGATGAGCACACCGTCCATGTCGGTGAGCCACGATTCGATGGGCTTGCGGTCTGCCATGTGCGGGATCTCCTGCCGTACGCGGGCCGGCGTGCGCCTTGGGGCTGCCCAGCCTAAACAGTGGCGGGATCTTGCGGAATGGCCTGTATACGGCGTCCCGACAGGCGGGACAGCTCCTCGCGGCTCAGCGGCGCCGACGCACGAGCAGCAGTGCCCCGCCTCCGGCGAGCAGCACCGCCGCGGCAGCCGCGGCGACCTGGCCGCCGGTTCCGGTACGGGCGAGTTCGTCGGCGAACGGGAAGCGGTCCTCGCGGGGCGGGACGGACGCGTCGGCCTCCGGCAGGGAGTCGGTATCCCCGTCGGCCTCCGGCTCGCCCCCGTCGATCGGGCCGTCGCCGTCGATCCCGAACCGGTAGTCGTTCGACTGCCCGACCCAGTCGCCGTCGTCGTCGTGCCGCTGCACCACGGCGGCGTTGACGGTGACGTCGTTCGGCACGGCGTCCGAGGTGACCGCGAGCCGTACCTTCACGGTGACGGTCTTCCCCGGCCCGACGGTGAACCCGGCGAACCGGTCCTCTTCGTCGGCGAACGCCCCGACGAGTTCGTCCTCACCGGTCTTCTCGAACCGCACGGGGTGCGCCCGCGCCCCCTCGAAGAACTCCAGCCGGGGCTGCGACGGCTCCAGCGCCCGCTTGTCGTCGACGAGCACGACGACGGGGTGGATATCGGTGCACGGCCGGTCGGTCGTGTTGGTCAGATCGACGTACCAGGTCCCGAACCCGCCCCCGGCCGTGTAGGCGTCGGGCCCACCGTGGATCCGCGTGGTGAGCGGGAAGGTGTGGTCGTCGGGCGCGGCACAGGCGGGCGCCGGGTCTTCCGCGTACGCCGGGGCCCCAGCGAGCAGGACGGCGGCTGCCGCCGCCAGGCAGAGGTGAGCGGGCGTGCAGGGTCGCATGGACATGTGACATTGCCGGATGGAGCCGATTGCGAGCCGACATCGCCGGGAACTCCCCCGAACGGCGGTGCGGATCCGCCCGGTCGGCGGACACTCCGAGGGGCCCGAGAGGATCCTCAGCGCCGCCCCAGTGCCTTCGCACGCGAGTGGGCCCAGCCGGTCAGGAGGACACCGGCGGCGGTGAGGACCGCGTAGACCAGCAGCGCGGGGAGGAAGCCACCGGGGAGCCCGTCCAGCAGCCCCCGGTCGCCGTTGTCGACGAGGAGCCGGACGAGTGCCTGGGCACACACGACCAGCGTGACCATGCCGAGGACCTGTAGGACGTCGTACTTCATTGCCTTCCCTTCCGCGGGGAGAGGTGTGATGTTGACGTTACGAACGTATCAATCGGCGGGGGCGTATTTGCCTTGCCTAGGCCATGATTTCTGCTTTACGTCACACTTTCTCGGCGCGCTATCATGAGGGAGTGCGTGACGAAAAGAAGCGAGCGTGCCCGGTGTGCGGCAAACCCACGGCCCGTCCGGCCCGAGGCCGCCCGCCCGTCTACTGTTCCCGGAGCTGCCAGGCCCGTGCGTACCGCCGGCGCCGGCAGCCGCTGCCCGCCCCGGGCACCCCGCCCGCGCCCCGGCCGACGGACGTCCGGGCGCGTCATCGGCGCCGGATCGCCGAGGCGGTGTGGCGTATCGCGGCCGAGCAGGGGCTGGACGCGGCGAGCATGCGCAGGATCGCGGCGGAGGCCAGGGTGTCGCTGCGGGTCGTGCAGTACCACTTCGACTCCAAGCACGCCCTGATGGTCGAGGCGCTGCGGCTGCTGCACGAGGAGAACGAACGGCTGGCCCAGGGGCGTATCCCGCACGACATGACGGAGCCGTGCGCGCTGCTGCGGGCGGTGCTGGACGAGTTCCTGCCGTTGGACGAGCAACGCGCCTTCGCCCTGCGGGTGTTCACGGCGTACTACGCGCGGAGCCTCACCGATCCCGTGCTCGCGGAGGTCTTCCTGGCCGCCGAGCAGCCGCTGGAACGGCTCGTCGCGGACATCATCGGGGCGGGTGAGGCGACGGGGAGCACCGCGCCGGGCATCGACCGGGTGCACGAGGCCGACCTGCTGGTGTCGGGAGCGGTCGGGCTGGGTCTGGACGTCCTGCACGGCCGCCGCTCACTCGCGGACGTACGAACGGTGCTGGAGTACCACCTGGGGCGGATCTTCCCGGACGCCACCTCCACGACGCCCCAGCCGCATCCGGTTCCCGCCCCCACCCCGAATCCGACCTCCACCCCGGATCCGGTCCCCACCCCGAATCCGGCCCCCACTCCGAGTCCGGCCCCCACTCCGAGTCCGGCCCCACCCCCGGATCCGACCTCCGCCCCGAATCCGGCCCCCACTCCGAGTCCGGTCCCAACCCCGGATCCGACCTCCGCCCCGAATCCGGCCCCCACTCCGAGTCCGGCCCCACCCCCGGATCCGACCTCCGCCCCGAATCCGGCCCCCACTCCGAGTCCGGCCCCACCCCCGGATCCGACCTCCGCCCCGAATCCGGCCCCCACCCCGAATCCGGCCCCACCCCCGGATCCGACCTCCGCCCCGAATCCGGCCCCACCCCCTCAGCCGTCCCCCCGCCCGAACACCGGCCCCAGCACCAGCTGAGCCGCCCCCACCGCCACGACCCGCCCCCCACCCGGCGCGACGCGCACTGGCACGGCGTCCTCCCCCGTCCGCCGGGCCCGCGCCCCCAGTACCGCCCCGACGCCCCGCACGAACGCCTCCGGAGCCGCGGCCACCGTGCGGCCGCCCAGCAGGACGACGTCGATGTCGAGCAGTCCCACCAGGTTCGCCGCGCCCGCTCCCAGCACCCGTGCCGCCTCCTCGGCATCGCCGCGCGCCACCGCACCGAGGCACAGCGCCTCCACGCAGCCGCGGTCGCCGCAGGTGCACGGCGGGCCGTCCAGCTGGATCACCTGGTGGCCGAACTCCCCGGCCCCGGTCCGGGCTCCCCGGTGCACGCTCCCGCCGATCACCAGACCGGCCCCCAGCCCCGTACCGAGGTGCAGGTACGCGAAGGAGCCGCCCTCACCCCCGGCCGCCAGGCCCAGCGCCGCCGCGTTGGTGTCCTTGTCGACCACGACCGGCACCCCGAGCCGCTCAGCCAGCGCCTCCCGCAGCGGAAAGCCGTCCCACTCGGGGAAACCGGTCACCCGGTGCAGCACACCCCGGACGTGGTCGAGCGGCCCGGGCAGCGCCACCCCCACCCCGATCAGGGAACCGGCATGGGCGAGGAGCGGTCCGGCGGGCACCTCCGGCACCGTCTCCCCCACGGCTTCCGTCACCGTCTCCCCCACGGCTTGCGTCACCGCCGCCAGCACCGCCCGCGCCCCGGCCCCCAGATCCAGCGCGGCCCGCCGCTCCCTCACCACCGTCCCGCGCAGATCCACGAGCACGGCCCGGACCTCGTCCCGGTCCAGGTGGACCCCCACCGCGTGCCCCGCCTCGGGCACCAGCCGCAGCACCGTGCGCGGCTTGCCCCCGGTCGACGCGCGGCGCCCCGCCTCCGCCGCGAGGCCGTCCTCCCGCAGCCGGGCCGTGATCTTGCTGACCGCCTGTGGGGTGAGGCCGGTCCGCTCGGCGAGTTCGAGCCGGCTGATGCCGTCGGACCCGGCCGTCCGCAGCAGGTCGAGCACCAGCGCGGCGTTGTGGCTGCGCAGAGCGAGCAGGTTCGCTCCCGCCCCTGCGCCGGCCATGCCGCTCACTCCGCCCACTCCGCTCGTACGGTCGTTCGCCCTGTTCACGCCACCCATTGTCCCTGGCGCTTGCACTTTGGCAACAGCGTTGCGAAAGTGGATGGCATGACTGGCACACCCCTCGGCACAACCGGCACAACCGGCTCGCCTCTCCGCGTCGGCCTCGTCGGCTACGGCCTCGCCGGCTCCGTCTTCCACGCCCCGCTGATCGCCGCCACGGAGGGCCTCGCCCTCGACACGGTGGTCACCTCGAACCCCGAACGGCAGCAGCAGGCCCGCTCCGAGTTCCCGGACGTGCGCCTCGCCGCCGGACCGGACGAGCTGTTCGACCGGGCCGCCGAGCTGGACCTGATCGTCGTGGCCTCCCCGAACAAGACGCACGTGCCGCTCGCGACCACCGCGCTCCAGGCCGGTCTGCCGGTCGTGGTCGACAAGCCCGTCGCGGGCACGGCGGCCGAGGCCCGCGAGCTGGCCGCCCTGGCCGAGGAGCGCGGCCTGCTCCTCTCCGTCTTCCAGAACCGCCGCTGGGACAACGACTTCCTCACCCTGCGCAAGCTGATCGACGAGGGCGAGTTGGGCGACGTCTGGCGCTTCGAGTCCCGCTTCGAGCGCTGGCGTCCGAAGCCGAAGGGCGGCTGGCGGGAGTCCGGCGACCCGGCAGAGATCGGAGGTCTGCTGTACGACCTCGGCAGCCATGTCGTCGACCAGGCCCTGGTCCTCTTCGGCCCGGCGGCCGCCGTCCACGCGGAGTCGGACATCCGCCGCCCGGGCGCCGAGACGGACGACGACACGTTCATCGCGATCACGCACACGAGCGGCGTCCGCTCCCACCTCTACGTCTCCGCGACGACCGCCCAGCTCGGCCCCCGCTTCCGCGTCCTGGGCTCCGCCGCGGGCTACGTCAAGTACGGCCTCGACCCCCAGGAGGCGGCCCTGCGCGAAGGCCACCGCCCCGGGCCCGGCTGGGGAGTGGAGCCCGAGTCGCTGTGGGGCCGCGTGGGCTCCGGCGAGTCCCCGGTCACGGGAGGCGGCCGACCCGAACCCACCCTCCCGGGCGACTACCCCGCTTACTATGCGGCCGTGGCGAAGGCCCTGCTGGAGGGGGCCCCGAACCCGGTGACCGCGCGGGAGGCGGCCGCCGCCCTGGACGTACTGGAGGCCGCCCGTCGTTCGGCCCGCGAGAAGGTGACGGTGACCCTGTGACACACAAGAGCGCGCACACCCCTTCGCACCACCAGGAGCTGACCCCGAAGTTCCACCCGGAGCTCACCCCGAGCCTGGAGGAGCTGGAGAAGGAGGAACGCCGCCTGGTGTTCCGCCAGTTCACCCATGACGACGCCTGGGCGCTCGGCTCGCTCCTCGTCGGCATGGCCCGGGAGCGGCAGGCCCCGGTCGCGATCGACATCCACCGCGCCGGCCAGCAGCTCTTCCACGCGGCGCTGCCCGGCTCCACGCCCGACAACGACGCCTGGATCGCCCGCAAGCGCCGGGTGGTGGAGCGCTACGGCTCCGCCTCCTACCTGGTGGGCGCCCGTTTCCGCGCCAAGGGCACGACGTTCGAGGAGTCCTCGCGCCTCGACCCCGACACGTACGCGGCGCACGGCGGTTCCTTCCCGATCACCGTCGAGGGTGCCGGCGTGATCGGCACGGTGACGGTGTCCGGGCTGCCGCAGCTCCAGGACCACCGGTTCGTGGTGGAGGCGCTGGAGGAGTTCCTCGGCAAGGACCGCTAGCGCCGAAATCGCCGACGCCTGCTCGGAATTACTACCGGGCCCCTCCGGTTGGCACCTGCTGTACGCATGATCGAGCACGGCGCCCCACCGGAGGGATCCCAACCGATGACCACCGCTCTGAAGGAAACCGTCGGCCGGTACGGCATCTGGAGCGTAGGCCTGCGCTCGGAGGACCCGGACCGGCGCGGCGAGCTCGCCGAGGCAGCCGCCGAACTGGAGGAGCTCGGCTACGGCGCCGTCTGGCTGGGCGGCAACAGCTCCGCGGCCAACGCCGCCCCGCTGATCGAGGCGACCTCGAAGCTCACGGTCGGCACCAGCATCCAGAGCATCTGGCAGCACGAGCCGGACGCCGCCGCCACGGCCTTCGGGGACCTGGAGTCGGCCCACCCCGGGCGTTTCCTGCTGGGCCTCGGAGTGAGCCACGCCAAGCGCGAGGAGCAGTACTCCCGCCCGTACTCGGCTCTCGTCGGCCACCTCGACGGCCTGGACGCCGCCGGAGTGCCGGCGGACCGCCGCCTCCTGGCCGCCCTGGGCCCGAAGTCGCTCCGGCTGGCCCGCGACCGGGCGGCGGGCTCGATCCCGTACCTGGTCACCCCGGAGCACACCGCGCACGCCCGCGAGATCCTGGGCGAGGCCCCGCTGCTGGCCCCGGAGCTGGGCGTCGTCCCGGAGACGGACCCGGCCCGCGCCCGCGCCCTGGCCCGCGAGTTCCTCGGGATCTACCTCCCGCTGCCGAACTACACCAACAACTTCCTCCGGCACGGCTTCACCGAGGACGACCTGAAGGACGGCGGCAGCGACCGCCTGGTCGACGCCCTGTTCGCCTGGGGCGACGAGACGGCGATCCGCGCCAAGATCGACGCCTTCTTCGAGGCGGGAGCGGACCACCTCGCCCTCCAGGTCCTGGACGGCGGACCCCGGGAGACCCTCCCGAGGAAGGCCTGGCGCGACCTGGCCGATCTCCTGCCATGAGGGGCGCCCCGCCGCATGGGTAGCGCTCGTACTACTACGACTGCGGGTGCTGGACGACGAAGGCGTATGGCAAAGATCCCGGACCACGAGGCATACCTCGAAGAATTCCGCGCGGAAGTCGTCGAGGGCCTGAGGGCCGCTCTTTCCGAGCACTCCGCGACTCTGAGCGGTCTGTCGTTCGCGGAGGATGAGGAAGGCGTCTGGGCGGAGGCAGCCATGGAGTTGCCCGGCCGGCTGGAGCCGTGGGTGCGCCGCCGCCTGATCATTCCGGCGCAGGGCCCCGACAAGGACGCCTGGCTGGCAGGCACGATCTTTTCGTCGGCGCTTGTCGAGGAGTTGGACCGGCGACGTCCCTGAGCGGCCGCCCCTCGGACGTCACCTCCACACGTCGAGGAGAGGCAGGGCGCTGCCACAGACGGCCCAGCTCCCCGCCTCTCAGGCGCTACGCGTCCTTGAACTCCTGCCGCTGCCGCCCGAGCCCCTCGATCTCCAGCTCCACGACATCCCCGGCCCGAAGGAAGGGCTTGGGCTCAGGCGCCCCCAGCGCAACCCCCGCCGGCGTCCCCGTGTTGATCACATCGCCGGGGTACAGCGTCATGAACTGACTGAGGTACCGCACGACCTCCCCCACCGGGAAGATCTGCTCAGCCGTCGTCCCGTCCTGCTTCAACTCCCCGTTGACCCACAGCCGCAGCGACAGCCGCTGCGGATCCGGCACCTCGTCCGCCGTCACCAGCCACGGCCCCAGCGGGTTGAACGTCTCGCAGTTCTTCCCCTTGTCCCAGGTCCCGCCCCGCTCGATCTGGAACTCCCGCTCGGACACGTCGTGCGCCACCGCGTACCCGGCGACGTGCGCGAGCCCCTCCTCCGTGGACCGCAGGTACCTGGCCGTACGCCCGATGACGACGGCCAGCTCGACCTCCCAGTCGGTCTTGCGGGACTCGCGCGGCACGAGCACCGTGTCGTGCGGCCCCACGACCGTGTCCGGCGCCTTCATGAAGAGGACCGGCTCGGCGGGCGGCTCGGCACCCGTCTCGCGCGCGTGGTCGTGGTAGTTCAGCCCGATGCAGACGATCTTGCCGATCCGGGCCAGCGGCGGCCCGATCCGCAGCCCGGTGGCGTCCAGGACGGGCAGCTCGCCGGCGTCGGCGGCGGCCCGGACCCGGCCGAGCGCGGCCTCGTCGGCGAGCAGCGCGCCGTCGACGTCCGCGACGACGCCCGACAGGTCCCGCAGGGCCCCCTCGGCGTCGAGCAGCGCGGGCCGCTCCGCCCCCGCCGTACCGACTCGCAGCAGCTTCATGATCACGTCTCCCTCGATCGCGGGCGCCCGCCCGATGCGCGCGACCCGGATGCGGCGGGGCAGCCATCGGAGGACTGGTCGATCCTCCAAGCTGGGAGTCCACTCCGCAATACCCAGTTCAAGTACTGGACCGTCACGTACCTGACCGGCTACCGGTACAGAACAGCGCGCTCGACGACACTCCACGTCGTGCTGGTCACGACGTACAGCGCCGCGGCCAGCGGCACCACGGCCACGGTGACGAGCGTGAAGAAGGACATGAACGGCATGACCCTGGTGACCGCCCCCAGCCCCGGCACCTGCTCACCGCCGCTGCCCGCGGCCGGGACGGCCGGATTCGCGGCCATCATGCGCTTGCTGAGGCGGTAGCTGAACGCGGCGACACCGGCGACGATCACGAACAGCCCGGCGTAGACGAGCCCCGGACCGCCGAGGAGACCGCCCGCCCCCAGCGCGTCCGTCCACCGCTCACCCAGCGGCGCGGCGAACAGCTGGTGACCGAGCAGCTCGTTGGCCCGCCCGCCGATCGTGTCGCTGGAGAACAGGTGGTAGAGCAGGAAGAACGCGGGCACCTGGAGCAGCCCGGGCAGGCAGCCGGCCAGTGGCGACACCTTCTCCTCGGCGTGCAGCTCCAGCACGGCCCGCTGGAGCTTCTCGGGGTTCCTCCCGTGCTTCTTCCGCAGCTCGGCGATCTTCGGCTGGAGCGCGGTGCGGGCCTTCTGGCCGCGCGCGGCGGCCCGGGACAGGGGGTGGACGAGGAGTCGTACGAGCGCGGTGAACAGGACGATCGCGCCGGCGGCCGCGGAGGCGCCGAGCAGCGGCTGGAGGAGGTCGGCGAGTCGCTCGACCAGGTTGGCGAAGACGGACATGGGTGAGCCCTCCGGGGGTCTCGTCGTGCCGGGAGTGGGACATGGCGGCATGACGACCCGCGCGGGGCCGGCTACGTGAACGTGCCGGGGTATACCGGGATTTCCCGGGATGTGTCCCTACGCGAAGGTCGCCCGGAAGGCGTGTCCGGGTGCGCGGGGCCGGGTGCGCCCCCGGGCGTCGGGGTCACGTTGGGGCAGGAAGGCCGTACGGAGGTCACGGTCGCGGATGGCCGTACGCACCCGGGTGCGCGGCACGGCGGGCGCGCAGCGCGAGCCGATGAGGGCGCAGACCGCGAGCGCGGCGGAGGCCGCGGCGGTCGCGGCGAGCGCGACGGTGGCGTAGAGGCTGCCGGTGTCCAGCAGCGCCACTTCCAGGACCAGGAAGAGCAGCACGAGAGCGGGACGCAGACTCGTCCAACCGCGGATCATCGACTCCCCTCCTCCCGTACGTACGCTCGCTCGACTACCCGTTCTCTTCGCTCTGTTCGTTATACAGGATCGCTCTGCCGGTCGCGCCCGAGACTTCGTACACGGGTTTTAGAAAGGTTCGTCGCAACTCTCGACAACCCACCCGCCACACCCGATGCTTCTCGTTGCCATGAACGGGCCAACCCGCGACGCCGGACCCGGGGGGACCGGCGCCTGCCCCGATTCCCCTACGGAGGAGCCGTGATACGACGCAGAACCCTGCTGACCGCAGCAGGCGGTACGTTCCTCGGCAGCGCCCTGGCGACAGGCACCGCGCACGCGGACGCCACGATCGCCGTCAACCCCTCGACGACGTACGGCACCTGGGAAGGCTGGGGCACCTCCCTCGCCTGGTGGGCCAACGTCTTCGGCGCCCGGGACGACTTCGCGGACCTCTTCTTCACCACCAAGTCGGTGACCTACAACGGCAGATCGCTCCCCGGCCTGGGCCTGAACATCGCCCGCTACAACCTCGGCGCGTGCAGCTGGAACAGCGTCGGCGGCGAGACAATGGTCAAGTCGCCCAACATCCCCGGCTTCAAGCAGATCGAGGGCTTCTGGCAGGACTGGAACAACGAGGACCCCACCTCCTCGGCCTGGAAGTGGTCGGCGGACGCCAACCAGCGCGCGATGCTGGTGAAGGCGACGCAGCGCGGCGCGATCACGGAACTCTTCGCCAACTCCCCCATGTGGTGGATGTGCAGCAACCACAACCCCTCGGGCGCGGCAGGCGGCGGCAACAACCTCCAGACCTGGAACTACCGCCAGCACGCCTCCCACCTGGCGGCGACGGCCCTGTACGCGAAGAACAACTGGGGCGTGAACTTCGCGACGGTCGACCCCTTCAACGAGCCGGCCTCCACCTGGTGGACCGCGACCGGCACCCAGGAGGGCTGCCACATGGACCCCGCGGTCCAGGCGGCCGTACTCCCGTACATGCGCAGCGAGTTGGACAAGCGCGGCCTGACAGGCATCCGGATAGCCGCCTCGGACGAGACGAACTACGACACGGCCCGCTCGACGTGGGCGTCGTTCAACTCGTCCACCAAAGCCCTGGTCTCCCAGGTCAACGTGCACGGCTACCAGGGCTCGGGCGGCCGCCGCGACCTCCTCTACACGGACGTGGTGACCACCTCCCGCAAGAAGCTGTGGAACTCCGAGACGGGCGACAGCGACGGCACGGGCCTGACCATGGCGTCGAACCTCTGCTACGACTTCCGCTGGCTGCACCCCACGGCCTGGTGCTACTGGCAGGTCATGGACCCGTCGACGGGCTGGGCGATGATCGCCTACGACAAGAACACCCTCCAGCCGACGACAGTCCAGACCAAGCACTACGTTCTGGCCCAGTTCAGCCGCCACATCCGCCCCGGCATGACGATCCTGGACACGGGCGTGAGCTACGCGGTGGCGGCGTACTCTGCGTCGGCCCGCCGCCTGGTGATCGTCGCGGTGAACACGTCCACATCCGCCCAGACCCTCACCTTCGATCTCTCCCGCTTCTCCACGGTGACGGGCGGTACGAACGGCGCGGTGCCCCGCTGGAACACGGTGACGACGGGCGGCGGCGACCTCTACACCCCCCGCTCGGACATCCGCCTCAACGGGAAATCGGTAAGCGTTCCATTCGCGGCAAAGTCGGTCCAAACGCTCCAAATAGACGGAGTGACCCTGTAGTCCGACGTCATGCCGACGTCATGGCGACGTCATGGCGGCGTCATGGCGGCGATTCCGGACGAACTGTAGAGCCGGGATGACGAGCATGGGGAACCCGCGCAGGCCAGGCGTCTGGCGCGCGCATCACTCACGCTCGTCACCTCCCGGCAGTACGGTGTCCCCCATGCGCCCCGACACGCCTGCCGAAACCGTCGACCACACCGCCGAGGCGGCACGCCTGGAGCGGACCGCCGGCCTGTACCCCGAGGACGCCGAGGCCCTGCTGCTGCGCGCCGCGGCCCACCTGGAACTCGCCGGCGACCGCCCCACGGCCACGGCCCTCTACGACCGTCTGCTGTCCTCCACGGACGACCTGGAGAACCCCCACCTGGTACGGGCGCTCAAGGCCTCGAACCTCTGGGAGTACGGCCACGAGGCCGAGGCCAGGGCGATCATCGAGGGAGTCCGGGTGGCGTCCCCGAGGGACCCGGCCCCCTGGGTGATCGTCGCCGAGGCCCTGGAGGCCCACGACGAGCTCGAAGCGGCGCACGACACGTTCACGGAGGCCGTACGCCTCCTCCTGACCGACGTACCGGAACCCCCGCAGCCGACCCACCCCCTCCTCTTCGGCCGCCACAGGGTCCGCCGCATGCTGGGCAAGTCCCACGACGAATGGGACGCCACAGCCGACTCGGTCCACTCCCTCCCGATCTCCCTGGACGAACTGCACGACCCCAAGCGCGTGTGGTCCCTGGGCTCGGAGAACCCGGCGGAACTGGAGGCGGAGATCACCCGCCTCCGAGCGGAACTGGGCGCCTACCGCGAGGCCCTCTCCCGCCCCTTCCCGGTGGCGATCCTCCACTGGCCGGCCACGGAACTCTCGGAACTCCTCGACGCGTACCCGACCCTGGCCGCGGAATACCCCTCGCACGAGACCCACCTCGCGACCATAGAGTCCGCCCTCCGGGAACTGTCCTCCTCCGGCACCCCGAACCTGGGCATCGTCACCGGCACGGTCCCGTCCTACGAGGCCTTCGCAGCGTCAGAACTATCCTCGCCGTCGGACGCGACCCTGCTCCCCCAGTACGCGACGACCCTGGCGGCGCGGGGGCGGGCGGTGGCCTGGCCCCCACAGAGCACCGCGGCCTGCTGGTGCGGCTCCGGACAACCGTACGGCGCCTGCCACAGACGCACGGCCTGACACGGGCACCGGGTCCTCCGGCCCACCATGGACGACCTGGCAGGCAAGATCGCGCCGGTCGTCCCACCCGGCCAGGAACTGAAGATCCTCACCGCGGCGGCTACGAGCACTACAAAGTCACGACCCGCCACGAGGAGACACCGGAGGGCCAGGCAACGGTGTACCGCTGGTGGGAACGGACGGAGATCGCCGAGTAGCCGGGGCAGTGCCGACCCGGGCCGGCCCGACAGCCGGCCCCACGGAACTGCCACGACACGAGCCCCGTCTTCCCGGACGACAGACGACTGACGTCGGCTCCCGGGGGGAACGTCACGTGGACCAGCCGTGGCTCACGATCACACTCATCATGGCCGCCGCCATGACGGCCTTCGGAATCTGGAACCTACGCATAGCCCAACGCCAGCGCCGAGCCCTCTCCCGCCTCGGCGTCCGGGGCATCCGCACCAGGGGCGAGGTGGCCCGTGGCCCCCGCCGAGAGGGCCCCACCCTCCACCCGCCCCAGGTCCGCTACAAAGCCCCACCGGTCGACCGCCCCAACGCCCCGGCCGACCAGACGTACCGCCGCACCCCTCTCAACCACGAGCAGCACCCTCTCCACGCCGGAGTCCCGGTCGTCCTCCGCTACGACCCGAGGGACCCACGCCGGGTGGTGGTCGTACACCAGAAGGACGGAAGGCCGGCGAACGTGTCGTACTCGGCGGGGGCGCATCTGGCTTGGGGGGTCTCTTGCGTGCTGCTCGGCCTGGGGATGGGAGCGGGCGCGTTCTGGTGACGCCCCGGACGCCTCACCCCACTGGCGACCCGCCGCCGAACCGACCCGGCGTACACCGAGCTGCTGCCGCATTCACCCACGCCGGGGGCCTGGAGCCAACCAGTTGCGCTCCCCACCTGCGGCCCCGCCTCTCCGGGCCGCCCGCTCGCTTCTCTCCCGTGCTGGAGCGGCCCGGGTCAAGGGTGGCCCGAAGGGCCATCGGCGCCAGCCGACGCGGAACGCAGCGCAGCGGAGTGAAGCGCCCTTGAGGCGGGGCGTGGAGGCACGACACTGGCCAAGAAGCGGGAGGTCCACAGCACTCGCCGACAGGCCGAGCCCTCGCAAGGCCGGGCCCGTCGATTTCCCCAGCTACCCCAACCCGGACCTTGACATCCTTTAAACGACAAACTGCATGCTCTCCGAGCCGACCTCCCATCCGCTCTCCGTTACCTCGCGGGCAGCGGGTACATCTGGCACATGGCTCTGTTCCTATCTGCTGTGTTGATAGTGGGGAGCTGTTCCTCCGCCCGGTCCGCGAGAGGCCGAACCTGTCCGTGCTCCCGCTTCCTGGACGACCTGCCCCCTCCACACCGCTTCCGCAACGCTGGCAAAATACTCCTGTGCCCGGTGCTGTCCCGTCCTCCCCCGGCGTCTCCGCCCGTATGAGCCGCCAGAACTCGCGCAACACGGCTCCCGAGGTGGCGGTCCGACGGCTGCTGCACGCCTCGGGTTTGCGCTATCGCGTAAACGTGCCCGTGCCCGGATTGCCCCGCCGCACGATCGACATCGTCTTCCCCAAGGCAAAGATCGCAGTGTTCCTGGATGGCTGCTTCTGGCACGGGTGCCCCCAACACGCAACGCAGCCGAAGGCCAACGCCGAGTGGTGGCGAGTGAAGCTCGACAAGAACATGGCTCGCGATGTTGAGACGACGGAGCACCTAGTCACGGTGGGCTGGACGGTGTTGCGCTTCTGGGAACATGAATCCGTCGAGGACGTCGCCCGCCGCATCGCGACGACTGTCGAATCCAAACGCAGAGGGCCCAACGGTCCTTCAACGGCGTAGCAACGGGAGTCGCGAGGCGATGCCATTATGCCCGGGTTTGCCATGATCGTCCCGGATCCCTCGGTGCGATCATGGCAAAAATCCGCCTATCCCGGGGATCCTGGCGTTGATTCACTCAGTGATGAGACCTTCAACCAATAGCGTGTGGGGGTTGTGAAGGCGGGGCGCTGCTGCGTCTCAGGATCCTTGATTCGTAGGTCGGTTCACCGCGCGGCCGAGAGGGGATCCTGAGGAGCAGCCAGCTGAACGATGAGAGCGGGGGCGGTCGTGTCATGACCGACGATTTCGATGCAATGTACGAGACCTTCCAGGCGCTCCTGGAGACGTTTCCCCCCTCAGAAGCCGTCAAGCGGCTGGAGCTATTGGGTGTCGAGCAGGACGTGGTCGAACGAATCCGTGACCGGCACGAGCAGCAGACGATCCGCATCAAAGAACTCGAAGAACCCCACGCGGTAGTCCTGGGCAACCGGGACACGTGGTACACGGGCCCGCAGGCCAAGGACAAGTGTTGGCCCGCGATCGCGAAGCTGCTGCGCAAGGACGGCTGGCCGGAGGATCCCGCGATCCGAGATCTCGACGACTCCTCCACCCGCGTCGTCTCGCTGCTGAATCACCCGAAGGAGAAGTCGTTCTCCACGCGAGGCCTTGTGGTCGGGTACGTGCAGTCCGGCAAGACGACCAACTTCACCTCGGTGATGGCCAAAGCCGCAGATCGCGGATACAAGCTCTTCATCGTGCTGGCCGGCATCCACAATGGGCTCCGTCGCCAGACCCAGGCCCGTCTTGTGCAGCAGCTCGTGGAGCCGAACCCCTCGATGTGGTCCCAGCTCACTGGCCTGGACAAGGACTTCACCCCCCAGGAGAACCCGGCCTCCTACTTCGGTAAGAGCAACAAGACACACGTCTTGTGCGTGGTGAAAAAGAACGCGACCGTCCTCCGCAAGCTCGCTCGATGGTTGGACAAAGCTTCGGACTATCTCAAGGACTGCCCCGCACTGATCATCGACGATGAGGCCGACCAAGCCACCGTGGCCACGAAGTCCATCAACCCGCTGATCCTCAGCATCATGAGCAGCCTGCCGCGGTCGGCGTACGTCGGATACACGGCTTCGCCGTTCGCCAATCTGTTGATCGATCCGAGTGCCGAGGACCTCTATCCGAGCGACTTCATCGTCAACCTGCCCAAGCCCGAAGGCCACTTCGGCACCGAGGTTCTTTTCGGGCGGTACGCGCTGGACGGCGAAGACGAAGACGACGTCGACGACGGCCACGACATGATTCGCTCAGTCCCGATCGACGACATACCGTGTGTTCGTCCCGAGACGAAGGCCGACGTCGAGGGCTTCGAGCCCGTCATCACCGACACCCTGCGCAGTGCGATTGAGTACTTCTGGCTGGTCACGGCCGCTCGACGCGTTCGGGGGACAGGCAATCCGCACAGCACGATGCTGATTCACACCAGCGTCAACACCTCCGTACACAACAGCTTCAAACGGCCGTTGGAGTATCTGCGCGAGAGGATGGCCAAGGCTCTCACTGACGAACCCGTGATTCACCGGTTGCGCGCTCTTTGGGAGGAGGAGACGGCCCGCGTCACCGCAGAAGAGTTCGGTGAGACCAAAGTGCCGTTCGACTCGTTGCTGGCAGAACTCCCCAGTGTTCTCAGCAACTGTCGCATCATCATGGACAACTCAAGCAGCGAGGATCGACTCGACTACGAGAACGGTCCGGTGGTCGCGATAGCTGTTGGCGGCAACACCCTTTCACGAGGTCTGACACTCGAGGGCCTGTCGGTCAGTTACTTCGTCCGAGCTGTGTCGGCGTACGACACACTGCTCCAGATGGGGCGTTGGTTCGGATTCCGGAACGGTTACGCGGACTTGCCCAGGATTTGGATGACGGACGAGCTTGCGGAATGGTTCCGGCACCTGGCAACGGTCGAGACGGAGATGCGCCGCGACATCGACATCTATATGACCGAGGACGAGACGCCTCTCACGTTCGCCGTTCGTCTGCGCACTCATCCGGCCCTGCGTGTCACCGCTGCCGCCAAGATGCGCTCGGCTGTAACAGCTGCCTCCTCGTACGGCGGCAGAGGAGTACAGACGCACTACTTCCACACCAACGCCGAATGGCTTCGCAGGAATATCGCAGCCGCTAGGGATCTTGTCGGCGCTGCCGTCACGCACGCTGTGCGCGTGGAAGACCGCTCCGCTGAAGGCCGCTTCATCTTCCGTGACGTTCCCTACGACGTCGTCACCAACTTCCTGGCCTCATACAAGTTTCACGAGAAGTCGACGGAGAACGACCCCGAACTGATCAGCGCCTACATCCGGAAGCGCGTGTCGTCCGCCGGCTCGCTGCGCCGCTGGAACGTCGCCATCATGGGCACTCCTCATGGCGAGCCGTTCACATTCGCACCCAATGTGGCAGTGGGGCGCGTCACGCGTACTCGCCTTGCCCTCATCAATCCGGACCCTGATTTCGCCGATATCAAGTCGCTGCTGGGCCCTCGGGACGCTGCCGTCGACCTCGTAGGCGTCAAGACGAAGGTGACCGAGAGGGGTCTCAAGGAAGCCCGTAGCGCTCAGCTTCCGGACACCGGTCTTCTGCTGCTGTACCCGATCGACAAGACGTCGGAGCCCGAGCCCGGGAAGAAGCTCCGTGCTCCCTTGAACGCCGAAGAGCACGTCATCGGCGTCGGGCTCGTCTTCCCCGAACCTCGCCACGGAGACAGCACTGTGGAGAAGTACATCTCCGCCGACTTGTCGGGGGTACGGATTGAGGACGAAGACTTCAGCCTGGTCGAAGGTGAAGACGTGTGATCAAGGAAGATTTTCGGAGACTCGCCGAGGAGCACTGGGCCGCACTCGAGTCGCAACCGACCACCGCGGAGCGCCGTCTGCGCGTCTCTCAACTTCCGGTCATGACGGGCCAAGGTGCCTTGGCCGCTGCCGTAGACCACGAAGGCCACAGGCACCTATTGGTGCCCATAGACAGCCACAAGAGGATCCGTTCCCGACTGGACGGTCCGGTACTGCAACTGCAAAAACGTCCGTTGGAGGACGAAGACACCTACCAGACGTTCGCTGATCTGGCCTGCCTGCGCAAGGATCTCAACGACCTGTTCACCAAGCTGTGCGTGGACGTGTTGAGTACGATCGAGACACTTCCTGGGAACCCGGTAAAGGCCCTGTATCGTGTCCTTGATCGTTGGAAATCACTCTTCCAAGCGCAAGCACCGACATTGAGTCCCGAGCAGTTGGTCGGTCTCTTCGCCGAGCTGCTGGTTCTCATTCAACTTCTCCATCGGGACTCCAGCGCTCATCGGCTTTGGCTCGGCCCTCGTGGCCATCGTCATGATTTTTCGACCGGTGCCGTGGCCATCGAGGTCAAATCCGGAGCGGACGGGAAAGGTCGAAAAGCCCGGATACATGGGCTGGGTCAACTCGAGGCCCCAGCGGATGGAAGCCTCCACCTTGTTTGGTTCAGCCTGAACCGCGTCACCACGTCAGATGCGGGCATAGGGTTTGTCGAGCTGGTCGATCGAGTACTTCAACTGTGCGACGACGAAGGCACAGTGCTCGGGCTGCTCGCCGAAGCTGGCTATCGCCCGATCGAAGCCGAACGCTACCGAGACATTCGCTTTGTTGTCGCGGAAGAGAAGTGGTACCCGGTTGTTCCTGGCTTCCCGGGACTCACGAGCAGCGCACTCCTCTCAGCCGGACTGTCTGTCTCGTTTGAGGACGTCGAATACACCATAGACCTTTCCGGCGATGCACCCCTCGCCCTCGCACCGGACGAAGCACCTCGCGTTCTCGATCACATCACCCAGGAGTCAGCGTGACGGAGCCCCGCTGGTACTCCCAGCCCTACCCCCCGGAGGGGGCCAGCGCCGCCGAGGGCATCCGTAACCAACTCGGCCGCCCCGAACTCGACCTGCTCACCATTTTGGTCCGGGAGTCAGCCCAGAACAGCTGGGACGCTCGCATCCTGGACTCCTCCGCGTCCGTCGATTACCGCATAGACATATGGACAGTGGGGCCCGCGCATACCGGCACCTGGCGCACCCTCCTCCAGGCCGGTGCACCTTCCAGTGTCGAAAACTTCCCGCTCCACAACTCACTGAGGCAAGGGCCCATTCGAGTCCTGGCTGTCTCCGACCGTGGAACCCGGGGGCTCGGGGGGCCTACCCGTGCCAACGATGCCGTCGGACCGGAGCGCGACTTCGTTTCGTTCATCCGTAATATTGGCGAGCCTCGGGACACGGCTCTCGGTGGTGGCACCTACGGCTTCGGTAAAGGCATCTTCTATTTGCTGTCGAAGTCCGGGACAGTGCTGGTGCACTCTCGCTGCCGCACTCCCCACGGCAGGTACGAGACCCGCCTCATCGGCTGCACGCTGTGGAAGAGCTACGTGACAGCCGAGGCCAAAGGGAGCCGTCGTTACACGGGCAGGCACTGGTGGGGCGACACATCCGGTGACGTTGTCGAACCACTGGTCGGTCCTGAGGCGGACACGGTGGCGCAGCGTCTGGGCCTGCGACCGTTCGCACCTGAAGAAACGGGGACAACCGTAGTCGTCGTTGACCCGAACCTCGACGAGATGGAACCTGCTGGGGCAGCGGACTACTTGGCAGACACGATTGCCTGGCATCTCTGGCCTAAAGCCATTTCATCGGACGGCCGCCCACCCGCCATGTGCTTTTCCGTCACCTGCGACGGCGTTCAACACCCCGTGCCGGATCCTCGCAACACCCGCCCTCTGAACATGTTCGTTGCGGCTTACGAGGCAATGGCGGGCCGAGATGGTCGCGATCTAGAGTGTCTGAAGCCCAAAAGGCACCTCGGGCGATTCGGTCTGGTGAAGCGCATCATGCCGCCGTTGGAACCCACACGCGCCCAACGCATGCTGAATATCGAGGAATTGATCCATCACGTGTGTTTGATGCGTCCTGCCGAACTCGTCGTCACCTACCGCCCGGGGCCCAAACCGCCAAGCGCGAACCAAGGCTACGCAGGTGTCTTCCGAGCCGACGAGTCCATGGATGACGTCTACGCCAAGGCAGAACCACCCACGCACGATGCCTGGAACCCTCACTCGCTCGAGCGCCCCGAGAGCACCTACATCCACACAACGTTTCGCCGAATCGACGAAGCTCTCAACGGACTCCTGTCCCTCAGCGGAGCCGCACGCCCTGGGAGCAGCAACGTTGCCCTGGGCGCTGCCAGTTCGCTCTTCTCGGGACTGGTCGGAGGGGCTTGGGGAATCGGCGGAGCGACCGACTACTCGAAGCCCGGCAGCACTGCCACGCGCCGATCGCAGATCAACGATGCGGAGGAGAGAAGGCAACGACCGTCGCAGAGCAGTCCTGCTTCAGCACGGCATCCTTCTGTCGCGCCGGCTGCGGGAGGCACTGGTGCCGCTAGAAGTGACGGACACCTGCCCCATGGCACAGCGGACGGCGACAGTTACATAACGCAACGCCGCCGCCCTCGGGTGCAGTACGTCGGCGACCCCTACTACGACGACCGCGGGAACGACTCACTGTTGGTCCAAGAGTTCCGGTTGCCCGTCCCCGGGCCGCAGCAAGTACGCATTGATCTCGCCGTCACACTTCCCGGCACTGGAGGTCGTGAGACGGATCCACCGATCGGGGCGAGCATGCCGGTACTCGTCGGTTGGGAGGACCAGACGGGAGGTCTTCATGTCGATGACCCCTGTGTGATCGAGGGCGGTGAGTCAGTCTGGCGGGCCCTGGTCCGGCCGGCTCCCGACACCATGACCGAGATCGGTATCAGGGTTGAGGCGGTGAGAACCGCGTGAGCCGACGGGTTCTTCCCTACCGAGCTCCGGCTGATGCCGTCGTCTCAGCCCGGCCTTGGCTGCTGATCGTCGAGGACGGCGACGGCGAGGTTGCTCTGCCCGAAGCTCTGCCGGACTGGGACTACCAAATGGACCTGCACGTACGCAGGGCCGTCCAGGTCGATCTCGATCGGACCCGACGAGAATCGAGTCTTCCGGCAGACGCGGCGCTCATGCTGTCTGTGGTCTGGACGGCGACGGGCTCCAACCTCAGTGGCCCCGCTCAACACGTCAGGCTGACCGAAGCAGGAACTCACACGTTTCAGTTGGACTTCAGACTGCGCGGCGCCGACCTCGGCGGTCTTCTCGTCCTTGACACCGCTCTCCTGCTCGCCGAGCGAAGGAACGACTCTCGACCGTCCTCACCCCGGCGCGCGGGCTCTGTGCTCTGGAGCGATCGGAAGGCTGTGCGTCTTCAGGGCGACGCTCCACAGTTCCCCATGGCTGTGATCGACTTTGCCCGCACGTCGTTCCCGGACAACGCAGCCTGGCACCTCCAGATCAGCGGTAGCCTTGAAAGCGCGACCATGGGCTCTCTGTTGCTTCTGGTCAACGAGCAGAACACGGTCACCACAACAGCCTTTCAAAACGCGTCACGACCGCGTCCGGTCGATCGGATCGTCCTCTCCATCGTCTATGCGGACGCAGCTCGTGTCATGATCGAACACGCATTGGGGCATGACGAGTTCACCGAGGACTCCGACTTCCCGGATGGGTCACTTGGCGCCACCCTGCAGAGCCTGTTCAACCAACTTTTCCCTGGGCAGTCCATCACTGATATCCGGCTGCGCCAGAGGCAGTCACCTGCCCTTTTCGCATCAGACCTGCAGGCGGCCGTGAAGATCTTCGAGGTGTCATGATGGGCTTTCTCTACCCTCGGTTGCTCTCTGAGCAGGCCAAGCCGCTCTTCGACGAATACCAGCATCTGGCCGTCAGCGAACTGACCCGGCGCGTCGGTCTCGCCCACGAATCCGCGGTGTACGTCGCCACGGGCGGTGACCGAATCTCGCCAACTGGCCTCCAAAACCTTCGTGAAGGCGTTCTCGATCTCGCTAAACAAAGCGGTTTCCCGGAGGAATCGGACCGCGCACGCAACGCAGAGTTCGACCTGAAACTGGCAGCCCTACTGCACACCGAGATGGGCATGGTGCCTGCCGAGGCAGCCTCGCGAGACGCTTGGGCATTTCTCGCCCTAGTTCTGCTTCCAGACGTCGCCTTCTGGCGCTACCCTCAACCACCCAAGGATCGCATCCTCGGCACAGACCTAACGCGTCACGTCTTCGGTCGACTGTGGTGGCGTGCGCAACTGGTCCGTTCTCCTGATGATCCGGAGCCCTACCATGCCCTCCAAATCCTCGGAGAGGCCGCCTTCGATCAGATCTACGCTCGACGCGCCGCGCTTGGTGGTAGCCCACATCTGGTGCGCGCCATCCTTCGAGTGTGGAAAGACCTTGACCTTACCGGACTCAACGAACGCGAAACTCTTCGCGACTTCCTCAAGCGGCTGTTGCGGCTCGCTCCCTTCGTGCTCTTCGATGGGATTGAGGAGCATGCTCTGGACGACGAGTTGCGCGCGGTCGCCCAAGAGTCTATCGATGCGCAGCGGGACAAGCCATCACCAGCAGGCCGCCCTCCAATAGCAGCAGCGGGCGCAACGGTCACGACCAGCGAAAACATAGCCACATCCGACACTCGGCCTCATGTAGTCGGCGAGGAAGCTTCTCAGGTCGCGCCGCCGGATCCAACTGCGTCGCGCCGGCTCACGTTCGTCGAGATCTGCGCTGGCGCTGGAGGACAAGCCCTCGGCCTTGAAGTCGCCGGTTTCAACCCAGTTTTGTTGATCGACAGTAAAGCCGATGCCTGCTTCACTATCGATCGTAATCGGCCAGAATGGGACGTCATCTGCATGGACATTGGGCACTTTGAGCCGAACATGCGCTCCGACGCCCTGGGAGTTGATCTCCTGAGCGGCGGGTTGCCCCGCGTGAAATCCCTGGCTACGGTCGCCCGGGAAGAGGACAGCGAAGAGCTCAGGGTGCTACGGACAGCGATCAAAATGGCCTGTCTGATCACCCCTAATGCTGTGCTCTTTGAGAATGTTCCCGATCTAGTCGAAAGTCCGGGCTTCGAGGCAGAGCGCACCTGGATCGAGGCCCAGTTGCACGGGGTCGGCTTTCGCACAAGCTGGAAGGTTCTGAATGCCGCGGACTTCGGCGTACCGCAGAATCGGAACAGCGGTTTTCTGGTAGCTTTGCAGGATCCGTACTTCGCAGCCTTCGCATGGCCTCGGCCGAGTGACTTGCCGCCACCCACCGTGGGCCAGGCCCTCGGCCCCTCCATGGCCTCCCGCGGTTGGGCCGGAGCGGAACGATGGATCAAGAACGCCGACCGCATCGCACCGGCTCTCGTCGGGGGTTCGGACCGTCGAGGCGGTGCCGACCTTGGCCCCACCGGGAGCAAAAAGGCCTGGGCTGCGCTCGGTGTGAACGGCAACAGCCTGGGGGACGAGCCGCCCGGCGCGGATTATGGCATCGACGATCACCCCAAGCTCACCGTTGAGCAGGCCGCCGTGATCCAAGCCTTCCCGACCAGCTGGGAGTTCTCCGGCGGCAAGACATCCAGGTATCGTCAAGTGGGCCACGCCATGCCCCCGCCTCTCGCAACCGCGGTCGGACAGTCCATCGCAGCCGCTCTGCGCAGCTAAGATCGCTCCATGCGTACGCCCCGACTGCTTGCCTCCGATCCCATCACAGTCGTCGACCTTTTCAGCGGCTGCGGGGGCTTCACCCAGGGCTTTCATGAGTTCCGTCCAGCGAACGCAGCCAGCGCCGGACCCATCTTTCACAGCATCGCTGCGGTCGAACACAACGCCGCTGCGGCGGCCACATATGCCGCCAACTTCGGAAGCCTTCGCCTGGACGAGCGGGTTCCGGCAGCCCGGGTCCATGTCGGAGACATCGAGGACTGGAAGCCGACCCCCGAGGCCCTCAATGCGGATGTCGTGGTCGGAGGTCCGCCCTGCCAGGGCTTCTCTGCTCTGAATCGTCAGAAGAAGGGCAGTGAACGAAATCGCCTTTGGGAAGAGTACGTTCGGATTGTTGCTGGCATTCGCCCAAAGGTATTCGTAATCGAAAATGTCGATCGCTTCCTGAAGTCTGACGAGTTCAAGAACTTGCTGAACGAAGTCGAGGACGGGGGGCGTCTGGCCGAGTATCGCCTTGTTGACCCACCCGGGTATGAACCGACCGAAAGCGTTGAGGCACGGACCAAGCGCTACCTCCTCAACTCAGCGGATTTCGGCGCCAGCCAGGCCCGTCGCCGAGCCATCGTCATCGGCGTTCGTCGTGACATCGACAACGGCCGCACGATGACGTACCCGACAAGGACGCATGTTCGGCGACCGAAGGCGAACGGTTCAGTTGAATCCCAGACTCTGGACGGGATGGAAGATGCCGTTTCGTACTGGAAGGCAGTTAAGGGCATCTTCGAAGAGTCGGCGCAGCGAGAGCTACGCGGCACCGAACTCCCGGACAGCAAAGAGTTCATCCCGGAGATAAACGCCGTTCTACCAGGGATCTTCACGACGAGCGACTTGCACTTCCGACGGAACCCGGAGCCCCTGTCAAGGGCGCGATACCGCGCCATCCCACCGGGTGGAAACCGGAAGGACCTGCGCGACAAATGGTTCACGCTCGATGAGTTCGGGGAAGTGCACGTCTTCCAGGAGCCGAACCCTCCTGGGGTGAGGACACCGGTTCAATACCTGTCGACCACGAGTTGGGACAGTCATAACACCGGCACCGGTGACGTCATGGGTCGCCTCCGCCTGAGCGAGCCGTCGGTCACTATCCGAACCGAGTTTTATAAACCGGAGAAGGGCCGCTACCTCCACCCGTCGGAGGACCGACCGATCACTCACTTCGAGGCCGCGCGGATCCAAGGCTTCCCTCTTGATTTCCGTTGGTGCGGAACCAAGACGGAAATCGCGACCCAGATCGGAAATGCCGTACCAATCCCCCTTGGGACGGCGATTGCTTGCGCAATCCATGATTACTTGCGCGGGGGATGAAGCGACTTCGGTGTCATCAGGAGGAGCCTCGGTTGCCGGATGCATGGCGGCGAGCGGGACTCCGATGCTTCGATATTCTGCCCCTCATGATTCGCGCAGTGGTCTTCGACGTCGGTGAGTGCCTCGTGGACGAGACCCGGGAGTACGGGACTTGGGCCGACTGGCTGGGTGTGCCGCGGCACACCTTCCATGCGATGTTCGGGGCCGTGATCGCCCAGGGCCGCGACTACCGGGAGACGTTCCAGGCGTTCCGGCCCGGCTTCGACCTCTATGCGGAACGGGAGAAGCGGGCCGCTGCCGGGCAGCCGGAGAGCTTTGGGGAAGGCGATCTGTACGAGGACGTCCGGCCGGCTCTGGGTCAGCTTCGGGCCGACGGGCTGTGGCTCGGCATCGCGGGCAACCAGACCGTACGTGCCGGGGGGATCTTGCGGGCGCTGTTCTCCGACGACGTCGACTTGATCGGTACGTCCGACGACTGGGGCGCCAGCAAGCCCGATTCCGAGTTCTTCAAGCGGGTGGCCGACGCCGTGCCCTTCGAGGTCGGCGAGATCCTGTATGTCGGTGACCGATGTGACAACGACATCAGGCCCGCCAGGCAGGCGGGTATGCATACAGCGCTTGTAAATCGCGGGCCCTGGGCCACCATTCAGTGGACCAGCACCGAGGCCCTGGAACTGCCGACCTTCCGCATCGAAGGGCTGCTTGAACTGAGCGACCGGGTGCGCGAGTTCAACGCCTCAGCGCGCTGAGTGTCGTGGACCAGTCGTACAGGCGGTCGTCGAGGTCGCGGACGCAGCTCTCGTGCTGGTGGGGTGTGAGCGCACGACGGACTTCGCGTACGCGGTCCATGCCGGTGGCGTACCAGGTGAGTGCCAGCTGATCGAGTGCCTTGCCCGCGTACTCGCAGGCCGCCTCGGAGTTGCCGGACGCCGCCTCGACGGCTGCCAGGTCGCCGTATACGACCGTGCGTTGCTTCTCCTCGCTGGGGGTCATGGCTTCGAGCGCCTGGAGCAACGCGGCACGGGCTTGTGGGAGGTGGCCGGCGAGCAGTTGGGTGTTGCCCTTGAAGGCCGCGAGTCGTGCCGGGGAGAACCAGTCCATCCACGGCGGTGACGCGTGCTCGTTGCCGCCCCCCAGGACGTCCTCGGCGTGGGTGATCAGGTTCAGCGCAGTGCGGGTATCGCCGCACCTGGTCTCGCACTCGGCCTCCACGGCGTCCAGCCAGGCGAGGAACTCGGCGGAGGCGGGGGCGCGGCGGGCGTAGGTCCGGGCCGCGATCATTCGCTCCCGTGCTCCTTCCTGATCGCCCGCCCAGCCCGGGATGAAGGCCATGTGCGCGATGATCGCCGAACCGAGCAACGCGTCGTCGGTCTCGCCCGCGGCTTGCAGGGCGAGGAGCAGCGTGTCGTGGGCGGTGGTCGGTTCGGAGAGGTCGAAGAACTCGATCCGGCCCGCCAGGAGGTAAGTCTCGGCCAGGGCGGCGGCGATCGTGCGTCGGGTGGAGTCAGACGTCTCCGGCAGCAGGGCGCAGCCCAACATCGCGTGCGCCACGACAGCCGGGTGCAGTGTGGTCGGTGCGACCGACCAGTAGAGCCGACGGTGGGAACGTGTGACGGCCGCGAAGTCTGCTCCGGCGGTCGCCGGGTGCGAGGCGGCTACGGCACGGCCTGATCCCATCGCCAGACCCATTGTTGCCGCCCCACCGGCGACCAAGCTGCGCCGGACGGGGTCGGGCACCGCCACCTCAGCGCCCCACGGGGGCGTGAAGCCGAGAGACTCCATGTTCTGGCCGAGCAGGTGGACGAGTACACGCTGGCAGTCCGGTTGCGGCCACGGTGGATTGTCCGACTCCCAGCGGCGGACCTGGCGCACTCCGATGGACAGGCCGCGGATGCCCATGCTCTTCGCGTGCTCGGTGAGGGCGTCTGCCAGGTCCTGCTGCGAGTTGAAGCCGGCGGCTACCCGAGCAGCCTTGAGTCGAACGTTGCCTGTGGGCCTTGGCACGGGGCCACCTCCTCCTCCTGACAACGCCCCAACCCTCCCATGAAGGTCCTCGACACGACACTCTTTCCCACTCAAGAGGTTATTCAGGCCCTTCATAAGTCCTTTCAGTGGCCTGTTGAAGTCCTCGAATCGGCGACTTGGGTCGTGGACCCTGTTTGCCGTACCGATCGACGGACAGCAAGGGGAGCACGCCGTGTACACACATGAGGACCTGGACATCTCGGAGTGGCTGGCTCGGACGCATCCTGTGCCCGAGCGCGTACGGACGGAGTGGGCCGCACAGGGCGTCGCGCTACTTCCGCTCGGCGAGCGGTTCGCGGCCGTGCGTATGGCGTCCGATGTCGTGCATGCCGCTGTTCAGTCCGAGGATGAGGACCGAGTGGCCGCTGCGCTCGGCGAGTTACTGGGAGGGGCGATCATCTACGACCGTCGAGTGGCGGGTGGCACCTATTACGCGCTGGTCGACGGGGATGCCGGTCTCGCGTGGGCCTACGACGGCGCTGTGTCGTGCCTCGGTCGTGGCACCTACTTGGGAGTGCCGCGCATCGACCGACAGCGGCCACCGGGCACGTACTGGGTGGTTCCGCCACGGTACGCTGGCGACTTGTGTCCACCGTGCTCAGTCGTCGGTCTGGTCGAGGCAGGCCGTTCGCGGCTGACCGTGGAGGCCGAGATCTGTCCGCACGACATGGGCGAGCTCAAGACGACTGTCGCCGCTCAGCGCCCCTGGGCCATGCGACTGGTCACCGACCGGCTCCCCGTACGCCCACCGTCCTACGCGACCGTCGTACTGGACGGATCCACCCAGACGGCGCGGTACACGGACGCCATGGGTCAGGTGATCGAGATGGGCAAGCACGGCACATCGAGGACGACCGGTACCGCATCCGTCTCCGGAGGAGGCGACGGCCAGAATCCGCAGCCCCAGACTCAGGACGACCACACCACCGACTACGAGTCGGACTGACCGATGACCTCTACTGTCCTGGTCGTCACCGCGTTGGAAGACTTCACAGCGGACCGTGTCATCAAGGCACTGAACGAGCGCGAAGTGCCCGTCGTGCGCGTCGATCCCGCCGACATTGGGCCCGAGCTGGCCTTCGGATTCCGTATCGGCCCGGACACCCGTGTCTGGGGTGGGCGGCTGCGCACGTCGAGTCGAGAGGTGGACGTGAGGGATATGACGGCGGTTTACCACCGTCGCCCCACCCTGTACACCGCCCGATTCCAACATCTACCGCAGCAGCAACGGGACTTCACCGTTGCCGAGGCCAGGCACGGGCTCGGCGGTATCCTGAACGGCCTGCACGAGGCGCTGTACGTCAATCATCCGCACGCGGTGACCCATGCGGACTTCAAGCCGGTCCAGTTGCAGAGGTTCGCCGAACTCGGGCTACGCGTTCCGCCCACCCTGGTCACCAACGAGGCGGAGGCGGCCAGGAAGTTCGCCGCCGACCACGGCCGGGTCGTCTACAAGACGTTCCGCGGGCTGCCCCGCAGCGATGACGGCCACACCGGCGCGATCTGGACCCAACGCGTGGAGCCCGAAACCTTCGACGACACACTGGCCGTGACCGCGCACATGTTCCAGGCCGAGATTCCCAAGAGCGGGGACGTGAGGATCACCGTGGTCGGCCGTCGGGTCTTCGCCCAGCGGATCATCGCGCCGGACGGAGCCCTCGACTGGCGGCGGGGGGATTGGGACGAGCTGGTGCACGCCCCCATCGCCGTCCCTGCCGCGATCGAGGCCGCTTTGCACAAGTACCTGGACTCCTTCGGCCTGGTCTTCGGCTGCTTCGACTTCGCGCTCACCGGGGACGGGGACGATCCCGAAGACTGGTGGGCCATCGAGTGCAACCCGAACGGGCAGTGGGGCTGGCTGCCGGACGCCCCGGACATCGCCGAGGCGTTCGCCGACATTCTGAGCACCGAAGTACGGAAGGAGGCGGCAGGTCATGGCGTTGCCCGCCGACCCTGAGACCGACGCGGTCCGCCTACGCGAAGCCATGGCGGATGCCCTCGCCCGAGACGGTGGCCTAGTGGAACCGGCTTGGCGAGCGGCAGTGGAAGCAGTGCCGCGACACCGCTTCGTGCCCGGTTTCTACCTGCTCGCCGACGAGCGCGACAGGCAAGGACTGCCGGTGTGGGAACCGGTCACCGCCGAGCTGGACTACGGGCGGTGGCTGGCGGCCGCGTACTCCGACACCACGCTGATCACCCAGTTCGACGGTGAGGAGCCCGACTGGAAGGCCCCGGTGGTCCGGCATGGTGGAGCGCCCACCTCGTCATCCACGCTGCCGTCCCTGGTGGTGCGCATGTGGGCCGACGCCGACGTGGCCGAGGGGCACACGGTGCTCGAGATCGGTACCGGGACCGGTTACTCGACCGCACTGGCCTGCGAACGCCTCGACTCCGGGGATGTCACCAGCATCGAGGTCGACCCCCGGCGGTTGGAGTCGGCAGCGGACGCGCTGTACGGCTGCGGCTACAACCCGACGCTCGCCGTGGCGGACGGGCTGTACGGGTACTGGCCCGAGGCCTGCTTCGACCGCATCGTGGCCGCTTGTTCCTTCCGCGCCGTCCCGCCCGCCCTGCTCACCCAGACCCGGCCGGGCGGAAAGATCCTGCTCACTCTGTCGGGGTGGCTCTACGGGTACGCCCGTGTCCTGCTGACCGTCGCCGGGGACGGTACGGCGGAGGGGGCACTGCTGCCAGGCACGGTCTCCTTCATGGCCGCCCGAACCCATGCCGCGCCGTCGTTCGGCAACCCTGCCCACTGGGCCGCCGGCCTGCCGGACATGCCCAGGACGGCCCGGCACGGTCCGGAGCGCCTCATGGCCGCGACGGAGGAGGCGTTCCAGCTGCGGTTTCTCGCGCAATGTGCCGTTCCGGGAGCCCAGTTGGTCACCGTCGGGGAGGTCGTACACCTGGTCGACGTCATGAGTGGATCCGCAGCCACTCTCACCTCTGGCGACGGTGTTTGGGATGTACGTGAGGGCGGCCCGGTGAGATTGTGGGAACGCGTCGAGGGAGTACTGGACGCCTTCGACGCCGCGGGCAGGCCGGGGCCCGAGACGTTCACGCTGCACGTTTGGGGCGGTGGGCAGTTCCTGCGGCACCCGAACATGCAGGGGCTGTCGCTGCCCAGTTGACACGCCCTGACACAGGGCAGCTCCCGCGATAACTCTTCCTCGGAACAGACGGCCAGCACGCCAGGATGGGCGGCATGACGACGATCCACGGTGAGGTCGCGGCCGGGTTCGAACCGGTGCGTGAGGCGTTCGCAGCGAACTTCGCCCGGCACGGGGACATCGGAGCAGCGGTGTGCGTGTATCGGGGTGGCCGGCTGGTTGTGGACCTGTGGGGTGGGGTCGCCGACGGTGACAGCGGTCGCCCGTGGGCACGGGACACTCTGCAGCTCGTCTACTCGGCGACCAAGGGGGCGACCGCGACCGCAGTCCATTTGCTGGTCCAGCGCGGCGTGCTGGACCTGGACGCTCCGGTGGCGAAGTACTGGCCGGAGTTCGCCGCGAACGGCAAGGCGGACCTCCCGGTGCGTTGGCTGCTGGCTCACCAGGCAGGTCTGGTGGCTCTGGACCGGCCGGTGCCACTGTCCGAGGCCTTGGCCTGGGAGCCGATGGTGGCCGCACTGGCTGCTCAGCGTCCGCTGTGGGCACCGGGTACAGCGCACGGATATCACGGCAGAACTTGGGGCTGGCTGGTCGGTGAAGTGATCCGGCGGGTGTCGGGCCGCACGCCGGGGCGTTTCTTCGCTGAGGAGATCGCGGCTCCTCTGGGGCTCGACTTCTTCATCGGGCTGCCCTCGAGGGAACGCAAGCGGGTCAGCAGGATGGAGTACAGGCAGCCAGAGGTCGACCTCACCGCCGCTCCCCCGGAATCGATCCCCGATGAACTCCGCGACATGGTTGCCGCCTGGCGTGATCCGAACTCGTTCAGCAACAGGGCGTTCGCCGTCACAGATCCGGCTGATATCGACTTCAACTCGCCCGAGGTGCAGGCTGCGGAGCTCCCGGCCTCCAACGGGATCGGCACCGCGCGCGGACTGGCGCGTATGTACGCCGCGCTGATCGGTGATGTGGACGGCGTGCGTCTGTTCAGTCCTGGGACCCTTGCGCTGGCAACCGCGGAGCAGATCAGCGGGGTCGACCAGGTGATGTTGGTGCCGAGCCGGTTCAGTCTGGGC
Organism: Streptomyces sp. NPDC052064; assembly: GCF_055585925.1. Lineage (NCBI taxonomy): Bacteria > Bacillati > Actinomycetota > Actinomycetes > Kitasatosporales > Streptomycetaceae > Streptomyces > Streptomyces sp. NPDC052064. The sequence continues at coordinate 712,846 of NZ_JBVJJE010000004.1, forward strand.
TACATGTTGCCTACCGAGGCCAACGCCATGGCCGGTCCGAATTCGTTCGGTCACACCGGTCGAGGTGGCTCGCTCGGCTTCGCCGACCCGGAGCACGGCATCGCCTTCGGCTACGTGATGAACCACATCATCGGGGGGCACGACGATGTTCGGGCGGCGTCGCTGGTTGAGGCAGTGCGCAAGTCGCTGGCGTAGCAGACCAGGTCTGTGACCATCACGTTGGCTGTGACGTACTCACGGCCGCCCGGTTCTTCCGAGGTTGGCGGTTGCGGGGCGAGTGTCAAGAGCGCCCTTCGGGCGCCGGCTTCGCCGATTGCGCTTCGCTTCACTCTTGACACTCGCCCCTCCACCGCGGAGTTTCTGCCGGACTGGGCGGCCCAGGGGTGGGGCGGCGGGGGCGGTTGGGGTGGGGTGCGGGGCCGTCGCCGGGTTGCCGGTGAGTGGTGGTAGCCGCGAACCGGTGTCAGGTCATGAGGCTCGCCCGGCAGCGAAGAACCTCGTCGCCGGGCGAGCGGCGAAGCCGACGCCCGCAGGGCGCTCTTGACGCTCGCCCCGGAATCGCCAATGGGCCTCGGCCCGACCCACCAGGTATCGCTCTTCATCTCGATCGTGGTGAGCACTCTGACGGTCATCCTCCGCCGCGCGACGCTCTGGCGGGACTGCCTCCATCTGATGCTGTTCGCGGCGTACTTGGTGCTGGCGGTCACCCCCTAGCGGCACCGGCTCCCGCCCCGGGGGACCTGCCGCCCAGCCCCGAGAGCAGCACCGCCGCCACCGCCAGGTGCATCAGCGCGAGGGAGATCCGGGTGCCGCCGTCCATGCCGTCGCCGATGAACGGCAGGAAGGACACGGCCAGTACGGCGCCGGCCACTCCGGTCCAGATGGCGCGGGCGCGCCGTGCCCCGAACCGCTCCAGGGCGGCCAGCAGTCCCCAGCCGGAGAGCGACGCGAGCAGTGCGACGACCGCCACGGGCACGGCGCCGATGTCGAGCGTCTGCTCGCCGTCGGCGACCCGCAGCCGGTGCCCCAGCAGTGGGTCCGCGACCAGCCACACCAGGACGGGGGCCGGGACGGCCAGGGCCGTAACCCCCAGGCGCTTTCGTCGTGTGCTCATTTGGCGCTCCCCGAGAGCGCCCCGTTCAGGAAGACCTCCACCAGCTCCTGCGGGGTCAGGTCGGGCTCGTCCTCCGTACGCGGCTGGGTGAAGAGCAGTCCGAAGAAGAGGGCCGCGATCTGCTCCGGCGGCCGGCGCAGGGCGGCCTTGTCGGGCTCCAGCAGCTCCGCGAGGGCCACGCGGATACGGGTCGTCGACTCGTTGCGGCCCGCGCCGCGCACCGTGCCGGGGTGCTTGCCGCCGCGATGCCCCAGCGAGCCGGCGATCGCGCCCATCCTGGACATGTGTGCCTGTAGCGCCTCGGCCGCCTCCGCGAGCCGGTCGGGCAGCGGCTGGGATAGGTCGATCGCGTCGAGCTCGCGGACCGCGTGCTCGGGGGAGAGCGCCTCGGCCATGCAGGCCTGTAGCAGCTCGTCCTTGTCGGCGAAGACCCGGAAGATCGTGCCCTCGCCGATGCCCGCGGCGCGGGCGATCTTCGCGGTCGTCACCGCGGCGCCGTACTCGGCGATCAGCGGGATCGCGGTCTGGATGATCATTTCGCGGCGCTGCTCCGGCGACATGGCGGGGGCGCGGCGGCGGGTGGTCTGGTTTTCCTCAGGTGCTGTCATGACCACGAGAGTATGGAGTGAGTCCTCACTCCGTCAATGAGTGAGGACTCACTCCGCTCACTTTTCCAGCGGTGGCTGAGAGTGTGGTCTGCTCGTCCACCGAGCGTATGACCACGCCTCGGAACATGCGGCCATGTCAGGACGCGACACCGCCGGGCCCGGATGCGCTCAGCCGGGCGGTTCGGTGCCCGCCGCGTCCGGTGGGGTCGGTACGACACCCGGGAGTGGGGTCATCACCCAGTTCGCCTTCTCCCAGGTGATGGTCTCGGTGACACGGACGGGTCGATTCTTGTTACCTGCGGTGCCGGTTATGTCCACTTTCCATACGCCCGCGAAGTCAGATGCGCGCGTCCACCGGACGTCCCAGTCCTGTCCGCCGTACGCCTTGATCCGGGCGCGGGCGTCCTCGGAGCCCTGAGGGTGGGCGTCGAGCAGCCCGTCCAGTCCCGCCTCGTCCGATGTGTTGAGGAACCGTACGTAGTCGTGCAGGAAACGGTCCTGGTCCGCCAGGTCGGGTTTCGCGGAAGCAGAGCCGTCCCCGCCGCCACAGGCGGTGAGCAGTACGGCGCAGAGCACCGCCATGAGCAGCCCGAGGCGACGCCACCATGAGCGGTGTCCGCTCCCGTCAGGTGCGGAAGGCGTAATACGTCGCGTGCGGGTACTGCGCCACAAGGCTCTTCACCGACTTCCGGCAGGTGTTGGTCGAATAGCGGGTGACACCAGCGGGCGACCGGCGTCAGGACGTCGAGAACTTGGCAACGTACTCGTCGAAGGGCTCGATGCCGACCTCCGCGCGGAGTTCGTCCATGCGCTCGGGTTCTTCGCAGGGCCACGGAACCGGTGACCCGTCCTTCACGCCGGCGATCTGTGTGCCGTAGAGCTGTTTGCGACCCTCGTTGACCAGCGTGCGATCGCGGAGAAAGGCCAGCTCGCGGGGGCCTGCCGAACCTGCCGACACCGCCTGCTGCATGAGGTGGAGGGCGCGTCGCTGGACGTCGAGCTGCCGGTCGGCGTGCTGGGCGATCAGCCACGCCGCGCGGGCGGCCTCCTCGCCGACCAGTTCTGCCGTGGGCCAGCCGTACTCGTCCATGATCTCGCTGAGCCGGTCACCGTGCCGTGCGGTCAGCCGACGCCACGTCAGCTGCTCGGCGGGGTCATCGCTGTTCGCGTGGACCGAGGACTGGTGATCGGCCACAGCCATGGCCGTGAGTTCCTCCGCCAGCGCGGCAACGTCGTGCGCCACTCTCAACTCCCGGTTCCGTTAGGTGTGTTGTGCCCCCCCCCGCAAGCCTACGGGCGCATATCGGGCGTAAAGATCATTCTGGAGAACGGTGACAGGCGCCTCCGCGTGCCGCGATAATGGATCTCCCCCCCCCGGAGACCAGAGCGTCCTGACGTCAGTCCTCCACCCGGTTCTGCTCTCCCCGTTCGACGCAGAACTCGTTGCCCTCGGGGTCGGCCATGACGACCCAGCCTCTGCCGTTCGGGAGGGTGCGGTCCGTCAGGACGCGGGCGCCGAGGGTCACGGCGCGTTCGACCTCCTCGGAGCGGGTGCGGCCTGTGGGCCGGAGGTCGAAGTGGATGCGGTTCTTGGTTGTCTTGCCTTCCTCGACGCTTACGAAGAGGAGGCCGGGGGCCCCGTTCGGGAACTCGATCAGCACCTCGGGGTCGCCGGGCTTGTCCTCGTCGGAGATCGGACGGCCGAGTAACTCGGCCCAGAAACGGGCCAGTTCGTAGGGCTCTCCCGTGCAGTCGACGGTGATGTGACGGATGGTGGGGTTCAACGGTCGTCTCCCTCGGGCGAGTTGGGTGTGTCGGTGCGTCACCGCAGGATGGGCGGGGAGACGGGGCCCTGTCGAACTGTTTCCCGCCCTCGGGAAGGTTTCCGTTGAGGTCGCAGGATCAGGCGATGAAGGCCCTGATCGCCTCGTAGAGGCGGTCCGGCTGGTCCAGGTGGACGTCGTGGGCCGCGTCGGTGCAGCCCGGCTGACGAAACTCGTGCAGGGTCGGCGAGCGCGCGGTCAGAACCAGTGCAGGCAGTGCGGGGAGCGCTCGGCGCGGAAGAGGGCGTCAGCGAGGGTGGCCGCGCCCGGGCGGTGGGCCCGGACGTGTCCGGCACGCACGAGCGTGCTCGGGGCGGTGCCGCCGAGGTAGACCGAGCCCAGGTCGCTCACGTCCAGGGACAGGTCGGGCTCCCGATCCGTCGGGACGCAGTCGGCCTTGCCGTCCTGGACGGTCAGCAGGTAGCGGCCGTGTTCACCGAGGAACGGGTCCTCGACGTCGAGGACGAGCTCGCCGTCCGTGAACCAGCCTCGCGCGGTCAGCGCACGCGGGACGTCCAGCAGCCGCACCCAGAGCCAGTCCATGTCGCCGCTCACCTCGCCGGCGCGGAAGTCCGCGAACTGCCAGCGCAGCGGGTGCTCGGACGGGACGTGCTTGAACACGACCTGGGAGACCAGGTCGTGTCCGAGTACGAACCGGGCCAGGGCCGTGAAGGCGGCGTCGTCGGTGGCGATGGTCTCGTCGACCGTCAGGGTGCCGGACTCGATCGAGTAGCTGGCGTACCCGTCCGGGACGCCGTCGGCGTCCCGGTGAACGGCGACGTAGCGCGGCGCCGGCGAGATCGGGGGCTGCCCCGCGCGCAAGGCCCACCAGCGATGCGGCCGGGACAGCGCGCCGGGCTGGGCGCGGCGATACCGGTCGTAGACCTCTTCCAGAATCTCTCCGCACTCGGCACGACGCAGCACCTCGACCGAGCCGTTGTCCGAGCCGGTCGCTGGTGCGTCGGCCACTCCGCGTGCCCGGAGAACGGCGAGGGCGGCCTTGTGGCGCGGCACCGTCAGCTGCGCGGTGTAGGTCGCCGGTCCGTAGCCGAACCTGCGGTATATCAGAGCCTCGGAGGCCAGCAGTACGGAGAGGAACTCCCCGCGGGCCCGCAACTCGGCGAGTTGATGCCGCATCATCGCGGTGAGCACGCCCTGGCGCCGGTGTGAGGGAAGGACGCCGACGGCGGTCACCCCGCTGGCCGGGACGAGGGTCTCACCGGGCAGGGTGAGCTCGAAGGAGTGCGCGGCGGCGGTGCCGACGGGCCGCCCGTCCGCCGTCAGGGCGAGCAGGCAGCGGTCCGTTTGGAGCGCCGACCACCAGAGCCCGCCGCCCTCGATCGGGGTTTCCGGGAAGTGCCCGAACGCGGCATGGACTGTGTCGACGAAGACGTCGAGATCCTCATCGGTCGTGGGACGAATCTCCATTGCCGCCGCTGCCTCCTCGACATACCGGCACCACGACTCGTGGTGTCTGGCCACAGTGCAGCGTTGACCGGTGGCCAGGGCAAGCGAATTACGGCCGGGCCCGCGGCCGATCACAGCACAGCCTGGTCCCAGCCCGGACCGTGGTGAGTCGCCATGGCCGGCTCGGCAGCGGTGATCTCCGCCGCCGGCGTCCCGTCGTGGGCGTTGGTGGTGGTCTCTGTGGGCGAGGTGCGTGCCGTCGGGGGTGGCGAGGGTTGCGGACCTCGTGCGGGTCAAGTAGCGGTTCCTGTCGGTGGCTTGGCCGGCTACCCGTCGGCCGGCTGGCCGACGGCCACCTCCCGTTCGTCCAAGAGGTGGCCGTCGCACAGAGTGCCGTACTGCGTACGGGACGTCGTACGCGGATCAGGAGCCTACGACGCCGGGCTCAGGTCCGCTCGGCCGAACAGGAGGGCGTAGCCGGCGGGGAGCTGGGCCAGGATGCGGGTCACCAGGTCGTCGCCGACCAGGGGCGGCAGCACGCTCAGGACCGAGCTGACGTCCCAGCGGGCCGTGGCGGGGGTCGCTCCCTCGATACGGGCCGCGACGGAGTCGACGAACTCCGCGGCGGTCAGCCGGCGCGTGGCCGGGATCTGGGAGGCGACCACCCTGGCGGCCTCCTCGGGCAGGGCACGGGCGAGGTCGACCCGTTCGTCGCCGATCACATGACCGCCGAGGGCGGACAGGACGATACGGGTGACCCGCTCCGCCTCCGGCCTGGTGGGGTACTGGCCCGATTCCCGCACCGCTTCGATCAACCGGGTCCAGGCGTTGGCGTCGCCTCGGGTGTCGTGGTTGCGGGGCGGGACGGGGATCAGGGTCTTCGGGGCCGTGAGAGCAGTCGTCACAGTGGGCACCGTCGTCACGCTCATGTGCGGGTCTTCCTCCGGATCCGGTCCTGCGTCGCGCCGCCGGGATCGGATTCCGGCGGCGCGGGGTGTGGGAGTGGGGGGGGTGGGGCTGCCCCACGGGTGGGACGTCCTCGGGGCAGCCCTCGTGGGTGCGTGGGTACGTGCGTGCCGCGCCGTCAGCCGCTGAGCTGCTTGGGCCTGTCGCCACCCGTGATCTGGATGCGGCGCGGCTTGGCCTGCTCGGCCACCGGGATGCGCAGGGTCAGTACGCCGGCCTCGTACGCGGCGTCGATGCGCTCCGTGTCCAGCGTGTCGCCGAGGAAGAGCTGGCGGGTGAAGCTGCCGGTGGGACGTTCGGCGACGAGGAGCTCCGCGCCCTCGGGGGCGGGGGACCTGCGCTCGGCCCGGACGTTCAGGACGTTGCGTTCGACGTCCAGCTCGATCGTCTCGGGGTCGATACCCGGGAGGTCGAAGTGGACGAAGAAGTCGTCCCCGGAGCGGTAGGCGTCCATCGCCATCGCCGACGGGCGCGTGGCGGGGCCGAAGACCTGCTGGGTGAGCCGGTCGAGTTCACGGAAGGGGTCCGTGCGCATGAGCATCACTGGTCACTCCTCTCTTTCAGACGCTGTCGGTGCGATGCCCTACGTTCTTCGTCTTCTTATATAGCTCGGAGCCGGAAACTTGACAAGCCTAGACTCATGTTCGCGCGCTCTCGGGCAACGCGCCTTCGTGCGCCCCGGCGCGTGCGCCCCCGACCTGGGGAGTTAACCTCGGGGATCGCCAGCGGGGCAGGAGCAGCAGGAGGCAGGTATGGCGAAGGTTCCCAGTGCGTTGATCGCCGCGAGCGGGCTCGTGGGCGGGTACGGCGTGGCCCGCTGGACCAGGCAGCGACCGCTCGGCGGGGTGGTGCTCGCCGTCGCCGGGGCCGCGGCCGCACGGCAGTGGCGGCAGCAGGCCGGCGGGGTGGCCGCGGGGGCGTTGTCGGCCGCGTATGTCGCCGCCTTCGCCGGGTCCCATCCGCTGGCCAAGAAGGTGGGTGCCTGGCCTGCCGTGTTCGGGGTGGCGGGGGCCGTGGGCCTGACGTCCTGGGTTGTCGCCGACCGGCGCGGTTGAGTCGAGCTGCGCTCCGGACCTTCGGCGTCCGGGGCGCGTCGAGCACACCGCAGTGTCGAGCGCACGGCAAAGAACCCCGGCCCTGAAACCCAGGGCCGGGGTTCTTGTCTGGAGCGCCGGGCAGGCCTTGCACCTGCATTTCCCCGCAGGAAGCGGGGCGTCTTTCCTTGGACCACCAACGCATCGTCCGTCTGCCGGAGTTCCGGCGACCGGATGCAGATCAACTATAGCGCAGTTTTTGTTATCGCCTTACCGTCCGGCCGTCTCCTCACCGTCCCCCGCAGGAACGCGACTTACGACGTTGAGGTACGACAACGTGACACGACAGATCAGCCGCCGGAGCATGTTGAAGGCCGCGGGCGCGGCGGCCGGAGCCGCCGGCATGGGCGTCGGCGCCGGCGTCGCTACGACCGCGCTCGCGAGCCCGGCCTCCGCCGCCGGCTCCCCCTTCGCTCACCCCGGGCTGCTGCACACCCGTGCCGACCTGGACCGTATGGCGGCCAAGGTGAAGGCGGGCGCCAGACCCTATACGGCCGGGTTCGCCAAGCTCACCGCCAACCGGCACGCGCAGAGCGGCTGGCGGGCCAATCCGCAGGCGACGGTGTACCGGGGGTCGGGTTCGCCCCAGAACTACGCGGCCCTCTACAACGACATCCACGCCGCCTACCAGAACGCCCTGCGGTACCACGTCAGCGGCGAGACCGCGCATGCCGACACCGCGGTGGCGATCCTCAACGCCTGGTCGAGGAAGCTGACGTCGATCGAGGGCTCCGCCGACCGGTTCCTGGCCGCGGGGTTGTACGGCTATCAGTTCGCCAACGCCGCCGAACTCGTACGCGATCACGGTGACTTCGAGCTCGGGCGCGCGCAGGAGCTGATGCGGAACGTCTTCCATCCGCTCAGCGACAGTTTCCTGAGCGATCACAACGGCGCCGTCGTCACCAACTACTGGCCCAACTGGGACCTGACGGCCATCGCCTGTGTGCTCGCCACGGGCATCTTCTGTGACGACCGCGCCGTGGTCGACCGGGCCGTCGAGTACTTCGAGCACGGGGACGGCATGGGGTCCGTCAAGCACGCCATTCCCGTCGTGCGCGACGACGGGCTCGCCGAGTGGGTCGAGGCCGGGCGGGACCAAGGGCACGCGCTGCTCGGCGTCGGGCTGATGGGCACGGTCTGCGAGATGGCCTGGAACCAGGGGATCGATCTCTACGGCTACGACGACAGCCGCTTCCTCAAGGGGGCGCAGTACGTGGCGAAGTGGAGTCTGGGCGGGGATGTGCCTTATACGGCCAACACGCGGAGGAAGGGGGCGATCGGGGGGTGGTCGGGGAGTGAGAGCGCGACGGCGGCCGCGGGCGTGGATCCGGCCATGACCCGTCCGATCTGGGCGATGATCGCGAACCACTACACCAAGCGGCGGGGGTTGTCGGCGTCGTATGTGACGCGTGCGGCGGCCAAGGCCGCGCCGGAGGGTGGGGGCGGGGATTACGGGCCCAACAGTGGGGGTTACGACCAACTTGGGTTTGGCACGCTGGCCTTCACTCGGGATCGGGTGGAGCCGGGTGCGGGGGCGGTGCCGAGTGCGGGTCCGTCCGGTGCTGCTTCGGGCGGGGGCGCGCGGCCGCAGGGGGTCGTGAGCGCGTCGCCCTCGTCTGACGGGGATCGTGACCTGGCTGCTACCGGAACGGAAGATCTGGTCGGCTGGGCCGCTGCGGCGGGTGTTTCCGCTGTCGCGGGTGGGTTGCTGTTGCTGCGGCGGCGGGGCCGGGTGCGACGGGGTGGGGCCGAGTAGCGTCCGGCACGTTGCCAAGGTGCCGGGCGTGCGCCCCGGGCGCGGGTGGGGTCGCTCGCCCGCGCTGGCGGGGTGCCGCTCTCTGTGGGACGGGCGCCGCCCCCAGCGGCACGACTGCCCGCAGCTGAGCCGGCTGCGGCCACCCGCGGCTTGGGACAGCCGGGGCGGCTCGCAGCCAGGTGAGCCCCACGCCGTCGCTGCCCGCAGCTGGGGCAGCCCTGGCCGCTCCAGACAGACGCGGTGCGTTCCTACCTTGTCGCCGTCCTCGACCCCGTCGAGCCGGGCCCCGAGCCGGAGGCGTACGCGCCGTCTTCCTTGTCCCGCCCCGTCGGGCTCGTCGGGCCCGCCTCGTCCGCCGCTGCCGTGAGCGGCGTGGCGATGTCCTCCAGGGACCGCCGTTCCGCCCGCACCGCGAGGATCGCCGCCGCCAGGCCCGCCAGGCACATCAGCGCCGCGCCGATCTGGAAGGCGAGGACCGTGTCGCCGACCTTGCCCGTGCCGGTGAGGTCGGCGAAGAGGAGCGGGCCGCTGATGCCGCCGGCTGCCGTGCCGATGGCGTAGAAGAAGGCGATGGACATGGCGCGGGTCTCCATCGGGAAGACCTCGGAGACCGTCAGGTAGGCGCTGGACGCGCCCGCCGAGGCGAAGAACAGCACCGCGCACCAGCATGCCGTCAGCGTGCTCGCGCTGAG